>URVC01000060.1 GCA_900551245.1 uncultured bacterium | reverse complement strand
TCCGGATTCCGGAAAAGCCGGCCAGATCGAATCCCTGACCCCGCGCGTCGAGCCGCGGATCGACCTGAAATAGAATGAAATCAGTGCCGAATATTGAGAAAGCCAGCAGAAAAATAAAGAGAGCAATCAGGGCTTTGGTCCGATTGTATATAACTATCCGCATATTCCTTTCCTTACTGTATTATGTCCCCAATTTTTGGAAAAAAATGGAAGATCGCCATGAGAATTGTTCCAAATCAGAATAATACACTTTGTTAAGTCATTTTAAATCAAAAACATACCTCCCATTTTTATATCTAAATAATGTATATTCTCCTGGAGTGAGAAGAAGCATTTCCGGTAACACGGTTGCCGTAGTATTGGGAGGAACTGAAAAAGCGAAGAGTATTCCATCGTCTTCCCGCATCCATTCAGATTTTATTGTTCCGTATACTGAGCGATATTCACTCTTTGCAAATTTGAAACCATGTTTTCCGGGATGAGGGTCAAGAAAAAAGTGTTTAAATCCCGGACGCTCCGGATCCGGACGAATTCCACAAACCCACTCATAGAAGGATTGAGCCACAGCACCGAATGCGTAATGGTTGAAACTTGAACCATAGTTTGTCATATTTTTATAATCAAAGCCCCTCTTTCTGCTCCAGGCGTTCCAACGCTCCCAGATGGTTGTTGCTCCTTGCATCACGGGAAACAGCCAAGAGGGCATGTCTTCCTGCTTTAATAGACGGTATGCCGTTTCTTCAAGTCCATGTGACAATAAAACTGGCATAAGAAATGAGGTAGTAAGAAAACCTGTTGTCAAATGCCATTGATTCCGCTCAATGTTTTCGCGCAATTGCTCTACTAGGCGAGCAATATGCTTTTGTTCAACCATGTCAAATTGAAGTGCAAGTAAAAGCGCACCCTCTGTATCATTGATCAACCGGCCATCTGCATCTAGAAAACGTTCCTGCCAGGCAATGCGAACCCTTTGGCGAATTGCAAGAAGTTCATTCTGGGTTTTCAAATCCCCGAGACGTTCAGCAAACTTTGAACCGAGGTGTAGTGCATTGGCGAAAAAAGCAGTGGCAATCAATGATTTATCCGTCGCACAGATCGCCATGTGATCGCCCCATATGGCATTTGAAGTTATATTATCGATGCATTCATTTTCATAGACATAATGGAGATAACGAATGGTGGACTTATACGATTTCTCCATAAGTCTCCGGTCCCCGTACATCTGAAAGAGGATTTCTGGACAAATTAATTTGGCATCAGCCCATCCGGCAGTTCCGATAAAATCATTTTTTCGATAAAACGGGATAAACTGTGGGCAAACTCCACATTCATTACAGCAAAGTTCCAAATCTGTCAAAAATTTGGAAAAGAATGCCCCTATCCCCGTATGATATGCTGCTGTCCCGATAAAGACTTGGGCATCGCCGGTCCAACCTAGTTTTTCATCACGCTGAGGACAGTCAGTAGGGATATCAACATAATTGCTAAATTCCCCCCATAATGTATTGGAATACAGTTGATTAATACGTTCATCTGAGCAATTGAAAAAACCGGTGCGTTCCATTTCCGTATGTATGACAACACTTTCAATTTCCAGCTCGAGATCATCTGCAGAAGAGATAGAGATATAACGATAGCCATAATAGGTAAAATGCGGTTCAATGACTTCATGCTCTCCACCTTTTGTAATATAAATTGTCGTTGCACGTGCACCTCGGTTACTGATTGTATAAACGCGGGAATCATTATCAAGCATTTCTCCATGCCGAATAATGATTTCACGTCCGCGTGGGGCATTGTGCAGCACGATATGTTCACGTCCTGCGTGATTTTGCCCAAAATCAATGATTAATTCTCCACAAAGATTACGGATAGAAACCGGCTTTAAAAAATCAGCACGAATGACAGGTGGTGCACTCGTCCAGTCATAGCGAATCGAGTGAGAGCATGTTAAGGAAGGATACCAGTCCCCATTTTCTGTATACCCCGTTTGATTCCAGCCGGGCAACTCCATGCGTGCATCATAATTTTCTCCGAGATAAAGATCTGAACATCGGATCGGGCCGTTGATATTATAGCGCCATTCCAGAGGAATTGCCCCCCCATCTACTTCTAACAATGCTTTGAATGCTGGAGTTTCTCCATACATGATACGTCCAAGCGTCCATTGTCTCGTAATTTTTCCAGAAAACCAGCCTTCATTCAAAATTACCCCCAAAACATTTTCACCTAGATGAAGAAGATGCGTAATGTCAAAAAGCTGATACTGGACCCGATGATAGTAATCTGTCCAGCCAGGGAGGAAACAGTTTTCAGTTATTGCAGAACCATTCAAACTAGGTTCATACATCCCAAGGGCGGTCATGAAAAGCCGAGCTTTGTGCGGCTGCTTATCTAAATAAAAAAGCGAACGAAAATATGCGCAAGGTTGACTGTCCGTACCGGTTATGGAACTGCGAATCCATTCTCCAGGAAATTCTCCGAACAACCCAGTCTCAAAAGAATTCCAGGAACTCCATGCACAAGGACAATCGTTCTCATCCCAAATTCTTACGCGCCAACGGTATACATGCTTTGGTTTCAAAATAAGATTAGGAATGATGACTTGGATGGACTCACTTCCGAGAACTTTTCCAGTATTGATAACATTTTCCACCTCAATTTGCCAAGCGCTTTGTGTCCCTGAATCAATTTTCCAAAAAAAACGCGGATGGCGTTCATCCATGCCAATTGGTTCAGTCAAATACTCAATTTTTAGGTCGAAACAATTCAGTTTTGATATATTTTTCATAACAATTTAATCTGATTTTTGAGTCCATCTGAAAGATTGACTTGCTGTTTTTAATTTGAATTCGAATTTATTATACCGAGAATGTCAGTCCAATGCAACCAGTTTTTTAAAAATTCTGCGCAATAAACGCGCAATAGTGCGCAATCTGATTGCGCAGTATCATGCTTTCCAACACTTATTTGGTTCTTTACTTGACTTTCACTGCGAATAACTATTTCTTCAAATTTCGTTTCGGAATCAAATCCAACACTTGACGGAACAGACTTATCGATGTAGGGTGCCTCTATTTATTTGAGGAGAAATTGAGTAACAGGAAAAGACTGCAAGAGAAAGTATATTACAGCATCAATGACAGGAGAGCAGGATGCTGAACGGCTTATTTGACAGAGACAATCGTCTGGCTTATTTGACAGAGAACGGCGACATGCTTCCGCAGCTGAAAGAATTTGTGCCGTGGGAAAAATTTCGCAGAGATCTTGAGGTCATATATGACCATGAGCACAAGAGTAATGCCGGCCGCCGACCATTTGATGTGGTGATGATGTTCAAGATACTGATTCTGCAGTCGTTGTATAATTTGAGCGATGACGAGATGGAATATCAGATCATGGATCGTCTGAGTTTTATGCGTTTTCTGGATATGGCGCTTGACAGCCGTGTTTCCGATGCGAAGACAATCTGGCTCTTCCGTTCGAAACTGGAGGAACACAAGCTCACGCGGAAGCTATTTGACAAGTTCAATGCGTTTCTTGCCGAGTCAGGATTTGTTGCGAAGAAGGGGCAAATTGTCGATGCAACCATCGTTCGAGTTCCTACGCAACGCAATACCCGCGATGAAAACAAGGCGATCAAAGAAGGAAATCCTCCGGTTGAAAATTGGAACGAAGCGAAGAAGCGGCAGAAAGACACGGACGCCCGCTGGGTTCAGAAGAATGGGAAGAACTACTACGGCTACAAGAACCATGTGGAAGCGGATGTCAAATACAAACTCATTCGGAATTACAAGGTTACGGATGCCTCCGTTCACGACGGCAATGTGTTTGAAGAGCTCCTCGATGAAACCAACACAAGCAGGGATGTTTATGCGGACAGCGCGTATCGTTCAAGGGAAAGAGAGGCGAATCTGAAAAAGGGTAGATTCCGGGCGCATCTGCAGAGGAAGGATGCAATGGACATCCTTTGACCTCATGGGAGAAACAGGGAAACCGGACAAGAGCCAGGACTCGTTCCAGAATAGAACATGTGTTCGGAAGCATGACACAGCGAGCCAGGAATCTTATTCTGAGGACCATCGGGATAAACGGGGCGGAAGTAAAGTTGGGATTACGCAATATTGCATACAACATGGAGAGATTCTGCTTTTTGATGAGGCAGACCGCATAATAGGAGGATTTGGGCAGGAAAAACGAGTAAAATATCGGCTGATTCAGTCGTGGAAACTTGAAAAAGAGAAGTCAAAATGCCAACGTAATGTACAGAAAAATCTCATTGGGAGATTGTCAAATTTTTTTTTGACTGCTTCTACGTAATGCCGCCCTTGAAAAAAAGGGGCATTACAATCTCGCGGACTCCACCGTTGCAAGGAGGCTTTCTGGAGGTCTTATCCACAAGGTTGGGAATAAGGATTCGGAACACCCTCTGCCGGTTTCGCTGCCGGCAAAGGGCGAGAGCAAAACTTCAATCGGAACATGTCTCGCTCCGAGAGAAAACATCCCTATGAGATACTGATCCGGTTGCTGCAATTCAAAAACGGTCGCAAGGTGCCCGCCACTAGAAATAAATTCAGAAAAACGGTTGTTTCCCCGTCACGGCTCCGACAGCCTGGAACCGGTGGAATGTCGTATGATGAGGGTCGTGGGAATCACCGTTTCCCGGGGAATCTCGCGCCCGGTCAGCAACAATATGAGGTTCTCTGAAATTACCGCAGCCAGTTTGTCAGAATGTTGGCTGACACTGGAGAGAGAAAGATCTTCCGCAATTTCCGTATCGCCAAAACCGATGACCGAAAGTTGCGCCGGAATTTCTATGCGGTTGGCGATGCAATAGCGGATAACTCCCGCCGCCGCGGTATCATTTCCGCAGAAGACCGCCTCCGGCGGTTCGGGAAGCTCAAGCAGTTCTCGTACAGCCTGTTTTCCCCATTCACGCGTAAGCGAATGATTTTTGATGTATTTTTTGTCAATTTCGAGACCGTGTTTCTTCAAAACAGTCTGATATCCGTCAAAACGGCTGCGGGAGGACGGGTCAAGCGCACTCCCGATGTAGGCGATCCGCCGATGCCCGAGGGCATAGAGATATTCCACCGCGGAAACCGCCCCGGCAAAATCATCGGAAATTACACGGGGAATCTGGCTTTCCTCCGGGAAAAGGTCAAAAAAGATTACAGGACAACGCAATTGCTCATACCGTTTGGCACATTGTTCATTGGGGACGGCAATCACCGCACGCACGCCCTGCGTACAAAAAAATTCAAGAACCTCATCCTCGCGAGTTGCAATACGATTGGTCAGTTTGATAATCGGGTAGAGATTCAGGGATTCAAAAATACGTTCCAGACGAATCAGAAGCCGGTAATAGTAAATATCATCGTCCGGAAAGACGATCCCTATCAGCTGGGGCACATTTCCCGGCTCTGACCGGGGCCCGGCAAAATTTCCTATGGACGGCACTTTGTGGATCAGATTCTCCTGCTCCAATTTCCGCAATGCTTTGCGGATTGTCAACTGGCTGCAGTGAAAATCCAGCGCCAGTTGGCGTTCCGAAGGCAATGCCTGGCCCCGGCGGATCTTATTTCTGCTGATCAATTCAACAATTCCGGAGGCAATTCCGAGGTATTTTTCCGGTTTCCCGCGCGGCATGATTTCGATCCTTTCCCATCATATCAGCAAAGCAGAACACTTCTTTGTCTCTCCGGCAGATTCCGGATTCTTCTTGAAATCGCCCCTCGCTCCCTTCCCCCCTTTTTTCAGGCGGGGGGGGCAGTGATTTTAATTTTTAAGATTAACTCTGTAAAGCACATAGGAATATCCTGGAACCTCCACATGAAAATCCGTTCCCATTGTCTCGCCGGATTCATTCACTACTTCAATCTCTCCCTGCCAGGAAAACAGTTCCGGAGAAAAATGCAGAAAGCATTTCTCAGCCGCTCCGGACATCGGATTCCCGACGATCACATAGGCTTTCGATCGGGAGATGTAGGCCGCGGCGGTACACGTACCGGCATCCAGCCGGAACCTGCCGGTTTTCTCAAAGCGAAACTCCCGGGAAGCAAACCCCTTCATCAATCGGGAGAGACGCTTATATCGTTCATATTCATTCACACCATTGAGCGAAAAACCTTTGAAATAAATTCCATTCAGCAGACAGGAAACCGCCAGTTTGTCACAGAGACGATCATAGTCCGGATCGTAGAAACGGATTGCCGTGTAACCGCAGATGCTGCGGGGCACAACATTCCCGTACCAGATCATCGGATCATACGAGTCCAAATCCGGAACTCCGCCCTCAAAATTGGGGAATCCGGTCACATACTCCATACAGACACTCATATCCGCGAGATTTTCCGCGGCAAGCCACGGCGCCCCGCTGTTGTGAATTACGATGATACCTTCTTCTCCAATCAATTTACGTGTATATTCGATAATATCAAGAGTTCCTTCCACCGTATAATGGGGTAGACCGGCGGCATGTCTCGGATTTTCACAATATCCCGGAGCAACCCCGTCGAAATAGGCGCCGTCCATCTCGAAGCAGGAAAGCACCTTGCGGATATATCCCTTCAGAAACTGTCGGAAGCCGCTGTCAAGGCAGGTCTGAAAGCCGTAGATCGAATGATTCTGTTTCCCGTTCACCAGCCGCGCCCACTCGGAATTGTGCCTCATCCGTTCGAGACAGCTGTCGTGAAGTTCAAAAAGATTGAAATAGGGGATCACTTTCATCCCTCTTTTTTTCGCAGCAGCCGTCAGTTGTTTCAACTCTCGACGTCTCGTCTCGTCGTAAGGAGGGAAGACTCCTGTCGGCCAGTAAAATGAGCCGTCAGGCCAGGCCCCGAAACCTTTCGAACAATCATGGTGGTGGATCAACACCTGAACACCATTTTCCGCCATCTCCTCCAGTTCCTGTTCCGTGACCCAGGGTGCCTCGGACCGCAAACGCAGAAGAGAGCCCAGCCACAGGGCCCGTTTGCGGAAGCCGTTTTCCGGAACATTGGGCAGAGCAAGCTCAAAGCGGAATTCATATTCCCCATTGAAACGGACCTTCTCCATCGCCTCCCCGAAGTAGGGATCCACCCCCATCACATGACGCCTCGGAGCAGGCAGACGCTTGATATAGGAATATCCGCAATATCCATCCGGACCGGAAAAACTCCTGTCCCATCCGGTGATATTTCCATCCGGCATCAATTCGACGGCCGGTCCGTCCGGCGCGTAGACGGCCAGTTGCGAACTTGCCCGCCATTCATAGTAATCGGTGATGAAGCTGTCGAACTTTCCCCACAGATTAGGGAAATTTGTCCCGCACTGCGTCTGATACTGAATCGCCGTTTCATTGACCGCCGTCGTAACTGGAGACCTTCTTGCCGTCCAACGGTCCAGCTGAGGGATGCACGGAATCATCACCGCCGTGACACGGTTCAGCTCCACCGAGTCTTCGCCGAAAAGAAACCGCCGCCGGACGGAGATGCGATTGATCCAATAAACATATTCCGTCAGAACCATAATGCCGGAAAAAGCCCCTGCCGCAGTCATCAGCCCGGCTTTGCTTTTCACCATTACACTGCCGTCTGGAACATCTTCGACCGTCAGTTCCGCGTTCTCATCAAACTCGTCTCGATATTCCACCGGCCCTTCCGGATCGAGGAATGAGGCGGCAGTCATTACCCGGCAGGAGACGGGGGCCGCCAGAATATTCCGGTTCCACGCGTGAAATATCCGGATGGCGTCTATCGTCCCGCCGCGTTCCCTCACATGTCTGCACTCCCAGTATCCATTGGAAACCTGAATGCCGTCACGATTCTCTTTGTACTGCATCATAGCCAGACCTTATTTCATATATCCGCGCTCTCTTCAAAATTCCGGCAGTGAAACACTTTGCCGGACGACGTTTTCAGGAAGCGGCTCCAGGTTACAGAGCCATCCGACCAGGTTGGACCAGAGTTTCGCATTGTCGGCGAGACAGAGCCCTTCCGGCGTAAGCCATTCCGTGTCGCCACACACCGCGATGCGGTTTCCACCGGTATCCTTCAGCACAAGCATGGCGCGGTTCCGTCCTGTGATTTGCGCTGAATCTTCCGCGGAGAGCACCGTTTCTCCCCCCGCAAGACTCACCGTGGTTGCCCCCATTGCGGCGAAAACCCGGACACCTTCCATGACTTTGTGCGGCAGTACGTTCCGGGTGTTGAAGCGTCTGGCCTCCCCCAGCCGGGAATTGGCCGGATCCTCTATCGCCGCATCCACCACCCCGGCACCGAGAACCTTCAGAATTCCCGGCATCCGGCGATTGTAATAGGAGTGCATGTTGTAAACATGGTTTGCCAGCAGAAGAATGTTCCCTCCCTGCTTCAGATAAGCCTCCAGCCCCCTGCATTCACTGTCGCCGAGCTTCGCCCTGGAACGGGGAATCACCAGCAGATCGTAGGAGTTGAGTTTCGCAACAATCTTTTTCCCGCCACGCAACACCTTCAGTTCCGGCGAGAAACTGCTGTCCGCCATGAAATCCACGGCGATTCCCATCTCCCGCATCACCTTGACCGCGGATGGCACCATCGGCGGCGCATAAGGGGTGTACCCGTACCACAACACCCGTTTCCGGGGATTTTTCAAATCGTCCCACAGCGGCAGAAAAAATTTCTGCAACGCCTCCCGCTGCTCGGCCGGAACGGAAGTAAACGCAATTTTTTCCGACTTCTCCGGCTCGATCAGCAGATGGACTGGCGTAAGATTTCGAGCCGTCAGGGTCACTCCTGCCTCCAGCTCGGAAGCGCTCCAGAATTTCCGTCCGGCAGGCGAAGAAAACTCCCGGGCAGAAAAAGCCTCGCGAACCAGATAACTGCCGGCGGGAACCCGGCCGGAAATACGCAACTGCGCGTCCTTGCCGCGATTGAAGATGCTCCACAGCAGCTTCCCATCTTTCTGCCGGGTGAAAAGCTCGACATATTTGCCCCCTTCCACTTTCAACTCCGGCGGAATCCCGGCCTTCTGAAAGAGAGTGCGGTACAATGCGGCGAAATCTCCGGCGGAAAGTTCCGCGGCAAACGTAATGATTTTCCCCTTTCCCAGTTTGCGGACAGCGCCGACCACCAGCTTCCCGGCACGGGCAAACGGTTCGGCATCCACCAGCTGCAATGCCGCATACTGCCCGGCATCGGCCAGCCGAGGTGACACCGTACTCATTCTGCCAGCAACTCCGCGGACCTCTATCTCGTGCAGCGGTTCCGCCGCCGACGGGCCTCGAACCACCCCCAGCAATCCAGACGCATCGATCGGGCTGCCGTCGAACGCGCTTTTCGTCAAGGATTTCCGATCGACGATGAGCAAGCCCCCCTCCTCCGCAAATTTGCGGAGATTCTTCATGCCCTGTTCGGAAACCGCTTCGGTCAAACAGAGAATCAGCGCCCTGTAACGCCGCATTTTCGAATAGTCGTTCAACACATCATCGCTGACGACATCCGTTCCCCGGTGTGAGAATACCGACCCGCTGTAATAACGTGCAATATCGTTGGAGCGCTCATTCGGAATATTCGGGTCCTTCGGGATATACGACCGGGCTGAACTCAGAGAATAGGTGACGCCGATGGTGCGCGGCTGGTGTTTTTCCCAGAATATCAGATTGCCCAGATCGTTGATTCTGGTTTTGATCTCCGGCAGAGCGGCGAGAGTCGCCGGAGTGAATTTCTCCGGGTTGAAGATGGAGGATGGCCAGTCCTCCATCCAGTTGATGTAGAAATAGGACCAGCAAAGGCCGCTGTATCCCTGCAGAGCACGCAGAGAAAAGAAGAAGGCAAGCTGTTCCGGAGTTACGGGAACCGCTTTCAGCGAAAGATTGGTGATATAAAGTCGGTCGCGGATTCCACCGAAGAAATAGCCGTCCTGAAAGTACCGGTTGAAGATACGGATGGCGATCACATTCTCACCGGTCCGGTTGACCTTGTCCGAAATGTCAATGCTGAACGGTTCATTCCAGGCAAGCGTCTGATGGATCAATTCGCCGTTGAGGTAAATATCGCCGCGATCCGACAATTTCTGACCGGAAAGGTACAGCCGGCGTGCGCCGGCCGGCACCCGGAACGCCCGGCGATACCAGCCGACGCTGCAATTCCGGAACCCCTGTTTTCCCCACATGCCGGGGACGTCGACGGGAGTCCAGCCGGCGGTATCCAGCGCGACCTTCTGCCATCCTTCCCGCCGACCGGCATCCTCGACATTGCCGGCAACATCATACCCCGTGAACTTCATATTCTCCTCGGCTTCCAGAACGCCGGGACGGAACAGCCATTTCCCGTTCAAGTCGATAACGATGTTCTCCTTCGTCGCGCTTTTGGCTTCCGGTCCGATCCGACATTCCCCGTCGATGACGACCTGCTCCGGAGCGGAGAGGCGGGTGAGACTGACATCCATATCCCGCCTCATGCTGCTGACGATCTCCGCCTCGTTTTCCGCCCCCTCCCACTGGGGATAGATCTTTCCGTCAAATTCAGCGGCAGTAAGATCCAGCTGCGGATTCACCAGAAACGGATTGACGAAGTTATTCTGGAAATCGAACGGCAGACCGTTATAGGACTGCAGAGTGGCTCTGGCCCCCGGCACCACCTTGTGCAACCATGCCACACTTTCTCCGGCAATTGCAGCAAATCTCCGTTCCGTGAACCAACTCCAGTCCGCCTTCAGTTGCGGGGAAACTCCGTTGACGATTTCCGTGAGCCTGCCGCCGCCCGGAGGAACGACCGCGTCGAAAGAGCGGAAACTGGTCCCCCATTTCGCGTTGGCCCGTTCAATCGTCCCGTATTTTTCCGCCATTTCCCGGCGGAACTGCCGATAGTTATACGGAGAATGATCCTCGTAACAGACCTCATTGAAAAGCTCATAGACGAAGATCGGATACTTCCGGGCCTTCTCTACCGCATTGAACCAGGTCGCATGGCGCAGAAATTGCGCCCGCGGCTCTTCCGGACGCCAGCAGAAAAAACCTTCCCGGGTCACAAACAGGCCGGGAAAATTCTCCAGCAGCAGTTTTGAATGCCAGACCTTGTAATCCTGAAGCAGGTCAAGCCAGACCAGAATTCCGCTGCGCAGATGCTCCCGGATATGCTCCTCCAGAAACGGAAGATTCGTCAGTCTGGTCTTGATGGTATCTCCCTGCTGTACCGCTTCGACCCGGTTCCCGAACGCGGAATTCACCCAGAAATCGATACCGAACATTTTGCAGAGGAAGGGGGACAACCCTTCTGCTCCGATGAGAAATACCGGTTTCCCGTCGCGTTCGATTCTGGCACGGACGAACTTCGTGTTGCGGATCGCGGCGGGATACCGGGAGAGATCCGGGGGCGGAATCGGGCTCGCATCGAATTCCGGCGGCAGTTCCAATTTGAATTTCTCCGGCTGTTCCGCCGCGGCGGAACGGACCTGATTGCTTTTTTTCTGGACATCCAGCAGAAGAATTGCGGCGTCATCCTGTTCGGCAGCAGCGAAGCCGATGGATTTCTCCTGCTCCGGCCGCTTGTCGTCGGCAGTTTCAATTACAACCTTATCCATGTAGACATTTCCCACGCCTGAAACATACAACTTGGCCCGGCATTGCACCGGAGCTTTTCCATAAAGCTCCGAAGGGACGGAAAAAATTCCATTTTTCAGAACAACGTACTGCCGGGAACTCCCGGCCGGAAGAAAGAACAGAATATTCAGATTCTCCCCCCCCACGGTCAGCCACGCATTGAGTGATCTTTTCTTCGCCGCCGCCGTCGGATGGCAGACGAAGGAGCCCTTCTTGTCCGCAGCGGAAAATTCGAGGCTCAGATGACCGTCCACCTGTTCGTTATCCCGCTTGATGCAGTAGGAAACCCGGTATTTCCGGTCGGGAACAAGGGTGAAAAGTTCCGTCGAACTCTGCCCGCGGGAATCCGGTTCGGCAGCTTTCAGCTGCAGTGAATGTTTCCCGTCGAACGCCTCCCGGTCGGTGACGAAGCACTCTCCGCGCCCCCGCCAGAAATTCCCCTTTCCCGACCAGTTCGGAATCCCCGGCAGCCTTTCCCCCTCGAAAGAACCGTTTCCGACCAGAGGAGTTCCGGCCGAAAGCATGAACCCTCCCCAGAATGCAGCGGTAACGATGAATCGCGCTGTTCTCACAACCACCTCCAGTTTCCAATGACTTTTTCTGTTCAGAAATATTTTCGACCGTCCTGCCAGATGCTTGTCTGATCGTAAATGATCCAGAGCGGATCAGCACCGTACCCTTCCGCCCCCCGGCTGGTGGACGCGACATTGCCCCCATGCGTCAAATAGTTGATTCTCGCGGAATGGCGGAAGGCCAGCAACCGGCTGTTCACCGTGGAGTAAATCGCCAGATACTCATAATTATAATAACTGCCCATGGTGCTTTCCTCCTGTTGCTCCGGACCTTTGTCGCCACGCCCCATGTCGAACAGGATGGCGACCTTTCCGGCCAGCCGGTGGCCGTTTGTCTGCAGGCGTCCCATGCGGAACAGATCGGTCGCCACGTACTCATTGTAAATGTACCCGCGACTCCTGCCGGGCGTGAAGAGCGGATTCACCACACCGGCCGGGCAATGAAAAATCGGCGGCCCCCAGTCACTGCCGTCATGCCGGTACCCGAGATAACCGGCGAGCTGATAGTCCCAGTTCCTGCAGACATTCTTATCTTCGGGAGCACGCGGCATCCAGCCGTTGGAATCCGCTTCATACATTCCGAAGGCGAGTCCGATCTGTTTCATATTGCCGATACAACCGGCCTGGCGGGCCTTTTCACGCGCCTGATTCAGCGCCGGCAGAAGCATTCCCGCCAGAATGACGATAATTGCAATTGTGATGAGAAGTTCTATCAAAGTAAAAGCCGCCGCTCTCCCTCTGTTTTTCGCCGGAAACCAGGCGCATCTTCTTCCTGCGGACTTCATCATCTCATTCCTCCTCTCCTGTACAGTGATTTTGAACTTTGTTCGAACACCCTTCCGTCTCCATGAAAATAAAATTTGAAATGACAACCCCTTTCCTTCTTCAGCATCGTATTCCCGAAAAAAACAACGCGTCTTCTCCCTTCATTCGACATCTGAATAAAGCCGGTATCTGCTTCGATCTGCCTCGGTTACTGTTCGCAGGACACGGCAGGGATTGCCGGCGGCCAGAACGCCCGGCGGAATGTCTTTCGTTACGACACTCCCCGCACCGATCACGCTTCCGTCACCGATGGTCACCCCCGGCAGCACGATGACATTGCCGCCGATCCAGACATCATTCCCAACGGAAATCGGCAATGCGTACTCCAGCCCCTGATTGCGCAAATTGACATCAAACGGATGCCCGGCTGTGTAAAAGCTGCAATTGGGCGCAACGAAGACATGATTCCCGAATTTCACCTTGGCATTGTCGAGGATCACACAGTTGAAATTGGCATAAAATCGCTCTCCGATCTCAATGTTATATCCGAATCCGCAGAGAAAAGGCGAAGCGATGTAGAATTCGCCCGCGATTCTTCCCAGAAGCTGACGGAAGAGTGCGAGCCGCTCCTTCTGCCGGTGCGGTAGCAGACGATTCACTCTGGCGCACAACTTCACCGCCCGGTAATGCTTTTCGACAAATTCCACATCGTTTGCATCGTACAGAAATCCGGCGGCGGCCTTCTCTGTTTCCGTCATTGTTTTCAGCTCCATCGCAGTTGCCGGGCAATCGGCGGTTCATATTTCCTGCTCGAAAATCAGCCAGCCGGCGCATTCAGGATTGTAATCTCGATGCAGAAGGCGGTTTTCCCACGGTTCACGCCTGACCCAGCCGTCCGTTCCACTCCAGATGTTGATCCTCATCGGGAATCCCCGGCGGTGAAATCCATCAAACGTCTTCAACGGGATCCGGATCGTCAACCGGCCGTCTCCCCGTTCGTAACGGAAGACGGGGAGCTCCCGGAATATAAGCGGATACAAATACGGCTCCCCCGTCCGGTCAAAATCGATCCGCAGCGGCGGCCAGAGGCGGCACGGTTCGATTTCCACCGAGAACTCCCTGCCCCCGCAGCCGTCGATGACGATGGCAAGCTCTCCGGCATCGTACCAGGAGGTCCAGCGCATCCCGGTGCCGCCGACCTTTTCCATTTCGCCGGACGGAGATCCGCGGCGACAGAGCGTTTGAGGCCCGACCGGTCTTTCACCGGTGTACTCGGCGATGAACGGAGCATCCGGACGGAATTTCGGGAAATCCACTTCCAGCAGATACCGGAGCAGTCCGATCCGCGCGTCCAGTTTTTCCGGAAAGAACAGATAGCCTTCCGCCTCGGAGTGATATCCCAGGCGGGAGTCCTGTTCGCAGAGATGTTTCATGGCTTCCGTATTTCCGATTTCATCCAGCACGATCTTTTCCATGGCCTGCCGGTGATCCTTATGCTCGAAGAACATCTCTTCGCGCAGCGAGTAGAACTCCAGCAGATTGACGGTGCTGCGCATCTGAAGGGAAATCGCTTCCGCGAGATTGATGTCGGCGATCCGGGCCGGATCATCCGCGAAATACGTTCGCAGGGCGGCAAGGATTTCCACCCCTTTCCGCCACGATTCATACATCCGGCGGCAGAGGATCAGCGCCTCCTCCAGAGTGTGCTGGAACACCAGACACTCTCCGATGCGGTCACCGCTGACCTCCGGGAAGTTCTTCAGGATCCAGCTCGGTGCAATCGGCGCATCAACCGGGAAAAGGTGCAGCGGCCACACAATCGAATGGTGCAGCGGGCCATACCATTCGAACGCAATGTTTCCCGGAAATTGCCGGTATCCTTCCGCGAAATGTTTCCACGCCGCGACCGCCTCCGGCGCATACCGCCGCCAGACAGGACGGGCCAGCATCAGCAGGAATGCCTCTTCCGATGGCGGAAACGGTTCAAAAGAGAGTTCCCCCGCCGCCCGGTTCATCAGCCCCGGATAGTTCCCGAAATACCAGCACTGCATCACCGCATAAATCCCCAGTTTATGCATTGTACTGTATTTCTCATACAGATTGCCCGGCACCGGAATGAACGGCACAGAGGCGTCTTCGTGGGAACAGCCGACCTGTATCTTGGCCGCCGTTCTGGGGTGGTGTGCCGCAATGTAACGGAACAATTCCGAAGGCCCGGGATACGCCAGGGAGTAGTCGAAGACATAGCGCTTCTTCCCCAGCTGCTCCAGGGTGCCGCCGGATTCAAAATTGAACATGATCCCGCTTTCCTGCGGCCAGCGGGAGGTGGCATGTTCCAGATATTCCATCAGGGCGGAACCGTCGCGCTGCTCCGACGCATAAAACCAGCCGATGAATTCAGCATCCGGATTCGCTCTGCGGATCGCTGAAGTCATGAGAGAAGCGAGCTCCTGATAAATTTCCGCCGGATCGCGCCTGGAACAACGGGGACAACGGCAGCGCGCTCCGCCCGGGAACATATGGCTGACGCAGGCCCCGTTATCTTCACCGAACATGATGTTGATCACGCCGCCCAGCCCGGGAACGGCGGTGAACAGCCGTTCGAGCGCCTCCGTCATGTAATTTCGCCCCGCGGCCGTCGAAGTGCAGAAGAAACCGGAGTGACCGCAACTCCCGCCGAGCAGCTCCGGATGCTGTTCCGCTTCCGCCCACGGAATGGAAAACGGGATATCGCCGAACATCTTCGGTTCACTGAAAAAGATGTAGACCTTGATCCCGTACCGCGCACAGCTCCGCACAGTCCGGCGAAGTTTTTCAAACCGGATCCCGGCGTCCCGGCCGCATCCGGGAAATATACGGGAAGGAATGTCCTGAAAATACATGGTGAGCCACAGGCCGTTCACTCCTTCATGCGCCAGCTTATCCAGATATTCCCCGGGGTAATAGTCGATGTCGTTCGTCAATTCATCGATGAAAAACGGCGGCCGATAGGTCGGCCCGAAAAAACAGCGGGAAATGCGGTGTTTCACAAAGGGGCTGCGTTTCCATTCGCCCGCGGTAAGGGCGGGGCCTTCCGCCTCGCGGATCCGATCTTCCAGAAAATAGATTCCGCGACGCATTCCGGCGGAATCCGACGCTTTCACCACACACGACTCCGCAGTGGCGGAAACGAAGTACTCTTCCGCCAGCAGCGAGCCGTCCTGTTGAAATCGAATCGGATAGGCCCCCGGCCGCTCCGGAATCCCTTTCGCCTGCAGTACACGCCGCAGAGAGAGAAATGCGGTTTCAAGCTCCTCTTCCGCCGCCGGATATTCCACCCGCAGTTCCGCGCCGTATCTCATGCACTCCCGGGTCACGCCGGCCGGACACCCCGTCCCCTCCGGGAAAAGATAAGCCGGCGCACTTCTGAGCTCGTCGATGAATGTCATCGCCTCCCGCGGCGGCTGAGGGATCTGAGAGAATGCTTCGATATCCTTCCTGTTCATAACCGAAATCCCATTTCGTTTTTTCGGATCAGCGGCGAAGCAGTGGGGTTCTCTCCACCGGCGATCTGCACTCACAACTCCGTCCAGCTGAGATCTTCGAATTTCGTGGAGAAAATTTCGATTCCACTGTCGTGGATGCAGGTGCCGGTTTCCCAGCGCAGGCCGAAATCCGGTCCGGAAAAGAAGGTATCGACCTGGAACGTCATGTTCTCCTTCAGTTCGTATGAGGAAACCGACTCCATCCACGGCTGTTCCACCTCCATGATTCCGATCGCATGGCAGGGGCCGTAAAGCATGTAATCTCCATAGCCGGCCTCGCGGACGAATTTTTCCCACTGGATTACAACTTCCCCGGCCATCTGCCCGGCTTTCATGAAGTCATAGGTCTTTCGGTGTGCCTCCAGCCCGAAAGTGACCAGTTCTTTCTGCAGGCCGCTCCATTTTCCGAAGATCACCGGCATCCCGATGGAGGAAGAGTATCCGCCGACCCTGGCTCCGATATTCAGCTGAATGAGTTCACCGGGCTCGATCACCTTGTCCGTCGGACGGCAGATGGCGTTGTTTGTCCGCGCTCCGCTGAAACAGTACAGGGCATGCCCCTCATATTCTCCGCCATTGCGATAGATTTCCCGCTGTGCGATCCCGATCACCTGCAGTTCGGTCATGCCCGGTTTCATCTCCTTCAGAACGGCTTCAAGGGCAATTTCGCTGATTTCAAACGCCCGGCGCATACAGGCAAGTTCACTCTCGGATTTGATGAAACGCAAAGCCAGCAGAGTTTCATCGGCTTTTACGAGTTCAACCTCCGGCAACTCTCGCTGAAGGGAGAAGTAAACCGGCAGTGTCATGACGGAGAACCCGACCAGTCCGAGCCGTTTCAACGGCCGCCCCCCCATCGCCAGTTGCACGATATCCCGGTAATGAGCAACCGGAATCCCCGGATATTGCGGTTCCGCGGATTCCCGGTATTCGATCATCTTGCGGATGTCGGGAATCATGCTGCGTCCCATGGCGTATTTTTCGCTTTCCGGACCGATCAACAGAACGGGTGTTCCGGTCGCAGGGACGAATACGCCGGCCGCCTCAAAAGTCGGCCAGTAATCCGTCAGATACCGGATATTGGCGAAGTCGGCCTCATTGCCATGAACCAGACAGGCATCCAGTCCGGCTGTCCGGATGTTCTGCTGAAACATGGAAATGCGGTTGAGAAATTCCTGTTTTGCGATGGCGGGAGTCATTTTTCAGTTCCTTTATATTTGTTCTCTGAATTGTTATTGTAGCGTCAGCGAAATATTTTATTCTGTCTGTGGAGTTTCGTCCGCCAGCTCCCGGGCGGTACGGAATACCACGCCGGATTCCTTCAACAGTTCAAGCAGCAGATCGAACTGCTCCACTGCGTAAGGACCACAGTTTTTCACAATGAACGGATCGGGCAGGACAGCTCCCTCCCCGTAATGAAGCAGCCCTTCCGGCATCGGATGAAACTCCCACGGATGCATATAGAATGCCAGGCAGGGAGCTACGCCGCGCGCCCGGACGCAGGCCGTGAAATTCCGGACATGCTCCATCAGCGCGACGGCACCTTCCAACCGCCAGAGAGGCCATTGATCGAGGTCCCGCCCATATGGGTCGGAGGATTTCATGGAAAGATCGGCAAAATTGGGAATCTCGACCAGCTTCATTCCGCCGCGCCGGGTCCAGTTTCCACAGTCAGGATGGTAAGGCTGCAGTTGTTCTTTGAAATAATACATGGGATAACTGACATCGGCTTTGTACCCCAGTTTCTCCAGGGCATTGACCACGGCGGTGGAACCGAAAAGACGGGGACAGCGGAACGACACCGGCCGGATGCCGCAGAGTTCTTCAATGATCTGCGTGTTTTTCCTCAACCGGTTTTCCACCTCTTCCGGAAGAACGGGAACCATTCCCGGGATGTCAAACAACGGTTCGCCGATAGTCTCATGAAAGAGTGTATGAGCTCCGATTTCGTGACCGCATTCCGCAACCTGCCGCAGAACCCCGACATTTTTCCGTGCGGCATCCGCGGTAAAAAAGAATGTTGCCCTGACATCATGTTTTTCCAGTACGGCAAGGATTTTCTCCGTTCCGGGCTGGAAACCGCGGTACCACGGGGTCCAGCTGCCGATATCGGTTTCCATATCAAATCCCAGCAGAACTCTGCTCTCTTCCATCACACCCTCCCTTCAACTGAAAAAAAGATTCCGACATTCCGAAAGATTGTGCCAGCAGCCGTTCAAGCTCTTCCCGCGGTCCCTGATAGAAGCGGGTTTCTGAAACGAGACGCGAACCGGTGACCAGCCCGTCCTCAGAAAATTCCACCGGAGCAATGGTCTCCAGTTCAAAAAAATTCGATGCTCCGCCGTTGAAAATACTGTATTGATCCGCGGCCCCGAAAACACCGGCTGGCTGAATATTGTCCGCAATATCGATCCGACGTCCCTGCCCCGGCAGGGAACTGCGGAGGATCAACAAATTACGGTTCGGATCATAGGCTCCGATAAATTCCGGGCGGACAGAAGCCTTCACGCCGATTTGGAACCGTTCGGTTCCGCCGAGATGAAAGCGGAAGAATCCGGCCCCGAACTCCAGCGAATCCGAAGGATCTCCGTAATAGGTGCGATTGATGGCCTCAGAAGCATCGGATACTCCGCATAACTTTCCAAATGCCACGATACCGTCACTTCCCGGGAATTGCTCCAGAGACCAGGCGGCGATCACTGCCGACTCGGGAGCACATGGGGTAGAGAGCAGCAGCAGGTCCTCTTCGCGATATCCGGTAAACCGCACGGCTCCGGAGAGAGCAATCGCTTCGGGAGCCAGCGGAAAAATGCCTCTGCGAAATTCAACTTCCATTTCATATCCCCGCCGATTGTGTAGCGTCACCCGCCGGGAACAGACGGGAAAGGGTGCGGCAAGGAACGTTGAAGCTGCACAATTGACGCCCGGCTGAACAAGCCACGAATTCCCGGAGTCATTCAGATAGTTGAAAGCGAACTCGCCTCCTTCCGGAGCCGGCCAGAGGGAGTTGCCGCCGATATTGTTGAACTTCACCGGATCCGGCGCTGCGGCGATGTTTTCATCATACCGGTGAAGCAACTTTCCATCAAGTTCGACGAAAACCCGTCCCTGATTGACGGCATCCAGCATCACCCGGCCATGGCCGCAGCAGAAGTTGTTTCTCAAAAATTCCATATTTCTCCGCCGTGTCTCTGTTTTAATTATACGCAAAACAATGCAAAAAGCAAGATGCGGGAACCGGGAATTTTCTGTTATGAATATATATCGATATAATTTTGACATCTTACCATTTCTTTGTTATAAATACTCAATTTAATAATATCGATATAGGATCAGTTCCGGCGAAATCATATTAAAAGAAAAATACTGGTTGATGTTCTGCATTGCAGGTTTCAAACCAACCATGGTAAAATGACGCTGCGTGAAAACAAGCCCAGGAAGATTTCCCCCCCCAACCTGGCGGCGTCAACATTAGCGGGACGTCTAGCGGACAACCAAGTTCCTGACGTAGAATAATGTACAATCTCTTTGCGGAATCAAAGCTCTCCTGCAGGGCTGGGAAGTCCTGTAGGCAAGCCTTCGAAAAAGAACTACGATCGTTCCGAAAGCTGGACAATTTGACTTGGTGTAAAATGACCACTAGAAAGGAAGAGTGTTTCTATGAAAAAAATGGTGTCCAATCTCGTAATTCCATTTGTTTCTGAGTAATTACAGATAACAAACGAGGTCACAGGAGAGACCAGAAACGTAATCTCGCAAACTTCACTGTTACGAGGAGGAAGCATTCAGGTGGCCTGATCATAGGAGCGGCAAAGAAAATTAGAACGCCCACTACCGGCTCTGCAACCGGTAGTGGGTTTGATGTTATTTGGAGGAAAAGTGTCGCCCGCAGGCGATGTTTTTGCCAGAGCTGTTCCAATTCCTAGCCCTGGCGGCAGAGAATTTTGCTGTTCAGCGACTTCTTTTTTCGGGGGTAAGGTAATGTGACCAGACTTACCATATAGCAATGGAATGTAAGTTGCAAGTTACTTGCTCGTAATATATTTCATTATTCAAAAAGAGTTGCTTTCTGCCGGGTTTTGTTGAAATATGTGAGATTTCCGAGAGGTCTGGTTGCAAAAAAGGGCGAAGAGGGTATATTAACACCGGTTGTTTGAGAATTGGAAGCCGTATTTGGTAACGAATGGTAACGAATGGTACCATGTCCAGAGATAGGAGTCAGACAATTTTTCCATTGCCATTTTTTACCATAAATCGGATCGAATTGCCGTTTTTTACCGTTTAAAGGTGGTGGGATTCTTTCTTGAGCGGCAAGCCAAATTCGATATTTTTACGCTCGAAAATCGCATTTTACAGCGAATTTTGAGCTTGTTTGAAAAGTGTCGGGCGCTCACACCAGCTCCACCATTATAAAATCATTGCCGATCGGAATACCGGTCGGCTTTTTTCGTTTATGGGGCCGAATTTCCGGCGGAGTCAGACCGTTCACCGTGCAGGAAGGAAGCCGCTGTCTCCGCATTTTTCCCCCTGATTTTTGGTACGAACCCGATAACTTCTCCAGGAATATAATTCGCAGGCTTTTCGATGAAATTGCTAGACGATCTACCTTCTCGTGATTGTCATATTCTGTTTCCGGGAAATCCAAACTGCAATGTCACTTTAACACGGAACGAATGTGTGTAAATAGCGGGCCCTACCTCTCTGCCAGTTGCGGCAGCAGGAAAGAGATTTTTCGATCATTTTTTTCTGAAACTCTTGTTTTTTCATTTTTCTGTGGTATAATTAATTTACATGAAGCATTGACATGTATAACCTGACAAAAAGCGAAGATGCAGAATTATCAATCCATTTATCGGGACCTGCTTCAGCAGATCAGGAACGGGAAATTGATTCCCGGACTTGGCTTGCCGGGTGAAAACAGTCTGGCCGAGAGCTATCACGTCAGCCGGCCCACGCTGCGGAAAGCATTGCATCTGCTTGCGGATGATGGCTATGTCTGCTGCCAACCCGGCGTCGGGTGGAAAGTTCTCCGCACTTCCCCGGTTGTTCCGTGCGACGACCTGCGGATCACTGTCGGCATTGACTTCGGCGGGGAGGAGTGGGCAATGTTTTATCATGAACCGTTTCTCCGCGGAATGCGCAAGGTTGCCGAGGTGAATCATTGCGCTCTGCAGCTCATCGACATCGATTACAAGACCGGCAGAATTTCCGGCGAAGTGGATGCTCTGGCACTCGTCAAGGCGACAAAGGAACATTATCCGGTGTTGGAGAAAATTGCGGAGAACATTCCCGTCATTCTGTTCAATCGGATGCCGGTTGAAAAAAAACTGGCATACATTTCCGTCGACTACCGCCAGGCGAGCATTCTCCCGGTGGAATATCTGATCCGCTACGGGCACCGTCGGATCGCGGTCATCTCACAGGCGAATTCCCTGGTCAGTCAGGAACGGGTGCAGGGGTGGCGTATCGCACTCGAAGAGAACGGAATTTCGTACTCTCCGGATCTGATCTATTCCGGAAACAACATCTCCGGACTGGTCGATTTTCTGAAGAGGCAGAAACCCACAGCCGTTTTTATCGCAATCGGGGTGTGCGTCATGCCGACACTTCTCGCGCTGGCTCAGGCGAATCTACGTATTCCGGACGATGTTTCCGTAATCAGTTTCGACGATATCAACGGGGTGCAGCTCAATGACCACCTCCTCAGCTGCGTCAAGATGCCGCAGGAAGCGATGGGAGAGATCGCGGTCAATTATCTCCGAAACGCCTGCACTGCGCCGAAAACAACGCCGGTACTGCGGCAGATCATGTCCCCGGCTCTCTTCATTTCCGAAAGCTGTGCCAAACGATAACAACTGCAGAAAATTCTTCAACACTGCGATGAGGAAAGGAACGCCAGCACTATGAAACAACCAAAGAAACCGCTGCCGGGACGACGGGAAAAGAAGTGGTGCCGTTTATTTACATTGATAGAATTGCTTATCGTTATTGCGATCATCGCGATTCTGGCGGCAATCCTGCTGCCGTCCCTGGCCAAAGCTCGTCTGGCAGCCCATCGGACAACATGCGCAACCAATCTCCGGCAGATCGGGAGTGCCCTCCTTCTCTACGCCGCGGACGCGCAGGATTATCTGCCGCAGAATTACTCCAACTCCGGCGTCGGCATCACCTGGGATGAATGGCTGGGGCTCGGGAGTTACGACGGTCGCCGCCTGACGATGGATGAGGCCTGGGCAAACCCGCAGAAAATATTGCAGATCAATAAACTGTACCAATGTCCGGCAGATCGGAGAATGCTGGAAAACCGCCGTTCCTACTCGGCCAACCGGTCCGCGTGCTACGATTATATCCGTACCGATCTGCGGCACGGCGCATTCCCCGGACCAGTTTCGATGAAGGTAAACCGCATTCCGCGGCCATCCGGAACGTTCGCAATTTCGGAACGGCACTCCGCCGGCAATCTGCTGGGGAGCGATGCGAGCTGCACCGTGGATTACCCCTACCAGCAGATTCCCGGCAATGGCGTGGAATATCATAACGGACGGGTCAACTGGCTGTTTGTAGACGGCCATGTCGACGACTTCTGGTGGGCCTCCACCGTCGGTGTCGGCGGCGGCGGACTGATCGGGTACGGTGTGCCGCGCGGGCACTGGACGATCGATCCCAATGACTGATTGCGGAAAAGAATTTCTTCGCAAAAGAATGACGATAGAGGGAGAACGTGATGAAATTGCAATGGTTGCCGATGCTGGTGTGGATGACAGCAGTGGTTTCTGCCGGCGGAATCTCCGATGAAACGGGCGGAAGTTTTGGAAAAATTCTGAAGGGAACTGCCGTGGAAAATGGAGTCCTTCTGGATACGGCGCAATGGTGTGTCCGAATCGCCCCCCGGCAGACGGACTGGAGCCGGGCAGAGGGAATTTGTTTCGAAATCTGCTCCTCCCGGGCCGGGCAGGATGAATTTGTCCTGCGGCTGGATAGCCCGGATGAGCGAAACTACTATTACCGGAAAATCAAAATTGACTGGGTCGGCACGAAAAAATGCTTCTATCCGTTTGCGAAGTTTCAGAAGAGCCGCTCGCCGCGCGGCTGGAATTCGATTGCGGAAATCGGCTTCTACACGCACGGCTGGGGAATGACTCCCACGCCGGGGGGAAAGCATATTCTCCGCTCGATTCAGCTGAAAAATGCCCGATCGTCAGAACTGATTCCCATCCCCGTCAATACTGCGGAAAGCATGGTATCCTGTTTCTGGGACCCCAATCTGAGCGACCTGAAACAGTGGCGAATTGAGGGAGGAAAGGCAAAACAGCTCTTCCACGCCGTTTCACTCACCGGCACCGACGGCATCCGGATGAGCAGGGAAGCCCGCCTCCGGACCGCAGGTTATGACCGGCTTCTCCTCTACGGTATCTTTCCGGAAAAAACGAAGCTGAAGATGAAGATCAGGACCGGACAAGGAGAGAAGGTAATCCTACATGTAACAACTCCTGATATTCATGAATACAGCATCCCGCTCGAAGGCGCCGCTGTAATCGACCGGATCGTTCTGGAGCTCTCTCCGCTTGCCGCCGCCGGCACCATCTCCTGGCTGGCTCTGGCAAACGACGAACGGCTCAAAGGGGAAGAGACCCGTTTCGAGCAGCTCAAAAAGATGGATCTCGGGCGTTTCATGACCCCGGAAGAAACGGAATTATCTTTCACTCCCGCCGGACAGCTCTTCTGCGACCGGCAGCACATCGAAACTCTACGCCGCCGCATTGCCGCTTCCGCTCCGGCAAAACAGCGTCTGGAGAGTGAAATCCGGAAATGGTCGAAGATGCCTTCCGGAGAAGATACGATCCGGCCCTGTGTATCGAACGACCGGCGATTCATCCGCGACCGGGATCCCCGGGAAGATCTTTACCGGGCGTATGTGCCGATCTGGCTCGGCATTCTGACCCGGGATAAAACTCTGCTCCGGGCCGGAGTAAAGCGGGCCCTGGCACTCGCCCTTATTCCGGACTGGGGCGTCGGCGTTCAATCCTCCATGCCGGGAACGGCTTGGGGACACATTGCGTTTGAACACTCCTACACCATACCGGCTCTGGTATTCGCCATGGAGTTCGGCCATGAGGCGCTGAACCGGGCGGGCAAGGAACTTCTGCTCCGGCGAATTGCCGAAAGCGGTCTGGGGACGATTCAATACAATGTGTGGAAATATGATTATATTTTCTCCTGCAATCAGTTGAGCATGTTTTCCGGAGCCCGGGTGGCGGCGCTTCTGCTGCTGGAAAAACGCGGCTGGGCCCACGTGGCACCGTACACGGATCTGGCGATCCGCGAACTCACTGAAAGCATGAACCGCATTTTCTACCGCGACGGGGGATATGGAGAGGGGCCGGGATATCTGGTCGCCCTGCTCTCCGGTGCGTTGCAGAGCTACTATCTGTATGCGCGTGCCCGCAATGTGCCGCTGGAGACGGTGCTGCCGGCGGCGGTCCGGCGCAGTGCCGACTACGCGGAACTGCTGGTCTCCACGGATCGGAATCAGGGATTCATTCCGGTCAATGACGGACACAGTTACCCCCTGCCGGCGGTCTGTGCCGCCATGGCGGAAATGGTGCCGGATTCCCAGTATACGAGATTGTTCCATACCTATTGCCGCTTGCATCAGATTCCGTCGCCCGCGGACTTCTGGAGTTACGTCATTGCGGATCCGTTTCAGGAGAAGCGCCTTCCTCCACTTCGTCCGTTCGTCAAACTCGATTCCATCGCCTCTGCAGCCTCGGTGCGTCTGCTGGATGGAGAGCCTCTGAAGATCCTCTTCATGAATGATACCGAAGCGACGACACACAAACATCCTGCGGCAGGGAATTTCATCCTGGAATTGGCGGGAGAAACCTATGCGATGGATGCCGGGATCGGTTCCTACTCTTCGCCGCTGACGGTGGAGCTGCAATCGGGAGAACGTCATAACATCATGATGCCGTGTGACGATGGGAAGAGGTTCATTCCGCAGAATAAAACGGCGGCGCTCTGTCCCTTCGAGGCGGCCGGAGATGAGCGGAAATTTTTCGCTTCGGTCGATCTGCTGCCGGTCTGGAAGGGGAAATTCCGCAAACGGAAGCGTACCATTCGTTCGGAATCTCCGGAGAAGATCATACTGGAGGATGAGTTTGAATGTGTCGACGCCCCGTCGGCGGCCTTTTTCTGGTTGACGACTCTGCCGATAGCGCTCTCCGGAAATACCGTCACGATCTGCGGAAAACGGGGGGAGATGCGGTTTTCTATACCGGATGGGTGGGGTAGACGGGTGGAGGAACTGAAGCTGCCGGAGGCACCGTTCCGCCAGAATCGTCTGACACTGCTTTCACCCTCCGGCAGCGGAACATTGAGGCTTGAAATGGACCTGCGCGTGACTGCGCCGCCGTCCGAGGCCGTTCCGGTGCAGTTGGAGAAAAAAGCGCCGGAACCCTCTCCCGTGTTCAAGGTAACTGCTCTGGGGACCAGCCATGGGGATCCAACCCCCACACGGAACCAGACCAGTTTTCTGCTGGAGATCGGAAAACACCGCTATCTGGTGGATGCCGGGGAGCCGGCTAATGCTTCGCTGGTCCGCCTTGGATTGCGCGCTTCGGAACTGCGGGCGATCTTCATCACCCACATGCACATCGATCATGCCGGCGGGCTGCCGGTCCTGCTGGAACAGGCGTTGAAGTACCGACGGATGAATCCGGAGTGTGCAACCGTCGCCCTGCTGCCGGAGGAGGAGGCGGTGTTGCCGCTGCGGAACTGGCTGGCGGCCAATTGTGTGGACGCTTCCCGCGTCGAGATTCGCTCCTTCAGTTCCTGCCGCGGCTACCGGGATGATGTTCTGGAGATGAAGGCGATTCCCACGCGGCATATTCCGCCGCTCCCGCCGGAGAACCGGCCGCGAAGTTTTGCTCTGCAGCTGCAGGCGGACGGAAAAAAGCTGCTGTTTACCGGTGATCTGTCGCGTGACTTCAAGGATTTTCCGGTCGAAGCGGCCAAGGAGTGCGACGTGGTTTTCTGCGAACTTACTCATTTCTCGCTGGAAGAGGTGCTGCCGGAACTGAAAAAACTTCCTCTCCGCCGAATCGTATTCCACCATGTCGCCAATCGCTATCAGACACCGGCAGGCGAAAAACATGTAAAGACGTTGCTTGCCCGGCTCCCGTATCCGGCGGAGGTCGCATCGGATATGCAGACGTTTGAATTTTAGGCCGTTGCAGAAATCGATGGAATCATGAGCACCTGTTCGAAACTGTACCGGGCCGGAACTCTCACCTACACATTGGGCGGAGTCATCGTTCTGTTCTTCTGGCTGCTGGGGGGAGATTTCGTCTGGTCCATGAAGGAGAGGGCAGTCGGAAGCATTGCGACGCTGATTGTCAAATCATTCGGAATCAGTGACTTCATCTATGGAATCCTGATTGTCTCCTTTCCGAATTTCACCAATATTGTCCTGGGGCCGATCATCAGTTACAAATCGGATCGCTATCGCAGCAGACTGGGGCGGCGCATTCCGTTTCTGCTGTTCACGACGCCGTTTGTCGTCGTCGGAATTTGCGGGATCGGGTTTTCACCGCAGCTGGGGAAGCTGCTGCAGGGCATGATCGGTGCCGCAGAGCTCTCGCGGGAGACCGCCTCCCTGATTGTTTTCTGTGTTTTCTGGGTGATTCTCGATTTCGGAACGACGTTGACCAACAGCATTTTCACCGCCTTGATGAATGACGTGGTTCCCGGCTGTTTTCTCGGTCGTTTCTTCTCCCTCTTCCGGGCCGTGAGTCTTGGCGCAGGAGTGCTGTTCAACTACTGTTTTCTGGAAAAGGTTGAACAGTATTCCACGATCATGTGTGTCGGGCTCGGCATCCTGTACGCTGCCGGGTTGCTTTCGCTCTGCGTCCATGTGAAGGAGGGACAGTATCCGCCGGTATCCGGGGGACCGCAGGGAACGGAGACGGGGAAGCGCGGCAATCCGCTGCCGGCGGTAAAGACCTATTTCCGGGAGAGTTTTTCCCATCCCTATTACCGCTGGGTCTTTCTCAGCTACACGCTGTGCACCCTGACCAATATGCCGGTCAACATCTTTACGATCTTCTATGCGCAGAGTGTGAACATGAGCATGGCGGAGCTGGGCAGATGCCTGGCGGTCACCTACATCATCAGTTTTTCGCTCTGCTATCTGCTCGGTGTGCTGGCGGATCGGTTCCATCCGCTGAGGATGACGGCATGCAGCATCGCCCTGTATGGCGCGGTGATGATCGGTGGCGGCCTCTGGGCGGACAGCCGGATGGGGTTCGCCGTGTTTCTGATCGCGCACGGCGTCGCCGCCGGGACATTCAATACGGCAAGCGCCTCGCTCACACTGCGTTTATTCCCGCAGGAACGTTTCGCGCAGTTCAACTCCGCGATGGGAATTCTGATCTGCCTCGGCTGGACTCTGGGCGCCCCAGTGTTAGGAAAAATTCTGGATTGGTGCGGCAACCGTTATATCCTCACATTCTGGATGGGATTGTTTCTCTCCTGTATTGCCCTGCTGTCGTTGATCGTCGTCTATCGATACTTCAGGCAATACGGAGGCTTCGACTCCTACAGAGCTCCATCCCCACGGGAATGACAGATGACCGGTCGCACGCCGCGTATTTATTGCCGTCGCCGGCAGGAACATGAATTAGTCGATTATGCAAAAGCCAGATGCGAGAAGGAAAAATCTTTTGAGGAAAGGTTCTTTCCTTCTCGCGCTCTTCCTTTTCCAAACCTTTTTGAACCGCCTTGATTCAATTGGTAAACCCATTGAATCAAGGCAGGCTTGAAAAATTGGTACAAAAACAGGGCGAATGCCCGTATCAGTTTCCGGATATTGAATCCGGCCGCAGCAAAAATCACACTCAGCTCATCACCCAGGCTGCCGCGTAGTTGATTGCGATTCATTCTGTGTTCGCTTTTACAATGTCCGATCACCGGTTCAATGGTTGATCTCCGATTCCACCAGCACCGAAGAGAGCGCGATGCTCGTTTTCGAAATCGATTCACGATTTGAACATCGCACCTGCCTTCATAATTGTGTCCGCGATAACCGAGATCACAAATCGCCATTTCCGGTTCAAATCCAAGGATTTTGGACGCTTGCTGCAAAGCGGATTTCAGAGTATGTCCATCGTAGGGATTTCCCGGATACGCTTCCGCTCCCACGATCCAGTTCGCTTTTGCCGAAGTCACCAAACCCACTTTGGTTCCGAACTCAA
>URVC01000059.1 GCA_900551245.1 uncultured bacterium | reverse complement strand
GCATCCAGAACCATCATCTTTCAACTTTTTCTTTTCCTATGGGATGGCTGTGGAATCGTTTCATTGTGCAAGCTCTCCTGCGCTCAGCGGAACCAGCTCAATCGGCCCGATCTCAATCTTCCGCCCCCGTTTCACCGTGAGGAGCTGAATGCGGGGCAACTGGAAAAATGGTTCTTCGGTGAGGTTCTCATTCCGTTTCAGAATGACTGACAGCTTCTGCCAGTTTGTCGAGAAATTCAGCGTTGCACTCTCGCTCAGGGAGCGCGACGTATTGGTCCGCGCCGTGATGTGAAGTTTCAGTTTCCCCGGATATTCCGCGCGGCAGAAGAAACTCACTTTCACCGCCGCGGCCTGCGAAAAACCATCGGCCGCGCCGGGAAACAGGAGCACCGGTGCGGACTTCAGCTCCTCCGTGTCGTAATCGGTCCAGATCTGCAGCGTCCGGCCGCCTTCCGGGGTCCGCGTCGTTCCCGGGGCAGCATGGGCTCCGTTCTGGAGTTTCGGAATTCCGGGGTGGTCAAAGTTCCAGACCAGCGGTTCCACCGCCGTCAGCAGAGAGCTCAGCAGAATTGCCGGCAGGAAGATCGATCGTTTCATGAAATCAAGACTCCTCATTCAGGTTCCGCCGCTTCCGTCACTCCTGCGGCGCTTTGCCGAACCAGAACGCTTTCGCATAGGTGCCGCCCTTCTGGTAGTTGGGCGCGACACTGTCGTAGGGAATCGCGTTGACGGAAAGCGAAGCGGCATGCCCATCCGCATAGCAGACGTTCACAAACCCGTTGTGAACATTGTCCAGCGGCTGCTGGTAGTAACTGCGGCTCTGGAAGAACCCGTTGTTGGATGGATCCCAGGCGCCGTCGAAGAACACGCTCATCTTGCTGGCTTGTTTCACTGCGGAAATTTTGAGCCGGTAATTCAGGCTGGGCTGAGGATAGAACCCTGCATAGTAATTTTTCGCATAGGTCCGGTGCGCGATGTCGCTGCGGCATACGCTGAAATGGGTCGGACAGGTGAATACGGTGGTCGTTTTCCGCAGTTTGTCCTTGGCAAGTTCCCGATCAAGGGGAAGGCCGACATACATGCCGAGCGAGATTCCCCACTGGTAGTAGTCCGGTGTGGTGTCGACCGCATATTGCATGACGAAGTGATCCTGATTGTCGTTCGCATATTGTATCAGACCGGAGCCGAGCTGTTTCAAGTTGACGAGGCATCGGGTGTTCTGCGCTCTTGCCCGCGCTTTGTTGAGCGAAGGCAGCAGCAGACTGGCCAGAATCGCAATGATTGCAATAACAATGAGAAGTTCGATCAAAGTAAAAAAGAGGTTTGTTTTCGGCATGCCGGTATGCGGCCGGTCAAAGGGGCGGAGGGTATTCATGATACTGTCATTCCCGGGTTTTGTTCTGGTTTCTTTCCGTATATATTGTACTGCAGAATATTGCAGAAAGCAACCTTTTCCCCGCTTTTGTTGTGTGACAAAATGCACCAGATTTGCAGAGGCGGGGAAATGCCGGTATATTCTGTCAAAGGAGGTCATGCAGTGAAGAAAGTTACGGTTCGGATGATCGGGGCGGCAGTCGGCGTCTCCCATTCGACGGTGTCGCGGGTGTTGAACAACGATCCCCGCGTGCACCCGGAGACGCGGGATCTGGTATTGAAGACAATGCGGCAGATGGGCTACCGGATTGAGATCGGCAACGGGCGTCGCACGGTCGCGCTCATCCTCGGCAACAACCGGATGACCGGATATGTGAGCAGCGTGCTGGAAAAGTTGCTGTTCGCCCTGCGTCAGCGGGGAATGCGGGCTGAACTGGTAAACTCCGGCGATGTGGAACTTCTCGGCAGCCGGGCCATTGTCGGAGCCATCGCCCTGGCCCTGGAGGCGGAACTCAACGAACGCTGGAGCGAACTGCAGAATCTGCCGCTGGTCCGGCTGAACAGTCCAGGGTGCCATCGCGATACCATTTACAGCGTCCGTTCGGACGGCGATGCTGGGATGAAGCTGGCGGTGAACTTCCTGCTCCGGCACGGACACCGGCGAATCGCCTTTCTGTCGGATGAGGAGTATCGGCACGAACCGGAACTGTTTTCCGGGCGCTTCCACGGATTCTGCGAGGCGATGCGGGCCGCGGGGGAGAGGGAACCGGAGCGATTCAGCTTTTTCCGGGACCATCCGGCGCCCGGGTTCCGGAACCTGCTGGACCTCGGTGTGACGGCCGCCATCTGTGTCGGCGAACTGCACGGGGCCATTGTCGCCCGAAAGATTCATGAAGAGGGGCTCCGGGTGCCGGAAGAGTTCTCCCTGCTCTCGCTGGAGATGCCCCGGATATCGGAGAATCTGACGCCGCCGCACACCACTCTGTCACAGGATTTCGAGGCGCTGGCGAAGCAGGCGGTCTGTCTGCTGGAAGCTCTGATCGATCACCGGGTGGCATCGGATGTGTCGATTCCCTACCGGCTGATTGAACGCCGGAGCGTCAGTTTCATGCACTGAAACATTCGCTCCGGCGGAGGAAAATCGCGGCCGGACCGCCGGCTTGCACCGGCGCATCTCCCGGAAGTCCGGAAGCGGACGCCGGGAACATGGTCTCCAGTTACCTTGCGTACAGGACTTTGATGTTGCGAATCAGATACGTGATTTCCGCCGCATTGGTATTCACCCCGATCCGGAGCTGCTGGACCTTATCCGGATCGAACTGATTCGCGAACAGAACAAACCGCTCCTCCCACTGCTCCGTCGGTTTCGGGACGGAAAGGTACACCGACTCCCCTCCCTCCTTCTGCGTGCCCATAACCGCCATGACCAGCATCTGTTTGACTTGTGCGGCCGGATGCGCTTTGACTTCGAAACTCAAGCCGAGGGCCCCTTTCAGAGATTCCTGCGGCAGCTGGAGCAGATATTCCGGGTAGACCCAGCAGTCCACGCCGGGAGAAAACTTCGCCTGGAACCGGAGCGCCTTCTCTTTGTGGTCGAAGGTGATGGTCATCGCGCCGGAACTGTTGACGCGCCAGCTCCCCGGATCCTCCATGTCCGGCATATCGACTTTGCGGCTCATCCGGGGAAGCATGCAGCAGGGGATGACCGACCGGGTCGCCGGTTTCCCGTTGAAGGTACCGGTGATCCTGATTTCCCCCCGGAGATCTTCATTCAGGTCCGGCGTAATTTTCAGCGGCAGTTCGATCTTGCCGAAGGGGGGGATCGTCACCGTGCCGGGCAGCCCGGAGACCTTGCCGCCGGCAATGGCGACTTTGCCGCTCTTCGTTTCATCCGACAGGTTGAAGACCTGCAGGCGGAAGGCGGCGTCCTCACGCTTGATGTCTACGCCGGATTTGTCGCCGAGGAGTTTGAAATCGTCCGAAAGTTCCGTACGGAAAACGATGGTGCGGTCATACTCGCCGCTTTCAGCCATTTTTCTGGGGCGGATCTTCCGGGGAGTGGTCGGCTCCAGCGCGGGAAGCCCGGTGAGGATGGAGGGCATCCGCGTCGCGGTGAGCTCAAGCCGGTGGTTGGCCGATTGCACCGTAAAGGGGGTGCCGAAGGCGTCGACGCCGGTGAATTTCCCCTCGAGCGGCAAGGAGAATTTTTTCGCCTTGGAATCTTTGAGATTGACCGCCGGGATCCCTTTTTCCGTGTCAATTTCAGACAGGCTCCAGTAAACGAGGGTGCCGCTGCCATCCGGCTGACGGTAGACAAAACCGCGCAGTCCGGGGCCCAGTTCCCGACTGCCCAGAAGGGTCGCATTGCCGAGCTTGTCCGTCAACGTCGCGAAGGCGGCAAATGCCGGCTTCACCGTATAATCGCGCCGCATGAGCCCCCAGTCTTTGAATCCGTTCCGCTCATTGTAAGGCGGCAGCACGAAGACGAAGTCGCGGTCCACGCCGAGAAACTGCATGGTGACCATCATCTTCGGCAGAAATTCGGCGATGATCATCTCCTGTTCCGGAGAGTGAGCCTTGAGACCGGCCATGTAGCTGTCGGTCTTGCCCACCCCCTCCATGTAGCAGCCGTTTTCGGTAAACCAGATCGGGCGGTCCTCAACTTTGTGCTGCTTCAGAAACCGGTGAAGGTTTGCCAGCAGCTCCGGGCATTCGCACAGCCGGGCGTAGGTGTGAATGTTGAAGATGTCAAAGTAACGCTCCACACCATTTTTCATGACGACATCCGCATAGGGCGGCAGGTGGGTATGAGCGAACGCTCCGATGGCGACGGGGAGGTCGGGATCTCCGGCCTTGAAGCCGAGGTAGGCGGCCTTGAGGGCCGATGCATAATCCCATGCCCCTTCCGGCGCGAAGCCGATATCCTGCTCGTTCCAGAATTCCCATACCGCCATTTTGCCGCGAAATGTTTCCGCCAGTTTCTTGGCGAAACGGTAGGTTGCCACCAGGTCGCCGGGCAGATGGGTCGTGTTCGTCTTCGCCCATTTCGGCGCGTCGTGGTACATGCCGGAAAGCTGTATCCCGCGTTCCGAGAGCAACGTGGCGTTGGTCATGTACTGGCGCCAGTTGAACTTGCCGGGCGCAGGTTCGCATTCTCCCCAGCTCAGGCGGTCCCGAACCATCTTCAGGCCGGCCCGGCGGGCCACCTCCGACACGACCGCATATCCGTCGCCGGGATGGCGGCTGTTGGCCGGATTGGGACGCGCCAGCCAGCTCTGCGCACTGTCCAGCGCAAAGAACATCTCCGGATTGCGCGGCTGGACGGAGGGGGCCGCGACGATCGCAAAGCTGCGGAACCCTTGAAATGGCTGCTGTGGCGAGGAGAGCTCCAGCGTATAATAGCCGTTGGGCAGCGACTCCAGAAGAAGTTCCCGTTTTCCGGGCCAGCTTCCGCTGCGCAGCACCTCGCCCTTCCAGTTTTTCAACGTCCATTCCGGCAGGACCCGGACGGACGACTTCAAGGTGAACCGGACAGGTTCTCCCTGAAGGAAGGCCGCTCCGGGAGCCTCTGCCGTAACCACCTCTGCAACGTCACAGGGCGCCGGTCCGGTCGGTTTCCCGATGACCTCGATGTTGCGGAGATAGAAGGTCAGCTCTTCCGAGCGGGGATTCATGCCGATCCGCAGCTGGCGCACGGCCGCGGGATTTTTCACCGCGCGCGCCAGCGGGATGGTTACCTGCTGGTATTCCGGTTTGGGGGGCGGCAGCGGGAAATACGGCATTCCGTTTTCAAACATCACCAGAGCGTGCAGATAGCCCGCCGCGGGATCCTTCTGCACCGCGCGGAATTCAAACCGGATGGCCGTTGCCCCGGCAAGCGTTTCGTGGGAGTGCAGCCGGAGTCTGGGATAACACCAGTAGTCGGAATTGCGCGAAAACTTCGCGTCAAACCGGATGGCGTTTTCCCGGGTGTCGCGGCGGATGGTCATGGCCCCGGAGCAGTTTTTCTCGAACCGTTCCGGCTGGTTCAGCCCGGCAGACCAGGGCAGGATTGTCTCCGCCCCGGAAAGCAGGGAGCATGCGAAAAGAAATGTTGTAGCAAGAGCGATGATTTTCATTGGGTTCCAAATCCGGAAGTTTTCTTACTGGAGAATTTTCGATATCTCAGTATGCGTCGATCAACTTCCACCTGTTCAGTTTGTCTGCTTCGTTGCGATACACATGATAGGGACAGGTCTTGACCGAACCGTCTGCACGCAGAACAACCGCGTTCTGACCATGACCGGGGACGGTACTGAGTGATATTCCTGCGGTAATGCAGTACGTCAGCATTTCATGCTTTAATCTGCTGAATTTCTTGCCGAAGCTGGGGATGCTCCATTGAGTCAGCGTTCCGGAGTCGCGGTAATATGGATAATCGCACCAGGTTTTCCCCGCATTCCATCCATCATTCTGGGTGTTGGACGGACAATGCAGAATCGCCGGTCGCAACCATTTGGGGGCATGGGCAGGGTATTCGATGTTTTCCTTGTTGCTGCCCGGTCCCAGATACCCCTGGGCTGCGACAAGTCCAAGACCCACCGCGGAAATCCCGTTGAAGTATTCTGAAATGGAGCGCGGCTCCTCGGTCGGCTTCATGATGGTCGTGATCGTGGCCGGCAGCTGATCGTTGAAGTCCCCTGTATACATGTTGATTCCGGACCCGATCTGCTTGGAGTTGTTGATGCAAGTGGTGGTGCGCGCCCTTTCCCGCGCCTTGTTCAAGGCGGGCAGCAGCATGGCCGCCAGTATGGCTATGATTGCAATAACAATCAAAAGTTCAATTAGTGTAAATGAACGTATGGTTCTTCTCTCCCTGGACCCGCTGAATTGGTTGTTTCTCTTCCTTCTCATGATTTCCTCCAGTCGATAAAATTGTTGCTCAAATGATCCGGTGCTGAATTCCCGGCAGAGTGTCTGTACGTTCTGCCGGAATCCGCCCGGAGGATACTGCTTTTCTTCTGTTCCTTCATTCCGCTCTCTGTTTTCGAGGGGCCGCCATGAGTCAGTGATGCGGCACGGTCGCAATGGTTTCTCCCGGAATCCATTCCGTTTTGATTCTGGCGGAACGGGCGGGAGCATCGGGATTCTGTTCCCGCCACCGTACCAGCTCGAGCGTTTTGAATGCCTGGTCCCGCAGGCGGATTGAAAGCGTGGCGGGGCGGGGCTGGTAAAACTCCGCCTCCTGCCGGTCTCCCACCGTCAGCACGGAGATATCCTCGGGCACGCGCAACCCGGCCTGATGAATCCCCGCCATGACCCCCCAGAAGAAACTCAGCGAACAGATGATCGTCGTGTATTGCCGGAGCAGATCGCGGTGAGCGGCAAGTTCGCGTCGAATTGTGTAGTGTGCCAGTTCAAAACGCGGGATTTCAAGCAGAAATGTCGTCTGATTGAACTCTACATCCGGGTGCTCATCGTGAAAATACTCCCGAAATCCGTCGATTCCAGTGTGAAACCGGTCGCCGGGATTCGCCTTCTGCTCCACCCGGAGAATTCTGCGGTGCCCCATTTGGTAGAGCTGTTCCGCCGCCTCTTCCAGCCTGCTGTCCGGCTGATAATAGACGGAATCGGCATTGAACGCGGAGGCGTCGAGCCCGCAGAAGACCATCGGCTTGAGCCGGGAGCGGATCCGCTTGATCAACGGCTCCGAGAGCGTGTGCAGATCGGTCAGCGACGTGCAGGCCAGCGCATCACAGTTCTGCCAGAGATCAAGGATGGAGCGCTCCTCCCAGCTGCGCACGTAGATGATTTTCACCAGCCAGTTCGCTTTGGCACAGGCCTCCGAAATGTGCATGATGAAGTCCAGATTTTCCGGCGCGGCCCATGCCGGCATGACCAGGCCCAGCAGTTTCTGCAACTTTGTTTCCGCGATGTCTTCGCAGACGTAGGTGCCGCTGCCCCGGCTTCGCTCCAGAATGCCGTCGCTGACGAGCCCTCCCACGGCCTTGCGCATCGTCATGTAGCTTACGCCGAACTGTTCCGCCAGATCGCGCTCGGAGGGCAGAGATGCGCCCCGGGCAAAATTGCCGATCTTAATCTCTTTGCGGAGACGCTCTTTGGCGATTTGAACTTTTGTCAATCGTTCCCGCTGCAATTCCATATCCAGAAGTGGTGTCCTGTATTTCGAAATATATCAAAGCTATATATATTATAGCAAAGTTCAATAAAAATGTCAAGAGGAATCGCCTCTTTCCATGATTTTTTTTATAAATATTATAGAAGGGAAGGAAAAATTCCACCGGAGCATTCCGCCCGCAGGAGCGCGGCAGGAGAAGTGCGCCGTCCTGCCGGAAACGATTGTTTCTGTCAGGAAATCCTGATAAAATCTCCTCCCCGCGGTTGCATTGAGGCACTCGGCACGGTACATTATACTGCGGGGCTTTCGGAAGCGGCCTCCCGGCCGCACCCTGACGGCAACATCTTTTTTCAGGAGCAATTCTATGGGCGGCTTTTTCGGCGTCGTCGCGGATCATGACTGCGTCTGCGACATCTTCTACGGTACGGATTATCACTCGCATCTCGGAACCAAACGCGGAGGCCTCGCCGTCTGCGATCCCGAAAACCGCATCACACGCCGCATCCATGACATCACCAACGCTCAGTTCCGCTCCAAATTCGACGACGACATCGGCAAATTTTCCGGCAATTCCGGAATCGGCATCATCAGCGACTACGAGGACCAGCCGCTCATCATCTCCAGCAAATTCGGTACCTACGCCATCGTCACCGTCGGGAAGATCAACAACATCGACGACCTCGCCCGGCAGGCGTTCGAACGCGGGTTCTCCCACTTCTCGGAATCCAGTTACGGCGAACTCAACCCCACCGAAATCACCGCCATGCTGATCGACCGCAAGGATTCGATCGTCGACGGAATCGAATACGCGCAGAAGGTGATCGACGGCTCCTGTTCCATTCTGGTGCTCATCAACAACAAAATCTACGCCGCACGCGACCGCTACGGCCGCACCCCGGTGATCCTCGGCGAAAAGGAGGGAGCCTTCGCCGTCTCGATGGAGAGCACCGCCTTCCCCAACCTCGACTACCGCTTCAAATATGAACTCGGCCCCGGCGAAATCGTCGAGATCACTTCGAAAGAGGTGATTCAGAAGCGCGCCCCCGGCGATACGATGAAGATCTGCGCCTTCTTCTGGGTCTACTACGGCTACCCGTCGAGCTGCTACGAAGGGATCAATACCGAAAGCGCCCGCTACCGCAACGGCGAATCGATGGCGGAGGCCGACCGGGATTTCGTCAACGAGATCGATTCGGTCTGCGGCATCCCCGACTCCGGCATCGCCCACGCCATCGGCTACGCCAACGCCGCCGGAAAGCCCTACCGCCGCAGCTTCGTCAAGTACACTCCCACCTGGCCGCGCAGCTTCATGCCGCAGAATCAGGCGGCGCGCGACCTCGTCGCCCGGATGAAGCTCATTCCGGTGCAGGAGCAGATCGAAAACAAGCGCATGCTCTTCTGTGACGACTCGATCGTCCGCGGCACCCAGTTGCGCGATACGGTCGTGCGGCTCTACGAACGCGGTGCGAAGACGGTCCACATGCGGTCGGCCTGTCCTCCGCTGCTCTTCGGGTGCAAATTCCTCAACTTTTCCCGCTCGCGCAGCGAACTCGACCTCGCCGCCCGCCGCGCCATCGCCCGGCTGGAGACGCGTGAGATCACCGACGAGGTGATTCAGGAGTATCTGGAATACGGTTCGCCCAAGTACGAGGCGATGGTCGAAGAGGTGCGCAAGGAGCTCCATCTCAACACGCTGAAATACCAGAGCCTCGACCGGCTGATCGCTTCGATCGGCATCGACCCGGCGAAGGTGTGCACCTACTGCTGGACCGGGCGCGACGTCGAAGACGAAACGCCGGCCTGCTTCGAATAACAGGGAGGATCAGCCATGTCGGATTTCTGGGTGACCGAAGCGATGAACGGGTTCGGCATGACCGTGCAGGTCGAAGCCGAACTCTGCCGCCGTCAGTCGAAGTTTCAGAAGATCGAACTCTATCAGACGGCGAAACTCGGCCGTCTGCTGCTGCTTGACGGCATCATTCAGCTGACCGACTTCGACGAATTCGCCTACCACGAGATGATGGCCAACCTGCCGCTCTTCGCCCACGAGAATCCGCGCCGGGTTCTGGTGATCGGCGGCGGCGACGGCGGAGTGCTGCGCGAGCTCGGGCGCCATCCTGAACTTGAGGTGATGGATATCTGCGAAATCGACGAGGAGGTCATCCAGGTCGCCCGCGAGTTTCTGCCGGAGATCTCCTGCGGTTTCGACGACCCGCGGGTGAAGATTCACATCGCCGACGGTTCGGAGTTCGTTCGGAACCATCCGGAGGAATACGATGTGATCATCGTCGATTCAACCGACCCGGGCGGTCCGGGCGCGCCGCTTTTCGGCGAGGAGTTCTACCGGAATATGAAGCGGGCGCTGCGTCCCGGCGGAGTCATCGCCACGCAGGCGGAATCCCCCTACCTTCTGCCGGAAATCGTCGCGCGGCTCCACGCGGTCTCCCGCCGGATTTTCAGTTCGGTCGGCTACGGCGCGATCATGGTGCCGACCTATCCGACCGGAATGATCGGGGCGTGCGTCGCCTCCGACGGGGGGGATGTCCGGATTCCGAAGCGGGAGGTCCCGCCGGAACTTGCCGCGCAGCTGCGCTACTACACCAGCGACGTTCACCGGGCGGCGTTCGCCAATCCGGCCTTCGTCAACCGGCTCTTCGCCTGAGGCGGCGACATGCGCAATCCGCAGAAGCTGGCCAATCTCGCGCGCCGTTCCGCGCTCTTCCGGGCGATTCGCGAATTCTTCTACCGGCACGATTTTCTCGAAGTGGAGACGCCGGTGAAGATTCACGCGCCCGCGCCGGAGGAGTACATCGAGTCGGTGCGGGCGGAGGGGGACTTTCTGCGCACCAGTCCCGAGCTGGCGATGAAGGGGATGCTCGCCGACGGCTTCGAGCGGATTTTCCAGATCGGCAGCTGTTTCCGGGCGGGGGAGTTCGGCCGGAAGCACCGCGAGGAGTTCACCATGCTCGAATTCTACGCCGTCCGGATGGAATACCGGGAGCTTGCCCGGCTCACCGCCGCTCTCGTCGCGGAGGCGGCGCGGGAGCTCTGCGGCGACGAAACGCTCCGCTACCGGGGCGAGACGATCCATCTGGGGGATTTTGAATTTCTGACCGTCCGCGAAGCGTTTCAGCGTTATGCGGGAACGACGGTGGAGGAGGCGGAGCGGTGCGACTGCTTCGACGAGTGGATGGTGACGAAGATCGAACCGCAGCTCGGCCGCGGGAAGCTCACCTTTCTCTGCGACTACCCGGCCGACCGTGCCTCGCTGGCGCGGCTCCGGGCCGACGACCCTTCCGTCGCGGAGCGGTGGGAGCTCTACATCGCCGGAATCGAACTCGGCAACGCCTTCGGGGAGCTGACCGACCCGGCGGAACAGAAAGCGCGCTTCCGGGCCGCTCTGGAATTCCGGGCGAAGGCGGGGATGCACCCCTATCCGGAACCGGTGGAGTTCTTCAACGCGCTGGACCGCGGCCTGCCGCAGAGTTCCGGCTGTGCGATGGGGCTGGACCGGCTCTGCATGATCTTCTGCGACGCCGACGACATCGCCGACGTCCGCGCCTGACGCCGTCGCGCAGACAGGTGTCCGACAGGTCTGACAAGTCCGATTTTCCGGAGAAACTGTTGGCGTTTTACTGCCGGTACATCACCGGGAAGGTGCCGCGGCGGGCTTCGCCGGTGGGCGCGTCCACCGGGCCGACGCGGTCGATGCGCCCCCAGCGGCGGCTGAACGGCCAGAAGACGATCCACGCCTTGCCCACCAGATTCTCCCGCGGAACCGCGCCGAAAAAGCGGCTGTCGAGGCTGAACTGCGAATTGTCCCCCATCATGAAGTAGTGATCCTCCGGAACCACATAATCCGAGCCGGGCTCGGCCAGATGGTGCCCCATGAAGTTCAGATGCCCCTGGTAGCCCCCCTTGCCGCTGTAGAGCTTCTCAAAGACCGGATCCAGTTCGTAAATCGGCTTGAACTCCTTCGCCCCGCGCGGCTTGACCTGCAGAACGTTGTCGACGATCTTCAGCGTGTCGCCGGGCAGCCCGACCAGCCGCTTGATGTAGTAGTAGCCGCTCACGTCGGAGAGCTTCCGGTTGTCGGCGATCAGCCCGTCGGTGTTGAAGACGACGATGTCCCCGCGCCGCAGCGGAAAGAGGTAGAGCGAAAACCGTTCGACGAACAGATGATCCCCCAGCGAGAGAAATCCGTCGCACACCACCTCGCCCGGCCGGTAGGGGCGCGAAAGCTCCAGATTGGAGTACTCCTCGACCTTGCGGAAGTCGCCGGGCAGTTTGTATTCCACCGGGCCGATGCGGAAGGCGGTGCTGTCCGACACCCCGTCCCCCGCGCGGCGGAAGGAGTTCAGATCAAGTTCGCCTGCCGCACGGACCTCCAGCTTCGCCGGACGCGCGGAGAAGAGCAGCCAGTTGATCGGCTGCGGCAGTTTCCCCAGCAGCGGATTGGTGGCGTTCTCCCGCTCCATGAAGTGGATGCCGTAGAGCGTCGGCTGCATGCTGCTGGTCGGAATCCGGAACGGCTGGAAGTAGAGTCCCCGGATGCCGAAGGCGACCGCGCCGACCACCAGCAGAAGGTCGAGCAGTTCGCGGATCTTCCGGTGGCGGTACGGCGGCGCAATCCGCGCGTATCTCTCCTCCAGCTCCTTCATCCGGCCGGGATCGGCGGAGCGCGCCTCGTCGATCAAGGCATCCAGATCGGCGCGGACCGCGGGGGAAAGAATGTCGTCGTCGGCATGGCGGCGCAGCCGCATCTCCGCGACGAACTTGTTCATCGCCTTCTGCCTGCGGCTGAAAATCCCGGCGAAGTACCGCCGCAAAAATCCCGGATTCTCCCCCATGGTCACTCCTTTTTCAGTTGAGTTCCGACGCCTTGAGCACGGCGACGAACGCCTCCTGCGGAATATTCACCTGACCGATCAGCTTCATGCGCTTCTTGCCCTCCTTCTGTTTTTCGAGCAGTTTGCGCTTGCGGGTGATATCGCCGCCGTAGCACTTGGCCAGCACGTTCTTGCGGAGCTGGCGGATGCTCTCGCGGGCGATCACCTTGCCGCCGACCGCCGCCTGAATGGCGATCTGGAACATCTGCGGCGGAATCACCTCCTTCAACCGCTCGGCGAGCTGGCGGCCGCGGGTGTAGGCCATGTCGGTGTGGACGATCGAACTGAAGGCGTCCACCGGCTCCCCGTTGACCAGAATGTCGAGCTTGACCAGCTTGTCGGCGCGGTATCCGGCCGGTTCGTAATCCATGCTGCCGTAGCCGCGGGTGATCGATTTGAGTTTGTCGTGGAAGTCGATCAGAATTTCATGCATCGGCATTTCGGCGGTGATGATGACGTGCCCGGCGTCGACCGAATCGGTCGCGGTGCAGACGCCGCGCTTGCTCATGACCAGATTCATCACATCCCCGATGTAGGCGGTCGGAATCATGATCCGGCAGTTGATGATCGGCTCCTCAATCCGGTCGATGCCGGAGGGATCGGGCAGAAAGACCGGGTTGTCCACGTCGATCTTCTCGCCCGACTTCATGTAGACGTGGTAGATCACCGAAGGATAGGTGGCGATGATGTCGCAGTTGTATTCGCGCCGCAGACGCTCCTGGATGATCTCCATGTGGAGCAGACCGAGGAATCCGCAGCGGAAGCCGAATCCGAGCGCCGCCGAGGTCTCCGCCTGATAGAGGAAGGCGGCGTCGTTGAGCTGCAGTTTCGCCATGCTCGCCTTGAGCTGCTCGTAGTCGGCGGTGTCGATCGGGTAGATGCCGCTGAACACCATCGGCCGGATCTCCTGAAACCCGGGCAGCGGTTCCCTGCAGGGATTCTTGACGTCGGTGATGGTGTCGCCCATCCGGGTGTCGGAAGGGCTCTTGAGGTTCGGAATCAGGTAGCCGACCGAACCGGCGGAGAGCGCCTCGTCGGCCCGCATCTCGGGGCTGAAGAAGCCGACCTCCTTGATTTCACTTTCGATGCCGTTGCTGAAGAGCCGGATGCGCATGCCGCGGCGGAACTCCCCGTTGCGGACCCGGACATAGTTCACCACCCCGCGGTAGGCGTCGTAGTTGGAGTCGAAGATGAGCGCCGAAGCCCCCGGCTCGTCGGTGACCACCGGGTGGGGAATGCGCTCGACGATCGCCCGGAGCAGCTCCGGCACCCCTTCACCGGTCTTGCCGCTCACGCAGAGCGCCTCTTCGCGGGGAAGCGCGAGGATCTCCTCCATCTGCTCGTAGCAGAGCGGCAGGTTGGCCGCGGGCAGGTCGATCTTGTTGATCACCGGGATAATCTTGAGGTTCTGCCGGAAGGCGAGGTTGACGTTGGCGACGGTCTGTGCCTGCACCCCCTGCGTGGCGTCGATCAGCAGCAGTGCGCCTTCGCAGGCGCAGAGCGACCGGGAGACCTCGTAGGTGAAGTCGACGTGTCCGGGGGTGTCGATGAGATTGAGCTCGTAGGTGTTCCCGTCGGTGAAGGAATAGTGCATCCGGACCGGATGGGATTTGATGGTAATGCCGCGTTCGCGTTCGAGATCCATCCCGTCGAGGAGCTGTTCCTGCAGGTCGCGGACGGCGACGGTGCCGGTCAGTTCGAGCAGCCGGTCGGCCAGCGTGGATTTGCCGTGGTCGATGTGCGCGATGATGCAGAAGTTGCGGATCAGTTCAAGTTTTGCCATGTCTGCAGTCCAGGGGTTTGTTTCTTATTCATCCGGATAATATAGCACAACCGCGGGGGGAACTCAAATGTTCCCGGCGCAATTGCCGAAAGTTTCCCATCCTTCGCCGCTTCATGGAAAAGAGAGCGCTTTTTTCCTTCGCGGCCGTTGCGTTGCGCCGCATTTGTGATACAGTAAGAGAAAACCAGAAAACGGGGGATCTCTCATGCGGGAAAAAATTCTGCTCAACGACGACTGGCGGCTGCTCGTCAATCCGCCGGAAACGGCCATTCCGGTGTCCAAGGCCGCGATGTACCTCTCCGCCAAAACCGAACGGCTCAAATGGGGGCCCGGCGCCTATCGCCACAACGACGTGCCGGGATTCTGGGATCTGGAGCAGGAGCTCCCCGCCGAACCGTGGGAGAAGGTCGATCTGCCGCACGACTACATCATCCGGCAGGCGCCCGACCCGAACGAAGCGGGGGCGCTCGGCTTCTTCCACTACGTGCCCGCCTGGTACCGGAAGCACTTCACGCTCGCGCCGGAGGATGCGAACCGGCGGCTCACGCTCTACTTCGAAGGGATCAACGGCATCTCCGAACTCTACCTCAACGGCTGTTTCCTCAAGCGCAGCACCAGCAGTTACGTTCCGTTCGAAGTGGACATCACCGATCTCGCCCGGTTCGACCGCGAGAATGTGATCGCCGTCTACACCGATCCCCGCTCCTTTGAGGGGTGGTGGTACGCCGGCGGCGGTATCCACCGCAACGTCTGGCTGGTCAAGACCGCGCCGCTGGCGGTCGATCTCTGGGGCGTCTTCGTGCCGGTGCGGAAGGAGACGGAAACGAGCTGGCGCGTCCCGGTCGAAGTCACGCTCCGGAATATCGGCTACGAGGCGGAGGAGGCGTCGCTTCGCTGTGAAATCCTCGCGCCCGGCGGTGGAAAGGCGGGAGAAATTCTCCTCTCCGGCACGGTCCCGGCGCGCGACACGGCGACACTCCGCGGAGAAACCCGGGTCGACTCGCCGCTCCTCTGGGATCTGGATGCGCCGCATCTCTACACGCTCAAAGTCACCGTCCGCCGGAAGGATGGCGAAACGTGCGACATGGTGAAACAGCGGTTCGGCTTCCGGGAGATCGAAATGACGCCCGACCGCGGCCTCTTCCTGAACGGCCGCCATGTCAAGATCAAGGGGGTCTGCGCGCACCAGGACTTCGGGCTGACCGGGAAGGCGGTGCCGGACAACCTCTGCCGCTACCGGGTTTCGCTCTTCCGCGAGATGGGGGCGAACGCCTTCCGCGCCAGCCACTATCCGCATCCGGAAGCGACGATGGAGGCCTGCGACGAACAGGGATTGCTGGTGCTGGACGAGACCCGGCGGTACGAATCGAATGAAGAGGCCGTCACCCAGCTGGAGGCGCTCGTCCGGCGCGACCGGAACCACCCCAGCGTCTTCCTCTGGTCCACCGGCAACGAGGAGATGGCCTACCACGGCATGGAGCAGGGGCACCGGATTCACCGGGCGCTGGAGCATGTGATCCGCCGGCTCGATCCGACGCGGCCGGTCACGACCGCGATCACCAATGTGCCGGATGCGAGCGTCTACGCCATCAGTGAAGTGATCGGGGTGAACTACAACCTCGATCAGCTCGACGACCTGCACCGCCGCTTCCCGGAGAAACCGTTCGTCTCCAGCGAGAACTGCGCGGTCGGCTCGACCCGCGGCTGGTACTGGGGCGACAGCCTCGAGCGGGGATACATGGACGCGCGGGACTTCAACCCCGGCCCCGGCACCTTCCAGCTCTTCGGGCGCGAACGGACCTGGAAATTTTTCATGGAGCGGCCGTGGATCTCCGGCGGCTTCCAGTGGGATGCGATCGAACACCGGGGCGAAGCGATCTGGCCGCGCCTCTGCTCCTGCTCCGGCGCGCTCGACCTCTTTCTGCTGAAGAAGGAGGCGTTCTACCAGAACCAGTCGCACTGGCTGGAGCGGCCGATGATCCACCTGCTGCCGCACTGGAGCCACCCCGGATTCGAAGGGATGCCCGTCAGCGTCTGGGCCTACACCAACTGTGACGAGGCGGAACTCTTCCTGAACGGCGTCAGCCTCGGCCGGAAGCGGGTGGAGAAATACCTCCATGTCGAGTGGCAGGTCCCCTACACCCCGGGCAAACTGGAGGCGGTCGGCTATCTCGACGGCCTCCGCGCCGCCGGGGATGTGCGGGAGACCGCCGGTCCGGGCGTCAAACTCGCGCTGAAGCTGGAGAACGGCCCGGTGGCCGCCGGCGGCAATGAGATCGCGCTCTTCACCTGTTCGGTGCTGGATGCCGAAGGGCGCGAGGTGCCCGACGCCTCGCCGCTGGTGCGCTTCGACTGCTCCGGCGCCGGAACGATTCTCGGGACCGGTTCGGACAACACCGACCCGGTTCCGGTTCCCTCGCTCGACCGGAGGATGTACGCCGGCAAGATCGCCGTCGCCCTCTGCCCCGGCAAAGCCGACGCGACCGGAACGGCAAAGGCGACGCTCATCGCGCGTTCGGAGTCGCTCCGCAGCGCGTATCTGCCGGTCGAATTCCCCGCTCCGGCGGAGAAATAACGGCGAAATGACGGAAAACTGACGGCAGGGGAGCGGTATAGTTCCGCCCTCCTGCCGTCCGTCGCTTCGAGCGTCAGCACTCGATCAATTCGTAACAGGTGGAGCCTGCGCCGCACTTCTCGGCATAGGAGAGGATATCTCTGCCCCGGAACTTTCTGCCCCGTTGTGCGGCGGCATCCCAGCAGGCGGCGTCCACCGCGACCGGGTCGGAGGAGAGGAAGAGCCCGATGTCGGGCAGAACCGGCTTCATCGCGTGGGGTTCACAGTCGCACCCTTTGGTGATGTTGAGCGCGAAGTTGAGGTAGATGTGCCGTTTGCCGTGACTGGAGGCGAAGGCGTACTCCGCGAGCTTCTCACGGAAGAAGCGGCCGCCGAAGAGCGCGTTCCACAGCCCCCCGAAGGAGAGGATCGAAATCGCGTGATGGGGGCAGATCGAGAAGCAGGCGCCGCAGCCGACGCATTTTTCGTGATCGATGTGCGGATGGTCGCCGATGGTGATCGCGCCCTCGTTGCAGCGGGCGAGGCAGGCGCCGCAGCGGCGGCATTTCCAGCGCCGGATGCGCGGCTTGACCCCCATGTGCATGGCCATCTTGCCTCCCTTCGACGCGAACCCCATCGAGAGCTGTTTCAAGGCGCCGCCGAACCCGGCCAGCATGTGCCCCTTGAAGTGGGAGAGCACCAGCACCTGGTCGGCCTCGGCGAGGAGGCGGGCGATGTGACAGCTGGAGAAGTGGTGCAGATTCACCGGCACGGCGACATCCTCCTCGCCGCGGGCGCCGTCGGCGATCACCACCGGCAGCTGGGTGAAGCCGTGCTCGTGAGCGAGACGGATGTGCCGCTCCCGTTCGAACCGTTCGCCGCCGTAGAGGACGCTGGTCTCGATGTAACAGCTTTCGATGCCGCGTTCGCGGAGAAAGTCGAGGATTCCGGCGTAGTTCTCCGGGCGGAGGAAGGTGCGGTTCCGTTTTTCGCCGAAGTGGACCTTGAGCGGAATCGAAGAGTCGAGCGAAACCGGTTCCCGTTCGACGAAGCGTTCGAGCAGCTGCCGCGCGGCGGCGGAAACCTCCCCGGCGGAAGCGTGCGGCGGGAGCGGTTTGAAGTAGACGTTTGCCATAAGAAGATCCTCTTGTAAATTCGTGCGGTCAATCCATCGTGGCGCGGCGGAAGAGTTCCACCGCCGCGCACGTTCCATTTACGGCAGGCGGTTGCCGGCGGAGCGGTAGATTTCGTACCACTCCTCGCGGGTGAGCTCCACGTCGGCCCCCCGGCTGTAGTCTGCGACGCGGTCGGCGCGGGTGGTCCCGATGATGGTCTGAATCCGGGCCGGATGGCGCGCAATCCACGCGATCGCCGTCGCTTCGCGGGAGATTCCGTAGCGCTCGCCGATTCTGCCGAGCGTCGTGTTCAGCTCCGCGAATCTGCTGTCCACCAGAAAGTTCCCCTCGAAGAACCCGAACAGGAACGGCGACCAGGTCTGGATGGTGACCTCCCGGAGCCGGCAGTACTCCAGCACGCTGCCGTCGAACATGGTCCCGGCGGAACTGTTGATGTTCACGTTGAGGCCGCAGTCCACGAGCGACGTATGCGCCGGGCCGAATTGAAGCTGGTTGACGATCAGCTTCCGGGGGAGGAACTTCTGGAGCAGCTCCATCTGCGCCGGATTCTCGTTGCTCACGCCGAAATGGCGCACTTTGCCGGAGTCGTACAGAAGCTGGAACGCTTCCGCAACCTCCTCCGGCTCCATCAGCGTGTCGGGGCGGTGAAGGAGGAGAAGGTCGAGACGGTCGGTTTGCAGCCGCTTCAGACTGCCCTCCACCGATTCGAGGATATGTTTTTTGGAAAAATCGAAGAACCCTTTCCGGATGCCGCATTTGCTCTGGAGGAGGATCTTCTCCCGCAGGCCGGGATGTCTGGCCAGCAGCTCGCCGAACCGGGTTTCACAGAGGCCGCCGCCGTAGATGTCGGCGTGGTCGAAGAAATTGATTCCGGCCTCCAGGGCGGCGAAGAACAGCCGCTCCAGTTTCTCTGCCGGGAGTTCCCCGATCCGCATGCAGCCGAGGGCGACGGCAGAGGCGTTCAGGCCGCTGTTTCCGAGATTGAGCTGTTTCATCATAATTTCTCCTGTGCTGTCAGCGTATCGTTTCGCTAATATACAACGCAAAAAAATTCCCGTCAATCCGTCTCTCCCGGAATCCGGAGGATTTTGAACCGCCGGCGGGCGGCGGAACCCGTTTCTGCCGCTGCCGGTCGGGAATTTGCAATTTCCCAACCGGGCGTGTATTGTAGGGAAGAGAACCTGCAGCGGGAGGGCGTGAAATGAAACGGAGAGTCGTCTGGTGGATCGTTCCGGCCGGAGTCGCGGTTGCGGTGGTTTGCGGATTTCTTCTCTTCCGGAGCGGCTCCGGATATGAGGCCGCGCAACGCGCGCTGACCCGCCTGGCTGCAGAGCGTGATTTTGCCGCGCTGGCCGAACGGAACATCGCCGCACAGCGGATGGTGCGCGACAAGTCGAATGCGCTGCTCGACATCGGGCGGCGCATCGTCGGGCCGGCCGGAGATCCCGACTACTTTTGTCCGGAGGCCGGACCGCTTTCCACGTTTCTGACCAGTCCGGAAGCGCAGCGCAATACGCGCGCAGTTGTTGCGGAGAACGGGGAGGTCCTCCGCGCGCTGGAGGCGTTCTACGATCAGAAGGGCGGTGTGCAGCTCATCCTCTCCCCGAAGGAGCTGCGGAAGTTCCGCCGGAGCATCAACCGGATCATCAACCTTTGCTGTGACCGGATGGCGCTGGCGGTGCTGGAGCGCAACCGGGAACGGGCCGGGCGGATCCTGGACGAGAGCTGTTATTTTCTGACCGTCACCTCGCAGCCTTCCAGCTTGCGGGAGCTCTCGGACTTCAACATTGCGCTGACCGTCTGGCAGGTGCACATCTTCGGTACGTATGTCAACACTTTTCCGTTGACGGAGCAGGAGATCGATGCACTGTCCGGCCAGCTCCAGACGTTTCAGGGGAGGTTGAGCGGCTCGTTCCGGAGCGCGCTCGCCGGGGAGTGTCTCGCGCTGTTCCGGCAGTTTTCCGCCGGGGATCCCCGGCTCTCCTGGCGGATCGATCGGTATGACGACTATTTCCGGCGGCTGAACCGGCTGCCGCGCGACCGCTGGAGTCAGGCGGAGCGGATTTTTCAGGTCGCGGAGCGGATCGCCGGCCGATGCCGCAACTTCCGCGAATACGGTTCGGCCGCCGCCGCGTTCCGGCAGCTGGAGCAGGAGACCGAAGCTGCCGCGCCGCTGGTTCAGCATTTCTGCCGTCCCTTCTGGACGCTCTACCGCGGCGGCGCGGAGATCGGCGCGCAGTTCCAGTGCGACCTGGTGAAACTCGCCGTTCTGAAGTTCTGGAATCAGCGGGAGCGGCTCCCGCGGAATCTCGCGGAACTCGCCGCAGTGAAGTGCCCGGAAGAGGCGCTGATCGACCCGCTCACCGGACGGCTTTTGACCCTGGAGATCCCGCCGGAGGCGGACCGCATTCAGGTTCTGCACGGCGGCCGGAACTGGGGGAGGCCCATCCGGCTCTCCCGGCCGTGACGGAGCCGCGTCATCCGCCGCGGGTCCGGCGGTACTCCTGCGGCGAGAGCTGAAACGCCTTCCGGAATGCCTTGCTGAAGGCAAACTGATTGGCGAATCCGGTCGCGTCGGCCGCTTCCGCACAACTGACCGAGGCGTCGCGCAGCAGTTTGGCCGCTTCCGCCAGACGGCTGTTCAGCAGAAAACGGCCGATGGAGATGCCGAACGCTTTCCGGAACCTTTTCTCCAGCGACGAGCGGGAGGTGCCGAACTCCCGGGCCAGCCGGTCCAGACCGGGGGATTCCGCCAGATGCGCCCGGATGAACTCCAGAAGCGGGAGAAAGTCCAGATAGGCCGTCCGGAAATTCTGCAGTCCGAGACGCGGTTCGCTCTGTTCGAGAATGAGTTCCAGCAGTTCGAATTCCGCCCGTTTCAACCGGCAGACCTCCGGCAGCGTCTCGTGCCGGTTCTCCGCCAGAATCCGGACCAACGCACAGATCCGCTCCCGGATCTCCCCTTCCAGCAGACGGGGGACCCGGTAGAACTGCAGGATGTTCCAGTTGGGTTCCAGAAAGAAGTTGAAATGGCCCCAGATGCTCAGGTGCCCCTCGTCCAGAGCGAGAAACCGGTGACGCACGCCCGCGGGGATCACCCAGCAGGAGGGGCCTTCCGCATGAATCTCCTCCTCCTCGTCGAAGAGACAGCTGCTTCCGTGGTACGGAATCCCTTCGAGCCGCTCCTGACAGGTCACCACTGTGAACGGCAGGGTGCGGACCGTCCGCGGGTGGTCTGGAAACACCCGGGTCACATCCCCGTCCAGCCGTTCGATGCGCAGGTGGCGGAAATATTCCGATTTTCCGTAATATGACATAGTATTTCTCTGATTCAACATTCTTTTTTTCCATCTTTTGTAATATACTATAAAAAAAGAGAAAACCAATGTTCCGCGTAAGAAAATGATTTCAGGAATCGTTCTGCTCATCCTCGCCGGAATCTGCTGGGTCGCGATCGGCATTGCGGTCAGCCGCTGTGCCGCGACCGGGTTGAACTACAACATCGTCCAGATGATCTCCTCGGCCGGAGCCGCTCTCATCAGCGTGCCGGTTCTGTTTCTGTCGGGCGGCCGGCCGGAACTGCCGGGGAAGATTCTGCTGGCCGTCTTTCTGCTTCATTTCGGAGCGGGCGTGGCGAACTATTTCAATTACGTGTTGACTGCGCGCGCCATGCGGCTCGGCCACAACGGCATCGTCTGGGGAATGATGCAGTCCGGATTGCTGGCTCCCTTTCTGATGGGCGTGCTCTTTTTCAACGTGCCGCTCCCGCTCGGGCGAGTGCTGGGAATCGCCGCGATTCTCTGCGGCATTCTTCTGCTGGGAGTGACCCGGGACCCGGGTGCGGGCCGCCGGAGTTCCTCCCGGGCGCGCTGGCTCATTCCGGCATTCGGCGCATTCCTGCTCGCGGGCGTGACGCAGTGCTGCAACAGTCTGCCCTCCTACTGGAAGATCGCCGCGGATTCCGGAAGCGTCTTCCGCACCTTCTCCTGCATGACGGGCAATGCGGCGGGATTTCTGATCTGTCTGGGATTCGATCCGGCGCTGAGGCGTTCCCCCCGGTCCGCGGAGTGGAAGATCGGCCTGCTGCTTCTGCTGTTGTTCTGCCTCAGCAACTATTTCTTCTTTTACAACGGGCTGAATCTCGTCGCGGAGGCCGGTGCCGGCTCCATCGGCTATCCGATTCCGATCGGCGTGTGCATCGTCGGCTTCACCGTGTACTGTGCCGTGCATCGGAAGGAGCGTTTCCCGCTCGCCGGCTGGATTGGATTGATTGCCGTCACGCTGGGGATCATCGGCATCAGTCTGCGATGAACCGGTCCGCCGGAGTGCCTGTGAAAAACGCCGCGGGGTTCGCCGCGGATAAAATTTTGCTTCGTGAAAGTGCATCCAGAAAACTACAAGGAAGGGTAAGACGATGGATTCTTTCGCCAGACGGGACCGTTTTGTACAGCAGCTTTTCGTACCGGGCAGAAAGCGGAAAAGATTTTTTTCGCTGCTCTGCAACGGCAACCAATTGACCTCCGACACCCTTGACTTCCGGGACTCCTCCCGGCCGCAGGAGCACTGGGACGAGCGGGAAATCCTCTATGAGATCGAGCCGGGCAGGCTGATGCTGCGCCTGAATATGCGCATCTACCGAAAGTTCCCCATCGTCGAATGCCAGCCCTGGCTGGAAAACCCCGGCGCGGAACCGAGCGGGATCGTGGAGGAGTTCCGCCCGCTGGATCTGCAGGAGGAGCTGCCGCCGCAGAATCTTGTAATGCCGGACTGGCAGGACGGCACTCATATCACCGTCCGTTACAATCTCGGTTCCTGCGCCGACATCAACGACTTCATTCCGCAGACGCGGGAGCTCTGGACCCGCTCCGGCTCCAACCGCTTCGTCATGGAGTCCTGCGAAGGGCGGCCGAGCTCGACGTTTCTCCCTTACTTCGGCGTCGACACCGGCGAATTCGAGGGGATGAACATCGGCGTCGGCTGGGGCGGCGCGTGGAAGGCGGAGATCGAGATTCCGGTGGAGAACTGGCCGATCTTCTCTCTCCTGCACCACTACCGGATTTCTCTCTCCATGCTGCGCACCCGGTTCCGGGTGCTGCCGGGCGAGAAACTCCGTCAGATTGGATTCTTCCTCCATTTCCGCGGCGGGAAGAGCGTCCGCGAGGCGCAGAATGAACACCGCCGTTTCATGGTCGCCCATCATGCGCCGCGCGATTCGAAGGGGAATCTCCTCAAGCCGCCGGTCTCCTTCGTCACCTGGGGCGGACTCTCCTCCGGAAAAATGCTCGACCGGATCGCCGCAATCGAAAGGCATCAGCTCCCTTACGAGGTGTTCTGGATCGACGCCGGGTGGAGCGGCTACCCCGGCCCCTGTCCCCACTTTCTCGATGAGGAGGAGCAGAAGAAGGAGGGGCGCTCCGACTGGCCGGTGCGGGTTGGCAACTGGGAGATCAATTCCGTTCCGCATCCGAACGGACTCAGGCCGGTCAGCGACGCCGCGCGGAAGGCGGGGATGAAATTTCTCGCCTGGTTCGAGCCGGAACGGGTGCATTCGCGCTGCCGCGGCTCCATCCTCACCGAACACCCGGAGTGGCTGACGACCTGCGGTGACAGCGACGTCTTTCTGCTGAATCTCGGCAATCCGGAAGCGCTGGACTACATCTTCCATACGCTCCGGACGCTGATTGAGGAGCAGGGAATCGACATCTACCGCGAGGACTTCAACTTCAACACGCTTCCCTACTGGGCCGCAATGGATGCGCCGGACCGGATCGGCGTCGCGGAGATGAAACATGTCGCCGGCCATTATGAACTGTGGGAACGGCTCCACCAGGCGTTCCCGGACATGCCGTTCGACAACTGCGCTTCCGGCGGTCGCCGGCTCGATTATCTCGCACTCACCTACAGCTGGCCGCTCTGCCGGAGCGATTACGCCTGTCTGCTGCACTATCTGCGGGAGTACGTTCAGGTCCAGAGTCTTTACTTGAGCGACTGGGTGCCGCTCCATGCGGGATTCACCTGGATGCCGGAACACGACCCCTACGACTTTCTGAGCTGTTCCGGGACCGGTATTTCCAACAAGATCTGGCAGTACGACAGCCGGAGCGTTCCGGCGGATGACGCATATGACTGGGAGTATCACCGCACCATGCTCTTTCATCAGAAACGGCTCCGCGACATCCTGATCGACGGCAATTTGTATCCGCTGACGGAACGGCCGGACAATCCTGCGGTCTGGTGCGCCTGCCAGGTTCACCTGCCGGAGAGCGGAAGCGGTTTTGTCCTCGCCTTCCGCCGTCCGCAGAGTCCGGAGATGCAGATGAGCTTTTCCCTCAACGAGATCCAGCCGACGGCGGAGTACGAACTGGAATATCTGGACGGTACGACCCGCATCGTCCGGGGCGGGGAACTTGCTTCCGGCCTGCAGATCGTCATGGAGATTCCCCGTTCCGTCACCCTCATCTACTATCGGAGAGTGAAATGAACCATATAAAACCGTTCAAAATCTGTGGAAACATCTATTTCGTCGGGACGGAACCGGCATCCTCCCACCTGATCGCGACCGAAGAGGGGCTGATTCTGCTGGACAGCGGGTATCCGCAGACGCTGCATCATGTGATCGAGTCGATCTGGGAACTCGGGTTTGATCCCCGCGAAATCCGCTGCGTGATTCACTCCCACGGGCACTACGACCACCTCGGCGCGACCCGGGCACTGCTCGAACTTGCCGACGCGGAAACCTTTCTCGGTGCGGAGGATGTCGATTACGCCAACGGCACGCTGGACCTCACCTGGGCGAAGGAGCTCGGGTATGTGTACAAGGAGGCATTCGAGCCGGACCACGCGTTGCGTGACGGTGATCGCATCCGTCTCGGCACTACGGAGATTCTCTGCCTGGCGACTCCCGGCCACACGCCGGGGACCATGTCGTTTTTCTTCGACACGGAGGAGAACGGCGTCCGATACCGGGCCGGCATGCATGGCGGGGTGGGGGTCAACTCCATGACGGCGGAATTTCTGAACCGCTATCATCTTCCGTTCGACTGCCGGGAGAAATTCTTCGCCGGTCTGGAACGTTTGAAGCGGGAGCATGTTGACGTGCCGCTCGGCAACCACGTGCACTGCAACGACACGCTGGGGAAGGCGGCCCGGATCGGTTCCGGAGCGGGAAATCCCTTCATTGCTCCCGGGGAGTGGATCCCGTTTCTCGAAACGTGTGCCGAACGTCTGCAACGCCAGATCGAAGCGGAACGTCGCCGCTGACGCCTCGGGAGGAGACGGAGGGCGTTTCACCGGCTTCCCGTCACCGGGGCCGCGGCGGGGGAGAGCGTTACGGCGTGAATCCACAGCGTGCTCCCTTCCGCCGGTTTCGTCTGGAGGCGTACCACCGGACTGCGAAGCGCGTGTGCCACCCGGAAACGGAACTTCTGCTCCGCCCTCTTCGGCGATCCCTGCCAGGTGCAGTTCCGGGTCTCGGTGATGCGCCTGCCGTTCCCGTCGATGCCGGAGAGTGTGACGGTCACCGGGAGGGGACGGTCCGGCGCGGCGTTCCAGTCGGGGATCCACGCCGAGCGGCGGAAGGCGGGCTTCTCCATCACCAGATCTTTGCCCGAATAGTTCACCGTCAGTTCCCATTCGCTTCCGGCTGGAAGTTCCGCCGGGCCGACGCTCAGTTCCAGCGGCGGGTCGGGGTAGCGCATTTCCAGCGCGCTTTCGCCGTTGCGGAACACCGGGTAGCTGCGGAAATCGTGGGTCAGCGCCACCCCTTCCGGAAGGTCGTCGTTTCTCGCGCCGGTCTTCCCGTTCCGCAGGGAGTTCCAGGTGAAGCATCCGGCGATGAGGTCCGGGCGCGGCCCGGTGCAGGCGGCAACCTCTGCCTTCGCGTCCGCGGCGGGCGTTTCCGCTCCGGAGGCGTCGAACCGGACGTTCATTCCATAACGGCTGCCCGGCAGGATGGTTCCGGCTGGATGGAGCGTCAAGTGCTTCTCTTTGTCGGTGCGGAAACGGAACTCGAAGGCGGAATCGGGGTATCCGTTTCCGGTCGGCAGCACCTCGTACCGGGCTGTGACCTGCGGCGTCTCATCGAAAAGGAATTGGATGTTGCAGACTAGCGGCATAGTTTCCGCCCGCCCGTAGGTGGGGCGCAGTTCCGCCTCGACCGACAGCGCGAGGTGGTTCCCGTCGCGTTGGAGTGAGACGAAGCTCTCGAAATCCACCAGCGTGCGGAGCGTCTTTTTCCCAGCGAGGAAGAGTTCTCCCATCGTGAAGAGCAGTTTCCCGTCGGATTTGCGCCGGAATTCGCGCACCACGCCGCCGCGGTGGCTGATCTTCATTCGATAGTGGCGGTTTTCGAGAAGGTAGTCGTTGCCGAGGTCGGTCACGGAGAGCTCCCCGACGCGCCACGGGGCGGCGGCGATCTTCTTCGCCGGAAGGGTCTCCCCCGGTTTTAGCTGAATTTTCCCGTCGCCGATCAGCTGCAGGTGCACCCCCGGAACTTCGCCGAAACGGCGGAAAAGCCGGAAGGCCGGAGCGTTTCCCGTCTCGAATTCCGCCACACAGCTTCTGCCGTCGCCGCCGGCGAACAGCAGGCGCGGTTCGTTCAGGGCGAGCGGCGTCAGCCGGGAATCGGCGAGCAACGTGAAGTCCTCCCCCCGCCGGAAGGGCGACCGCTTGAGCGAAGGCCGCCAGCGCATGCCGCGGGCGAACGCCGGGGAGATGTGCTCCTCCCACCAGACCAGTCCGGCCGGGTAGCGCAGCTCCTGCATGGAGACTGCGGGCAGAAGCAGCCGCATGGTGTCCGGCAGTTTCACTTCGACGGCGATGCCGTCCGCCCGGCAGAGCCAGCGCCAGCTCGCGTCGCCGGCCCGGCCGCACAGGGCGACGCCGTCGGGCCGCGATTCGATGTTCGTCTCGATTTTCTCCGGGAGCGGGCTCCAGGCGGCGCTCAGAAGATCGGCCGCGCCGAAGAGCTCCCGCCCGTCGGCGGAGAGAATGGCTTCCGGCAGTGCGGTCGCCGGGTCGAAACGCAAGGTGTAGCTCCCCGCTTCGATCCGGTTGCCGTTTTGCCGGACCGTGTCTGTCGCGGCGGTGCGGGGAGCGGCCGGGGCGGCCTCCTTCATCGGAGTTCCCGCCTTCAGCAGCAGGATGTCCCACGGGGCGAGCGAGAGTTCGGCGCGGTTTCCGCGGCGGGCGATGGCGCGGCCGCTCATCGCGTCGACGACCGACGGAGCCTTCTGCAGCGCTTCGGGCAGAAGCGGCGTGATGGTGCGCGCTTCCGGTGCGAAGTTGAGAACTGCCAGCACGGCGGAATTGTCGTTGCGCCGTTCGATCAGGAGCGCGCCGCCGTCGTGGGTGTACCGGGGCGTGCCCCGGCTGAGTTCCGGGGTGGTGCGGCGCAGTTCATTGAGCTTCTGATAGAAGCGGTAGTTGCCGAACATGTGGTCCGAGTAGCAGAGCGGCACCCCTTCGCTGAAATAGAGCAGCGCCTCCAGCGGCCGCGAGGCGGAAAATCCGCAGACCGCCAGCGCGTGACGGTTGTCGTTGGTGACGATGCTGCGCATCATCAATGCGCCGGGAACGTCGGCGTAATGGGACTCCTCCAGATACTGCGCCAGCTGTGCCGCAAAGGGTTCCGCCGGAATCTCGTTGATCTTGTACGGCAGATAGTTGGTCAGAATGTCGTAGCTGAGATCGGCGAACCGGGTGTAGGGGTAGCCGTGGGTTTCCGCCAGCGTGAAGTTTTCCGGGGAGATTCGTCTGGCCTCGTTCCGGATGGTGTTCATGACCCGGATGCCGCCGGCGAGTTCGGCCAGACTGGCGCGGGGATAGGAGAGCGCGGGCACCTGTCCGCCGTTTTCGGCGAGGAATCTCTCCCAGACCCCGTCCGGGAGCGGCGTGTTGCGGGGATTGGCTTTGAACCGTTCCTCGAACGGCACCCGGCGCGGCAGCCCGCGTCCGGCGCGCCGCCAGTTGGGGCAGGAGCTGCCTGCGACCGCGTCGATCCGGAACGCTTCGGCGCCGTGCTCGCAGTAGTTGCGGGCATACTGCCCGAGCTTCCGGTTCCACTCGGGGCTGTTGAAGTCGGCGGGCCGCCCGGAAAGCGTCATGCCGTTGTAGAGGAAGAGTCGTTCAAGAATCGAGGGAACTTCGCCGCCGTGCGGTACGATGTCCTGCATCAGCGCGATTCCGGAGTCTTTCAATTTCGCGGCGAAGTTGCGGTACTCCTCCCAGTTGCCCCAGGTTGGATCGACCCGGGTGAAGTCGACCGGATTGTACCGCACAGTTGAAACCTGCACCGGCGGCAGATAGAAGACGTTGAACCCCATCTCCCGGACCCGTTCAGCTTCCCCCCCGGCGGCATCGTTGAAGTTCGCCATCTGAAATTCGGCGCCGTAGCTGCCGTAGATCCGGCTTTCGGCCACGCGTGCGGGGCGATCCTGCGGCGCGGTCTGGCCGGTAGCCGTGAAGAGTTTCGGCAGATCGTTGCGGAGCGCCTGCTGAATCGGGCGGGAACTTGCCTCCAGATAGAGCGGGTCGAGCGAATGGCGCACCCCTTTTTCCGCCCATCCGGCGCAGCTTGTCGGCAGTTCGATGCGGAGAGAACCGCCTCTCCGGCGGATGATATACGCGCCTCCCTCCTGCTCTTTCTTCTGGAGGAAGAGCAGGGACGGTCCTTTTTCCTGTTCTAAAAGAAGCGCCCCGACGTAGTGCGGGGCGTACAATCCGGCGTTGTCCGGGAGGTGTTCCAGGCGGCCTCTGCCCCAGCGGCCGCTGCCCGCTCCGGAAAATTTATGGCTGCTGTCCCAGATTCCCGTCGGGTTGTTGAAGAAGACGCCGGGGAAGAGGTATTTCCCCCGGCAGGGCATGGCAAGAAGCCAGGTGAACCGGTGAAACGACCGCTCCGGATCGTTGCCGAGGTACGCGAAGGAGACCTGCCGCCGCAACCGGTTCGGCGCGGTGGCGCCGAACTGGATCGTCTCGATGAAATTCCATTCCGGCGCGGCGTATTCCAGCTCCAGCGTGCCGGATTTCGCATCGAAGCGGCTCTTTACCAGCCGGGTTTCCTCGCTGTTCAGACTTTGTCCGCCGTTCAGCTTCAGTTCGAACGGCGCCGTTTCGCCGGTGAAGAGAATCCGGTTGTCGAAGGAGAGACTGCGCCAGCTGCCGTTGTCGCGGTTCAGAATCAGCTTCCAGCGGCCGGATTCAAACGCGACCGATGGCGCTTCCGGGCGGACGGAGCTCCGGTCGGTGAAGCGGTATTCCCCGGTGATAATGAGCTCGACGTTTCCGTCAACGACCCGGTCCTGATAGAGCGTTTCGCCGGCGGGAATGAGGAGAGTGCCCTGTTCCGCCGCGACCGGTTTGAGTTCCGGCAGGGAGCGGGTCCACTCCGGTTTGAGCGGGAAGTTCTCCGTCTTTACATTGCGCAGCTGGAGATAGGGATATCGCTCTCCCGCGGCCTGGCGCATCCGGGAGAAGCCGATGCGCACCAGCTGTTTGCGGTCGGTCCGGAAACGGATTTCAAACTTCCGCCACTGGTTGTCTTTGACCTCCGGCAGATACATCCAGAGCCGGCGCCGGCGGGAGTTCTCTTTCGTGTCCCAGGCCGGGTGTTCGAAGACCGCGCCCTCCGGGGCGGAAACCGGGTCCAGCGTGGTTCCCGGCGAGTGGCCGGCGAGATCGATGCGCAGTGCGGGGCCGGCGTACAGCGGGAGGGCGGCGGCCAGCAGGAGCAACAGATGCCAGAATTTCTTCATATCGTTTCCTTTCCGGTTGATGGTTTTGAATTTCCGTTACAGACACTGGATGTAGCGTCCGGGGAAGATCGGGTCGATCGCTTTGGTGATGGCGCCTTTCCCCAGCAGCTTTGCCCCGCCGGTGGCGGCGTGGCCGTCGAGATAGAAGACGTTGGTCTGATTGCCGTGAACCATCGCCAGATGGCCCATGTTTTCGCTGCCGAGACACCAGAGCTTGCCGATGTTGGAGCGTGCGACGAATTTTCCGCCGGAGACCATCATGCCGTCGCCGCCGAGAATTCTCTGCGCCGGACTGCCCTTGGCGCTCTTGAAGGTCTGCCAGCAGGTGTGGTCATCGACATATTCATACCCCACGCCGGCGACCAGATTTTTCGCCTCCCGCTTGAAGGGATCCCAGGAGCCGCTGTAGGACTGAGCCGCCCGCCCCCAGTCGAGCAGGGAATAGCAGAGCCAGGTGGCGGTTCCCTCGTTGGCGATGTTGCTTGCGGTGTAATTGGTCGCCTTGCGGATCGCTTCGCAGTAGACCACATTGACCGGGAGATACTTGTAGGCGAAGAGCACCCGCCCGGAGGTGATCACATCCTCCCCGAAGAACGGAAACGAACTGTCATACACCCGGCCCGCATTCGCATAGGCGATCGGCATCCACTCCTGATTGTCCATTCCGTACTGGGTGCAGGCCAGCGCGTACTGTTTCTGCTGGCTGGTGCAGTTGACGGTCTGCGCCCGTTCCCGGGCCTTGTTCAGCGCCGGCAGCAGCATCGCGGCGAGAATGGCGATGATCGCTATTATATTGACCTCAAAAAGCTGATTTCTTAGGTCATTTTATGCCAATA
>URVC01000058.1 GCA_900551245.1 uncultured bacterium | reverse complement strand
CTCAAATAGGGTGGTTAGAATGACGATTTCAAAGAATTATGGGACGGCACTGAAATTACATCATTGGGAAAGTTGTTAGGTGTGACGGCGAGCAGCAGAATGCCGCTCGCCGCCGTTCTGTTTCGGCACTACTGTTCCTGCTTCTTTTCCTGTGCTGCGAAAGCTGCCTGGTCGGCAAGGGAGACATGCCCCTCCACCCGGCCGTCGTCGAGCGGATTGTCCACCCGGGTCTTCAGGTCGCGGAACATTCGAATCATATCCCGGATGCCGCATGGTAAAAACCAGAAGGTGGAAACCAGTCCCGTCAATACACCGACGCAGATTCCCCACCAGCGGTAGGCGGTCCACCACCTTTCCGGCCATGGAGCGATCAGATTCCAGATCAGTACTCCGAGGAACATGATGATCAGACTGTATCCCAACGACCAGGCAACCACAAGATAAGCGATGAATCGGTCGGTCTTTGTGTACTCCGGCGTGATTCCAATGATCTTGCGCCAGACGGAGTGGATGGTCCATCGTTCTGCGGTTTTCGGGTTGCCGTCCAGATTGTAGATGCCGCGATGGAGCAGGCGTTCCAGATTGAAGGGCTCTTTCAGTGTCAGGTAGGAACCGATAACATACGCCGCCACTCCGATGAGCATTGAGAGAAAATAGATCTCGTAGGAGTTGATCGGGAACTTGTCGGGATTCATCTCCCAGACGATGTACGGTTGGAAAGGACCGGAAACTTTTTCCAGAAAATTCCCCACGGGAATGTGCCAGTTTCTCTCTTCTAGAAACGGATACACCATGCTCCCCCAGCAACGCTGTAGAAAAATTCCTGCCAGCGAGACACCGGAACCACAGACAATGGCGCTGTAAGCCCCGAAGGTGGTGCCGAATCGAGTGTACAAGCCGCCGACCATGACCGGTCCGGCTCCCCCCAGCCAGATGGCGGTGGTAATTGACATGAACATCGCCAGATAGTCCATCTGCGCCATGAAAAGTGAACCGAAGAAGAAGCAGAGCACCACGAAGATCGAGGTTACCTTCAGCCACCTCAGATGTTGTTCCGGGGTGAAGGGGGTTTTTCGCAGCGGAAGGACGAAATCCTGAATGATCGTAGCCGCGGCGTTGAATACCCGCGAGTCATCCGTCGAGAGCATCAGCATGATCATCAGCAGCGTAAAAATTCCGATCAGGCAGGCCGGAAAGTGATGACGCAACACCACCGGGAGCATCATCTGGTGGTAGAGGGTGCGGAACTCCTGAAATACTCCCCTGGTTTCCGGATTCTCCGCCAGTATACTGCGGGCCGAGTCCAGATAGGGAGTGTCTGGATTGTCCGTTCGTGAAATCGGCCGATCCACCTGATAGCGACGGATCTGTTGCGGAATTTCCGCTGCTTTCCTCCGAATTTCTTCTGCGGTTTCCGGCGCGTCTGCGGCGACCTCCTCTGCTACTTTTCCGGAGAGTTCAGTGCGAATCGTCCGGGCGCTTTCGGCGAAATCCGGATGCCACATGTAGGTCATGATTCCCAGCGCGAGTAGCCCCATCATCATATAGGAGAAGCCGTTGCGCCAGGTGCCGAGCACTCCTGCCATTTTCTGTTCATGCGGTGTGCGGCCGCAACCGGAAGTGTCGTTGCCGATCCAGCTTGCCCGCTGAAGCACCTGCGAGGTCCAGGTGACAATCATCGCAAAGATATTGAAATCACGCAGCTCCGACACGTCGAACGGGTTGAGGAAACTCTCGCCTGCGGCCCGGTTGGAAATAACCGGTACGATCTCATTTTCCCACGAAAGTTCAACCAGCAGAAACACTGAGATGATCACGAAGATCGGGTAACACATCAGCCCCTGCAGGCAGTCGGTAACCAGCAATGACAGCCGTCCACCGCTCCAGATGATAATCTCGCAGAGGATCAGAACTCCTGCTACCAGCAGCATGAAGGTCGGGCACTGCCAACCGAACAGGTTAAAGGTGTGCGGCAGCCCGAGAAAATAGATGAAGAAACGCGCCGCCACTGCCGGGCCGATGCAGTTGCAGAGCATCTCCGAGGCGGTCCTTAAAACTGCGGCAAGAATCCGCAGGCCCCGGCTGTAGCGCATCTCCAGAAACTGCCCCATTGAGAGTGCTTTCGTCTCCCGGAAGCGGTAGACACAGTAGCCTGTAAGTGAGATCAGAAGCGAAAGCGGTACACCGATGTTTCCCCAGAAGCCGATTGCTCCACCGCACTGATACTGCCTCTCGATCATCATCACCAGCGTGATGACCCCGAGTGCCGACTCCATGTCGCCAACGGCGATCACATAGCGGCCCGCTACCCGTCCGGCGGCAAGGAAATCCGCTGCACCCCGGATATACCTTCTGGCGTTGATCGCCAGATAAAGAATAAATGCCAGCGGAATCGCGACAATCAGCCAACCCCAGATATTCATATTTTAACTCCCCGTTCCGGCGGTATTCCTTTGTAACCGCCATTATTTTTCATTGTTCTGTTCAATTTCCTGCTGGTTCCAGATTCAGGAATCCTGCCGGAGGGACGGAAATTGTGACGATCCCCGATTTCAGACGGCAAGTCTGCTGTTGTTCCCCGAACACATTGAAACTTGTTACTGCGGCCGGGGTGTCGAGCTTCAGCAACAGCTCTTCGGAGTGTGTTGCGTTGATTACGATCTGTCTCCAGCAGGGAATCTGCCGGACCAGACAGCTGGAGAGATAGACGGCAGTGATCGCCTCCTGCTTGCCGATCGCCGAAATGAGCGGGTAACTCAGTTCCGGATGCTCCGGGCGGAAGGTCCCCAGCTGCAGAGTTTCCCGATGCCGGGTGCAGAATGCCATCCAGAAGGAAAGCATCCGTTTGTGGGATTCCGGCAGATCACGGAGACGGCAGGAGATCTGCGGTACGCTGAAGAGCACATTCTGAATTTGAAGCGCGGCCGTTTCCGGCGTGTCGTGGGGCGGCCAGATCAACATATCGGAGTGAACCGCTGTCGAACCGGCGAGCAGTCGCAGATCGACCGTGCGGACCCGATTCTCCAGCAGATCCATTGCGCAGTCCGCCGCCCGGAAGATCGTGCCGTACCGCCGCATGCCGGGGCCGATGTACCGCTGCCGGAATTCGATCATGATTTCCGGCTTGATCGCGGTCAACCGGTCTCGAATGTCGGCAAGGAGAAGATCCACCGCTTCCGGCAGAGAATGCAGGTCGCGACCGGCAAAATTCTCCGCTTGCGCCGGATCGTTCTCTCTTATGGAAAAACTGTCGATGAAATCGAGTTTCAAGCCGTCGAGATTCCATTGCCGGACAAATTTCTCATACACGCCGACAAGGTACTCGCGCACCTCCGGAAAGCGGGGGTCGAGTACGCCGCAGACTGTCGGGGCAGGGGTCAGGTATTTCCCCTGAAACCTGCGGAAATCCCGCTCCGCCTGCACCCCGATGAAGGGGACGGGAAACCAGAGCATATAGCGGATCCCCCGCTCCTGAAAGCGGCGGATGTGCGCCGCCATGTCGGGGAAACGTTCCGGAGCCGCCGCCCAGTCGCCGCAGTGGGCGAAGACGCCGGGTTTCGTCGGACCGGCACAATTCCAGCCATCGTCGAGAATCATGTTGCGCAGATTGCACCGCCCCAGTTCCGGGAGCTCCTGCTCCAGCGCTCCGGCGGAGACGTCGCGCTGGAACTGATACCAGGTCGAGTAGAACGGCAGCCGGGCCGCTTCCGGTACCGGCGCGGGCGGATACATTTCCTCGTACCAGCGGGCGATATCGGCGAGCGCTCTGGAGAAATGAACTGCCCGACGGTCAATCCGGAGCGAGAAACTCCACTCCCGTTTGGTTTTCTCCGGCGGGGGCAGAGAGAGAACGTTGATGAGTTCCGCCTGTTCGGACGGGCCGGTGTGGAGTTTTACCTGCGTCTGCACATCGGAAAAGGCGTAGCTCAGCCGGTTTTCCCCCTCCAGATTGAAATAGGAGATAACCGGAGCGTTCCAGTTCAGCGAGCTTGGAATCCACCCGCCTTTCCACCAGTAGGGCAGCAGGTGGTGGCAGGCGGGGTAGTCCGGCATCCAGCGAACCTGAACATCCTGCATCGGCACCGGAAATGACAGTGTGACCTCCGGCAGCGGGACTCCCGCCGCGGCGCGCAGTTCCACCTGCAAAATCCACAGCTCCGGTTCGGGAGATTCCACGCAAACATCGACTTTGCATTCTTCCAGTTCTCCCCGCAATTCGAATTGAAGTGACCCAATCTTTTGAAACAGGGATTTCATCGATCTTATTCCTCCACGGTGATCGCCAGGATCAGCGGTGTGGATGTGCCGGTAGAGATCACGTCAATCGACTCCAGCCGTGCCATTCCCTGCTGGTTCACTCCCTGCATCGTGACTCCAGAGGCGACCACGTCATTGGTCCAGCTGAAGATATAGCCGCCAACGCCTTCTCCCCACTGCCCCGGACGGGCTGCGGCATAGGGAGTTGCCCCCATCGCCTCCGGAAGATCCGGGAATTTTTTCTTTCCGGGTGGAAGTTTCCACTCGCCAATGCCGCTGCCGCAGTAGACCGGGATCAGCCGGCTCTGGCCGTCCGCGAAGTTCAGCCGGTAGGTGAGCGCGACGCCAGGTTTTCCGTAACAGACTCCATGATAGAAGAAGACGCGGTGCGGAATCGTTCCAACCGGAATACCTTTTACTTCAACGGGGAACCCGGGAAACTGCTTGCCTTTCAACATGATCACGCCTTTCTGGGCCGAGGCGAAGCGAAACGGAATTCCGCGGACCATATCCTCTCGGGGAAAGTTCCACACCTCTGCCGCCGCGTCATTCCGAGCCCGATTGCAGAACGGTGCAAGGTCCAGCGTCCGACAGTTGCCGACCTTAATCGTTTCCGGCATCCGGATTGTTGTGAGGCGGCCCGGTTCCGGCGCGATCGGAAAATTCAAATTCACCGTATCCCGCCCGGGATGGAATTTTGGATACAGAAGCTCAGACTCCTTCCCGGTCGGCACTGTAATCCGGACCGTACTGTTTCCCGCCGGAAGTGCCAGTTTGTAGTAAATTCCCCGGCATGCTTCTGGAATCTTGCGGGTTGTACCGTTCACGGTGAGTGACAACGGTTTTACGACGGAAGCGAATGTAAGCGTCTCCGGCGATTCGGAGACCAGCTCGATCACCCCTTCGCGCCGCTGCCGGTCATAACGCCCGGAAACCAGACAGCTGGCGCCGAAGTCGGCGATCCAGATCGGATCATTCTGGGCGATGATGTAAGGTGCAGCGTTGATCCGCATGCTCCAGTCTACCGGAAGATAGCGATACCAGCTGTGTTCCCAAAGTTTTGCGGGGAAGTGTGCCGGTGCCTTCTTCTGGAAGAAATCCGGCGGAAAGTCCCGGTAATACCGCTCCCGCACCGCCTGCCGGTCCGTGGTGGTCAGCGCCAGAAATTTCAGCACATTCCAGGCATTCCGGTGCCGTTCCGCCGCACCAGTTCGGCCGCGGTACCAGTAAACCGGATTCGACCACTCCGGAATATCACGCTGAAAACGGTCGATCCAGGCACGGGTCGCTTCCGGCGCGGCGGAGAGCAAAAGCGCGAGGAACGGATAGTCATAATTGCCACACCCCATGCTCTGGAACGGAGCATTCCAGGCGCTCGGGTTTTTCGGCTCCCACGGCGCCGAACGGATGCCGTAGCTGTCGATGCCGAGCATGTTGATCGCGGCATTTTTTTCTGCGGACTTGCCGACGTTGTGAAGCGCCCGGCTGTAAGGCAGAATGTTCGGATGCACGAAAGCACAAATCGTCATCGCCTGTTTGGTGGCAAGATACAGAGTTCGCGCCTCCATTTCCCGATCCTTCACAATCTTTGCCATCTTGTGCATGAGCGGAAAAATACGGTATCCGTCGCCGAGCATGTCGCCGCCCAGAATCAGTCCGGAACTGGTGGTGTTCATTCCGGGAACGTGCCAGGTCTGGTTGAAATCTGCGGCGGAATAGATCTCCCGCAGTCTTTCCCAGTTCCGTTCCACCAGTTGCCGACGACCGAAAATCAGCGCTTGTGAATAGTTGAAAGCAATCAACCGGGTATTGTACCAGGTCATATCTCCCTTGATCGGCTCCCCATGTCGAGCTCCGCGCCAGCCGCAGAGCCACGCGCACTTGCCGGAAACCGGCTCAATTTGAAAGTCCGGAATCATGTATTCCACACCGCTGTGCTCCGAAGCTCCCAGAAATCTGTTAAACGCGGCCAGACGACCGGTATCCCCGGGAGCGAGGGAACTTTCCAGACATCTCCGGCTTTCCGGCGTAAGAAGCGCAAGACCGGAAAGTGCTCCGGTCGCGAGTTCCGGTGCACTGGTCGCGGCGATCCACGGAATCTGCCGGAACTCCCCGTTCAGCATGATGCGTTCGTTATACTCCCGAATCATCTTTTCTTCCCCCGACGGACGCAGGACGATGCGTTCCGCCAGGTCGGGGATCGGCAGAGTGTACTCCAGAAACGTTCCCGGTGCGGTGCGGTAGTGGCCGACAGCGGTAAGGAAAAGCGGCTCTGACAGCGCGCGGTCGAACTGAACATCCAGTTCGCTCAACTGTGCCAGAGCATAGAGCGGCGGCACGGGGATATAGGGCCGGGCATTCGAATTGAGCGAGATTGCCCGGGTTATCCGGTTGCGGAGACGAATCCGTTCCCCTTCCTGGCGAAACTCCTCCTCCAGCTCCAGCGGGAAATAGTTCAGCTTTCCGGCGAGAGCGCGGACACGGGCCAGTTCCGCTGCAGGCAACTCCTTCCAGTCTTTCCCGTAATCTGCATTTTGTGCAACCGCTCCGTAGAGTGTCCCGGCTGCGAGTTTCCCGATTCCTTTCGCATGTTCCAGCACCAGGCCATGGCGGTCGAACCGGATCACCTCCGGAGTTCGGGCAAAGGTGATTACCACTGGAAATTTCGGCGCAGAATTTTCCCACAGAAGCAGCAGCCAGTTCGCGCTGAGGCGGGAAGCGGAAATTTTCGTTTCCGGCGTCAAGATTTGTACTTCACCGTCGATTTCGGCGGCAATCCGGGCGGGCGCTTCAGGAATCTGCCGCGTGTTGTCGGAGATTGTCACTGATTTTGCCGGAAAATCATACAACACTCCGGGAGCAAGAATGCTCCACCAGACGGTAACGTCGTATTTTTCATGCGTGTCAAGCTTTTCAAATGTGTGAATGCGTTCGGTGTGAGTCCAGGAAAGCTCCTTCACCCGGTATCCTCGGTAGAGGGCATCGGTTACGTCAAACGAAACTTCCCAATCGTTCGACGTTCCCTGGTAACACTGGAAGAAGTTCCGTCCGTCAAGAAAAATTGCATTCCGCCGGACGCTGAACGGCAGCAGAGAATGCCAGGTGCCGCCGAAGCCGAAAGTGCCGACACTGTACAACCCGGTGCCCGGGTGAAAATTCTTCGATTTAAATTGTCGTTCGACCAGAGAGGCGCGCAGCCGCTCTGCCGCCTCCTCCCGCCGGGCACAGCGCGGAAAGTCGCCCGCGTTGTAAGCGTTGCGCCAGTCTGCAAGATACCATGAAAGTTTTCCCGCATCGAACTTGGGATCCATCTTCTTCCAGGCCGCCAGTTCCCGTTCGAAAGTCAGCAGCCGGCCGCCAAGCCGGAGGCGTTCCTCGGCAACCGCCTTGTAAAATACGAAAGCCCGGTCGTAGGCGAGTCCCGCGGGCAGAGTCTCCCGCGCTGGACTGGTTTCGGAGTAATTCCGGAGCCGTTCGATTTCGGCGGAGACATCCGCCCGCAACCCCTGCCGCCGCAGTCCGACAGCGGCGGTCTCCCAGTCGGCAAACCGTGCATTCTCCAGCGTTTTCAGCTTCTTCTGCCGTTGCGCCAGTGTCTGGCCGGGGGCAGTGAGATTCGGGCTCATCTGATTGGGCAACCAGAGTGCGGAAAGAGAAAAGAGCAACTCTTCCTGGTCGCGCAGGGCGTCCCACGCCTCGTTGACCGGCATGGCAGAGAGCTTCTTCCGCAACGGGCCCCAGATCAGTTCCGCCGGACGGCGGCACGCGCGCCACTCCGGATTGAATTTTGACAACACCAGGAATCCCAGATCAATACACTGCGCAAACGGCTTGATTTTCTCCCGTCCGTCCGAAGGTTCCAGCCGGAGTTTCCGGATCTCCAGTTTGCCGGTTACCCCGGAGAGACAGACTGACAGCGTCGCGTGCGGAGCGGGATTCTCAAATTTTATCAGCAGTTCCGCCGCCTTCCAGTCGAATGTGCCGTGAAGCGGCAATACCAGCGTCTCATGACGCAGTTCGCCGCCGGAACGGTAACTCAGAACAAACCGAATCCCCAACCATCGCTTCGGCGGAACAGAGAGTGCGGTTCCCTTCACCTCCGCCTTCAGGATCATGTGTTTTCCCCCCAGACCGTCGAGCTTGACCGAAGTCGTGGCACGAACATCGGAGGTAGGAGAATCATTCGCAGAGGAAAACGAAAGTACCTGCTCCTTCCAGGTACCGGATTCTGGAAGACGCCACTGAAAAGTGATCGGGCTTCCACCGGAAGCTGCAATCCCCGCTCCCGCAACCAGGAGCAGAGTCACGGCTCGGCGTAGAAAAACGGGAAACATCATTTTGCCTCCACACCGTCGGGAACAGGGGTGATGGTGATATTCCGCACCAGGAATGTTCCTGAAACACCGGAAAGACAGCATTTCAGCGTCGCTGAACGAATCGCCGCGGGAAGTGTGATCTTCTGCGAAACCCTTTTCCAACCGAACGTGCCGTGTTCAGGCACGAACAGCGTGGGGTTCTCATAGGTGCCGTTTTCGGTATTGTAGATCGAAAGGATGATTTTTCCGCCGAACCAGCGCTTTCCGCCGGTGGAAATGCCTTCGCCCCGAACCTCAGCGGCAAGCAGAATACTCTTCCCCGCATACTGATCAATTTTCACCGGGAGAGTCGCCCGAATATCCGCCTTCGCCGGCTCGACGTTTTCCGGCACGGTAAGCTGAATTGCTTTCTCATTCTCCACCCACGCACCGCCGTTCTTCGGCATGCGCCAGCGGCTCGAATCCATCAGCGGGCGATCCGCCGCCCCCAGAGAAACAGCGGCCAGACAGGCCATTGCGGCAAACAGTTTTACAGTCATGATACCATCTCCTTTCCAATTTCGAAGTCAATAATAATTACTCTCCGGCCAATCGCCGTAGAAGTAGTCATTTTTCACCGGAATCGCCGGGCGCACCCGCGAAACGGCGTGCCCATCCAGATAGAGGATATTCACCAGTCCCGCATGCCGGAAGGTCAACTGAGAATATCCAGCCATCGACAGATTGTAAAAGGCTGAACTGCCTGTCAGACTGGAGTCGTTGAAAATATCTCCGAGGTAGACTCGTCGGGAGGCATACCTGATTTTGGGTAGGAAATCTCCGTTTTTTCCGCTGATGGTGTTGTAGGCGTTTCGCCCGTAATCATGATCCTCTCCGTAGGGGATCACCCCGGAGGTCGACGGGCAGTCAAACAGTTTTTTCGGGAGATATTCGCCTGAAGTGTTGAGTACCTCCTGCCAGCAGCGGTCTTTCAGCGGTACGCCGGTGTATGCAATCAGATGGTCCTGCCACTGTCCGGTTGGTTTTCCATCGCTGCCGATCAGCTGGCCAGGTCGCGGAAGCCAGCCGCTGTTGTCGTCGCAGTAGAAGGTGGTGCAGGCCCCAAGTTGCTTGAGGTTGTTAACGCAGGTGATCGATTTCCCCCGCTCCCGGGCAGAAGTCAGCGCCGGCAGAAGGAGCGCAGCTAGAATGGCGATGATCGCGATTACGACCAGGAGTTCGATTAAAGTAAATTTTTGTCTGCCATGTGTGGTAATGGGCAGAGCGATGTGGGCGCTGTGGGGGGTGTTCGACTGCCGGGGAATTCGAAGTGCGGGTGGTACGGGGAGAAACGCGTTGCCCCGCTCCGCATTCTCTCTTTCGATCTCCTTTCTCGACAGGATGGAAAAGGCGGTCTCCGTCAGGAGAAAGGACGAGGAAATGATGTTTTCTTTGAGCAGAAAAGTCCTGCAGGAACCGTTTCGTGTCATTGTCTGTTCATCTCGGAACAAGCCATCTGGTTTCATTGCCGCATCCTCTGGTGCTGTTAGCGTTTTCGATTCTGTTTCCGTGTTTTTTGGTGGCTCATATTTTTAATTCTGACTTTTTCCTTGAATTTCCAGGCCTGTCATGCTAAATTCTTTCTTTATGAATAATTATACCTTAAAAACAAAGAAAAAGCAACCGGAATTCCGTAGGTAAAATGGGAAAAGAACTTATGCTTTCTGGTATGAATCATGTGGTTCGACGCTCCGTCGGAAGCAATTGGTCCGATGAACTCAGCGTCGGACTGCTCAACAAAACCGATCCCGCACTGAGCGTCACCGGGCCGGAGTCTTTTCCCTTTTTTGCCTTTTGCCTCGTCCTGCGCGGAAACGGCTCCTATGTCGACTGGGAATCCGGCCGCCGTTTCCCGCTGAAAGCCAATACCTATTTTCTGCGGATTCCGGGGATCGTCCATCAGATCCGGATCGATCCTGCATCGCGATGGCGTGAATGCTTTCTGAATCTTGGCTACAACGCCTATCCCTATTTCCGGGCCTATCACGGCATCCTGCCGGAAAATCCGGTCGGGAAGTTCGCCCCCGACGATGCGTGGATCGACGCCTATTTCAAGCTGGAAAACGAGCTGGAATTCTCTCCGGTCGGTTCTCTGCTGGAGCTTTTGCCCGCATTCTTTCACCTCGTCTCCCGCGCGGTTCAGCAGACAGAGTATGACGACAGCACCCGGCAACGCATCAAATATGCCTGCGAATTTCTCTGTTCTGACTTTCGAGAGAAAAAGGACATCCGGGAGTTCTGCCGGACTCACGGATGGGGCTATGAAAACTTCCGGAAAAAATTCGCCGAAATCATGGGAATGCCGCCCAACCAGTATCGCATGAAGCGGCGCCATGAAACCGCTTGCGCTCTGCTGATGCAGCGCACATTGACCATCGCCGACATCGCCCGCGAACTCGGATATTGTTCCCCGCAGGAGTTCGCCGCGAAATTCCGGCGCCGGACCGGAAAATCTCCCTCCGAATATCGGGAAAACCTTCCGGCAAACTACTTTTGAAGCATTGAAGGAGTGTTATTTCCTCTCTCATTGGTAGATGGATGCAATTCGCCATTCTGTCCGCCTGTGTCCCGGTGTGACCGGACCGGAATTCCAAAATCATCTGTGTATTTCCTCCTCTCGCATCTGCCAGAATGTACAGCGTGGGAACGTGAGAAATCAAAACCGCAAGCTGTGCATTGTTCCGGGCGCGAAGATTGTTGTCGCAAATCGGACAATTTTTGTCGGGTAGAATCCGCTTTTCCTCTTGAATCCGAATGCGCAATATCGTATAATTATAGAAGAAATCGAGGGAAGGTAAGGGGTATGAACCGAATTCAGTTTCAGACAATCGCCAATGAAGTCGGTGTCAATGTCCGGACAATCTACCGCGTCATGAACAACAACGGCGCAGTCTCCGCTTCCACCCGGAAAAAGGTGGTGAACGCTCTGAACCGTTACGGTTATCTCTGCGCCGGACAGCGCAAAAGTGAGAACATCGTTTTCGATATTTGCAAAAATGAATTTATCGAACGCATCGGCATTTCGCTGATGCAGTCGCTTTCCATGCAGGATTTCAAGTGCATTCCCACCAATCATATGGAGAATCGGGAACGGTTCATGGCGGCGGTTTCCGAGGCATCCGTTGTGGTGATGTGCTCCTTTCCCGATCAGCGGCTCATTGATGAGATCAAATTCGCCAATCCGGATTGCGTGGTCATCAATATTCTGGGGGGGAGCTGTGGGGATGTCGCCATTGATTCCGATGATTATCTTGGCGGAGCCATTGCGGCACGCCATCTCTATGCGAACGGTCATCGGCATGTGCTGGTGGCGTCGGCTCTCGATCAGCCCAATCATGTGGATCGCTGCAAAAGTTTTCAGGCGGAAATGATGTTTTTGAATCCGGCCTGCCGGGTCGATTTCCTGGAATTCGTGCCCGGCCGGGACGATGCGCCGGTTTTCTGGCACCGGTATTTCTCTGTGGAAAAAAATCTGCCGACGGCTATTTTCTGCACGATGGGCGGCATTGCCTACTATCTGCCCTATTATGCGGCAAAATGCGGAATCCGGATTCCGGAGGATATCAGTCTGGTCTGCTACAACCGTCCCCGGGATTCCAATTCTCATTCTGCATCCGCGGAGGAGCTCTTCCCGCTGGATTCGATTGTCTTTGAGCCGGAACAGATTGTCACATGGGGCAACTATTTCATTCTGCACCGGCCGCTGGATACGTCGGGGAATCCGGTGCATACACTCATCCGGCCGAAACTGGTCGTGAACAATACGGTCAAAAATATTAACAGCGGGGTGGATCTATGAATCAGTATCCGACAACTCTCTCGAAAAAAAACAGTCGAAAGAGTTTTACATTGATCGAACTTCTTATCGCTGTTGCGATCATCGCAATCCTTGCCGGACTGTTGCTGCCTGCTCTGAGTTCCGCACGGGCGAAGGGGCAGATGATCTCCTGCGCATCCAATCAGAAAACCATTGCGCTGATGAGCATTCAGTATGCCGGGGACAATGATGATTTCATGCCCCCCGCCTACAATGACAACTATCTGAATCCCGCGCCGAATTATCGTTTTCTGAATTATTCCTGGCTGTACGCCACGCACCGTTATACGGGAAAGGATGTGGTGTGGGGGGCGCCGACCAATCCGGTTTACCGTTGTCCCGCGGCGCCCGAGGAGGTGTTTGTCAGCGCCGATGTCCCGGAGATGCTGATGTCGAATTATGCGTGGACAAACCGCATGGGCGCGAAACTTGACTGGTGCGAGAGAAATACCATGAAGCGTCTCGCAAAATGCCGGTTCCCATCCGTGACCGGATACATGCTGGATCTGGCCGGGGGAAAATATGACGCGATCACTCCCAGCTATCTCGGCTCTTCTCCGCCGGAAAAATTCAAGCGCCATCAATTGAAACCCAATGCCGCGTTCATCGATGGGCACGTGGAGAACATTCCCTATGCCGCGCTGCCGGTGATGCGCAGCGGAGTTTATATTCTTGGCTGGCCGGAAAGCGGCAGCCGGAACCCCTGGTAACCGTGATGGGAAAGTGAGGAAATCAATGAACAGGAAAACATGGATTCTGCCGGTCTTATCCGGCCTTCTGGCTATGGATGCCGCCTGGACGACACCCTTGTATGAGAATGACTTCGAAGCGCTGGGAAAGTTGAATTTCCGCGGCTCCTTCGGCCCCCGCTGGATCGGGGATCTGAAGACCGCGGAACGCGAGGGGCATGTAAAGGTCCATCGGCAGGGACTTTGCGAGCAGGGGGAGAAGTCCCATTCCGGCGTGATGTCGTATGTGTTGGATCTGACGGTGGACAAAAGCACCGGGAAATGGGGCGGCGCATGCATGTTTCAAAGTCCCGCTCTGCGGATTCCTCTGGATAAACCGGTCTATTTGACCGGCTATGTGTATCCGGAGCTCCTGCCGCCGGATCTCATGCTCTCGCTCGGGGTGATTTTCGAGACGACAGATCCGAAAACCGGAAAGAAGAGCGGCGGCTCGCTGCGTCTGACCCGGCGCGGCATCGACCCCGAGGGGTGGATGGTGTTCAGTGAGGATGTTTCCAAACTGGTGACCGGACGCTTCCCCGGAGCGGTCATGACCGGATGGATGATTGACATTCACTCGAACCGGGCCTTTCACGGTCAGCGCGTGAAACTGTATCTGGATGACATCACCGTGACGGATTCGCCCCCTTCCGTGAATGTGACCCGGGACGGCGTGGTGCGCGGACACGACATTCTCAGCCGGAATCCTTACGAGGTCAGCTATCTCTCCTATTACCGCGAGGTTCCGGATGCGGCGCCGAATCGAGCCTTCAACTCCAGTTTTGAACTTGGCCTGAAGGACTGGTTCCCGATGGTCCAGCGAAGTAAGGAGCATGAGAGAACCGGCAGATGGATTGAGCTGCCCGATCCCGCGGCGATTTTCCGGATTGTCACCCCGGACGACGCGCCTCATGGCAGACGGGTCCTGAAGGTGGAACGGAACGGGAAAAGGAATAACATAACTCTCCGCTCTCTGCCGCTTCAGATTCAGGATGGAAAGGATTATGTGCTCTCCTTTTATGCGCGTGCGTCAAAACCGACCCTTCTGCGGGTCAACTCCCGGCCTGTGAATCTTGCCGGCGGCTGGCAGCGCTGCGTGGTTCCACTGCCCCGCATCGCCTGCTATCAGACCTGGAACGGCAAGAAGTTCCCCGGACGTTTCGAACTGAATTTTACCAACGAAGATGACGCGGATCTTCAGTTTGACGCCATCCAGTTCCAACGGGCCCCGTTGACCGAATACCGCGGACACGGCATCGTCCAGTTTGCTGCGAAACCGCGGAGCCGTTATGGGCTTTATCTTCCGGGGAACACGCCGGAATTTGAAGTTACGCTTTTCAATGATGCATCGGAAAGACGGCGTTCCGTCCTGCGCTGGGAGATGAAAAACTATCGGCGGGACGTGATCGCGAGGGGGACGAAAACCGTGGAACTCGATGCGGGGGCAGGGGATTCGTTCCGGATCTCCGCTCCTGCGGAACTTCGTCACTGCACGCTTTCGGCGGTGCTGGAGGCGCCGGGACAGAAATTGCAAAGCTGCACCGTTTCCGCCTCGGTCGTTGAGGATCTGAAACAGCTGAAGGGGAATGAGTTTTTCGGCGGATGTCCGATTGAGGGGGACAATCCGCCCAACCTGCGGGACATTCTGGAACTGAACAAGCGTCTCGGCATGAGCTTCAATGTGAATTACCATACGGCATATCAGTCGCGCGCTCCCAAGGGGTGGAGAAAGGAAAATCCCCAGTGGAGGATCATTGAGAATGTCGCGGATTTCAACCGGCAGTACGGATTTGAAACGCTGTTGACCAACTATGCGCCGTTCCCCGTCGGGACAAAGCTGGATGCGGAAGGCGGAGAGATCGTCACACCGGAAATCGAACAGGATGTTTACGAGTACCACCGGGAGCTGGCATCGCGCTTCAAGGGAAAGATTCGTTATTTCGAGACCATCGCGGAGTATCTGAAATCGCCGTTGAAACAGAAGGCCGCAGCCGCTGACCGGGTGATACGGGCCGCTTTTCGGGGCATCAAGGACGGCAATCCGGATGCCGTGTTCTGTGCGCTGGGGGAAAACAAGATGGATCAGGGAATGCTCCTTGCCAAAATGGAGGAGCTGTTCCGGCACGGCACATTGGAGAGCATGGATTTCATCTCCCTTCATCCGTATGAGCTCGGGAAGGGGGCAAACTCCCATGAGACCCTGCGCCGATTTGCGGAACTGATCCGCAAGTACAACCGGGGGAAGGATAAGAAGATTTTCGGAACCGAAGGCGGGTGTGCCGCTTCCGATGTCCTCTACTATGACGATATCAACTCGGAATCCCTCTTCTACGACCGCTATGTGACGGAGCTTGAGCAGGCGGAATATATTGTCCGCTCCAACATTCTGATGTTCGCGGGGGGAATGTTCCGGAAGAACGCCATTTTCTATCTCTATAACGGCAAGGTGTCAAGCCGCAACAGCATGTACCATTTTGTGATCGTCGACAATGGGATCTATCCGAAAACGGTATTTCCTGCAACGGCGAACATGATCGGCCGCCTCTCCGGTTCCGTTCCGGAAGGCGAGTTCGAGCAGCGCGATGCAAACGGTCTCCAGGGATATTATTTCCGCAAAAACGGAACCCTGTTCGCCGCGCTCTGGATCTATCGGCCGGATCACCGGACGCGGGAAGCGCTTCTGCCGCTCCCGCCGGAGCGGGTTCAGGCATACAATCTGGTGGGAGAGCCCATCCGGTTGCGGGGCGGGGCGAACACGCTTCTCTCCCTGAGTGAAGGAGCGCTCTATCTGTATCCGAAAAACGTTCCGGATGCGGAGTTCATTGCCGCGCTGAAGAACATCAAGGTGGAGAATCCTTCCGTTTCACTGAAAATCGGGAAGAACGGTTCGCTGACGGCGGAGGTTTTCAACGACACCTCCTCGGAATTGAAGGGAACCCTGACGCTTTCGCCGAACGGAATGAGCCGACCCTTCCGGATTCCCGCCGGCGGGAAACGCTCCTTCGATTTCCCGTGGAACAATCGGACCTCGCTGACCGCATATCAGGCGGAGATTCAAGTCGGCGGGGAACGGCTCCGTTCAAACGAGATCCGGCCTCTGTTCTGCGGAAAGGCGGAACGAAGACCGCGCATTGATGGAAATCTGGAGGAGTTCCGGCATCTTCCCGGAATCCGCCTGGGAGCAGCGCAGCAAATTTCACTGTATCAGGCAAAAATCCGGAATTCCGCCGATCTGGGGGCTGTCGTTCGTTTCCAGTACGACGATTCCTTCTTTTACATCGCGGCGGAAGTGACGGATGATCTTCACCGGGTTCCGCACGAGCAGCCGAACATGTACTGGGCGAACGATGCGCTCCAGCTTCTGTTTGTCATGTCCGGGAAACGGGAGAAACTCTCATCCCGTGATCTTCTGGAGCTGGCGGTCACCGGGACGAAGCGGGGGGCGCAGATCAGCACGACTCTTCTGGAGCAGAAGCTCGATTTCTCCCGGGCGGAGGCTGCCGTTGTGCGCCGGAATGGGAAGACCTTTTACGAGCTGGCTCTTCCGTGGGAGACGCTCTGCCGGGGATTCCGGCCTGACAATTCGGTGAGTCCCGGATTCAATCTGGCTGTCAGCGACAACGACGGCAATTGGGAGGTCAGCCGAATGCCGAAACTCAAGGGGTACGAGAAGTCGCTTCAGATGAGCCGGGGACTTGTGGACAGCAAGGATCCGTCATCGGCACTGACTCTGTTTTTCGAGCAGAAGTGAGAATGATTTCTCTGCCGGAGGCCGCTTTCTTGCGGCATTCCGGATGGATGAGGAGCCGGTGTTCGGTAATGACATTGAAATATGGTTCCCCTGTTTTTCGCGGTGTTTTCATCCGGGAAAATGGAGTGGTCGGGCGGAGAATTGCCGGAAGAATTCCAGTTCCGGTCTCCGCTTCCCGGGAAAAAGAGAGAAACTCTCATGCGTGACAGCAGGTGCAGAAAAAGAGCGATTTGTACTTGCCAGAGTAATCGATGAAAATTTTATTATTTCATAATGCCGCGATCATTTGGTGAAAAAGCGTTTGCCATTATGTCGGGCAGTATCATTTCCTTCTACATGAAAAAAGAGGTCTGGGGGCATTCTGCCCGCCAGACCTCTCTGACTGCCCTGATGTCGGGATTCAGTCGCGATCCGCTTTCGGATGAATCAGGTAGAAGCAACCGGCCGCCGCCGCGCCTCCTGCCAGATTCGCCACAATCGTCAGCCAACTGTTCTCCCACGGCGTGAGTTTCAGGCAGGCAAGAGCGATTTCCACCGCCGGATTGAACGCTCCGGAGCAGACCGTGCCGCCGACGGCAAACGCTCCCGCCATCACCGTGCCGCCAATGGCGAGCCCGAAGTAGGAGTTGTTCGCCGCTTTTTTGAGCGTGGCAACATTCAACACAACGTAGGCCAGCGCAAACGTGAAGAGAAATTCCGAAAGCAGCAGGTCGTGAATGCGGAAGTTGAACGGCGGAACCGGATCCAGACGGTGTTTGAATTCCAAAACCGTCAGAGCTCCGACGACGCCGCCGAGCACCTGGGCAATCATGTACGGGATGGCATCCCGTTTCGGCATCGCGCCGCGCAGCAGCACCGCCAGCGTGACCGCCGGATTGTAGTGACCGCCCGAAATCGGTCCGCCGGCATAAATCATCACCATGAGAATACCCCCGATCGCCAGCGGCGGAATGACGCCGGAACTGTTGAGGGTACTGGTGGACCCGATGGTCAGAATCAGGAAAAACGTTCCGATGAATTCTACAAGATATTTGCGAAATGCGTTCATAGTTGAAAGATCCTCTCTCTTTTTTTCTTGCGGATGGATTGCACAAAAATCAAATGCCGGAGAGAGAATTTCAGCAGCGTTGCGGCACCGGCTCTTCCGGCGGGGGCGCGTGACTCCGCACCGGCAGCCGGAGCAGCTGGTGCGGAATGTCGGCGAGCCGGGCGCTTTCCTCCCAGAGCGAAAAAAGAGGGAACGGAATTGAAGGCATCTGAATCTGCGTCCATGCCGCTTCCAGCAGATTGCTCATATCCTGCTGGCAGATGGTTTCCGTACGGTGTTCCGCACGGCAGTTGGCGTCACAGCAGCGATGATGCGAATGGCAGGAACAGTTCCAGTCCATTTCGTTGAAAATTTGCAGCAGAAGCAGAATAATAACCGTCAGAAAGGCCCGCAGTCTGCGTCGTCTGATATGATATCGGCTTAAAAGGTCACTCTCCCCGGCGGTTCCAAAGTCCTGGCTTCAGGCTTTGCACTCCATTTCTCTCTTCAAAAATATAGCTTCACTGCAGGGAAATGCAAATGAAAATCGCCTGACAGCTTCAAAATGATACCGGCTTTTTTCGGATCGGAAGTGCATTCCTATGGCGCTTCCATTGTATTTTCATCTCCGGATGCTGACGGTTTGCAATCGCCAGTCGGAAGAGTATTGTAATGAAGATGTTGTTGTGATTTTTTTATGGCTGATTTCTTCTGTCCTGATCATGCTCCGGAGTGCTTTCTGAGGCTGGATTGTTTCTGTTGAGGGAGAATTTCAGAGGATATCGATGATTGTTTCATTTCGGAAATGTTTCACCGGCTTTTGTTGCGGCGCTGGAGGCCAGGGAATCAATCCCGTTGCCGCGCCGAAACGGGAAACACCGGGGAGACTCTGTGGATTGGAAATCTTACAGAAAAACTTACGAGGTATTTCTCTGGAGTAATGCAGAGCGCATGTTTATCTTGATTGCGCTGTATATCGAGAGAAGGGCGTTGTCTTTTCTGCTGTCGTATCTTCCGCTCAAGTACCGGCGGCATGTGGCTGTCTATATACATAAGCATGAATGAAAAAGAATGGAGAAAAGTTGCCGCCCCGGCCGCTCCGCAACGGCAGAGTCATAATTCGCGTGACTGCCCCGATATTTTTCTTCTGCCACGCAGAAGCCGGAACTCCCTGCCGGAGCGGAAGGGCTTGCCGGCACGATAATTCGTGGTATATTATTGGAAAGTGATTGAAAATAGAAGTTAGCTATTGATTTTCATGAAATAGACTGCTATATTAAATATTTTATGAGTTCCGTAAGCCGGATGAGTAAAATGTGCAGTAAACGCTTTTGGTTCCGTATCCTGATTTTAATGATTTTGTTCGCGGCTTCCGCCCTGGCCGTCAGCCTCTATTACAACTGCTGGTCATGGGAGGAGGGGGGATGCCGCATCCCGTTGCTGGCTTCTCTGGTGTTCGTGGTCTGGCCGCTCGCCTATTTCGTGCTGATCGCCGTCGGCCGTTACATCTTTTACCGCGAAACGCCGGTGCTGCCGCCGGAGGAGCTCCCGCGCTGTACCGTCATCATGCCCGCATACAACGAGGGGCAGCACGTGTTCGACGCGCTCGCCAGCATCTGCGCCTCCGATTATCCGGCGGAAAAACTCGAAATCATCGCCGTCAACGACGGCAGCATCGACGATACGCTGCTGTGGATCAACCGTGCCGCGGAGAAATTTCCGGGGCGGATCCGGGTGGTGGACTTCAAGCAGAATGTCGGCAAACGGTTCGCTCTCTATACCGGGTTCCGGATGGGCACCGGTGACGTGTTCGTCACCATCGACAGCGATTCGCAGGTGGTGCCTGATGCCCTCGCAAAAATGGTTTCCCCGATCGTCCGTGACAGCCGCGTCGGAGCGGTTTCCGGCAACGTCCGGGTCGCCAATTCCGAGGGGGCGTTCCCGGCGATGATCGACTCCGGATTCACCTTTGCCTTCGACTTCATCCGGGCCGGACAGAGCGTCTGGGGCAGCGTCTTCTGCACGCCGGGTGCGCTGAGCGCCTACCGCCGGGAGACCGTCCTGCCGCTGCTCGACGAGTGGCGCGACCAGAAGTTCATGGGCCGCCCCTCCGGAATCGGCGAGGACCGCGCCCTCACCAATCTGGTGTTGCGGGCAGGGAAATGGGTCACGCTCCAGCGCAGCGCCCTTCTCTACACCAATGTGCCGGAAACCTACAAGAGCATCTGCCGCATGCTGTTGCGCTGGGAGCGGAGCAATATCCGCGAAAACTTCGAGATGTACCGCTTCATCTTCCGCAATTTCGACTGGCGCGATGCGCGGCGCTGGTTCATGCTGTTCACGCTGCTGGAGTACTCATCGATGACGCTGCTGCCCGGGGTGATGATCGGATTCTCGCTCTACAACATTGTGCTGACGGATGGTGCCGTGCTCTTCATCACCGGCGCGGTGGCGCTGCTCTGGGCATCGCTGCCGGCCGCGATCAATTTGCACCGCAACTCCACGAAACTGGTCTGGTTCAGTTTCGTCTACGGGATCGTCCACGCTCTGACGCTCTTCTGGGTGGTGCCCTATGCTCTGGTGACGGTGGGCAACTCCCGCTGGCTGACCCGGATCGGAGCCAATTCCGCCGGGAAATTCTGACGCGGGCCATCCGGGGAAATCTCCTCAAAAAAAGAGTTTTGCGACCGGTGCAGTTTGCAAAGAGAGAAAGTGCCGGTTATATTAAAGAAATGTTGGTTCATTAAACGGCCGGATTCCCCGGCCCAATTTATGACAGGAGCAGAAAAAATGCAGAACATGGAAATTCTCCACGACAGTGACGCCGATTTCGGCGTGCTCAACGGGAAAACAATCGCCGTCATCGGCTACGGCGCTCAGGGCCGCGCCCAGGCGCTTTGCATGCGCGATTCCGGGCTCAATGTCATCATCGGCATCCGTCCGGGCAAATCCAAGGACGCCGCCGACCAGGACGGTTTCGAGACCCTGACCGTCACCGAGGCCGCCAAGCGTGCCGACATCATCCACATCCTGCTGCCGGATGAGCTGCACGGCATCATCTATGATGCGGAAATCGCTCCGGTCGTGACCGCGGGCAAGACGCTCTCCTTCTCCCACGGCTTCAGCATCGTCTTCGGCGAAATCAAACCGCCGAAGGATGTCGACGTCATCATGATCGCCCCGAAGAGCCCTGGAACCGAGGAGCGCAAGCGCTTCGTCGAAGGCTTCGGCGTGCCCGGTCTGATCGCGGTCAAGCAGAACTACTCCGGCAAGGCCCGCGAGGTCGCTCTGGCGATCGCCAAGGCCGAGGGGCTGACCCGCGCCGGCGTGCTCGAGTGCACCTTCGAGCAGGAGACCTATGAAGACCTCTTCGGCGAGCAGAACGTCCTCTGCGGCGGTATGGTCGACCTGATGAAGTACGGTTTCGAAACTCTGATCGAGGCGGGATATCCGCCGGAGATGGCCTACTTCGAGTGCATCCACGAGGCGAAGCTGATCGTGGACCTGATCTACGAGGGCGGCATCCAGAAGATGAACGCGGTCATCTCCAACACCGCGGAGTGGGGCGAATACGACAACGGTCCGTGGATCATCAATCCGGAAGTCAAGGCCCGGATGAAGGAATCCCTGCGCCGCATCGAATCCGGCGAATTCGCCAAGAAGTGGATGGCCGAGGCCAAGAACGGTTCGCCGAACCTCAAGGCCAAACGTGCCGCGCTGGGCGAGCATCCGGCGGAGATCGTCGGCGCCCGTATCCGCAGCCTCTTCCAGAAGAAGTAATTGCGGAAGAACGCGTCTCGCGTATGACAAAGGGTGGAATACCGGGGAAAGACGGTATGTCCATCCTTTTTTTCATCTGAAAGAAAAGGACCTGTTATGAGCCGATTTTCTCAACTGGTGTGGCGCGCCGAGGACGTGCCGGAAGAACTTCATGAGATGCTGACCGTTCTGGGCGAGGAGTATCCGATCGCCGATTTCGGCCGGGGGCTGAAGCTGAAATTCCGTCGGGTGGAGGCGGAGGAGACGCTTTCCCGGGTGACCCGCACGCCGGGGGAGGCGCTGGTGGAGTACAACTCCGTCGCGGCCGCCGCGCGCGGGGTAGGGGCGGTGCTCGCCGGTCTTGACGGCGAGGAGACCACGCCGTTCCGCACGCTGGGAATCATGCTCGATGCTTCCCGCAATCTGGTCATGCGGCCGGACCACCTGAAGATGTGGTTCCGGAGGCTCGCTCTTACCGGTTATAACATGGTCATGCTCTACACCGAGGATACCTACGAACTGCCGGATGAGCCCTTTTTCGGATACATGCGCGGCGGCTACACCGCCGACGAAATCCGGGAACTGGATGATTACGCCGCGCGGCTCGGCATTGAACTGATCGGCTGCATCCAGACGCTCGGGCATCTTGCCCAGATTCTCAAATGGGACGGCGCCTACGGCAAGGTGAAGGACACCGAGGAGGTCCTGCTGGTCGATGCGCCGGAGACCTACGCCCTGATCGGGAAGATGGTCCGTTTCTGGAGCGAAAATCTCCGCACCCGCCGCATTCACATCGGCATGGACGAGACCCACGATCTCGGGCGCGGCCGTTTCCTCGATCTGTTCGGCTATCAGAGCGGGTTTGAGCTCTTCAACCGCCACCTCGGGCGGGTGAATGAGATCTGCCGTGAAAACGGACTTGAGCCGATGATCTGGTCGGATATGTATTTCCGCTTCAGCAATCCGGAGCGGAACTATTATGATCTTACGCATCCGATTCCGGCGGAGGTTCAGCAGAAGATTCCGCAGAACGTCCAGCTGGTCTACTGGGATTACTACAACGAAAATGCCGAGGTGTATGAGAAGATGATTCAGCGTCATCGCGACCTCGGCTACGAACCGCTGATGGGGTCCGGCATCTGGACCTGGTGTCGTCTCTGGTACGACCACGACCAGACCCGGCGTACGGTGGAGCCTTGCATCGCCGCCTGTCGCAAACTGAAAGTGCAGGAACTCTTCTTCACCATGTGGGGCGATGACGGCGCTTACTGCAATTTTGACTCCGCGCTGGCCGGAATCAGTTACGCCGCCGATCTCGTGTACGGCGTTTTGCCGGAGGAGACGAAGCGGATGGCGAAACGTTTCGAGGCGGTCTGCCGGAGCAGTTTCGAAGCTCACCTGCTTGCCGGAGAGCTGGAGAAACCGCTGTCGTGCGGGGAGAAGAAGTTCACGCCGCGGGCGGCGGAACTGATCTGGGATGATCCGTTGCTCGGCATCCTCTACGACGACTACAAGCGGCGCGATCCGGAGTTCGATCTCAAACTGCTGGAGCGCTATGAGGAGATGCTGTGCCGGCTCCTGCCGTATCAGGAGGATGCCGCCGCCGGGGATTTCGAACACATCATCAACACGCTGGAACTGCTGATCCGGAAACTGGAACTGCGCGGCGCGCTCGAAGCGGCCTACGATCAGGACGACCGGATTGCGTTGCGGCAGATCGCCGTATCGATGGTTCCGGCGGCGGTTGCGGCAGTGCAGGAGTTCGAGGCGAGTTTCCGGCGGCAGTGGCTCGATTGCGGCAAGGTGTTCGGGCTGGAGGTGATCCAGCGCCGCAACGCCGGGCAGATCGCGCGGCTGGAGGAGACGGCGCTGCGGATTCGCGAATATCTGGACGACCGCATCAGCGCGATCGATGAACTGGAGGCGCGTCCTTCCGGCACCGATATCGTCAACATCTGCGGCACCGTCAATTCGGTGGTGTCCGGCTCCCGGCTGGTGTGATGACGATGGCTGCGGAGGATCTTCTGTTGCAGGCTCCGGGGGAGCGGATTCTTTTTGCCGACGACTGGCGGAAGGAGCTCTCCCGTGTACTGCCGCTTCTGCCGGATGGAACGCTCGCCGTGTTCACCGGACGCCGTTCGCTCGATGCCGGCGGCGTCTGGGCGGAATTTGCCGCCACAGCGGCGGCGGCCGGGCGGAAGGTGGTCCGCTTCTCCGAAATCGAAGCGGAGCCCTGCACCGATACGGTCGAGCGGATGGTGGAATTTCTCGCTTCGGTCTCTCCTGCCGCAGTGATCGCCATCGGCGGCGGAAGCGTGATGGATGCGGCGAAAGCGGCGCTTCTGGTGCGCGAAAGCGGGATGCCGCTCGGTGAACTTTTCGGAGTGAACCGGTATTCCACCGCACATCCGGAGGCGAAGCCCTTGCGGGTGCTCTGCATCCCCACCACCTCGGGGACCGGTTCCGAAGCCACGCCGTATTCCAACATCGTGGATCGGAAGCTCGGGGTGAAAAAGCTGATCTCCGAGTCGTTGATCGTGCCGGAGACGGCGATCGTCTCGCCGCGGCTTGCCGCGGCCATGCCGAAGGCGCTCACGCTGGCGACCGGATGTGACGCGCTGGCCCATTCGATCGAAGGGTTTCTCAACACCGGGGCGGATGCGAACGAGCCGCGGGCGAATGCGTGGGCGATGGAGAGCATCCGGCTGATTTGCGAGGCGCTGCCCGCCGCCGTGGCCGACGGTTCCAACCTGGGGGCGCGCGGGGCGATGGCGCGCGCCGCGACGCTGGGCGGAATGGTGATCCGGTTCAAATCCACCGGATTGCCGCATCTGTGCAGCTTCTCCTGGTTCGGTCGTCTGGCGCACGGCATCGCCGTTGCGATGCTGCTGCCCGCTTCGTGGAACTATTATCTCGGAAACCCCGCGGTGGCGGCGCGGACGATGGAACTTGCGCCGGTTTTTCCAGGGCGGACGCCGCAGGAGGTGATCGCCTCGTTCCGCGCTTTTCTGGACCGGCTGGGCGTGCCGAAAGCGCTCCGGGAGTGCCCCGGAATCACGCCGGAACTTCTGGCGTCGACCGCGGCCTCGGCGGGGGAAAACCGGATGAAACTCGAACTTGCTCCCCGGCCGGTGCCGGTCGCGGAGTCGCGCGGAATTCTTTCCGCCCTGTTGAAACAAACGTATGAAGGAACTTTGCAATCATGGTAAATGTCATTGCGCGCAGCCGGCTTAAGAGCGGCTGTATGGAGGAGTATCTGCGGATACTCAAGGCGAACGTCCCGACGGTTCTGGCCGAGGAGGGGTGTTTGCGTTATGAACCCTGCCTGGATGTCGATGCGGATCCGGCCAAAGGGGAGTATGTCACCATTCTGGAGAGCTGGGAGTCGCAGGCGCATCTGCAGGCGCATCTGGCGACGAAGCACATGGCCGCGTTCCGCGATGCGGTTGCGCCGCTGCGGAAGGAGAACAACGTTCTGGTGGTGACCCCCGCCTGATGACGAAGCGGAAGGGCGCCGGAGAGCTTCCGGCGCCTGTCGGCAGGGGGCTCGGCCGCGGCGAAGGTCAGCGGACGATGATCCGGATGGCGAAGCCGTGGTCGTAGAACACGCTGCCATGGACGGAGTACTGCGGAATGAATGCCGGAGAGCCATCCGCGTTGCGCGCCTGGATTTTCGAGGCGTAACAGGCGTGGACATGGCCGTGGAACACTCCGCGGATGATGTCCGCGTTTTCCGTAATCAGGCGATAGACCGCCTTGGTCCCTTGAACCTGCGAGAACGCATTGTTCTCCCGCCCGTTGAAAAAGCTGCCGGAACGGGTGTAGTGGATCACCTTGTTCCGGTGGTGCTCATCGAGAAGAAAGCCGTGCCGGGTGCACAATTCGGCATCTTTTGCCGCATCGTAGGAGCCGTCCTTCGTCCGGGGATAGGTGTTCAGATACAGGGATTCATGCTGAAAGATCAGGATGATCCACCCTTCTTTTCTGGCCCGGGCGATATCGGCGGCCAGCTTTTCCGCGATTTTGTCTTCCTTGTAATACTGGCCGTTGCGGCTGTTGTCCAGCACGACGGCCAGCACTTTGCCTTTGACGGGAGCGGAGGTGTAGACGGTGTCGTTGCGGTAGAATTTCTCAATGTATTTCCGGGCGGCGTTGATGTCGAACTCATCGCGGGGGCGGCCGGAGATGGTGTAGGTGACGTAATCGTGGTACCCCACCGCCGCCAGCAGTTTCGGGTCGCCGGAGAGGATGAGATCGCGCCACACCTCGAGGCCGCCGTGGCAGAGGAAGTCGATGTTGTCACCCAGCACCACGCTCTGATCGAAGAAGGGGGCGAACTCCATCAGCGTCTGGGCGGACTGCGTCGCGCGGTCGATCGGATTGGCCCTGCCGCGCCGCCGGTTGGCGTACATGATCTCCACATTGTTCCGGTCCGTGTCGTTGATCGCCTTGAAATGGTTGTCCCCCCAGGTGATGATTTCCACCGGGCGATCGAATTTCTTTCCGGAATCCAGCGTGATTTCGAGCAGGGTGAGGCCGTTGCTGTTGACCACATACGCTTTTTCGCCGCCGTTGCCCTCCTCCTGCCGGAGTGCGATGGGCGTGGTGCCCGCGCGGAAGCAGGCTTCCCGGGCCTCCGCGCGGCGTCGCGGCAGCTGCTGTATGACGGAGGTGCGCCGCTCCGGCGTATAGAGAACGCGCCGAAATCCGTTGAGATCGGTGAAGGCATGAAATCCGCGCACCGCGTAGACCCGGTTGAAGTGGACCGCTTCCGGTATTATCAGAGAATACACGCCGTCGGAGTGACGGAGCTGCTCCGCGAGGAAGGATTTCCCCTTTTCCCAGGGATACTGGTAACTGCCGCCGAGGAGCAGTTCCCGGTGGCGCGTGTAGAGCTTCGGCAGCACGATCACGCCGGATTCCCCCGGCGGAAGCGCGGCGCTTTTCCGGAGTCGGAAGCGCAGTTGCGGAGCCGGCGCGTCCACCGGTTCCACGTCGAGCAGAGTCAGATCGTTTTGCGGAAGATAATTGCAGAAAACCGCCTGAAGTTCCTGCCCGGGGGCGAGCCGGGTGCCGTTTGCGACCCCTTTCCCGGAGGCGTCGGCCCAGCCCAGAAAGAGTTTCCCCGGCTGTTCCGGCGCCGGAATGGTCTGGAAATCGACGGGGAACGCGGCGACCGCCTTGAGCGTTTTCCGGTCGGCAGACAGCGAAAAGAGAGGCTGTTCCGGAAAGATGATCTCATAACTGCCGGCCGGCAGCTGCAACTCCCGGCCGATGGAGCTGAAAAGTTTCCCATCCTCCTTGCGCCGTGCCAGAGCGTATTTCCCGTCGGCGAGCTGGAAGCGGCCGGGCTGTGAGGTGAAGGCGAGTGCGCCGTTGGCGACGGGGGCGTGAAGGATCCAGCGGCCCATGCCCGGCTCCTGTTTCAGCTCCATCCGGCCGATGGAGGAGTTCCCTTCGCAGAGAATCTGCACTCCACCGGTGATCCAGCCTATTTTGCGCTGCTGATCGGTCAGGTGCTGGATTCTGCTGTCACGCAGCCGCAGATTGATGTTGCCGGCGAAGAGCTGATCGTTGCGGGTGGAGTTGCCGAGATAGAGGGTGCCGATCTCGCTTGCTTCGAGTTCGACGGTGTTTTCCCCGGTCAGGGCGCCGAGGCGGGGATGCGCGGTGTCTCCGCCGAGATAGAGGGTGTCGATCTTCCCTTTTTTCAGGCGGAGATGTTCCGGGCGGCCTTTGACGGAGAGGTCGCCGCCGAGGGAAAGGCTCCTGCAAACGACCTGTTCCAGCGAGAGCGGCCGGGCTGCGGAAAAGAAGCCCCGGGAATCTTCGGTCTCCACCTGAACGCCGCGCAGAACGAGCGGCCCTTTGAGACGGTTTTGCGTCGCAGACCAGCGCAGGGTGCCGTTTCCGGTGCAGGTGACCGGGGTCGTGTGATCGGGAATATCGCGGTAGTCCACCGTTCCATGCAGTTCGACGACGCCGGTTCCGTCGTCGGTCACTCCGGCCAGGGCGGCGCGGAGCGTGGCGAACGGGCGGTCGGCGGAGCCGTCGCCGTCAGTGTCGCTCCCGGAGGCGGCGACATGGACGAGCCGTCGCCTCCAGACGCCGGTGAAAACGGTATCTTTGCCGTCCACAAAGGAGTATGCCGTTCCGGGACGGTATATTTTCCCGTCATTTTCGTTTTTCCAGCCGAGGAAGCTCTGTTCCGGATTGCCCTGCGGCGCCGGCGGCAGGGGAATTTTGTCCGCGGTGGCGGCGACGGAACTCCGGTATTCCCGGACGGAGAGAGGTTCTTTTTCTCCGGGGCGGGAGAAAATGGTCACTTTCTGACGGCTTTCCGTCGGTTTTGCGGGGTCGAAGGAGGTGAAGACCAGCTCTTTCAGATAGAGTTTCTCCCCCGCGTTCAGATGCTTCCGGAAAAAGGTGAAGAGCTGGAAGTGACGCAGAACCGCTTCCCCGGAAGGGTCGAATTTGGTCAGCTTCTCCGTGTTGAACGTGGCGGTGGCCCAGCAATTGGGGAGAATTTTCTCCCGGGCGCGGATCAGACCGCTGGCCTGGCGGATGTGTTTCCCGCCTTTCTGATAGCTGATCTGCTGGTAGGCGAAAAATTTTCCGGAGGCGGCGATCTCCTCCGCCGTGGCGGAGGTCGCGTAGTAGTAGGTGAGAACCGCATACCGCGCCGCCGCGGCGGGAATACGTTCTCCGGACGGGGTGGTCATTGGCTCGCCTTTGCTGATCTGATTTCGCGCCTTCTCTCCGTCGAGCAGGTGGACGACGTTTCCTTCGAACGTCGTCGGCGGAAAGTGGTCGCCGAACCGGTAGGTGTACTGGCGGTATCCGCCGGCGCCTGCGGAGAGCAGAAAGGCGAAACTGAGCAGGCCGGTAAAAACGTAGTTCATCGTGTTTTCTCCTGTCGGGTGGTTGGGTTTGATTCAAATTCAAAACGGACATTTTCCAGTACGATGCCGCTTGCCTGCCCTTCGCCGCGGAACTGCAGGCACATGGCGTTGACGTCGCTCAGTCGGGCCTCTTTCCAGCGCAGCCGGTCGAGCGGAATGGTGACGTCGAGAAAGAAATCCGCGGAGAGTCGGCCGGGAGGCGGAAAGAAGCGTTCCAGTTCCACCGTCCTGGTCAGTCTGCGGATCTTTTTGCTCTCCGGATCGCGCCGCACCAGGTGAAACTGAAGTTTCTGCCCGCCTTTCGGGTCACCGAACCGGTCGCAGCCTCCCCGGATGCGGAAACGGATTCTGCCGCGGTTGCGCTCTTCGTCCCGCAACTTTCCGGAGAACGGCACAAAGAGGCCGGACCACGGCTTGCTTCTCTCGGAAACCACCACCTCCAGACGACCGTCGGGGTGTTTCTTCAACCCGGTGTCGAACCCCCATGCCGCCGCCATCCGGAACGGGCAGCGGCGGATGTTGCTCTCCGTGTCGCAATATTCGGCGGTGATCGCCACCACCATCGCGGTGACCTCATTCCGGGCGGAGAGGAGATCGAGCCGCAGAATCTCCTTCTCCGGCTCCGGATTCTCCCAGCGCCAGAGGTAGAAGCCGCGCGAGGCGAGATTGCTCCAGGCGACGTGCGGATTGCCCGGTGTGATCCACCAGTCCCATATCTCCGTTTCACAGCGCACGGGAATGTCCAGACTGCTGCCGTCAGCGCGATGGAGACGGTAGGTCAGCGCCTCCCTGCCTCGGGTTGCCCACGCCGCCGCATGGAAGAAATAGAGCGCTTTCACCTTGCCGTTCACGGGGATTCCGCGGACCGCCTCCGGCAGTTTCCCGGTCTGATTGTCCGAGGCGAGAACGATGCAGGTGCGGTCTTCGTTTTCGTCGAACCGGATGATGTCGCACGGTACGCCGCGGATGTGCTGTACCCCCCATGGCACGCCGACGAGGGAGTTTTCCGCCCCCTGATCGGTCCAGCCGCCACGGCCGTCCCCGGGAACCCGGTCGATGAAGCCGCGGTTGCAGAAGGAACGCAGGTCGAGCGGCCGGGTCAGAGCCGGATTCGGCTGATAGGTCAGAAATTGCCGGAGTTTTGCCGCATGTTTTTCGGCGAGTTCCCGGTTTATCTTCTTCTGCTGCGCCAGGATCTCCTGCTCCGAAAGTGGCTGGAACGGACCGAATTCTGCGGCGAACGACTCTTCGCGGCCGATGCCGATGATCGCACGGGAGAGGGGAGGAAGCAGCAGGGCCGCCTTGCGCCCGGAAATCGGCAGCCGGTGTTTCCCCGTGAGATCGAATGCGGCACTGCCGGCCGGCAGTCGCAACGCGATCGCCTTGGCGAACAGATCATGATTGAACAGAAAACAGGCGGTCCGCTCCCCGCGCCTTGCGATGTGCAGTTCGACGTTGGCGGCGAGATCCCCCTCCGGCAGACGGGTGAGTTCCGCCGCCGGCTGGATCCCGTGATGCTGTAAGATTCCACCGACGATGGCTGCTGCCGCGTAATCCTGCATCGTCGCGGTCAGAAGGTAGAGAAACCCTTTCCCCAGCGGCCGGCGCAGAAGGACCGGGTGAGGGCCGGAGGCAGCGAGTTTTTCCCAACCGGGAGCGGCGAGAATTTCCCGCACATTGCGCCCGACGATCCGCCCCGGCAGCAGTTTGGCTTGCGGAATGTCGAGCTCGATTTCGCGCGGCAGAGCTTCGGGGGCGTCACGATATTCCAGCGAAAAGAGATCGCCCCATGCCCGATTCGGATTGCCGTATTCGTCTTCCTGCATGAACTCCCGGGTCAACAGAAGGATGCCGCCGGCTTCGACGAATTCCCGCAGTTTCCCGACCGTCGCCGGATAGGTGTTGCTCACGCCCGCGGCGAGGATCATGCGGTAGCGGGAGGCCCGGTTCTCCGGAAGCTGCTCCTCCAGAATCACGTCGATCGGATAGTGGGAGAATTCCAGCGCCGAAGCGAAGGTGGCGATGTCATTTTTGGCGACCCGGCCGGTCGCGACACCGTAGCGCTCCGAGGGGAAGGAGATCAGCAGGGCCACCTCCCGCGGAATGTTGCGTTCCCGCGGGACGAAGAATTCGGCAAAACGGAATATCTCCTCCTTCGCCTTCAGAAAGATACCATGTATAGGTGACAAGCAATTGTCGGAGTAGAAAAGAACTCCTTT
>URVC01000057.1 GCA_900551245.1 uncultured bacterium | reverse complement strand
GCCGCAACGGTTATAATTTATCGAAAACTTGCTGTTATTTAGGGATAGGTTCTAAAATCAATCACAACGTCTTTTCCCTGCTGAATCAGGGACAGCAGCTTTTTTTGAAGCGCAGCCTCCACCTGCTCTGACAATTTTTCATATTGTTCTTCCGGATAATCAATTCCCTTTCTCCCATAAAGTTTCCACATTTCTTCATCAATGGAAAGTCTGATATATCCTTCCTGTTCTTTTTTCTTGGCGTAAGTAGTCTTTCCAGAACCACATACGCCGCACATCATAATAACTTTGCTCATAAAACTCCTTTTCTTTTTCCGAAACGGCATCTATCAATTTGCACTACACAACAGAAAGTTCTTCAATCGCTTTATCTAAAAAAATCATACCGTCCAGATGTTCCAGCTCATGGCAGAAGCATTTTGCCATTTCATCTTCTCCGTCAACTATAATTTCCTCTCCATATTCATTGAGTGCCTGAATCGTGACCTTTTGTGGACGCATGCAGTAGCGCGGTTCACGTGAGTTGCCTCGCTCAATGTGAAACTGAAGCATTCTGCGATTGTTGCTTCCCGGTGGATAATTGACGAAATAGGCATCGCCCTCCTGACCGGCTCTGGCTTTATCGATGGAACCGGAAAAATCCATGCCGTATTTTGCCAACGCAGTTCGAAAGGACTCATCGCTTCCAATCCCCATGCGACTGTCGCGGTATTCATTGGCGAGGATAAGAAGAGCCCGGTATACCATCTCCGGCTCGACATATTCCGCTTTCCCGACAGCCCGCTCTGCGCGTGGATGGAGAATCAGACGTCCTGCGAGATGCTGGCGGACCCAATCCGGCTTGGCATCATATCCCCGGGGAATCGGCACGTCCGTATCAAGCTCTTTGTCACCTCTTTGACGTTTCAGATGGTTGCGCAGAACATCAATCTGCCGACGCAGGGAAATATTTTCATTCCGGTAGAATTCCGCGATTTCCTGGGCTTGTTCCACTTCGGCCAGCCAATCCGCATTTTCTTCTTCCGCCGCGTCCAATTTCCTCTGGAGGGCGGCGACATGATGGTTCAATGCAGCTTCGCGCGCAGGTGCATTGGCAAGGTGCGTGGAGTGAGCCAGCTCCAATTCCGCAGCAAGAATCCGGGCATCTGGAACGAAATACAACCCGCGCCAGTCCGTCCGGTTGGTGGATGCTGTTTGATGGACGGTATGGATCAGGAATGATGTGTAAGCATTCGGTCCGCGATCTCCGTCATATACCCAATACCAGATTTTATCTTTTCTGTTGCCCGGATGGCCTGCGGGAATCCCTTTCTCAATATTGACATTTTGAAAATAGGTCCGGCATGCTCCGTCGTAAACCGCCCAGGGTTTCCCGACACGCTTTGTCCATGCAAACGCCGCCTGAAAGGAAAGCCGGACGATGTGTGCATATTCGGCAACCTGTCTGGCGAGATAATCATCGTTGATCAGAAAAGCCGGAGGATTCGGGGTAAGAGTCCAATGTTTCCAGTTTACCTGAGAAATCACTATAACCGGCAAGTTGCGATACGGAGAAGTGATAAGAGCATAAAGATCTTCAACTTCAGCAGGATCATTAATTTTCCATGAAGAAGCCGAGAGCGGTCTGAACTGGGCCAGGCTGATTCTGGAAAGCAACTCCGTCACAAGAGGCAGTTGCGCTTGCGCTTCCTCCAGCGGGATTTCCGTGGAGATCTCAATTTTAATACCGAACAACAACCTGCCGTTCTCTTCAATCATGGCGACATCATAGAACCAGCAGAGGTTATTCTTTGTCGTAAAACGGAACCGGACAGTCCAGAGGCGGCGTTCTTCAACCGATACGCATTCACATCGTCCTCTTTTACTATCAATTTCAAAACTGCGATATTCCGTTGCTTCTGATGGCAGTTTTACATACAGATACTTTGCAATGTAACTCAGTACCAGATCCGCGACCGCATGCAAGGCATTATCCAGATCGCCCGATGCATTCACGGTGGCCCGGAGCTGATAGACGGTTAGCAGCCGGTGGCGGAAATTTGTGTTTGCATAAGAAAACGGCATGAACAGCTCCTGCATTAGAATATGTAATATACCATGAAAAGAGTCTCATGGCAACTTGTTCTTCCGCCCTCTCCCGGAGGGAGTGGACTGCCGTTATCCGTGCATCCACCAGCGATAGGTTCGCACCAGACAAAAAGCGACGAAACACAGTAGCGTAAGAAGAAAGAATCCCAGGCCGAGCGGAACAGCGATGTAAAGGAGTCCGAATCCGGCAAGGAGTGAGACAAACAGCGCAAACAGAACGATCCCTTCGGCCAGCTTGATCTGTTTTGAGGTCAGTTCAACAAGGACAGTCTTTTCCATGGTTCACCTCGCTTTCCAGTCGCCGGAGGGGATGACTTCTGCCTGCTCCGGCAGATGGTTCATGGTGTAGATCCATGCCTGAACAGTCGAACCGTCCGGCAGGAGGAAATCCGTCAGAATACGATCGTAGAGGCGGGGATATCCTTCCAGACGGTCGACATCCGCCCAATCCCGGATCGGGATCTCAATCAGCTCGACTGAGACCTTCATTTTTCCCTTCGGGACAAATGCCGGGAATCCCCATCCCGTGTCATAGAGCGTTCCGGAAATCGTTGCGCTTCTGCGGGAAATTGCATTCCGGCAGAAACGTTCATTGCATTCGCCGGAACGGAGTGTGCCGTATGCGGCGATCAGGACAGTTTCCTTTTTCATTTGCGCCTCCTTTTTCTGATAAAGTGATTTTTGATTCTATGAAGATTCGCCCCCTCACGGCAGATCTTCCGATACGCTTCCGGATAGGGTAATCCGTTGCGGATTTCCTTGGTTCTCGGAGTCATTTCGTAAATCAGCGCGGGCAGTTCCGTGCCGTCGTTGAGGATCACATCCACGGTGGAACGGCGATAAATCTGCGGATATCCCTCGTAGCGGTCAAGACGCGCCACGTCATTCCCCCGGAGGAGATACACAAACCCGTGAACCTGCCCCCCCGGTGCATAGTCGACATCGGCATAAAGCCGTTCGGTCAGACGGTAGTTCGGCAGAATCGCCGGAGCATATGGAACCGCAGTCGAGCAACGCTGAAACAACCTCTCCGGCAGCAGGTTGCTCCCGTAGGCAAAGTATGCGTATAGCCCGTTCATTTTGGTTCCCTTCTTTCTTTTCCAATTAATATATATGTTCAGCATTCGCGATTCCGCAGGAGATCGTGCATGGCTTCCGCCCTTGCCGCCTCGATGCTTTCCGGAGTTAAATCCGGGATAAAAGCGCATCCGAAGGCGGGCGGTGGGAGCGGCGTTTTTTCCAGGTCGAGGAATTTGATATTGCGTTCGATCAGAATTTTCGGAACTTTTGCATCGGTGAAGTCGTCGTTCTTGTCCACGCAGACCAGCAGGGCATTCCCGGCGATTCCTTCGGATCCGGGCCACCGGAATCCGACCTTCCAGTTCCGGAGGCGGCCTTCCTCGTCACAGACCAGCAGGTTACTCTCCCCGACATCGATGCACTGGATCATGTCGCATCCGATGCGCTCATAAAATGCGTGAAGCTCGTTTTCGATTTGGATTTCTTCGACCTTTTGGTCGACGGCGTTGATGAAAATTGCTCTCATAAAAAACTCTCCGATTTCCGACCGAAGCCCCATGCTCCGTTCGTGTGGCATACAATGCCATGGATTGCCGTTATATCCAGTCGTAACCACTTAATAATCAGATATATATTAACGGATTATCTTACTGGTAATACTTGCTTTTTCGGATTTCCCTGCATCGGCGGAATGGGATGCTCAAGATCAACCTCATCCGCGTCAAGTACAAATGTGGCGTATCCCAGAGTTGTAAGACGCTGGAGAAACAGAAGTGCAGCTTTTCCCTCATCGTCAGGAAGGGCGAACTTTTCCTGCCCGATACTTGCAAGCATCCATCGCATGAACTCCAGCGGAGTTCGGCTTGCCTGAAACGGGTTCATTTTCATCGCATTGACAATATCCAGAGCCGTTGCTCCGGAAAAATATTCCCCGGTGCATTCGACAGGATTGCCTTCAAAGTCTGTTTCGTAAATGCGGATTTTCATAGTCTCCTCCTTTTGATGATTACAGAAATGCGGAAAATTCCTTCGGCACGTTGTTCTTATATTTGATTCCGCTGATGCCGTTCGGCTGGGTTGAATATGATCGCCCTGATGCCGCAAGAATGTTTGTCTCGATCGATGAATTCGAATTTACACCGTCCGAAGATCTGGCAAAAGCCGCCGCATTGAGTCTGCGCCGTTCCAATTTGTTCAAAGACGCTTATTTCACCTTCGGCGGCGAAAAAGAGAGAGCCGATCTGATTCTGACCGGCGAAATTCAATCCACGAAATATCTCGGTAACATGTGGACATATGGATTATCGTTGTACGGTCCGCTGCTCTGGTTTCTGGGAGCGCCGGCGGGAAATTCGGAAAATACCTTGACGATCCGCCTGACCCTGAGGAAAAAAGATAAAATCGTCTGGGAATATACATTCAACCGTTCCCGGAAAATCTGGCAGTGGTTGTATTACCGCATGGGCTATGATGTTTTCGCGTATTCGGAGCTTATGCAGGAAGCAATGAACGAAGCGATCGCCGACTTGGCCGCGCGACTGCACGAAAATCCCCACCTCTTCTGAAAACCATGCCAGAGCAGTGAGGATGAGCGAAGGACCTTTCTCCCTTTTCCCTCAGAGAAATTTAACGCCGGGAATCGTCCTATTCACGGAACACGAAACGCGACTCATGTCATCGACACAATACTGTACGAAAAAGGATCCCCCCTCCTGTCGGCCCAACTCCAGTTCACAGTCAGGAAATGCGAAAACAGCATACAGCTACAGTTGTGACACTGCGGGGAAAGAGCGGCCAGAGCGCGAGAGATGAAATCACCACTCGCGCGGCTGGTTCAAAGTTTTCAGTCCAGCAGTACGACTTCTCCGCCGCGGCGAGTCGCCGGCATGTCGATCAACCGCTGGTTGTCCGAGCCGCGGAACTTCAATGAAATATCCTTGCGGCTCTCGATGAACGGGCCGTCAACCAGTACCGCCAGCGCCTCGAGCAACTCATCGGTCACTTCGCAGAAGGCACGGCCGCCGGGACGCAGGTCCCGCTCATAAATGTAGCCGGTGTACGCCCAGATATCTTTTTTCGGCAGCTCCAGCCGTACCCGGCGGACCAGCGGCAGCAGGGCACGCTGGTTCACCGGTTCAAAGGGTTCGCCGCCGAGCAGCGACAAGCCGTTGATGTAAGAGCGGTTCAGCAACTGCAGGATATGCGCTTCCGCCGCGTCGTCAAACGGGACGCCGTAACCGAAATCCCACGTTTCCGGATTGAAACAGCCGGGACAATGGTGGGTACAGCCCGAAACGAACAACGAAACCCGCACCCCGTCGCCGTTGGCGATATCCACCGATTTGATCGTACCGTAATTCATCGTTCCTTTCTCCTGTTCCCCTCGCCGCCCTGTCTGCCGGACATATGATGCACGAATATTTCCGACAGGCAAGGCGTTTCGCCCCGTCTGCCGGAAACTGGCGCTCTTGTCTTACAGATGCAGAACGCGGTCGCGGATCTCCTGCGTGCGTCCCTGATTCCAGAACTGCGTGCCGATGTATCCGCAGGTGCGGCGGGCAACGTTCATCTTGTTCTGATCGGTGTTGCCGCACTTCGGACAGCGCCAGATCAGCTTGCCGGATTCCTCCTTGACGATTTCGATCTCCCCGTCAAAACCGCACACCTGACAGTAGTCGCTCTTGGTGTTCAGCTCGGCATACATGATGTTGTCATAGATGAAGCGGATTACCTGAAGCACCGCCTCGATGTTGTTCTGCATGTTCGGGACTTCCACGTAGCTGATCGCGCCGCCGGTCGAGAGCGACTGGAACTTCGCCTCAAATGCGAGTTTGTCAAACGCGTCGATCTTTTCTGTCACATGGACGTGATAGCTGTTGGTGATGTAGTTCCGGTCGGTAACCCCGGGAATGATTCCGAACCGCTTCTGCAGGCAGCGGGCGAATTTATAGGTGGTCGACTCCAGCGGGGTTCCGTAGATGCCGAACCCGATGGTGGTCTCCTTCTTCCAGCGGTTGCAGGCGGCGTTCATATGCTCCATGATCCGGATCGCCAGCGGCGTGGCTTCAGGATCCGTGTGGCTCTTGCCGGTCAGGTAGCGGACACATTCGCAAAGTCCGGCGTAGCCCAGCGAAATCGTCGAATAGCCGTTGTACAGCAGCGGGTCGATCGGTTCGCCCTTCTTGAGCCGGGCGATGGCGCCGTGCTGCCACAGAATCGGCGCCGCGTCCGAAAGGGTTCCCTTCAGCCGGTTGTGACGGCACATCAGCGCCTTGTAGCAGAGTTCAAGCCGCTCGTCGAAAATCTTCCAGAAGCGGTCCATATCCCTTTCGCTCGACAGAGCGATATCCACCAGGTTCAGCGTGACCACCCCCTGGTTGAAACGGCCGTAGAACTTGTAGTTGCCGTTCGCGTCGCGCCACGGCGTCAGGGCGGAGCGGCACCCCATCACCGGGAAGCAGTTGCCCTCCTTCAGCTCCTTCATCTTCTTTTCGCTGATGTAGTCCGGCACCAGCCGCTTGGCGGTGCATTTCGCCGCCTGCCGGGTCAGGTAGTAGTATTCACCGTTTTCATCGACGTTGTCCTCCTCAAGCACGTAGATCAGCTTCGGGAAGGCCGGGGTGATGTAGACGCCCGCATCGTTCTTGACCCCCTGATACCGCTGTTTGAGAACCTCTTCGATGATGATGGCGAGGTCTTTCTTCTCCTGTTCGTTTTTCGCTTCGTTCAGGTACATGAAAACGGTTACGAACGGCGCCTGCCCGTTGGTGGTCATCAGCGTGACAACCTGGTACTGAATGGTCTGCACACCGCGGGCAATCTCGTCGCGCACACGTTTTTCCACGATTGCATTGAGCTGTTCCGCACTGATTGTGGCTCCGGCGAGGGCAAACTCCTCCTGCACCTCCGTGCGAATGCGGTTGCGGGAGACCTGAACGAACGGGGCAAGATGGGTCAGCGTGATGCTCTGACCGCCGTACTGGTTGCTGGCGACCTGAGCGATGATCTGCGTGGCGATATTGCAGGCGGTCGAGAAACTGTGCGGCTTCTCGATCAGCGTGCCGGAGATCACGGTGCCGTTCTGGAGCATATCCTCCAGGTTGACCAGATCGCAGTTGTGCATATGCTGCGCGAAATAGTCCATGTCGTGGAAGTGGATCAATCCCTGCTCGTGCGCTTCGACGATCTCCGGCGGCAGCAGCAACCGCCGGGTGATGTCCTTGGAGACTTCCCCGGCCATGTAGTCGCGCTGAACGCTGTTGATGGTCGGATTCTTGTTGGAATTCTCCTGTTTGACCTCCTCGTTGTTGCATTCGAGCAGGCTCATAATCTGGTTGTCGGTGGTGTTGGCCTGCCGGACCAGGTTGCGCATATACCGGTAGGTGATGTATTTTTTTGCGACTTCGAAGGCGCCGGCCTGCATGATCCGGGTTTCGACGATGTCCTGAATCTCCTCGACCGACAGTGCCCGGTCGAGCGCCTTGCAGATGCCGGAAACATACTCGCCGATCGCCTCTATCTGCTGTGCCGTCAATGCGTTCTTGAATTCTACAGTCTGGTTGGCCTTCGACACGGCAGCCAGAATTTTATTGACGGAGAACTCCTCCTCCGCCCCGCTTCTCTTTATGATCTTCATCTTTTTATCACTATATCTTGTGTTGATGCAATCAATGATTGCCATATATTGTGCTTTCTAAGATACACCATTCCGGCCAAAATGCAACCGAAAAAAATCTTTTTTTGCTATGAATCGGGCGCAGAAGTTAAACAGGCAGATTGTGAAAAAAAACTCCGGAACGATTCCCGGTCCGGAGTTCCGCATCCCCTGTGTTGCTGCAATTGATTCTGCAGCAGCATTTGCCGGACAGAACCGGTTGAGAAACGTTCCATCGGCAGACGTTGGAATATCGCCTCTCCCCGGCTTTCGCTCAAATCATTCCAAGAACAGGAATCCCACTGGAGAGAGAAACGCATCTTTCTTATTTTTTCAAATCGAAAAGCGCGGTCTGAGTTCTCTTCATTTCCAGCTCGATGACGGCTCCGGTTTGCCATTTTTCAGCGCTTCCCATGGGGCGGTATGACATCTTTTTAGGAAGAAATATTCGCTTTTTTCCACCGGATGCTGCATGAATGCCGACAAGATCACGGCTGGCGTAAATTGCATCGCCCCCCCCTGTCCAGCAATGAAGATGATTGAGCTTTGCCGTCTTTCTTACCTCTTCTGCAGTGGGCTCCCTTTCAGAAACAAACTCAAGGAAAGGGATTCCTCCCTGCCGGCAAACCCGCTCGGCCTGTTCCAAAGCCGCCGTGCGGGCTGGAACGAAAAAAAGCATCATTTTATATTTTCCATGTGCTTCATTAAAATCGGAAAGTTCATAGAAATCACACGGAATCCCACTCTGCCCAATGGCGATGCATCCGGCGCGGCAGCACGACACGGGAGAATCGACTTTCGCGAATGATGTCTCATCCAGCCAGGCTGCACACTCTGCAATGCTGGTACGATCGTCTTGCAAAAGAGCAGATTTCATTTTATGATAAAACTCTTTCATGGACCGCATGATCCCCGGAGCTTCGAACCATCCGCCCCACATATCGAACCACCAGGAGGCATAGCCGCCGGCATATTGTCTGGCGAAATTCATTTTCAAAACATCCAGAGAAGCGGTTTCGGTTGCCGGCCCCTGCCACAACTTCGTGTTGTAACATTCCGGTTGAATCAGCGCGGAGGGGCGCTCTTCCGAGAGAAAACGTGTCAGAAAAGTCCTGGAATCCAGTTCCACAAAATAGAGCTTCCCGTGTTTCTGCAACGATGCAACAGGAACCATGCACGGCCAGTCAAGTTCAGGAGTAAGCCGGGTGGTGTAAGAAGCCGGAGAACAGAGGAAATCGATCGCATCACAACGGAGAAGCATCTGAAGCGCATGATGATTGCTCTGCCAGAACGGCACTTCAAAAAGATATCCATAGAAGGAACCGACAACAACCTTTCTTCCGGTGAGTTCCTTTGCCTCCTCCGCAATTTCACGAATGGCATCTGCCGCAGCGACACTCAAATAACGGCGAAAGGACTCTTCTGATCCATCGTTCCCCGACCATTTTGCATATCCTTCACGCGCCGCCTTTCCGTTGCTGCCCGCCTGATCCCAGCTGAACCACTCTTCGGTATTTCCATTGGCAATTTGGTATCCGCAGACATGTTCCGCATAATCGGATTCTGCAACATGCTGAATAAACCTTCGCAGAAAAGTTTTGGTATCATTGCGCCATTTCGGTGAAGAGAAGCAGCCGCGACGGCCTTCAGAAAATCCGGTATCACAGCATTCATCGGGATGTTCCTCATCCCACCAGCGCGGCATTCCCAGTCCCACACGAGGCAGGATCATTGCCTCTGGACAGGCGTCAAGAATCTTATGTACTTCAAGATCGAATTCGGAATAATCCTCTTCCCCTTTTCGCGAGAAAAAACCTTTTGTAAAAGGACGAACTCCGGTGACGGTATTCAGGAAGCGGTCTCCGAACTGCGCCACAAGGGAAAATAAACGATATCCCGCATCGGAGAAACTCCGGTAACAGGCATTCTCCCAGAGATAGGTGATGTATGCCATCCCCACGCATGGTTTCCCATTTACGAAAAGCGTGGGGACTCCTCCCAGAAAATCTACTTTGGAGGTCACGGAAATTTTGTCGTACAGATTCATTTTCCTCCTTTCTCGAAATAGAAATCAACCTGATCCTGGTCTGCAATCACAAGTATACACGCTTTTTAACCGACCTTTCTCCAAAGCGATAACGCATTCCGTCTGCAACAGCGAAATAGACTCTCTTTCTCCGTGCTGAGTTCCATTTGCTTCAACATCGTTCTATTTCTCATTCTCTCCGAACCTCCATCGACAATTCCGATTCTTTGGAATTCATCGGAACCTTTTATTTTCAATATTATTGAATACATATTTTACTTTATATAAAAGAGCATGATTCCGATAGAAAATCAAGTTGAATTAAAAAAAAGCAGACACCGAAAGCTCTCCCTGAACTTGCTGGAAAAAAAAAAGCAACGTGCTATATTGATGAAAATTTCATTGAGGAGCTGGAATGATACAGGTTCTGCAACGAGCACATATTCTTCTGGAACATATCGCAGAAGTTCCGGAGAAGATCTGGTCCATCAAAGAGCTTGCGGCGCTGATCCATGTTTCTGCCCCCACCTGTTACAATATTGTGGAAACATTGGTGCAGCTGGACCTGATTCAATGTCTTGGAAAACGAAAGGGATATTGTGCCGGAGCAAAACTGCTCAACCGAAGCATGGGATACCGTCAGAAAAATTTTCTCGCGGTCAACACCATGTTTCTGGATTTTGAACAGAAGTATCCGTTTTTAATGGAACAAATCCGTTACAATTGCGGGTACAGAATAATTGAACGTCAGATTTCGCCGCAGAATCCCCTGTTTGTGCAATATCATCGTCTGGTGACGAACGATGTCTTGATGACCTTGTCCGGCAAAATGGTTCTTTCGCATCAGGATGAAAAAGAGAGAATTCGCTTTTTTCAGGGAAAACAGCAGAGGGGGAAACTGCTCATAAACCAGTGCGCGACAGATCTCTGGTCCACGGCACCTTCTCTGGAAGAATTCCTGGCGGAAACGGACAAAGCGAGAAATGCCTCTTATCTGGAACGCAACATTGCAGGCACCTGTCAACTGGCTTTTCCTGTGTTTGATGCCCGGAATCAATTTGACAGCGCAATAGCGACCTGCTGCCCTTCCTATTGTTATTCCTCAGAACTGAAGGAAAAAATTCTTCAAAGCTTCTACGAAATCGCTTCGGCTCTTCGCCAATAATGTTTGTTTCGTTTCACAAGACATTGCTTGGAATTACCTTAAGACCGACAACTCAGGTTACAGGCATGTGAGAATGCAATGCGGGCCGGGCGACGCACTCCCGCCGCCGTCAGGAGCTGAGACGCTCCCAGAGCAGACGCGCCCGCCAGGCGCGTTCCTGCGCCGTCTCCCGGCTCCGCGCTTCGGAAATCAAACGCAGGGACCCCTCCGTCGAAGAAAGACGGAGGCTTAAAAATCCATCCGGCCAGTCAAAGCGAAGTCCGTCACAATCGTTGACTTCCGCCTCATCATCAAATTCATCCCGCAACCGGCGCAGCAGCAGATAGGCGTGCGGCGAATCGCAGGGAATCGTCTGTTTCACCATTTCGTAGCGCGGCAGCGCCGCCACCTGTCTGCTGAGCGGAATCCGGCGACGCGCAATCGCCTCGAGCAGCAGCCCCGCCATCAGAAACCCGTCAAATCCGTTCATGCCATGGATGGTGACCGAGCCGCTGCCCTCCCCCGCCGCCACGGCGCCGGTTGAACGCATCATGTCGATCACATTCGCCTGACCGACCTTCCCCTTCTCCAGCACATCTCCGTGACGGGAAACCACATCGTCGATCGTGCGGGAGCTGCAGATGTTCGTCACCACACGGGATCCCGCCGGAAAACGCTCCAGAACATAGTCCAGCAGCAGCGGAAAGGTCAGCTCCTCGCTGAGCGGCTCGCCCGTGTCGCTCACCACCCCCATCCGGCTCATGTCACTGTTGAATACCAGCCCCGCCGCCGCCCCCAGCGGCGCAATGATTGAACGAATCGGCGACTCACTCCGCGGCCGCGGTTCCGGATCCCGCGGCAATACGCCGGAGGGCACGTCGTTCACCGAAACCAGATCCAGCCCCAACCGTTCGGCAAACGTCCGGGCATGCGCCGCGCCGGAGCCGTTGCAGAAATCCCCCACCACCCGGAACTCGGCCGCGGCAATTGCGGAAATATCCAGCGTTTCCGCCAGGTAGTTCCAATAGGTTTCCAGCATTTCCGGCCCCAGCGGTTCAAAGGGGTGAACGCCCGACGCCGCTGCCGCGCGAAACCGGCGTCCGTGGTACAGATCGAAAAGTTCCCGCTGGCGCAGGCCGTCGAAGTAGGAGCCGTCGGCGGCGAGCGGAATCAGGGCGTTCCACCCCGCCGCCTGGTGGCCGCCGGTAATCAGCATTCCGCCGCCGAATCCGAAACGCGGCACCAGAAAATGCATCATGCCGGCGGTGAGGATTCCGCCGTCAACCACCCGGCAGCCGCACCCCGCCAGCGAGGAGATCACCGCACACCGCAACATTTCCGACGAAGTGCGCGGATCACAGCCGACCAGAACCGGAGCATCCTCCTCCATCATCGAAGCGAAGGCCGCCGCAAAATCACACGCCGCTCCCGGGGTCAATCCCGGCCCGACCATGCCGCGCATGCCCGCCGCGCCGATACTCAGTTGTCTTGTACTTCTCTCCTGCATCGAATTCGAACCCTGTGCAACAGCAGTTTGTTCAACATAGCATCAAATCCGCATTTTCGCAATCCCCGGCAGAAAAATCACGCGGAAATCCATCGAAAAAAGGCTGTTATTTCCAGAAAAAAAATTAATTTCTGTTGCATTCAATTCTTCCCGGTGGTATAGTGATAAATCAGCAAGGAAACAGGATCATCGAGATGAAATACAAAGCCATTTTTCTCTGCAGTCAGCCGTCACAGGTTGACTACGTCTATTCGCCGGACCGCAAGGCCCGGCTCGCCGAACTCACCGACCTGCGGCCCGCCACCGTCACGCCGGACGAACTGGCCCGCGGCGGATTCTCCGATGTGGAAATCGTCTTTTCCACCTGGGGCATGCCCTCGCTTTCGGAGGAGGAGCTGGCGCAGTATCTGCCGAAACTCAAAGTGGTTTTCTACGGTGCCGGCGCCACCGACAGCTTCGTCCGGCCACTGCTGGCCCGCGGCGTGAAAGTGCTCAGCGCCTGGCAGGCCAATGCCATCCCTGTGGCGGAATTCTGCGTCGCTCAGATTCTGCTGTCGCTCAAAGGATACTTCCGCAACAGCCGGGAGATCCACCGTACCGGCGACTGGCAGAGCGGCAAGCCCTGCATCGGCCCCGGCGTCTACGGCGAAACCGTGGCGCTGATCGGCGCCGGAGCGATCTCCACCAAAGTCAAGGAGCTGCTCAAGGCGTTTCAGGTCAACGTCGTCGTTGTCCCCTCCCGCCCGGAACGGCGTACCGTTTCGCTGGAAGAGGTGTTCAAAACCGCGCTCGTCATCAGCAATCACCTGCCGAACCGCGACGACAATATCGGCGTTCTGCACCGGGGGCTCTTCGCTTCGATGCGTCCCGGCGCGACCTTCATCAACACCGGGCGCGGCGCCCAGGTCGATGAGGCCGGTCTCGTGGAGGTGCTCGAATCGCGCCCCGACCTCACCGCCCTGCTCGATGTAACGCATCCGGAGCCGCCCGAAGCCGGGTCCAAGCTGTACACGCTGCCGAATATCCGGCTGTCGAGCCACATCGCCGGCTCCGTCAACGACGAGGTCCACCGCATGGCGGACTACATGATCGAAGAGCTGGAACGCTACCTCGCCGGCGAGCCGCTCCGTTATGAAGTCAACGAATCGATGCTGCTCACCAGCAAGAAATAACCGCCGGCTTTCCCGGCAAAGAGCAAACGGGGCGCGATAGAGAGAATCCTCTCTGCCGCGCCCCGTAGTTTTCTTACACTCAGGGGGTCGTCCCCGCCGCGGCCAGAATCAGCAGGGCATCCCCCGCAGCCTCCAGCCGGATCGACCGCAGTTCCTTCTGCGGCGCAGGATTGGGCAGCTCCACCACGAACAGGCCGTATTCGTTCATCCGGGTGCTGACAAAACGGAACGCGGGCGGCACACCATTCCGATCGGAAGCGAGAAACCAGTCGCGCAGTTCCCGGCCGTTCCGCAACGGGAACGGCCCGGCCGAGGTCGCATCCGCATACTGGATCGTGACGTTCCCCAGCACGCCGGCTCCCGCCGGGACGTAAGCCGCACCGATCAGCAGCACCACCGCCTGCGCCTTTCCGCTGCAGGGAATGGTGACGGAAGCGCCGTCGAGCCCGCGCCATGCCCCTTTCGACAGCAGCCGGGGCCGGGCCGCCGGACGGAATGCAAATCCGGAAGCCTTCACACAGCTCTGCATCTTCTTCGACAGTTCGCCGGTCGACACCTGATCGCCGCCCCGCACCGCCGTCGCAGATTTACCGGCCGGAAGAGCCAGCGAAACAAGTTCCCGCGCCGGAGCCTGATCGCGGTGCAGAGAGAGTTCATCGGCAATCAGAGTTCCCGCCTTTTCAATTCCGAGGGAGAAGACCAGCGTCGCCGTCGTCTTCGGAATCTCCATCACCACCGAACGCCGCACAAATCCCTTCCCCGGCTCCACCGGCCGGGCGTGATAGCGTTTGAAGTAGCCGCTGGAGCGCTCGAAGACATCGACGTAGGGGGCAATCGCCTGCGTGCCGGGATTCTTGAACATCCCCTCCAGACGGAACTTGCCGGTGCCGGCGAGCCGGGCGTCGAAGAAGGCGTACACCCGCCCCTTCCCCGAGGATTTGAGCTGCATCGCGTAATGTCCCTTCGCCGCGTCGCGGGTCACGGTGATTTCGCCCGCCGGGTCGTAGGTGTTGGAACGGAACTGCCACTTCTCAATCTTCGCGTTGCGCAAACCGCCCATCGCAATGTCGCCGGAAATCTCCTCGAACGAGGGATTCGGACAGAAGTTGACGATATCCCCGTATTCGACGATCTTCTTCAGCGACGACCGGCTCACGATGTAGAGAAACTCCGTCGGCCGCTCCGTCACTCCATCCTTCAGCGCGACCGGCGCGCCGAAAAGATCATAGACGGCAAGGATATCCCCCTCCAGACGCCACCGCCCGGTGATCGAGGTCCGCCCCATCACCGTCAGCACGGTGCCGTCGGTCCGGCGGAAGGTGTGCCGCAGATCGTAACCGGAAGCCGGTTCGGTCTTCAGAACGCCGGTGTAGCGGTCGCAATGTTTCAGCATATCGGCGCAGAAGGCCAGCGCCGGCATGGCCGGAATCGGCGAAAGCGTATGATGCGAGAAGAAGAAATCCTCCCCGAAGCTGAAATACTTCTCGAAGTTCTCTTCGATGAACCAGAACTGGATCGCCGCCGTCAGCACCGCCTGCGCACGGGGATCGGCGATGGTGTGCCACATCTGTTCGGTCTGCCACAGCTTCATGCCGGGACGGGCCTTTTCCACCGCCTGCTTCAGTTCGGGAATTCCCCAGAGCCCCTGATAGGAGTGAACGTTGTAATAGTCGCAGTAGTTCGCCGCTCCCATATTGAGCAGGTCGAACGGCATCTTCTGGTCGCAGGCGTTGCCGTAGCCGAATCCGCTCACCAGAATCTTCGCCTCAGGATCGGCCCGCCGGATCGCCCGGTACGCCGCCTTGAGCAGTTCGAAATACTCCTCCGTCGAACCGGAGAAGCTGGCCGCCGGCATCGGCGGATGCCAGTCCACCTCGTTCCAGATCTCCCAGGCGGGGACCCGCCCCTTGTAACGGGTGGCGACCGCTTCGACATACTTCTCCCAGTCCGCGACGGAACGGGGCTTCCGGCTGCCGGTCCGGCCGGCATTCTTGTGGGTGTTGATGCATTCAGGATCCGCGGCCCAGGCCGGGGGTTCGCCCAGAATTCCCAGCAGCCGGATGCCGTTCTTCTCCGCCTGATCCACGACCCAGTCGCTCCACTGCCAGTCGAATTTGCCCGGTTCCGGCTCCACGACAAACCATTTGAACGCATTGCCGCGGCTCCAGGTGATTCCCATCTTCTTCAGCACTTCGGGCAGATCGGAGAGGTGATGGCCGATGTATTCGGCAAACGCTCCCTCCGGCAGATTCGCATCGGTGCGGTTGATCCGGGCGTGGCTGAAAGAGTAACTGCGCGTGCCGGCGGGCCCCCGCACCTCCAGCGTGAACGAGTAATGCCCCGGCGCCGACACCGGCAGCGGCAGCGTGATCTTCTGCAGACGGGTGCGGGGAGCAATCCGGACGGTCCTGCGGGTGACTTTGCCGTCGCCCGCGGTGAGGATCAGTTCGAAAACCGCCTCTTTCGAGGTAAAATTCGCGCCGTCCAGCTGAAGTTTCGCCGCTTCCCCCGGCAGGGAAAAGGAGTCGGTCAGCGACCAGACCGGCAGAATCCGGCACTCGGCGTTCCAGGATTCCGGGAGGGGAAGTGCGGTGTTGTCGCCATTCCAGAGCAGCGTGGTATCCGGATTTTTCTCCATCGGGCGCTGTGGATCGGCGTGCAGTTTTCCCGGTTCAAGTTCGCGGGCCGAAACCCGCATCTGCCGGGCGAAATAGGGCGCTCCTGCCGCAACGCGGAAGAGCCCCGGCATCGGTTCGAGTTCCGCCGGCGCTTTCCCGGCGTTTCCGACCGGGCGGCCGTTGACGAAAAGCCGGACACCCTTGCGCCCCCAGGAGAGCGCCAGCGTAACCGGAACATCTTTGCGGATCACCGTTTCACGATCCACCGTCGCGCGGCATCCTGCGGCGGAGGCGACGATGCCGCGCTGGTTGCTTTCTCCGCTGAAACAGCAGATGCTCAGCAGATTTCTCCCGAACGGCACCTCCTGCGCCGGAACGGTTTCAAACAGAAACGCCCACTCATTCTCAAACTCTCCGGCCGGCTTCTTCGGGCAGAATGTGATTTCAATCGTGCCCTCTTTCGGGTTGAGGGTTCCCGCTGCCGGGAAGGAGAGAAACTTCCCCTTGTAGAGCGGCGCACCGCCGGCGAGAAGCATCCAGCAAGAAAATACAAGTCCCAGGAATAAACGCATTTTTTTCCCCTTATTCAGAAAGTTCAATATACTCCGTCGTGCCGGATCCACTTGCAGCGGTCATCCCGATGGGTGTCATCCACCCACGGCCCGTAGATCGGACTGGCAGGATCGTTGAGAATCCGCTGACTGGCGATCTCCCCCCGGGCCCCGGCCGCAATCGCACTCTCCACATGCCCGTCGACGAAGACCGCATTGCATTCGGAATACCCTTTGTGGGGCGCCCAGGCGACGCCGCCCGAACTGCCCGGCCCCGAATAGGTGTTGTCAATTGCAAAAATTCCCAATGGCGCCAGATCTCCCAGCACCCGGTTGCCCCGGGCGCCTTCCAGAAACATGACCGTTTCCGAGGCCCGGCGGCACATCGAGAGCTTTACGCTCGAGGATTGCGAGAAGAGGTATTTATGGTTGGCGCCGTAATCGGCGGTTGTCCAGCCGTTGGCATTCGGGTCTTCCCGTTCCGACGCCTCATTGTCCCAGAACTCCTGGTAATAGGTGGATGTGGCCAGAAACCGGGTGCGGGAAGGACATTTGGGCTGTTTCTTCGTCAGAAACTTATCCCGCACCAGAATGCCCGGCCAGCGGTTCTGGCTTCCCTGCTGGCAGGGGAGAAAGGTATCGTCATACCCCTGCAGATAGTTGTGCATGGCAAGCCCGAGCTGTTTGAAGTTGCTTTTGCAGGAGATCGATTTGGAACTGTCCCGCGCCTTGTTTAACGCAGGCAGCAGCAGCGCCGCCAGAATCGCGATGATCGCGATTACGATCAGCAATTCGATAAGGGTGAAAACTTTTCGGCAATGTTCCCTGTTTTGCGCGGCAGAATGCAATTGGCTCATAGCGTCCTCCCAGTATGGTTTCCGGGGGTTAAGATATTCTCTCAAAAATGGAAAAGCAAGAATAAATTCCGCCCCGGTTGTGCATTTTTTTGCATAATTATTTGCTTTTTCACCCCCGCCGCTCTATTTTAAAAAGAGAGGAGAGAAACGATAAGGCACAACCGCATGAAACAGGTGACAGGAAGCGACGTTGCCAGAAAGGCAGGAGTCTCGCAATCAACCGTTTCAAGAGTTATGAACGGGGATTCCCGCATCGGGGCGGAAACCCGCCGCCGGGTCGTCGAAGCCGCCCGGGCGCTCAACTACGACATGGGGCACCGCACCAACTGGACGGTCGGAGTTCTGCTGGATTTCCGCCTCTGCGACATCCACGGGTACTACGCGAGCACCCTGCATGCGATTCTCGAGGAGCTTGAAAAACGCAAACTCGGCGTGGAACTCATCTGGCGCGGCCTCGATTCGGAACAGGTGGTGAAACCCTTCCGCGGCGTGCTGGCCATCAGCGCACCGGATACGGAGAACCTCCGCACTTTCGCACCGCTGCCCACGGTCAATCTTCACGGCGAGATGCACCTGGGGGAAAACATCGCCTCCGTCACCAGCGACATGTATCAAGGGATGCACGACGCCGTCCGCTTCCTTTGGAAACTCGGCCACCGTGACATCCGGATGCTTTCGCTGGAAGGGGAAGCATCGGAACAGCGGAAGCTCACCCGGCGGCTCGACGGATTCCTCAACGCACTCGCCGGATTCGGCGTCGCGGAGCCGGAACGCCATACCATCTTTTTTGAGGATCAGATGTCCACCAGCCTCTCCCGGCTGACGCGCGCCCTCCGCAAAGCCGTCAACGAGGGCTGTACCGCGCTGATCTGCGTCAATGCCGCTCATACGCTGAAACTGAACGCGGCGCTCCATGCGCTCCATCTGCGAATTCCGGAGGAGCTCTCGGTCATCGACTGGGAGTACCCGGAAATCTCCGCCTATCTGGATCCGCCGCGCACGACGGTTTCCGCCGACTTCCCGGAACTGGTTCGAATCGCCGTCGATCAGCTCTGTGACATGGTGGAGCATCAGGCTCTCCCTCGGCTGATTCAGGTTCCGCCGCGGCTGATTCATCGCAAGAGCACCGGTCGGGCGCCCCGCCGCAAAATCAGGCAGTAACCAGAGGAATCTTCACCACGATCGAACGCCGGAACGGCGGAAGCTCCCCCCGGCCCTCCCGGCAGCGCAACTCCCGCCAGCGGTCTTCCCACGGCAGATAGCAACTGCCTTCCGTCGCGTTTTCCGGGACCGGAATCGACTCGCCGGAAATGACTTCGGCCGGGATGTTCCGTTGCAGTTCACTCTGCCAGTTGCTCGTTTTATCCCGGCACCAGAGCAGGAGATGGGACTTCCCCCGCAATCCCCTGAGCCGCAATCGGTGCGTCTCGGTATGGAACGGGCGAAACGCTTCGGCCACCGGGTCGATCCCCTCCACCGCTCGAGCAAAACGCCGGAAATGGTACCAGAGATCGTGGCGATCGATATAAAGTTCATCCCAGTGCCAGCTCTGGCCGGAACCGGCACTCCCGGCGAAAAACGGCGCAAAAAGCTGGTCGTGCAGCAGCGTGCCTTCGCGATCGAGTTCGTAAAGATGGGAATATGAACTGTGATTCGCCTCGACGGCGCCGACCTCGGCCAGAATCGCCGGCCGCCCGGCGTCGCGGTCGAGCAGCTCCCGGATGGAATCCGCGGCAAGCTGATCCACGCTTCCACGGCAGACATCCAGCGCCGCGCCGGGATCCAGGTAGCGGTGCACCTGCAGAAAATCATTGCCCGGCTGTTCCGCCAGGTAGTCATACCAGCGAAACGTCTCATCGCCGGAAAAACTGCCCAGATTCTGAACCACCATCTGATGCGGGAACATCTTCCGCAACCGGGGCAGCATGAAATCGCTCCACGCCCGGATCTCGTCGATCGAACCGATGCAGTTGATCTCATTCCAGAGCTCCCAGGCGATCACCGCGGGGGAGTCGCCGATTCCCGCTTCCGCCAGAAACTGCGCCTTCGCCAGATACAGCTCCCGGCAGCGGTCGGAGGCAAGATAGTCCCGCATGCTGTCGGCCAACCCGGAATAGAGCGGCTTGTTGAAGTTAACGGCACCGGGAAACTGCTCCACATCGCTTCCTGCCGAAGGCGCGACACGGCGGAAATGTTCCAGCGTGAACTTGAGCTTCAAACCGAGTTCTTCGGCAAATTCCACGATCTTGAGCACGTGGGCCCGGTTCTCCGCGGAAAACTCTCCGGGACGCTCCGGCATCACATCGAAAAACGGTGTCCCCAGCCAGACTCGCGCAAAGTTGCCGCCGTTCTCCGCCAGACGGCGCATCCAGCGATGGAAGAGGGCAAAAACCTCCTCTTCGGTATACTGCTCGGAATGACGGACGAAGCAGAGGTTCTGGCCGATCGGGAGATACGTGCGCCCATCCTCATAGGAAAAATAGCGCGGCACCGCGGGGTTCGGAGCAATAAAACGATTCATGATTACAGCGGCATTCCTTCGGATTCGATAGATTTCCAGCTTCGCCATACACTACAGACATTTTTGGGGAAAGCAAGCCGGTCCGGAGAGAAAGTTGTGCATAAAAAAGCATAAAACTGCAGTTTCTTCTTTCCCCTTTCCCCGTGAAAACGATCGTTCCGATTTCGCCGAATCCTCCGGAGAAAATCCGCAGAAGGTTGACAATCCGACAGAGTTTGGCTGAGTTTCACGCCGGAATTTCAACAGAAAGGAGACAAACCGTCATGCCCCTCTCCCATGTTTTAACCAACCTCGACGATGCCCGAGACACGTTGGTGAACTCCATCAACTCCCGGGGAGGCAATCTGGAAGAATCGGCAACGTTGTACCAATGCGCCGCGGCAGTGAACACACTCGCCTCCGGGGTGCTGTCGATCAACGGGCATCTGCCGGATGAATCCGGTTCCGTCACGATTCCCGACGCGACGCAATCCGCCTCCGGCCTCATGTCAGCGGTGGACAAAGCGGCTGTCGATGGGCTGCAGGAGCGCGGGTTTTATCCGCAACTTGCCGCAGTTCCTTCGCCGGTGGACTTTGACCAGATGACGGAAACCGGATTTTTCTTTATCGAGAAGGGTTCCGAGCTCACGAACTACCCCGGGGACAACCCGCAGACGTATGGAACATTGCAGGTGTTGAGCGCCGGGGACAACCTTACGCAGATGTTTCTCGTCTGCGGTTCCGCAGGAACATCGGTATGGGAACGAAACCGCTATCGTCTGGATAACGGTTCCTTGCTTTTCACCGGATGGCGGAAACTCATGCTGGCGACGGCAATTACGGAGAACTTCGGCTCCTCCGGATACTTCAAGCTCCCATACGGAACGATCGTGCAGTACGGACTTGTTACCACTTCATCGAATAGTGTTAATACAACCGTAACACTGCCGGTTTCCTATCAGAACCAAATCAGTACTATTGTCGCTTCCTGCGGCTTGTCTCACGTCGTCGCGGTCGCTAGGGATGGATCTCTTTCGACGATAAGGCTGACCACGGAAACCCCGCTCGACGGGGCAATTATTAACTGGATGACAGTGGGGTACTGACATGAAATACTATTGGAACAACGGCTTTTACATCGACAAAATCCATTTCGACTTCGACGAAGAAACGGAAGAATACACCGTTCCGGATGGCTTCAAGGAGATCACGGAGGAGCGCTACCGGGAACTGCTCTCCGGGCAGGAGACCGGGAAGCGTATCATCACCGGGGCGGACGGCCTGCCGGAACTTGCGGACCCGCCGGAACCGACGGTGGAGGAGCTCCGGGAACAGCTTGGCGATACGCTCTGGAGCAACTACAAGAGCTACCAGAGAACCTACGTTGACCCGGAGGACCTGACGCTCGCGAACACCTGCGCGGCGGGAGGGAGCGAAAAGGGCGCGGCGGTGCAGCAGTGGGTTCTCGCGCTCTGGGCGAAGTATTACGAGGTGAAAGACCTTCTCGCGGCGGCGGAGACGCTGGAAGCGTTGCGCGCGGTGGACATCAGCACCGAAGCCCTTACCCCGCCCCCCTACACGATCCGCGAACTCAACGAAGAGGCAGTCGCGGTACAAAAGGTGTAAAAACTTTCTGGATGTTGTTTCATTTGCTGCGGCTAAAATCGAAAATATGGTCCTGCCAAAGATGGTCGCGGGATCAGGAGGAGTGGTCGCCCTCCTGACCTCCCCGACCTTGCGAAACTCCAGGCGTGCGAAGCCGAACGTGCGATGGATCTTCCGCTCGTGTCCGACTCAATAGTAACCGTCCGCTTTCGTCTTATCGCCGGAATACCAGAAATACCCGGCGTTTTTTCCGTTTGTCGTCGGAATCTCATTTCGGGTCATTCCTTCGACATGCCCATCGGCGAAGGTGACGTTGGCTCCCGCTCCGTTTCGATGCCGCCACACTCCTTTTTTGGAGAAAAGCACCATACTCTCCAGATGGTAGGCGATGGGACTCATCAGCGTGGAAACGGTTCCCCGGTCGATGTCGAAAAACGCCGCACGTTCCGAAGGTTTCCGGATTTTCGTCAGCTTGCGATTGAGTGTTCCGTCGTCATTGGAGGCAAATCCGTCGCGGTTGATGCCGAAATGGCGGTGTGCCATAATGTTTTCAGCATATTCGCGATCCCGCATCGCCGGACACTGAAACACCCTCCCCTTTTCCGACAGCCAGTCGTATTTCGGCGAGGTCGACTGCGGGTCGACATAGCGGACGTAGATTACGCTAAGCCACGAAGGATGTCCACTGCTGCTCAGATTCCAGTTTCTCGTTGCTCCCGGGATAATGTCGTTACTCTCCTGAATATACAGCAGGAGGTACTGGCCGAGCTGCTTCTGATTGGAAGCGCAACTGATGTCCGCCGCCTTGTTCCGGGCCTGATTCAGCGCGGGGAGAAGCATGGCGGCCAGAATCGCGATGATCGCAATAACGACCAGCAGTTCGATCAGAGAAAAACTTCGGCTTCCGCTCTCTTTTTTCATAGTTGCCCTCACCTCTCTTCTGATGTCATTTCCAGGGGGAATTGCAGAATCGCATAGATGCACTCTTCCGGCAGTTCCACGTGTATGCCATCCGGCGCCGGAGAAAGTTTCGCTTTCCGGTCCGGCTGGAACGGCAGAATCACGGTAACTTGTGGTATCCCGCGCAGCAACAGCCGGGGATTCACGCCCCGGGGGCGGGCCGTCCGGATGACATTGACGCGGGAACGGTGCCGGCGCATCGCCTCCAGCTTTTGATCGACCTCAGTGTCATATTCTGCGGCCAGCAGATGCAGCAGACAGCACCGCCCGGTGTAGCGGGGGAATTTCAGATACCCATCGCCGCCCTCCACAAGGAAACGGCCCCGGGGAAGGTGCTTCAGAAGTGCGTTTTTCAACAGAGCGGCGGCCTCCGCACCCTCCCCTGTCCGGACCGGATGCAGAACAATGTTCTCCGTGAGCATCTGCCAGCGTGCGGGCCGGGAAGACGGCGCAATTTCCGGCTCCTCGTCGCTGCCGGGAACCAGTCTGTCGGGCAGAGCAAATCCGTCCTCCTCCGGCAAAGCGGATGGTCCGGTCGCCAGTACGACACCGCCGCGGGCGGCATACCGGCTCAGCCGCTGTTTTTCGAGCCCGCTCATCCGGGCCGCAGAGGAAAGAAGCAGAACCTTGAAACGGTCCGGCTCCTCCGGAATCTCCAATGCCACCGCAAAGGGAAGTCCGTGAGCGGCACACAGGTTCAAGGCGGCGTTGAAATCCCGGATGTAACCGGTGTTCATGGCGCCGAACGCGGTGTTGTTCCGGGTCTCGTACGAGAAGAACACGCCGATCTCCGGCCGCGCCTCCGAATCGAACAGCTCCGGATGCTTCTGCTCGAAGCGGTATGCGACAGCGACCGGAGCGGCGTCATCCGGCAGCGTCCGCAGCAGGGAGAGCGGCAGCCCCAGTCTGGCCTTCAACGTGGAGAACCATGTTCCGCACCCGAGCGACTTGTTCAGAGCCCAGATGACATTTCCGCTGATCTCGTGGAATCCGTATCCGAGACCGATGCACTGGCCGGTGTGCCGCGCGGTGGCCAGGTGGTGCGCACTCTGGGCAACCCGTTCGTACAACGGCGGATTCCAGGTTACAGGATCACCGGGGTACGGGGGGGTGTTGCCGCCCATTTCCAGCAGAATCATCGAACAGCCGCGATTGAACTCACGGATATCCTGCCCGATCTGCAGCGCGTAGGGCGATGAACTGCCGCTGCAGCAGCTCAGCATCGGGAAATCCTCCGGCAGAACCGAGCGGACTTTCGCCAGAAAATCCCCGTTGGCACGGAACCGCAGTTCAAGCCAGGTGCGCCAGGCCGGATTTTCCCAGTTTCCCCAGAACCCGGTGTCGCCCCAGGGGGGCAGCTCACTGTCACAGCTCTCCCGGAATTTTGCGCGGCACCAGCGGCAGCCGCAGGAGATGTACCCCATGAAGTGGATCAGGTCATCGCACATCAGCCCGTCGATACCGGTTTCGGCAAGCAGACGCCTGACATATTCCAGATAGGCGTCCCGAAAATCGGGGTTGCTGTGGCAGAACTGCTCTGCGGCATATTGCGGAAGTTGCAGAATTCCTCCGTCGCGAAGATCCCGCATCCGCCAGTCGTTGAGGAGCTTGCCCTGAAAACTCCAGCTCGCAGCCGCCTCACGCGACGGCGCGAACGGCAGATGGGGACCGGAGTGAAGTTTGACCTGCCGCGCCTCCTCCCGCGTGTCGTAGCGGTGAATCAGCGAAGCGGAATGGTGATCGAAAAGCCGCAGGTTGCGCTGATGAAGCTCTTCCGCCACGGTCGCAAGGTAGTCGTGCAGAATCGTCCAGTACGGCATGAAATCCCAGCGGAAATGCGCCCCGAACACCATGGCCGCGTCTGCGCCGGATTCGGCGATGGAGTCAGCCCTCCGCCGAATCCGGTCGAGATTGTCCGGGTCCGGCCAGTCAAGATCGTGCCAGTCGATCCACCAGCTGACGAAACGCTGCGGTCCGTTTTTGCAGGAAAATGCGGAACTCTCCATTTCCTCCCCCTATTCGACGACAATTTCAAAGAATGGTGTCGGGCCGTGTTTCAACGCGGCAGTGTCCAGATTGACCGTCAGATACTCCCCCTCCCGCCGCATCGGAATCCCGTCGCGCCGGATTCCATTGACCGAGAGCGGATAACAGGTCGCACGGGCAACGCCTTTCCGGCGGATGGCGATATCGAACGCTCCGGTTTCCAGAAGCACTTTCGAACGGCGTTTCCAGCCGAGGAGAGTGGTCCGGTCCCGCGAGAGGACGGTGTCCCGGGTCATCACCGCCGTGTTGCAGACCAGCACCATTCGCTTGCTGGAGGAGAGCTCCCGCCCGTCCATGGAGACCAGGGCAATGGCGGCGTCCACGCTGGATTTTTTGATCGTCAGCCGGGGAAGCCGGGTCGCCGGTTCGCCGGCGTTGACCACGGCCCCTTCGGTGCGCGGCGTTTTGACCCGGAAACGCCGGTGGATCGGGTCGAGCTCCAGTTCGCCCGTATCGCTGATCAGCACGCCCTGCCGGATTTCCGGAGCTTTGCCTTTTTTCTCCATGCCGGCGATCGCTCCGGCCAGAGAGAAGGAGCTGCCGCCGTCGACAACCTCCGAGTGCCAGTCGAACGATCTGTCTTCCGAACCGCCCTTGACCTGAAGAAGGCGCGAATTGGGGCGGATTGCGGCATGGGGCGAGTAGACCCCAAGACGGCTGAGCAGCGCCAGTTTGCTCACTTCGGAATCAACCGCAAGATCGGCGTCATTCGCATCGAATTTGCCCAGATCCAGAAGGAACTCCGTTTCGGCCGGTCTGACATCGCCGCGCTTGAAGAGCGCGTAGGCGAGAAACTCATTGGCCCGCAGCACCGGAGAGCCCGCGATACGGAAGCTGGAGATGTACATCTCACCGGGTTCGATCACGACTGGTGTTTCGTGGGCGCAGAGAGCGTCCCACCCCTGAAATGCGGGATAGGCGGAGAACAGCAGGCCGTTTTCATGCTGATATCGGTTCCAGAAGCAGTGATTGTGTTCCGTGATGACCAGAGGCAGGCCGGCGATCCGGGAGGCCGCCGTGTTGCGGAAGTGCGGAGCGTATTCCCGGATGGCGCTCTCCTGACCGACCCGGGAACCGATGGAGTCCCAGCGGCTCGGGTGCTTGTAGTAGGTGTTGCGGATGATCATGGCGAGATGGTCGCGGCGGAACCTCGACATGTTCAGGGTGGCCCGGAAGTTGTATTGCCCGATCAGCCCTTTGTAACCCAGATTCCGCAGTATGGCGGTTCCGGTCCGGTAGTTTTCGTCGATCGCTTCGAAACAGAACTCCTCCCAGTCGGCGCCGATCTGGTCTTTGCGGAGAAAGTCGGGCAGACGGATCCGGGAGAAGGAGGCGTATTGCTTCTGCCAGGCCTGATTGAGGGAGGCGACAGTGCCGTATTTCTTCTCCAGAAAGGCGCAGAATTTCTTGCGGATGAACTCCATCGCCTCCGGCGCGATATCGCACGACTCGCCCCAGAAGAGGTGAGGAATCGCGAGCGTCTGCTCGTTGAAAAGCTCCAGAAAGACGATCATGGGATCATCCTTCCAGGCGAGGCCGGTGTAGGGATTGACGTGGTTGAGCATCGTCTCCGCCCACGCCTTCCACTCGGCGCGCGCCTTCTCCTCGCCGAACAGCGTCAGCAGCTTCCGGGTGTTGCGCGCCTTCTCCGCCGCGACCAGCAGTTTGATATCCCGTTTGACCTGGCCGGTAACCGGATCTTTGACATGGTCGACAGCCCCGACCCGGAAGAAGGCGATGGCGAAGGTCACGTAAATGCCCCGTTTTTTCAGTTCCGAAAGATAGAAGTCGAACGCCTCAACCCGCCGCGGGTCGGGAATTCCCTTCTGCGTCGACCGGCCCATCAGATGCTGATCGACCCAGAGACGGACCAGATTGTACCCCTGCCGGGAGGCCGCTTCCGCAGTCCGGGCAAGTTTGCCGTGCATATCGGTCACATCGCCCGCGGTCCGGAGATAGAACGGCGTATCCGCCATCCCCATGAACCGCACGGGAACATCTGGTTTCTTCTCAAACCGGAATCCTTTCCCCGGCACAGCGATCACCCGGCCGTCGGAACCGGCAGGGGAAACGTTTCCCTTTCCAGACAAATCGAGGACGGAGTTTTCGACCACCACCGGAGAGGGGAAGTCGGGCTCCTTCCAGGCCGGTGCGGTGGCCCGGAACTCCTTCTTTTCCGGAGCGATCGGCACCTGTCGGGTGGAGAGGGTGGCTCCCGCGATAATCCAGACGAAATTTTCCGGCGAGGAGAATTCGATGTTCTTCACCGGTTTCTCCTGGAGAGGGAACGCGGAGAGATAGAGCACCCCCTTCCCCTCCGACTCCCGATGCACGTATGCCGGGCGCGCGTTGGGCAGATGGATGAGCTGGGACCAGTCGTCGACATCTTTGCCGCCGACCACCTCGAAGTCGGAATGGCTGCCATCTGCGTAGTTCACCTTGATCTTGCCGGCGACGGTGTCCGCCCGGTTCCAGGCGGCGGTGTGGAGCAGATACAGATATTTCGCCGGAAAGTTCTTCCCGTTGGCGGTAAAGGATTTCAGCGTGGTCGGAACGTAGGTGGAGTTGAAGACGGCACACCGGTCTTTCAGGCGGAACTCCATTCCGCCGAAACTGATCCGCTGAACGTCAAAGCCGCCCATATCGGTTCTGGGCCCCTGGCCAGTCCACCCCTCTTTCGCGGAGGGGTCGGCATAGGTGCGGTTGAGGGCGGAGGAGAGGTCCAGACAGCAGACATCCGACGCGGGAACGGCCAGACCGCCGTCGCGATGTTGAAACGTCACCGTGTAGGTGGTGTCCGGCTTGGCCGAAAAGGTGTACGAACCGAAATCCTTGTATGTGGCGAAGAGCAGTGTCTCCCCGGAGTCTGCGTTTTGAAACAAGCGCGCCAGACTGCGGGATCCGGCGGGCAGCTGCGGCGTGATCGGCTCGGCATTCAACGCAATGCGCCGGAACCAGATGCCGTGAATGCGGCGGTCCGGAGTCCACTTGGCGCGGAAGCGCAGTGTGACCGTCCCGCCGTTCCGGCCAGTCACGAAGGTGTGGGAGCCCGCTTTCCACTGGTCGGTTTCAGAGGCGGCGCAATCCGAAACCACCGCGGCGGAAGTTCCGGAGGCCGTTTTCGTAAGCAGATTCGGTTTGTCGACCGCGGCGTCGATCTGCAGCTCGGCCGCCCCCAGGGTCGTCAGGACGAGGATCGAGGCCCCGGTGAAGATCTTTCGGTAAGTGTGCTCCATGAAACATTCTCCTGTGGGTTGAGTTGAGGAAAATATCATTTGACTGTTGCCAGCGTCATCCAGAGTATCCCGGATAAAATCAGCAGTGTTCCGCCGACGGTTGAGACGGAAACAGCGGCGCGGAACACCACGGCCAGCGCCAGCTGGATGCAGAGAAAGGAGCCTCCGGTACAAACTGCCGCCGCCAGGTTGGGCGGCAGAACCTTGTAAATGTTCATCAGCGCCAGAATGCTGACGATTCCCAGCGCGTTGCCCAGCAGAAACCCCGGCCAGTAATGGGTCGGCGTCATGGTTCCCCATTTGAAAAGAATCGCCGCTCCGATCTGCAGCAGCATGAAGAGCACAATGCTGACGGATAATATCATTCTTCGGGCCTCCCGGTATGGCGTAACAGGATTTCCGGTTCAATGAGGAGGAGTTCGCCGGAGAGTTTTTCTCCGGTCAGAATGCGGTAGAACTCTTCGATCATCCGTCTCCCGGCAAGCTGTGCATTCTGGTGGACGATCGCATCGATGCTGCCCCGGGCGAGTGCCGCGGCGCTGCCGGGATAACGATCCACCGCCACACAGCGGCACCGCGAGGAGCCTTCGGCCGCCAGCGCCTCGAACAGGGTGCCGCTGACACCGGTGGCCAGAAAGACGCCGCGGAGTGCGGGATGTGCCTTCCGCAGAGAACGGTAACACGCCTCCACCTCCTCCGGCCGGTCGCCGTGTTCGGCGACGCCGACTGGATGAAGGCCGTACTGGCCGGCGGTGTCGACAAAGGCTTCGGCCTTTTCTGCATGGTCGCGATAGCTGCGGAATCCGGTGAGCACTCCGACCTCGTCGCCCGGCTGCAGCATCAGAGCAAAGAGGTCGGCCGCACATGCTCCCACCTGACGGGCATCGCTTCGGATGCAGATCGCCCGGCGGCTTTCGGAGTCAAACCGGTCGTTGCCCAGGTAGGCAAAGGGAACGTTGCGGGAACAGAGAAAACGCTCCTGTTCGTCATCGAGGGTGATATGGTTGAAAATGAAGGCGGATACCTCCGGTTTTTCCAGCAGGGCGTCGTCGATTGCGCCATCGACGGTGATGAATTCGCCGCCGGCGTTGTAATCGGCCAGTTGCTCCAGCGCATTCTGGATGCCGTTGAGAAATTCCGGCCGCTGACCGAACTGCCCGGATTCCGAAACCACGGCGAGCCGGAACGGCTTGCGCGACATGCTTTGCGCGATTCGGTTGACCCGGTAGTTCATAGCCCGCGCCGTCTCCAGAATTCGGCCGCGCAGTTCCGGCCCGACGCCCGGTTTCCCGTACAGAGCTTTGTTTACCGTATTGAGTGAAACGTTCAGTTTGCCGGCGATGTCGGCAATGGTGGTCCTGCCGTTTTTCATTTTCAGAGCATTCCTCTACAATTCGCCTTTGAAGATTCGATTCAGCCGGAGCAGTTGCTCCGGGCAGCGATGCCAGGAGGGGTCTTCCGGCCCGCAGCAACTGCGCAGTACCGTTCCCCACAGACCGGCCCGGCGGTTTGCGCGCACAAAATATTCCGCCATGGCCCAGTATTCTTCGCTCTCCTCCTCCCACTGCAGTTGTGTTCTGGCACAGAAGGAGAGCCCTTCGCCGCAGACGAGCAGAGCGTCCGGGCAGTGTTGCCGATGAAATTCCATCGCTTGCTTGATGGAGATATCCAGCTTCTCCCGGTATTGAGCGGCGGATTGGCGGAGGGCGTTCCGGAACCGCTGTGACAATTCCGGAAAGCTCTTTTGATCCAGCTGGGCGTAGAGCCAGATTCGCCGGTACCAGTCTTCCGGAGCGGGCAGCAGACCGCGCCGTGTGTTGCGAATGCTCTCCAGCGGGACGGTGTGCGGCAGGAGAAACCGGTCCAGATCACCGCGTTCTTCCGGCGAAGTGACATCCGTCCCCGGAACGAGCAGGTTCCGTTCCAGCACGCGGTACAGATCCCAGAGAAAGTAGTTGTGAAAATTCCAGATCGGCGGATTGTCGGGGAAGAGTTCCGGATCGGTATAGGGCGTGTAGGTATCCACCGCGAAAAGGACGTCGGGATTCTGCTGAATCAACCGTCGCAGGGCCTGCGCATGTTCTTCCCGGAACCGATGTCTCTCCTCCGGAGACAGGTGATTGGCGTTGCCGTAGCCGTTGATGAAGTTCAGCCCGTCCGATTCGTTGAAAATCTCCGCAAAGGCGATCTGCCGGATCACGCCTCTCCGGCGCAGTTCGGCCAGCAGCAGATTGAGTTGCGTGGCAAAATACTCATATCGTTCATGTGCCGGAATCGCATGAAGGCGGCGATTCCGTGCTTCATCGCCGCAATATTGATAGGTGTGAAGATAATACCAGCTTGACAGAATCAGAAAGATGCCATGCCGGGCCGCCGCTTCGCAGAGTTCGAACAACCGTCCGGCGAGGTCACACGGCCCGCCGTCGCCACAGCACCAGCTCTGCCGGATGTTCCGGGTGAAGCCGGGAAATGGTTCCACGATCGGAATCGTCCCCCGTACGCTCCCATCCGGCGAAACATCGATCAGCCCGGCTCCGTCGTCGAACCGTATTGTGTTGAATCCGCGTTCGACCAGTTCCCGCATCATGGTATCCAGATCATGATACGCGCCCCCCTCCGGCGTGTCATGCAAAGCCCAGATCGGCATGGCGATGGTCAGACGTTCCGGCAGATGGTCCGGCAGATTCCGCCCCCCGGGAATTTCTTTCCTCTCTCGATTGGGAAACGTTTCCCTTACGGTACTCATGAGCTCCTCCGTTTGATTTCGGGGAATACGATAAAACAAGATCAGGGAAACGTTTCCCTTTTCTCTCATTATACAACAATAAAATGAAAAATCAAGTTGTGTCAGAAAAAAATTGCAATTTTTATGGTTGTGGAAGGGGATGAAGGGGCAACACCGTCTCCGGACTTTCCGGGGGAAAGGTGGGGTTGGGGAGCTGGAGGGCCGGACGCCCTCCAGACCTCTTCGGAGGGAAGAAGGCGGTACCAGAGTGTAAATTTCCGGCTTCTGCGGGACGCGGTCAGGGCGGAGGCGGATATTCGAACTTACGAGAGAAAATGATCGTCGGGGGAGCTGGAGGGCCGGGCGCCCTCCAGACCTCCCCGCCCGTGAGAAGTCAGGAGTCGGTTGATACGAATCCGCACGCGGCCCTCGCGGGCCTTACTTGTCGGGCTTC
>URVC01000056.1 GCA_900551245.1 uncultured bacterium | reverse complement strand
AAAAACTGGAAAAAAGTTACAAAAGTGGCTTGACAAAACCTAACATGGAAGGAATCCAGTTCCCGTTCCAGCTGTTCGTAAAGTCGTTGTACCTGCGGATCCAGACGCATTTCGTGATTCCTTTCCTCGGGTATAGTATACGATTTGCGCGCAGTTTTGGCAATATCTGCGCGCAAAAAAGAACGTTTTTTACAACCCCGTCAGAGAAAGGAGGTGGTGTGAGCGCGAAAACCGCCGCTCACTGCGGTTTTTCCTCATTGCCGATAATGGTTTCGATCAGCCGGTCGGCGATATTTTCGATTTTCGAATCGATATAGGCGGTGTCAAACGAGCAGAAGTAACTCAGCTCCAGATTCCGGTGAAACACGGTGAAGAGCTCTTCCGGCACCCGGATTCCGAGACGCAGAATCGCCTGAATCGCCCCCGGAACCGCGTTGTCCGGATAGACGATAAGCGCATCCGGCCGCGGCTGGGCGGTGAGCAGTTCCATGGTGTAGCGGTAGCCGATCTCGCCCCAGCTCCGGGTGGTGAGCTCGTTATCGGGAATGATGCGCAGATTGCGCGGCATGATCTTGATTCCGGCCGCGCGCAGTTCCGCGAGGAGAAAGCTCGGCCGGTCCGGCGGGCCCCCGGAGATGATTCCGGCGATCCGGCGGCAGTTGCGCTCTTTCAACTGGCGGGAGAGCGCGGAAAAATTATATTGCATATCACTCATTATAAATGATTTGCGTATTGGAATCCGGTCGAACCAGCTGTTGTCGATTGCGCGGACGACCACCCCGATCACCGCTTGAATCCGCCCGGAGAGGATCGCCTGTTGCAAAGCATCGGGAATCTCCCGGTGCTGTTCCTCCGGGCGGCAGTCGTCAAATATGATGCATTCGATGCCGCGCGCCTGAAACTTCTCCTGCAGGATATCCCGCAGGACGGAGAAGGTGATCCGGTCGCTTCGACTGCCGTAGAGCTTCGAGGTGTACAGCCCGACCCGGTGGATTCCCTCCGCCTGCGGCGCGACGAACATGCCCCGGCCGTGCTGTTTGTTCAGCAGGCCGAATTTGACCAGAAGATCAGTGGCGAGTTTGACCGAGAAGAAGTTGGTGTTCCACAGCTCCGCCATCTCGCGCAGAGAGGGGAGCCGGTCTCCCGGCCTGAGCACTCCGGATTCGATCTTTTCCCGGAGATACTGCGCCAGTTCCTGGTGGATCCCCGCGTTGCCGCCGGGCCGGAAATCACTGAGGTCTGCCGAACACTTGATTTTCATACACAGAGATGGAGAACAGCTATATCTCCTCACATAAGGTAGCATCCTCCGGATGGAATGTCAACCGGAAATAGAGAAAAAGTGACGATGGCGAATCCGGAGGACCCGTCCGGCAGACTGGTTGTGAGTTTCGTTACGACCGCCTTGTCGGCTTGACGTGGCTATCATGTTCTCCGGCCCCGGCGGCAAATTCTCCCAGGAAGACGATGCAGGAGGCGCTTGCCCCGGGGGGGCGGGCGTGGTGTGGCGCAGAAAGAGTCTGCTGAATCTTCCCTGGCAGTTGTTTCGGTAAGCTCCGAAGAAAACGGCGGTCTAAAACAGCGTCGGCTGGGAAACTTCAGTTCCGGCATCCGCGGCGGGGCGGAGCGAGGCGAGAAATTCCTCCAGCGGCAGGACGCGGATTCCCAGCTTCGCCGCTTTGGTGAGTTTCCCGCCGGTGGCGTTCACGTCGGCGGCGACCAGCAGCGAGAGCGAGGAGGTCACATCATCCACCGGCGTGTAGCCGTTCGCCGCGGCGAGTTTCTCGTACCAGGAGCGTTTCTCCGGCATCTTCCCGGTGAAGCAGACCGTCGGCCGCCCCGCGGCGGATTCGGCGTGAACCACCTGCAGTGCGCCGAGCAGTTCGTCGAGGTAGTCCGACTGGGCGGCGAGTTCGGAGACGAGGGCGCGGGCACGCTCCGGACCGATGCCGGGAATGGCGCCGAGCTCCTCTTCGGTCATCGTCCGGAGCCGGGCGAAGTCGCAGTGCTCGAAGATCACCTTCGCCACGTTGACGCCGATGTTCGGGATGTTCAGCGCGGCGAGCAGCTGGTAGTCGTTGACCACCCGCGCCTTGCGGATCTCCTCGATCAGGTTCGCCGCGGACTTCTCCGCGAAGCCGTCGAGACGGAGGATGTCCATCACCTTGAGTTCAAAGAGGTCGGAGAGGTGGCGCACGCCGGATTTCTCCATCAGTTTCCGGAGCGTCGGTTCGCCGAGCCACTCGATGCCGAGACTGCGGACCGCGGCGAGCAGCCGCTGCAGCTCCGTTTCGCGGCACTCCGGATTCGGGCAGACCAGCTCCGGTCCGCGCCGGACCAGTTTCGCGTTACAGCAGGGGCAGTGATCGATCAGGGGGGAGCGCCGTTCGGTTCCGGGGCGGCAGCCGACGATGTAGGGGATGACGTCGCCCGCCCGTTCGACGATCACGGTGTCGCCGATCTGCGCATCGAGTTCGAGCAGGTTCTGGACATTGTGCAGGGTCGCGCGCCGGATGGTCGTGCCGGAGATCTCCACCGGGTCGAGCAGTGCGACCGGAGTCAGGCAGTTCTTGCCGAAGCTCCACTCCACGCCGGTCAGCCGGGTTTCGCGGCGGATGTTGGTGAACTTGTAGGCGATTTCGCCGCGCGGATGGTGGGCGGTGCTCCCCAGCGAGTTGCGGAAGGCGAGGTCGGCGAATTTGATGACCACGCCGTCCTGCGGGTAGGGGAGCGCGGCGAGTTCGTGCAGCAGGTGCTCCCACTGCAACTTCAGCTCCGAAAGCGCCACCGGGAAGGAGACCAGCGAATAATCGACCAGCGTCACCTTCGCCCCCTGCAGCTGCATCTCGGCGATCTCCTTCAAGCCCATGATTCCGGCGACGGCGTTGCGGGAGTTCTTGTAGGTGCCGCCCCCCTTCCGGCGGATGTGCGAGTAGAGTTTGGCGAAGTCGTCGTCGCGGATGACCAGTTCGCCGCGGGCCGGGCGGTCGACCGGGCCGGTGTATCCGGGGGCCTCCAGTTCGATCAGCGGCAGTTTGTCGGAGACATCCTCGCCGATTTCGCCGTCGCCCCGGGTCGAGAGCACGCGGCCGTCGAAATTGGCGGAAATGCCGTCGTATTTGGGCTCGACCAGCAGCGGTTCTTCGGGGGTGCGGGCGAATTTCCGCCCCCACTCGAGCACCTCTTCAAGCGAATAGGCCTTGTCGAGCGAAAGCATCGGCGTGGTGTGCCGGACCTTGCCGGAGCCGGCGACCCGGGGGGCGTAAACCCGGGTGAGCAGCGCATTCCCGGGGTCGATCCGCCGCAGGGCGCGGAGCAGTTCGTCGTAGCGGACGTCGGGAATTTCCGGTTCGCCGAGCTCCCAGTACTGCCGGTTGTGGTGTTCGATCAGTTTCTCGAGCTCTTCCCGATTCAGCTGTTCCGCATTGAAGTTGATGAAATCCAGATCCGCCATGGCGCCTTTCCCGGATGATGATTCTGCTGTTGATGTGTTGGAATACTGTACACCTTGATTGATTTTTTTCAAGAGCGTGATATATTAATCAAATGTATGTGCCGCTCAGAAAAGAGTCATCAAAACCAAGGAAACACTGTAAAATGGCGAACGGTTACAATGTCGCGGTCGCCGGCGCGACCGGCGCAGTCGGCGTCGAAATGATCAAGACACTGGAAAAACGCAACTTCCCCGTCAAGAACCTGAAACTTCTCGCTTCGGCCCGTTCGGCCGGCAAAACTCTGAAATTCAAGGGCGAGGATGTCGTGGTTGAAGAGATGACCGAAGCCTCGTTCCGCGGCGTCGACATCGCGCTCTTCAGCGCGGGCGGCGACATCTCCCGCCAGTTCCGCCCCGCGGTGGTCTCCGCCGGAGCGGTGATGATCGACAACTCCAGCGCCTTCCGCATGGAGAAGGATGTGCCGCTGGTGGTGCCCGAGGTCAACCCCGAGGACATCAAGTGGAACAAGGGGGTCATCGCCAATCCGAACTGCACGACCGCGATCATGCTCGTGGCGGTCGCTCCGCTCCACCGGGCGAAGAAGCTCCGCCGCCTCGTCGCCGCCACCTATCAGGCGGCCAGCGGTGCCGGTGCGAAGGGGATGGAGGAGCTGATTCTCCAGACCCGCCAGGTGCTCGACAACCAGCCGATCGTGCCGCGGGCGTTCGTTCACCGGATTGCGTTCAACCTGATTCCTCACATCGACTCCTTCCAGGAGAACGGGTACACCAAGGAGGAGCTCAAGATGGTCAACGAGTCGCGCAAGATGCTCCATCTGCCGGAGCTCAAGGTCTCCTGCACCTGCGTGCGGATTCCGGCGTTGCGCGCCCACTCCGAGGCGCTGAATCTGGAGTTCGAAGAGGAGATCACGCCGGAAGAGGCGCGCGAAATCCTCCGCCGTTCCCCGGGGGTTCAGCTGGCAGACGACCCGCAGAACAAGGTCTACCCGATGCCGGTTGACGCGACCGAGAAGTACGATGTGCTCGTCGGGCGCATCCGTCAGGACATTTCGCGCGACGACAAGCGCGGGCTGGACATCTTCGTTTCCGGCGACCAGCTGCTCAAGGGTGCGGCGCTGAACGCGGTTCAGATCGCCGAACTTCTGTAAGAGCGCGGGTGCCGCGCACTGCCGCCGTTCCGCGGTTCCCCGGGGGGACCGGCCGGGGCGGCGGCCTCTGTTTTCCGGCGGCGGAATAATTCGATTTGCTTTTCCGCCGGAAGAATGATATATTATAGCAATATACATCAAATTTTCGGCATAAGGCGAGGTTATTTTCGAGATGGAAGATAGTGGTTCTTCGGATCCTGACGGTTCGTTTCGATTATCGGGGTTTCTGACCCCCGAACGAACCATTGTCCTCAACGCGTCCGACAAACGGAGCGTCCTCAATTCCCTGATCGAACTTCTCGCGAAAACGCCGCAGATCACTTCGAAGGCCGAACTTGCCGACGGCATCTTCCGGCGTGAAGCACTCATGAGCACCGGCATCGGGCTGGGGATCGCGATTCCCCATGTCCGTCTCGCCTCGGTCACCGGCATGGTGATGGCGGCGGCGCTCGTCCCCAACGGAATCTCCGACTACGAAAGCCTCGACAATCAGCCGGTCCGGCTGGTTGTCATGATTGCCGCCCGGCTCGATCAGCATGCGGAATATCTGCAGCTGCTCTCGTGCCTGAGTTCCGAACTCAAAGCCGACTCCTTCCGGGCCGGGCTCTTCCGCTGCACCAATGCATCCGAACTTTTCCGCGAACTGATTTCGCAGGATCGTTGATATCGAAGTTTCTTTACTATAAACATACCATGGAGCAGAAAAAGTGACGAATTCAGAAACCGAAATTCCCGCCATTGACTGGGGAAGAACCGACCTGTTGATCGAACTTGCGCTGAGCGAGGATCTCGACACCACCGGCGACGTGACCACCAATTCGGTCGTGCCGGAGAACGCCACCGCCGAAGCGGTGCTGCTCTGCAAGGAGCCCGGCATGGTGCTTGCCGGACTGCCGGTGGCGGAGCGGGTGTTCAAGCTGGTGGAGCCGCGGCTCGAATTCAAGGCGATCCGCGAGGATGGCGACCATTGTGAATACGGCGATGTGCTCGCCGAGATCCACGGCCCCGCCCGCGGACTCTTGATTGCGGAACGGACCGCGCTGAACTTTCTGCAGCGCCTGAGCGGCGTCGCCACCACGTCGGCGAAGTACGCCGCCGCGCTGAAGGGGACGAAGACGCTCGTGCTCGACACTCGCAAAACCACGCCCGGCTACCGCAATCTTGAGAAGTACGCGGTTGCGGTCGGCGGCGCCACCAACCACCGCATCGGTCTCTACGACCGGGTCATGATCAAGGACAACCACCGCGAGATGGCGGCGATGGAGGGCCCCGGCGGAATCACCCGCTCGGTTGAACGCGCCCGGCAGGCCCATCCGGAGCTGGAGATCGAGGTGGAGGCCGATACGCTTGACGAGGTGCGCGAGGCGCTCGAGGCGGGGGCGGATCACATCATGCTCGACAACATGTCCGACGAGATGATGGCCGAGGCGGTGAAGCTGGTCAACGGCCGCGCCAAGCTGGAGGCTTCCGGCGGAATCACCCTCGAACGGCTTCCCCGGATCGGCAAGATCGGGGTGGACTTCGTCTCCGCCGGTGCGCTGACCCACTCGGTCAAGGCCGCCGACATCTCGCTCGACATCAAGGTGTCGAAATGATCGCCCGGCTCACCGGGGAACTGGCGGAGAGCTCCTGCACGGCGTGCGTCATCGACGCCGGCGGGGTCGGTTACGACGTGTCGATTCCGCTGTCGACCTTCGACAAGCTGCCGCACCCCGGGGAGCGGGTCCGGCTCTACATTCACACGCAGGTGCGCGAGGATGCGATCACGCTGTTCGGCTTTGCGACGCAGGAGGAGCGGGAGCTGTTCCGTTACCTCATCAACGTCTCCGGCATCGGGGGCAAGCTCGCGCTGAGCGTGTTGAGCACGATGCCGGTCTCCGCCTTCTGTGCGGCGATCGCCACCAACGACATCAAGGCGATTTCGCGGATCAACGGCATCGGCAAGCGGACGGCGGAACGGCTGGTGGTCGAACTGCGCGACAAGCTCAGCGCCGCCGGAACCGGAACCGTGTTCGCCGCCTCCGGCGAGACGACGCCGGCGGTCACCGCCGCGAACGAGGCCGCGCTCGCGCTGGAACAGCTCGGCTTCAAGCGCGACGCCATCGACCGGACGCTCAAGGCACTGCTGGCCGAACTGCCCGCTTCGGAGCAGACCAGCGAGAAACTTCTTCGTCAGGCGATCATCAAATTGAACTTCTGAGGCGAGATGAAGCTCAAGCGCAGACATTTCGAATGGATCGGCATCGCGTTTCTCGCGCTGGCGGCGCTGTTGTACAGCCAGCCGGAGGTCTCTATTTCCGGCAATGAATCGACCCGGTTCGCGGTGATTCAGGCGGTGGGCGAACAGCATGTGTTTCACATCGAGAAGACCAACTTCCGGACCGTGGACCGGGTGATCCGCAACAATCACGTCTATTCGGATAAGCCGCTGCCGATCGGCTGGGGGCTCGGCATGGTCCACCGGGTGCTTCACGGCGTCACCGGCTGGAACTTCTTCGACAACTACAATCTTCTGATCTACCTCTTCAACCTCGGATTCAGCGGCGCGATCAACATTCTGCTCTTCGTCTGGAGCTTCCGCCAGTTCTGCCGGGTGCGCCGCGGGAGCGTCCCGCTCAAGTTTCTGCTCGCGCTCGGGATGTGCATCGGCACCTGGCTCTTCTCCTACTCCGTCACTGTCAACAACCACACGCCCGCCGCGCTGGCGGTGCTCGGGCTGTACATCGTTCTGGAGAAGTACCGCCGCCGGCCCTCGCGGCGTCTGGCCGCCGCCGCCGGACTGACCGCCGGACTGGTGGCCGCCGCCGATCTCCCGGTCGGGGCGATATTCGCGGTTGCCGCGGTCGCGGCGCTCTGGCTGCTTGCGCCGCGCCGGGAACGGATTTCCGCCGAAACCGCCTGCATCGGTTGCGGGCTCGCGGTCGGCGTCTGGCTTCTCCTGCTCAACTACACCGCCTACGGCACGGTGGTGCCGCTCTACGTGGCCGGTTCGGAAGGGACCTTCCGGGTGGTGAATCCCGGCTGGGCCTACCGGATGAGCTACCTCTTCGAATGCCTCTTCGGCTGTCGTGGATTGTTCAGTTATCAGCCGTTTCTGTTTTTTGCACTGCCGGGGGCGTATTTCCTGTGGCGGGGCGGGAGGTTCTCGCGGGTGGACAAGGTATTTCTGGTTGCGGTGGCGGCGGTCATGCTCTTCTACCTCTTTTTCACCGTCGAATTCGGCGGCTGGGCGTACGGATTCCGCTATCTTGTGCCGGTGATTCCGATTCTGTGGCTTTTCGCCGGACGCTGGCTGCTGGAGGCGCATTTCCGGCTGCTGAAGTGCGCAGTCGCCGCGCCGCTGATTGCGGCGGGGGTGGTGACGGCGCTGGCGGGGGCCTACTCTCCCTTCTGCGTCGCCTACGAAGGGGTCAATTCGCCGCCGGGTCACTTCACCCGGAACGTCCGCAGTACCTTTCTGGGGAACGTGTTCGCGTGGAGTTTCGCTTCCGACGGGAATTCGGCGCTGACCCGGGCGCTGCTGCGCCACTACGGTCCGGCCGATTCGATGAACTTTCTGCACAACACCTACTTCAACCTCAAGCGGCCCGATCTTCTGCGCAAGGTGGCGGAGCGGACGGCGCAGCTGTTACGCGAAGAGCGTGCGGATCAGCACCATGTAGAGCGCGGTTCCGCCGAAGATCGAAAGCAGTGAGTTGCGCCAGCGCAGGTGGAGCAGCACTGTAGCGGCGCCGGCGATCAGCTCCGGCGCGCCAAAGGGGGCGGCGAGGAATTCCACGTTCCGGACGCAGTAGACCACCAGCATGGCGATGGCCGCTGGAGCGATGACGTTGCCCAGATAGAGCACCAGTTCCGGCGGACGCGCATTCTTCCGGCCGAAGAGCAGGAAGGGGAAGGCGCGGATCAGGAAGGTCACCACCGCCATCACCGCGATCGCCTGGAGAGTGTAGGTTGCGTTCACGGCTGCACCTCCTGTGGTTCAAGCTTGCGCCGCAGGAGCAGCAGAACTCCGATGATGGCGAGGATGGCCGGCACGAGCATCTGCTCCGGACCGAAGCAGACGAGAGCGGCGACGGTGGCCGCCGCGCCGACCAGGGCGGGAATCCGGTTTCTCCGTTCGAGACACTGTTCGGTGAGGATCACCAGAAAGAGCGCGGTCATGGTGAAGTCGATTCCGCGGGTATTGCAGGTGAGGAGGGTTCCGGCGATGGCGCCGGCGACGCTGCCGAAGATCCAGTAGAGGTGGTCGAAGAAGCAGACGCCGAGCATGAAGTCGCGCTGGGTGGTTCCGTGGTGCTCCCGGTCGCGGACCAGCAGAGCGTAGGTTTCATCGGTCAGCCCGAAGATGAGGTAGAACTTCCGCCAGCCGTAGCGGCGGAACTTCTCGATGAGGGAGATTCCGTAGACGCAGTAGCGGATGTTGATGAGCAGAGAGAGCAGCGCGACCTCGAAGAGCGGCGGCGCGTTGCGCAGGATGTCCACGGCGGCGAATTGGAGGCTGCCGGAGAAGATGGTCACGCTCATGAGGAGCGCCCACGCCGGGCCGTATCCGGCCTGACTGAGCAGGATGCCGAAGGCCGCCCCCATGGTGGAGTATCCCATCAGCACCGGGAGCGAGGTGAGGAAGGCGGAGTTTGCGGTTTTGCGATTCATGCCGGGCAGGTTTGGTTGATTGAACAAATTTTCCTGAGGATAAGATATAATATACACCGGTTTTTCGGAATCCTCAACCCGGATCGGGGGGGGCGGAACGGGGGAAAATCGTGCGATTTTCCTCCGGGCGGCTTGACAAGCGCGAAATAAGGATTACGTTAATGATTGCGGGTTCGGGAGACGCCTGGCTGTCAGACCGGTTCGGACAGATTGTTCGGGAGGAGGTCGGGGGGCGATGGCGGCGGTTCCGGAGCCGTCCGCGGGTTCCGGTGGCGGCGGGGGAATGTCTCGAAATACCGGAGGACAGCAACTAAGGAAAGGTACAGGAAATGTTAAAAAAAGTCGCGATGCTGCTCGGTGTGTTCGGTGCGGCAGCCGTTCTGACGGGATGCTCCTCGCTCCAGACGGCTTCTGTCGCTGATTTCAACAAGCAGGAGGTGGTAACCTCCGGAACTGCGGTGGAACACATCGCTGTTGCAACTCATGGGCTCTATCTCTTCTCGATTCCGCTGATTACCGGTTCGACCGATCAGTATGGAATGCCGACGCTGGTCACCGATACGGTTTCCCCGCAGGCGCTGACCGCGGCGGTCACCAAACAGGCCAAGGCTGCGGGTGCCCGTACCACGGCTGATCTGGTTACCGACGTCACCTCCGCGGGTTTCATCTTCTATTATCGTGGCGGGACCGCTTCCGGCACCGCGGTGAAGTAGGTGCGGGGAAAACGGAAACTCAACAGTCATAAATGTAAGGAAACTGATAATGTATAAATTGATGACTCTTGTTGCGACGGTTCTGACGGCCGCGGTCCTCTGCGGTTGTGCGTCGGTCAGCGTTGTCGAAGGTCCGGATCTCAACGGTCAGAAGCTGGCCCGTTCCGGCAAAACGGTTGCCCACCTGCAGGCGGAGAACTGGGGAATCTATCTTTTCATGATTCCGCTGATCACCGGTTCCACCGACAATCCGGGCAGCATGGTGTTCCTGCAGGACACGGTCACGGTCAAGAATGCGATTCAGATGCTGACCGCCAAGAGCAACGAGCTCAAGGCAACCGGCACCTACAACATCGTCACCAAGAACAGCACCAATCCGTGGTTCTTCGGCGTCAAGGAGATCCGCGTTTCCGCCAACGCCGTCAAGTAACGCGGCGGACGCGAACAATTGCAGACACACCGGAAAGCTCGCTTTCTGGTGTGTTTTTCGTATGAAGCGCCGGGAACGGCGAAAGGAGAAGAGGAGTTGGCATCATGCTTGAGAGCAACTACTGGCGTGGAAATTTCTGTATTGAGGTGAGTCCGGCGCCCGGCACGCTGGTGATTTTCGGCGCGTCGGGGGATCTGGCGAAACGGAAACTGTATCCGGCGCTCTTCCACCTGTTCCGGCGCGGTCTGATGCACGAGGAGTCGCGGATTGTGGGGTGCGCGCGCACGGCCTATTCGGACGAGGCGTTCCGCGAACACATCCGGCCCGAACTTTCCGGCGGCAGTGAAAGTCAGGTGAACGACTTTCTGAAGCGGGTCTACTACCATGCCGGGGATTACTTCGCGCCGGAGTTCTACGGTTCGCTGGGCCGCCGTCTGGACGAGCTCGAACGCGGCTGTGAACTGCCCGCGAACCGGACGATCTATCTGGCGATGCCGGCGAAGCTCTATCCGCCGATTCTGGAAAACCTTTCGAACGCCGGGCTGCTGACCGAACCGGAGGACGGGAGTTCGTGGCGCCACGTGGTGCTGGAGAAGCCGTTCGGGCGGGACTTCGACTCCGCCGAAGCGCTCGACCTGCAGCTGCACCGCTACCTCAAGGAGGATCAGATCTACCGGATCGACCACTACCTCGGCAAGGACACCGTACAGAACATTTTGATGCTGCGCTTCGCCAATCTGATCTTCGAACCGGTCTGGAACGCCCACTACATCGACCATGTGCAGCTCACGGTCGCCGAGACGCTCGGCGTCGAACACCGGGCCGGCTACTATGAACAGGCCGGGCTGCTGCGCGACATGTTCCAGAACCACATGCTTGAGATGCTGGCGATGGCGGCGATGGAGATGCCCGCCTCGTTCTCGCCGGACGCGGTGCGCGACGAGAAGATGAAGCTGATCCGGTCGATCCGCCCCTTCGATCTGGCGCGTCTCGGGGAGTCGGTGGTGCGCGGCCAGTATGCCGGCTACCGTTCCGAACCGGGGGTGGCGCCGGATTCCACGATTGAAACCTTCGTCGCCGCCCGTTTCATGATCGACAACTGGCGCTGGAAGGGGGTGCCCTTCTACCTGCGCTCCGGCAAGAAACTCGCGGCGCGCAAGAGTGAGATTGCGATCGTTTTCAAACATGTGCCGCATTCGATCTTCACGCCGATCCGGGCGGCGGATATGCAGCCGGACACGCTGGTGCTCAAAGTACAGCCCGACGAGGGGATGGAGCTGACGATTCAGGCCAAACAGCCGGGGCCGAAGCTCTGCATGGGCGGGCTGAGTCTGAACTTCCGCTACTCCGAGTTCCCCGGCGGGGAGAGTTTCGAGGCCTACGAGCGGCTGCTGCTCGACGCGATGCTCGGCGACCAGACGCTCTTCATCCGCAGCGACGTGATCGCCGAGAGCTGGAAACTTTTCACGCCGGTGCTGGAGAACTGGGGCGAACAGTGTCCGCTCGCGGTGTACGAGCCGGGCACAGACGGGCCGGAGGAGTCCTTCCGGCTGCTCTTCCGCGACGGGCGCGAATGGCGGCCGCTGGTGCCGGAACTGTGAGGAGACCGCCGGAATGGGACTCTTCAAGCTGCACGCTCCCTACGCGCCCGCCGGCGATCAGCCGGAGGCGATTGCGAAACTGCTGGCGAACTTCCGCGAAGGGCGCCGCTACCAGACGTTGCTGGGGGTGACCGGTTCCGGCAAGACCTTCACGCTGGCGAACGCGATCGCCGAACTGGACCGGCCGGTGCTGGTGCTGTCGCACAACAAGACGCTGGCGGCGCAGCTTTACAGCGAGTTCAAGGGGTTCTTCCCGGAGAACGCGGTGGAGTACTTCATCAGTTATTACGACTACTACCTGCCGGAGTCCTACATTCCGCAGACCGATACCTACATCGCCAAGGACGCCTCGATCAACGAGAACATCGAAAAACTCCGCCTCTCGGCGACGGCGAGTCTGGTGGAGCGGCGCGACGTGATCGTGGTGGCGAGCGTCTCCTGTATTTACGGCCTGGGTTCGCCCGACGATTACGCCGATCTCTGCGTCCATGTCGCGGTCGGCGACACCAACGGGCGGGACGAGATTCTCCGCCGTCTGGTCGACATCCAGTACAGCCGCAACGACACCGCGCCGGAGAAGGGGGAGTTCCGGGTGCGGGGCGATGTGGTGGATATCTTCGAACCGCAGCGGGACGACTTCATCCGTGTGGCCTTTTTCGGCGACGAGGTCGAGTCGATCGAGCGGCGCGACGTCACCTCCGGCAAGGTGAAGACCCGTCCGGAGGCGGTGACGCTCTTCCCCTGCCGCCACTTCGTGCTGCCGCCGGAGCGGATTGAGCACGCCGCGCACAACATTCTCGCCGAGATGCGCGACCGGGTCGCCTGGTTCGAGAAGAACAACCTGCTGGTCGAGGCGCAGCGGCTCTACCAGCGGGTCACCTACGACATCGAAATGATGCGGGAGATCGGCTATTGCAGCGGCATTGAGAACTATTCGATGCACCTGTCGAACCGCCGCCCGGGGACGCGCCCCTACTGCCTCTTCGACTTCTTTCCGCCGGACTTCCTGACCGTCATCGATGAATCGCACGTGACGCTGCCGCAGCTGCAGGCGATGTACAAGGCGGACCGCAGCCGCAAGCAGGTGCTGATCGATCACGGCTTCCGGCTGCCGTCGGCGCTGGAGAACCGGCCGCTGCAGTTTCAGGAGTTCGAGGAGCTGGCGGGGGACACGGTCTTCGTTTCGGCCACGCCGGGGAGCTACGAACTGGAGCGCTCCGGGCCGCCGGTGGAGCTGATCGTGCGTCCGACCGGGCTGCTCGATCCGCGGATTGAGGTGCGTCCGCTGGAGGGGCAGGTCGACGATGTGATTGCCGAAATCCGCAAGGCCGCCGCGGCCGGGGAGCGGACGCTGGTGACGACGCTGACCAAGAAGAGTTCCGAACGGCTTGCCGACTATCTGGCCGAGCTGGGAATCCGCACCAGCTACCTGCACTCCGAACTGGATGCGCTCGAACGGGTGCGGGTCCTCAACAAACTGCGGGACGGGGAGTTCGACTGCGTCATCGGCATCAACCTTCTGCGGGAGGGAATCGACCTGCCGGAGGTGGCGCTCGTCGCCATCCTCGACGCGGACAAGGAGGGATTCCTCCGCTCGGAGCGTTCTCTGGTGCAGACGGCGGGTCGCGCCGCGCGGAACAAGGACGGGCGGGTGATCCTTTACGCCGACAGTATCACGCCGGGGATGCAGGCGCTGATCGACCAGACCGAAGCGCGCCGCCGCCGTCAGATCGCCTACAACGAGGCGCATGGAATCACGCCGCAGACCATCCGCAAGGAGCGTCACTTCACCATCGGCGAGATCGTCTCTCCGGAGGCGTCGAAGGGGAAGAAGAAGATGCCGTCGCTGGCCGGTTCGATGATCACCGATTCGACCGACCTGGGCGGGCTGGGGCTTTCGCCCGCCGATCAGCAGGCGCTGATTGCGGAGCTGACCGGCGAAATGCTCCGCGCGGCGGAAGCGCTCGAATTCGAGCGCGCGGCCGATCTCCGCGACCGGATTCGGAGCCTCTCCGCCGGCAAGTGACCGATACAAAAAAAGAGGAGAGGCTGTTGCACCTCTCCCCGTCGGTGTGATTCCGAATCAGTTCCAGCTGGAGATATCGTCGTCGGTCGACGTAGGATTTCCCACATCATCGTGCAGAATATTCCTGGCGTCATCATCTGTCCCATTCGGACCGCAAGAATAAATCACCGCTTTCCCTGAGAGTACTTTACTGTTTGGAGCTGCAGGATGAGGAATTCCGTCCTTGAAATCCGTATTTATGAGGATAATGTATCGATTTCCCCACGGATCGCGCCAGAGATAAGGTAGATTTTTTGCATCGTCATAATCTGCTGCAGGATCAAATTTCGGGTTTGGGTCTAGAAATTTGATTTTACGTTTATTGACATTCAAATCGTCTGCATCTATCTTTTGTGGAACGGAAAGCTCTGCGATGAAACTGTCATACGCATTCTGTGCTGCTGCATCGACTTTTTTAACGTCGCCTAATTTAATGTCGCCTAATTTAATATATTTATACACGATAGAGGAATCCGCAGGTCCAATCGTTTTTTTACTTTCTGATACGTCGTTGTTATCAAAAGAATATATAGTTGTAGAACCAGATTTCGGCGCAACCATCTTGTTGTAGGTGCTCTCCACGCCTTTGAGGGCGAGCAGGATCGTGGCCATGTCCGACTTCGCCTGGGTGATTCTGCCCTGCTGCTGGGCGCGGATGACTGCCGGGATGACCAGCCCGGCCAGAATGGCGATGATGCCGATCACCACGAGGAGTTCGACGAGGGTGAAAGTCTGTTTTTGCTTCATTTTTCTATTCCGTTGCTTCGTATTGACTGTATCTCGTTCGGGGAATCTGTTTCCTCTCATGTTATAGTAAATGCGGATTGGTGATTTTTCAATGGCGGAACTGTTTTTTTTGCAAAAAATAGTTCAAAATCCATTCCCCGGCTTGAAAAAAACGATGCAGCGGTTAGGTTATGATTATAGGATCATCCTGAAAAATCAAGGCTTTTTCGAGAAAGGGCTTCTTTTATGAGACAGCAGCGTTTCACTCTCGTCGAACTCCTCGTGGTGATCGGCATCATCGCCGTCCTGGCCGGGCTCCTGATGCCGGCGCTGAACCGGGCGCGGATTTCCGCCCGTACCGCGGAGTGCCTCAGCAATCAGCGGCAGGTGAGCCAGTTCATCAAGCAGTCGATGAACGACAACGACCAGCATTTCATGTCGTACCGGAAAGATGCCGAGACAGAATCCGAAACGGCAGACGAACAGCAGTGGGGTTCCTACCTGAAGAATAAAAACTACATTCAGGATGTGGCGGTGATGCGCTGTCCTTCGTTTGAATACACCGCCAACGGCAATTTGGACAACCGGCTGTCGCAGATCTACGGTGCGGCATTCACCACCGATGAAGATGGCTTCGATTTCCGGGGAACCAAACTGCTCATGTACAATACCAACACGCAGGTTGCCCCCAATGCGCTGGCGCTCGGCGGCTGCTGCGGCACCGGGGGCACGGGCGGTGCGGATCTTCTCGCCAGCCCGCTGATGCAGTTCGGCACGTCTCCCTCCTCCACCGCGGCCGGAAATCCGACAAAAATTCACGGTGATTTCGTCAATCTCTTTTTCCTCGACGGCCACTGCGAATCGCTGAATAAAGAGGGCACCGAGGGAAGATACTATCCCGCTGTCGGTAAGGCTGAAAAAATTTCCGCGTGGCTTGACCCGGATACGAAATGACAGAATTTGTTTTGAGGAGGATACCATCATGGCAGGTGTGAAACTTTACAACAAAACCGGCGACGAAAAGGCGGTTCGGACGCAGGAGGCGATTGAGAAGAAGTTCGGCTTCATTCCGGAGGTGTTTCAGGCGATGGGGCGGAACGGCGACTTTCTCCAGGCGGCGATGCACATGGCCGATGTCGCCGGGCAGGGGCTCGATGCGAAGACCCGGGAACTCATCATCATCGCGGTCAGCGCGGTCAACGGCTGTGCCTACTGTCTGGACGCTCACCGCTCCGCGGCGCTCGCCGCCGGTGTCACCGACGAGGAGATCACCGCCGCAATCGAGGTCGCCGCATCGATCAGCCTTTACAACAACTTCAACAAGGCGATCAGCCTCAATTCTGACCTCAAGACCCGCTGAGCGCGGCGAAAAGGAATCAAAACGGGCGTTTCCGGGAAATTCCGGGAGCGCCCGTTATATTTTGATCTGGTTTCTCACCCCCTCTTCTTCCCGGGGGGCGCAGTTGTGTCGGAGTGGTGCTTGACCGGGGGGCCGTGTGATGCCGTCAGCCGAGATGCTGGCCGCAGTCCACCCGGAGGATCTCGCCGGTGATCGAATCGTTGCGGCAGAGGAAGAGCACCGCTTCAGCGAGGTCGCTAAGCTCCACCTTGCGCCGGAGCGGCAGGGTGGGGAGCGTCTTCTCCATCTTCGAATGCTCCAGCCCGACCGGCGGCAGGACCGGACCGGGGGCGACGGCGTTGAAACGGAGATTCCGGGGGCCGAGTTCGCGGGCGAGTTCCAGCGTCGCCTCCGCGAGAGCCCGGCGGGAGAGCGAGTAGCCGCCGCCGCGCGGCGAAATTCCGGAAATCTCCTGATCGAGCAGATTGACCACCGCACCTTCGTTGAGATCGTGCTGTGCGGCAAACGCCTTCAAGAGCGCGAGCGGACTCCAGAAGTTCACCTCGAAGTGTTCGCGGTCGAGCGCTTCCGGCGCGTCGGCAAGCGAAGCGAGGCGGTACATCGAGGCGTTGTTGATGAGGATATCCACCCGCCCCGCTTCGGAGAAGAGGCGGAGCGCTTCGCCCGGGCGCGCGAGGTCCGCCTGCAGCACCCGGTGGCGCGCCGTACCGCCGGGGAGCATGTTTACCAGCGCTTCGGCTTCAACGCGGGAGTTCCGGCAGTGCAGCAGGAGCCGCGCTCCCGCCGCGGCGAAGGCGCGGGCAAGTTCCGCCCCCACCCGCCGGGCTCCACCGGTAATCAGTACAAATTTCTCTTCAATCCGCATATTTTCCCCCGATCTCTTTTGAAAAACAGCATTCAGCATATTATATTCCATGGTGCCCCTGAAAGCAAACAGCAAAAAGAAGGTTTGTCATGAAAACGCTCCGTTTCCGTTTTACCCTTGTGGAGGTCCTCGCCGTGGTGGCGCTGGTCAGCCTGCTCGCCGCCATCGGCTTCGGCGCCTACAGCTACGCGATGAACGCCTCGCGCGAATCCAACACCAAAGCGCTGCTCAAGCGCATTGAAGCGGGGCTGGAGAGCTGTCGAACCAAGTACGGATATTATCCGGCGAGCCAGTCGTTCCATATGATCAAGTTCAAACTTGACAGCTCGAATCTGATTTCTGACGTCGAGTTCGATGTCGCCAGTTCCAGCTCGAACGGAACTGCACTGAGCGATGAGATGCGCAAGGAGTTTCTCCGGGTGGTGGAGGAGGAATCTCTGAAAAAGGGGAAAACTGGAGATTTCGTTCTGGAAGACAGCTGGGGCGGGGCGATCTATTACCGGTATCCCGGCCAGATCAACAAGGGGGGATTCGATTTGATCGCTCCCGGTGCGGACGGCAGATTCGGGAGCGGCAATGCAACCACACCGCCGACAGCTCGCACCTCCTATTATTCCACGGACAACGAAAAAATCTGCGACGATATCACGAACTTCTGACGGTTCTGAAAGAGAACGCCCGGCATGGAAAAGCCGGGCGTTTTTTCATTCAAAGAGGTAGTACTGCGTGTCCTCGAACTCGCTCTGCTTCATCTCGACATTGCGTGAGGAGAAGGGGATCAGCAGAATGGTCCAGTTGATGAACTCCGACATGTTGCTCACCCCGTCGACCGTGCGCACCGGTTTCCGGCTGGGGGTATCGAGCACCGTCAGGCTGAATTTCCCGTATCCGCGGCGGGTCACCCGTTTGAAAATGGCAATTTCCGGAATGGCGAAGCTGAGGTCGGTGTTCGGCAGCGGAATCGGCAGCTCCGGCGTACCGATCAGCACCTGGCTCGACGAGGTCGCCAGCGTGCCGGAAATCAGTTGCATCGTGTAGGCGGCCTCCTTTTCCTCCTTGACGACGATGGCGCCCGCCTTGGCAAGGTACAGTTCGAAACAGCCCTGCACATAATTCTTATCCACCTGCGGCGCGAGGTTGGAGTAGTCGGCGAACACCTTGGCATCCCGGTACATGCTGAAATCGATCTGATACATGCACCGCTCGACGGCGGAGGAGATCAGCAGCTGCTCAACGATGTTGCGGCTGGTATTGGTGATCGTCGGGGTGGAGCAGCCGGCATGCAGCAGAAGAAAGCCTGTGGCCGCCGCCAGCAGGAGGGCAAAGGGCAATCTTCTGCATTTGTCGCTGTTGTTTCGACGAAGAATCAATCTTCCTTCTCCCGGTTTTTCAGCCGCTCGACGTCCTGGCGGGCGAATTCGATCACCTGGTCGAAACGGGCCGCATTGCTGGAATCCGCTTCGACCAGCGTCTGATGCGCTTCGGTGACGGTTTCGGCGGTGGTCAGCATGTCGTTGCGGGCAACGTTGCCGTCGCTGGCGGACCACTGCGGCGCGTCGGGGTCGCTCCCTTCGGTAAAGGTGAAGAGCTTGCTCACACCGAGATCGCGGAGCAGTTTTTTCAGGGTATCGTTCGCGTTGAGCAGCTCCACCGTCGCATTGCAGCGGCGGGATTTCAGGCCGATCATGGAGAGCACCCCCATGAAGGTGCTGTCCATCGCGACACAATCGCCGAGGTCGATCCGGAAGCATCGGAATTCATTGGACGACTTCGCCAGTTCGCGCAGCGGAACCGCATATTCGAAGTTGGCGCGGCCTGCGACCTTGACCGAAAAAACTCCATCGTGATGGGAGATGAGAAGATCGGATTCTTTCATCGGGCGAGCTCCTTTCCGGTTCCTGAATTACTTGCTCTGAAGGACCGCTTTGATCCGGCGCACGCCGCGGCTGGAACTCTCCTCCTTGAGGATTTTGAAGTGCCCCAGTTCGCCGGTATGCGATGCGTGCGGTCCGCCGCAGATCTCCTTGCTGACGTCGCCCATCGTGTAGACTTTGACCCGGGCGTCGTATTTGTTTTCAAACAGACCCATCGCTCCGCTGTTTTTCGCCTCTTCGATGGTCATCTCTTCGCAGACGACCGGCAGATCGCGGTCGATCGCCTCGTTGACCAGCTTCTCCACCTCGGCGAGCTGTTCCGGAGTCATCTTCTGCTCGTGAGAGAAGTCGAAGCGGAGCCGTTCGGCGGTGATGTTGGAGCCGCGCTGTTCGACATGGGGGCCGAGCACTTTGCGCAATGCCGCCTGCAGCAGGTGGGTCGCAGTGTGGAGCCGGGCGGTTTCAACCGAACTGTCGGCGAGTCCGCCCTTGAACTTCTGCTCGGCGCCGGCTCTTGAGAGCTCCTGATGCTTCGCGAAGGCGGCGTCGTAACCGGCGCGGTCGACCTCGAATCCCTTTTCCTTCGCCATTTCGACGGTAAGTTCGATCGGGAAGCCGTAGGTTTCGTAGAGGTTGAAGGCGTTCTTGCCGGAGATCACCTTTTTGTTGATGTGCGGCGGCACGCGGTCGATCAGCTTCTGGAACTCGTGGGTTCCCTTCTCCAGCGTGACGGCGAACTGCTTCTCCTCGCGGTTGAGTTCTTCGCAGATGACCGCCTTCTGGCGGCGCAGTTCCGGATAGATGTCGCCGAACTCCTCGATGACCGCCTCGGCGATCTTCGCGGTGAAGTTTTCGGTGATGCCGAGTTTGCGTCCTTCGCGGATGGCGCGGCGGATCAGGCGGCGCAGCACGTAGGGCTGGTCCACCTTGCCCGGGGTGATGCCGTCGGCGAGGATGAAGGTCGCGGCGCGGAGGTGGTCGGCGATGATGCGCTCCGAAGGTGTGCGGGGGCCGGAGACCGGCTCGGTTCCGCGGATTTCGTCGAGCTTCGCGAAAATCGGCGCGAAAATCTCCGTCTCGTAGCAGCTGGTCTTGCCCTGCAGAATGGCGGTGACCCGTTCGAGGCCCATGCCGGTGTCGACGTTGCGCTGGGCGAGCGGCTCGAACTTGCCGTCGGCGGTTTTGTTGTACTCCATGAAGACGTCGTTCCAGATTTCAACCCAGCGCTTGTCGGCCGGATCGAACTTTTCCGGCGGCGGCAGCTCGCCGGTCCAGTAGAACATCTCGGTATCCGGGCCGCAGGGGCCGGTGATGCCGGCGGGACCCCACCAGTTGTCCTTTTTCCCGAGCTTGGCGATCCGTTCGGCCGGGATGCCGAGGGAGTTCCAGAGTTTCCAGGCGGTTTCGTCGAAGGGGGCGTCGTCGTCGCCGGCGAAGACGCTCACCGCGAGCCGCTCGACCGGGATGTTGAGGTTCTCTTTGCCGGTCAGGAATTCAAAGCTGAAACGGATCGCCTCCTCCTTGAAGTAGTCACCGAGCGACCAGTTGCCGAGCATTTCGAAGAAGGTGAGGTGGACGGCGTCGCCGACCTCGTCGATGTCGCCGGTGCGGATGCACTTCTGGAAGTCGGTCAGCCGTTTCCCGGCGGGATGTTTTGCGCCCTGCAGATAGGGGACGAGCGGATGCATTCCGGCGGTGGTGAAGAGGCAGGTCGGATCGTTTTCCGGAATCACCGGCGCGCTCTGAATTTCCTGATGGCCCTTCGACTTGAAAAACTCGATGTATTTACGGCGGATGTCAGCTTCTTTCATGGGGAATTTTCCAGTATCTTTCTATGTTTCGCAGTATGTGAAAAATCATTCTAATAATCTACTCTTGATTGCGGAAAATTCAAGTCATAACCGGTCCGGGCGGCTTGACTTTTCCATTTTTCACGCGATGGTGAAGCTTGACGGCGCGATGCCGCGGGATGGCAGGAAGCCGCGCGGCAGGAAGGACTCCGCGCGGCTTTTCGCAGTTTGCCGGTGTGCTGATGTTTGTCGCGTCGGGCTGCTGCTGTCCGACGAGCTGCCCGGCACAGCCCCCCCTGACGCGTCATGCGGAATTGACGAATTCTGCCGCACGGGGAACTGTTCCCCATGCGGCTTTTCCAGAGAGAATGGTCTTGTCACCTGTTGCTTTCCGGAATTATAGATATTTTTCCAACCTCTGATTGAATGCAGCAAGGGGTTTAACGTGTCAGATGGTATACCATCGTACCGCCGGAGAACGCTCCCGGATCGGCCGTAAAGTGGAAAAATCCGCCTTTTTTCCGAGTTACAGCAACTGTTCCTGCTGACGTGCCGTCAAGTTTCAACGCGGTCAGCGTAACAGGGGCATCCCCCTCAAGTTTCAAGGTGATTTCCACCGGGTCTCGCCGCAGCAGCAGGGGGAATGTTCCCCGGTTTTCCAGCAGGTGTAATCCGGAATCGCCGAACTTCATCCTCTGGCTGAGTACATTCGTCATGTGGAAAATCAGGATGCTGGAACTTCTGCCGAGAGGAACACCGTCCAGGCTGCTTACGGAGACGGTCTGCGGAACTGTCGCTCCTGTAACTGTCAAGCGTCCGGCAGAAAGTTTGCCTGCCGGCAGTGTTACCGATTCCGAACGCGGAGAAACCAGAGTCAATGTCTTTGCGGATACATTCAATTGAAGTTCTCCTGTGGAGCTTGTTGCGATTCCTCTGGTGAGGAGGGTATGCCGTAACTTCTCTACGGCTGGATCTGGCAATGGGGCTTCTGCCGCTGCCTGTTTCAGAGATAATTGTTTCACTCCTGCTGTTGCCCGGTTGCCGACAACCGTTCCGATTCGAGTGATAAGTCCAAGCTGTTCGAAGGAACGTGGGTACAGCAGCGGCTGATCTGTGTCCCAGAGATTTTTCGGTACCGGATAGGCATATGCTGCCTGGGCCGGACTTATGTCTCCGCGCCGAAAAAGAAACATTGTCAAACGGTCGGAGAGTTGCCCCAATGGTTCGTGGGCGATATCAAAAATGCTGAAATCCACTAACTTATCCACGTTGCGGGAGGAATGACTCCAGGCAAAATGATAGAGGGCGTCCCAGTCCTGCAGTGCGGCGTATCCCCCGATCAAGGGGCCGCCTTCGGCACGATAACGGTTGGGTGGACAAAACTTGTATTCTGTGATACTGAAAGGCTTGCCGAAAAGTCTCGGAGCCAAAAGCTGCAGCGGAACTTCATCCCCGTACGAACCAATTGCGGAACGCTGACGGAACAGCATCGGCAGCCCCCAATCGTTTTCCGGGAAGGCGGGATGGTCATGGTACTTGTGATCATCCACCGCATCAAGATCATCCCGAAGCAGCGCAAGAGGTACCTTGTTGTGCATATTCACATCGGTGCATAGTGTCTTCATCCCGAGTTCCTCGCGAAGAAATCTTGCCTGTTCAAGGATGCTGCGGTGCTGACAGTCATAGAGAAATTCCTGAAAGCGACGGTTGGAAATATCGGCGGATTCAATTGGCTCATCGGGATGTTGTTTTGCCATCCACCCGGGAAATTTTTCCTGATACAGTTTCGCAATTTCCGGCGCTTTGTCCCAAACCGTATAGAGATTGTTTTCATTCGTAAAACTGACTAGATAGAATGCAGGATCTTCCGCCCAGGTCATCCCGGTGTAAGGGTTTCGGTGAGTGAACCAGTTACGGGCAAAACGCTCCCAGTTGCGCCTGGCGGCTTTTGAAATCGGCAATAACGCCTTCATCTGAAAAAAAGAGTTGCCGGGAACTTTTTCCGGAATCTTCTCCGCAGGCTTCAACTTTCGGCTTACGTAAACATCGGTGGTGATGTAAAGCCCTCTTTTTTTCAGCGCGGCAAACAAATATTCAAGTTTGTCGAGCTGTTCCAGATCAAGCTCGGTGCTATCAGGAGAATTCTTTTTCACCAGCTGATTGTCCTGATGATGCAGGCGAACGGCATTATACCCCATGCGCGCCAGCCGTTCCGCCAGTGCATCCGCAGACTCTTTTGAAAGAAAGTTAGCAGAGAAACAGAGGTTGACTCCGACAAATTTGATCCGCCTGTCCGGTGCATTTGCAAAGGAGAAGTGCCCGTCGGGGGCAACAACAACCCGACCGTATTTGCCAGCCGGCGCATCAAGCATTCCGGAAAAATCCAGCGGGGTTCCCGGAACTATATCGTGTGGCGCATCAAGGGGAATCCACTCCTTTCCTGCCATGATATAAGTAGGAAGTGTCTCTGCGGCAAGAAGCAGCGGAGCCTCTCCAAGTGTCGCGGCAACCACCATCCACAACGAAGAGGATTTCCTCATCCGAAAGGTCAGTTTTATCGGATCGTTTCGGCGAAGTTTGAACTGTGAGGCATATAATCCGACATAGCTTGAGCGGTTTTCCGCATTCCATATCATTACCGCGTTGTCGAGGTGAACCGGCATCCACCAGTTGCCGATGTCACGCCCATGACGAATCTCGATGGATTCTTTTGAACCGTTACGGTAAAAAACTTCAATTTCACCCAGCGTCCCTGCTGTCGGCCATCCGGCGGCATGCAGCAGATAGAGGTGGGAACCAGTCGTTTCTACCTCAACGGAACGCTCTTTGTCAAATGTACGTCCCAGTACCAACGCTGACCGTCCGCCGTTTTTTGCCGGATCCAGAATTTCAAATGCGCTTCCTCCTGCTGGCAGGCGTCCGGGTTTGAGCATTCTAAGATCATTTTCCTTTCCCTGATCTGTCCAGCCGCCTTTTCCGTCACCTGCGACCTCGTCGGCAAAACCGAGATTAACCACCTCCGATAGATCGATCGGATGGCTTATCGGCTGAATTAACGAAAATCGAAATTTCAATGATGAAACGTTCAGTGTTCCCTGAGCTGGGTTGAAATAAAGCCGAATTGAAAACGTCGGATCGTCAAACTTCCGATTATCCTGCACTTTGAGAGTAAGATCTCCTGTCAGCTGAAGGACGGAGCCGGAATCAAGGGGAATCAAGACTTTTTTTACCCGTGCAGTAAGAGGAAACTGTTTTTTACCGTCAAATTCAGCAGGGAGAGAGCTGGTTTCCCCGTCTAGTAGAAGACTCCTGGACTTGGCTGGCAGATTGAACTGCAACATGATTCCGAGTGTCACCCAGGGGTTCGGACAAGTGAGCTTCGCCTGATATTCGACCTGATTATCTGCAATAGGAGTGACGGTTTCGTGGATCTTTCCCCCTCCGAATTTCCCGCTTATGGTGACGGTTCCGTTATTCTCTCCCTGAGTGATATCAGAAATGTCACGTTGTCCGGTCTGAACGAATCCCGCACCGAAATGCAGAATTTTAGCATTCAGAGATTCGATCTGCAGAGTTCCGTCACGTTTGATTGTGAGCCAGGAAGGCAGCTCCAACGCGAAAAGAGTGGAACTGACTAACAGAGAGAACAACATTAAAATTTTTTTCATAGTTTGCCTTACAGGTTCAGCTTGGATTTACCATCTTCGAGCAGGACAGCATCAAACTGATGTTTTTCCTTCAACTCTTTTGGACCCGGGCTTGAGACGCTGCCGTCCAGCATCCCTGCGTTGATGCGTCGAAAATGTCGCAACACAGCATGGCCGCTGTTGGCGTTGAGCATGTAGCTCTGTTCAACCTTGTTCGTTACCTGCGGATTCTGGGAGTCTGCCAGAATTATCGTTGCACTTGGTTTTCCCCGCGGGACACAGGTGAACCCGGTTATGCCGATCCGGGTACGTTTGACTGCAGTTGTATTTGACCATTTCCCGGCCAGATAATTGTTCATCCCGTAAGTACGAAAGCAGAACTGACCCGGGAGTGCATCTCCGCGTTCTACTGCAGGACAGGCATAGGATTTGTAAACATCAGTTTCCTGAAGCTCTTTCGGTACGGCACTGGTGGCATACCCTCCCTTGACCAGTGCCTGCGCCCAGGTAATTTTATCAATCCAGATTGCCGGCAGATAATCATCCTCGGAATCGGCGTAAAGCTGCATACCTGTCATACACTGTTTCAACTGGTTGACACAGTTGATCGATTTTGCTCTGGCTCTGGCCTGGTTCAACGCAGGAAGCAGCATGGCCGCGAGAATTGCAATAATAGCTATTACAACAAGAAGTTCAATCAGAGTGAAATATGGGCAGACTTTTTGAAAATTGCAGTTGCATGGACCGGATCTCTTTTTCATACGCATCCTTTCTATTTCAGATTGACGGCGAAATGTTTCGTGACAAGCGTCCTGTGCTCAACCCGGAGATCTCCGGCAAACTGGCGCAACAGCAGTTCGGTTGCGGCTTCCCCGATCTCCCGGTAGGGCTGTTCGTGGCACCAGCCGGCGAATCCGGGAATTTTCATCGCGGCGCTGCCGCTGATCAGACGGCACTGCTGTTGAAAATCGATCTGAAACTCCTGCAGCAGCCGGATGGTTTCCTCACGCAGGTCGGGCGAGTGGATCAAAAAAGCATCCGGGTGTTTCCCCGCCTGAAGCGCCTGCCGGAGCCGATCCGGCAAGGCGGAGGTTGCGTAGAAGATCATATCAGGATCAAGCCTTTTTCCCGCTTCTTCCAGTGCCTTCCGGTAACCTCGCAGGTAGAGCTCTGCTCCGGGGTCGTTATTCATTATCCCCCAGAAGGAACTCCGGCCTTCCCGCAGCAGCTCCTTGCCCTCCTGGTAGCTTTCTTCCGTGTAATCCACGGTGAGGGAATTGCACTCCTCCGGAACACTCGAACCGAAGACCACGGTGGGAATCTGGCGGGAAATGCGCCGGATGATGGGGAATCTCTCTTCCGGTGGGGCAAACCAGATCAATCCATCCACAAAATTTTCACACAGCTCCTGGTAAAATCCTTCCTCCTCTCCCGAGCTGATGCTCATCGGGCGGACCAGACAATGATGTTCGATCAGAACGGTGCCGCTCGCGGCGATCAGCTTCCAGCCGTACTCACTGTAACAGTGGTTGATGCCGTAGCCGAAAAGCAATCCGATAATTCTTTTTTTCGCCGGTCCCGTTTTGGCCACCGGGGCGAGAAAGGTGCCGATACCCTGTTTCGTTACCAGCACCCCGTCGCGGACCAGCTTCTCCAGTTCGCGCGTCACCGTGCAGCGCGACACCCCGAACTGCGCCGCGAGTTCCCGCGATGAAGGCAGCTGGCGGCTTTCCCCGCCGCTCCTCGCCTGCAGATCGTAGATGTAATGCTGGATCAACAGCCGCCCGCGCGGACTCTTGTCTCGGTTCGATTTCTTGAATCTCTGTTGATCCATCGCGCTTCCCGTAAAAATATGATACCAGTGTGATACCAGTAATATTATACCGGATTTTTTTGCGATTGTCAAGAGGAAAGAGGAAAAAAAAACGGAAATTCCCGGAACCCGCAGCGAAACCGGCGGATTCTCCGGCGGTTCCGGAGTTTGCCGGTTGCATTTTTTCGGAAGTGCGTTATGTTAAAGGGGTGTCCGTATCGGGATGGGGTCCGCCGGTGTATCGTCGCCGGGCGGAACGGTCCGGACTGCGAATGATTTCCTTGTTCGGCAGGAAGACCGGAGTCTGTTTCGTGCGGTGATGAAACTCTAATTGGGAAGAAGTTGCGCGGTTGTCGCCGTAAATTTTCTTTTTTCAGCTGATGGATCTGGATCCCGCGGCTTCTTTCGCATGGAACAGGAATTGAACCTTATGACGCTTTTGAAACATGATGCCGTTCTGCCGCGGGATGCCCTGTCGCGTTTTCCGGCGGATGTCCTCCCGGTCGTAACTCCGCTGGTCGGATATATGGTCGCGAATATGCGCACCGTCGGCGAACTCCGGCGGCGGTGTGAGACGCTCGACAAGCTGTACAGCAAACTTTCCGGCGGCGGCCGGCAGTTGCTTCTGCCGCCGGCGCCCCGGGATATCCGCGAACTGCGCCGCGCCCTCCGCCTCTCTCAGAAGACGCTCGGGAATTTCGCCGGCGTGACCCGCTTTTCCGTGAGCTACTGGGAGCATGACCGGACGCACCCGAGTTCGACCTCCCGGCGCGTGATTTTCCATGTTCTCGAGACCGGCCGCTCGTCGCTCCGCCGCCTGCTGGATGAGCTGGACAAGGCCGCCGCCGCACAGGATGCCTCCTCTGCCGCCGGGCAGTGACGTCGCAGGCACCCATGAAAAACCGGCTTCTGGAAAAAACCTTCCGGGTGCTTGAGCTGGCCGCCGCCGCGGAAGAGCCCGTCTCGCTCAAGCAGCTCGGCGAGATGTCCGGAATTCCACCCAGCACCCTGTCGCGCATTGCCGCCGATCTGGTTGAAGCCGGTTATCTGGTCCGTTCCGGTCCGCGCCGGTTCGAGCCGGCCCTCGGCCTCATTCTGCTCGGGCAGAATGCGATCTTCAACTCGCCGCTCTCCCGGCTGGCCAATCCGCTGATCCGGAGCCGTGCGGAGGCCCTCGGCGTCAACGGCGCGCTGGCGGGGATGGAGAACGGCCAGCTGGTCTATCTCTACCGCAGCGACCTGTACGGTCCGGACCAGCTCAACGGCATGCCCTGCCGGGTTCCGCCTGGCTGTTCCTATATCGCGCTGGCGATTCTGACGATGGAGTCCGGGGCGGAGGCGGGGGCGGAACAATTTCTGCAACAGGAGTCCTGCCGTCTCACCTGCGAGGAGGCGCACCAGCTTGCCGCGTCGGTCGCCGAGCACGGCTATCTGCACCGGGTTGAAGTCGACGGTTGCTGGAACATCTGTCTGCCGATCGAATACCGGCATCGCTTTTACGGCGTTTCCCTCTACGGCAGGAAGGGGCAGGGGGGGAATCCGGACCGGCTCCTCTTCGAGGCGGCTCTGCTCACATCCAGAATCCGCAACGCGCTCTCCTGACCGTTCCTCTCCCTGAAAAAAACGCCCTCCCGGCCGGATTCCGGCGGAGAGGGCAGTTTTTGTTCTGCGGAACGCTCTTACTTGGCGTATTCGACCGAACGGGTCTCGCGGATGATCGTCACCTTGATCTGACCCGGATAGGTCATCTCCTTCTCGATCCGCGCGCAGATGTCCTTCGCCAGCATCTGCGCTTCGCCTTCGCTGACCTTCTCCGGCGTCACCACGACGCGGATTTCACGGCCGGCCTGCAGTGCAAAGCAGGACTCCACGCCCGAGAATTCGTGCGCGATCGCCTCGAGCTGTTCCAGCCGCTTGAGGTAGAGTTCGGTGGTCTCGCTGCGGGCCCCCGGACGGGAGGCGCTCAGCGTATCGCAGGCGCTGATGAGAATGTCGTACAGACTTTCCGGCTCCACTTCGCCGTGGTGCGCCGCCACCGCGTGGACGACATCCTTAGCCTCGTTGTGCTTGCGCAGCAGATCCGCACCGATCTGGGCGTGCGGCCCCTCCACCTCGTGGTCGATCGCCTTGCCGAGGTCGTGGAAGAGACCGATCCGCTTCGCCTTCTGCTCGTCGAGGCCGAGTTCCGCCGCGATCATGCCCATGAAGTAGCTGGTCTCCAGCGAGTGCTGCAGCACGTTCTGCGAAAAGCTGTAGCGGTATTTCAGACGCCCGAGCAGCTTCATGATCTGCGGCGAGACCCCCTGGATTCCGGTTTCGAGCACCGCGGCTTCGCCCACCTGGAAGAGCTCCTCTTCCAGCTCCTTGCTGATCTTCTTGGCCAGCTCCTCCACCCGGGTCGGATGGATGCGCCCGTCGCTGATCAGCCGCTCCATAAGCTGGCGCGCCACCTCTTTCCGCACCGGGTCGAAGCAGCTGATGACCACCGCTTCCGGCGTGTCGTCGATGAGAATGCTCACGCCGGTGGCCGCTTCGATCGCGCGGATGTTGCGCCCTTCGCGGCCGATGATCCGCCCCTTCATCTCGTCGTTCGGCAGCGGAATGGTCGCCGTCGTGCGCTCGTAGGTGCAGTCGCTCGCGTACCGCTGAATGGCGTAGGTGAGAATGCGGCGCGCTTCCCGCTCGCTCCGCGCCTTCGCCTCCTCCAGCTGATTGCGGACCATCAGACCGGACTCATTCTTGATCTCGTTCTTGAGTTTTTCCAGCAGGATTCCCCGCGCCTCTTCCCGCTTCATGCCGGCGATGCGTTCGAGTTCATCGATCTGCTGGGAGATGCTTTTGGCCAGCTCCTGTTCCCGGTTCCCGAGCCGTTCCCGGAGCGTTTCAATCTCCTTCTCCTGCTTCTCGATGTTCTTCGATTTGGCGTCCATCGAATCGGCGCGGCGGTCGAGCAGCTCCTCGCGCTGGGCGAGACGCTTCTCGTTGTTGGTCTGTTCGCGGCGGCGCTCCTTGAGCTCCTGCTCGCACTCCTCGCGCATCTTGATGGTCTCCGCCTTGGCCGAGACCCGGGCGTCACGCAGAATGTGCTCCGCCTCCCGTTCGGCGTCGCTGCGGATCTTGTCCGCAGTGCGCGAAGCGGAATCCTTCTGCAGTTTTTGAATCCAGTTGTTCAGCATGATCCCCGCCGCGATTCCAATCGCGGCAAAAATACATGCAACGGCGATCAGCGCCCACAAATTGCTTTCCATTTTTCCTTCTTTTCCCCCTGTTTTCTGCGGCGGCTCCCGAAGAGCTCATCCGCCTTATTTTTCACACAGATATATATCCTGCTCGGTGACCACGACATCGACATTGCGGTCGTGCTCTTCCCGAGGAAGATCGTTCGCCAGCTGGCATGCGTAGATCACACCGACCACCGGTCCGCGGGCCGCCGCCAGCATCCGGTCGTAAAATCCGCCGCCGCGCCCCAGCCGGATTCCGGAGGGCGTACAGGCGACCGCCGGCGTAAGGTAGAGCAGCCTGTTCGCGGCAAACTCCGGCGTCGCCGCCGGCAGCTCCGGCCGCGGTTCCAGCAGCCCGAATTTCGCCCGGACCAGATCCCGCGCGACGTCGTGGATCTCCACCAGTTCGTACCCCGCATCCGCCGCGATGTACCGCGGCAGAAAAAATCGCTTCTCTCCCAGCAACCCGAAGAGGTCCGGCTCCTGCCCGTCGCTCGCGTAGGCGGCGATGCAGTCCGCCGCCTGATAGCAGGCGAGGCGCCGGATGTTCCGGCAGATCGCCGCATCGGCCCGGAGCCGCTCCTCCGGCGACAGCGCCGCGCGCCGGGCCAGATAGTGCTTTCGCAGTTCACGCTTTTCCATCGCGTTTTTCCTCCCGGACAAAGTCGCGCAGTGCGCGCCAGTAGTCAACCCGTTCCCGGATGCGCGCCTCGTAGCCGATCTCCTTCGGCTCGTAATAGCGCTTATCCACACTCAGATACTCCTGCGGCACGAAACCGCCGGGGTAGTCGTGCGGATAGAGATAGTCCTTGCCGATTCCCTCCGCTTTCGCCCCCGCGTAATGCGCGTCGCGGAGACGGACCGGAATCGGTTGAACCCGCTCCTGCTCCACGTCGGTTGCCGCCGCTTCCAGCGCCGCATACGAGGCGTTGCTCTTCGGCGCGGTCGCACAGTAGGTGGTCGCCTGGGCCAGAATCAGTTTCGCTTCCGGCAGGCCGATCATCTCCACCGCCTGCATCGCGGCGGTGCAGAGCTCCAGCGCGCGCGGGTCGGCGTTGCCGACATCCTCCGCGGCGAAGATCGTCAGCCGTCGGGCGATGAAACGGATGTCCTCCCCGGCGTGCAGCATCTTCGCCAGATAGTAGACCGCCGCATCGGGGTCGGACCCCCGCATGCTCTTGATGAACGCCGAGGCGGTGTCGTAGTGGCCGTCATCGCCGTAGACGATCATCTTCTGCTGAATCGAAGCCTCCGCCTCCGTCAGCGTGACGCGGGTGACGCCCGCGTCATCCGGATCGGTGGTGAGCGCGGCGACTTCGAGCGCGTTCAGCGCCCGGCGCGCGTCCCCCTCGCAGGCGGTGGCGAGAAAGTCCGCCGCCTGCGGCTCCAGCTCCACCTTCCGCCCCGGGAAGGAGCGTTCGTCGTCCGCCGCCCGGTGGAGCAGCGTGCGGATCTCCTCCTGCGAGAGCGGTTCGAGCCGGAAGACCAGCGACCGGGAAAGCAGCGCCCCCACCACGTAGAAGTGCGGGTTGTGCGTGGTTGCCCCGATCAGCCGGACATTGCCGTTTTCCACATCCGGCAGCAGAGAGTCCTGCTGGGAACGGCTGAATCGGTGAATTTCGTCGATGAAGAGAATCGTCCTCCGCCCGGAACTGCGCCGCCGCTTCACCGCGGCGGCGATCTCCCGCCGGACATCCGCGACGCTCGAGGTCACCCCGGAGAGCCGGATGAATTCCGAATCGGTCATCCGTGCGATCACCTCCGCGAGGCTGGTTTTCCCGGTGCCGGGCGGTCCGGAGAGGATGATCGAGCTGAACCGGTCCGCGTCGATCGCCCGCCGGAGCAGTCTGCCCGGTTCGAGCAGATGCCGCTGCCCGACATACTCGTCGAGCGAACGGGGACGCAGCCGGGCCGCCAGCGGCATCCCGGAGCCGTTTTCCGCCTCCGTTTCCGTGCCGCCGGTGAAGGATGCCGGGAATTCCGGTTCGAGTTCAAACAGATTCTCTCTCATCTCCAGCCGTACATTGTCAATCAGCCGGAAGAGGCTCTGCAGGCAGGTTACTGGTCGGAATCGGGCACAATGAAACCTGCGGCCGGTTCATTTCTCCGACCGGGGTGACTGGTCCGGCTGTCCCCTTCCGGGCGGCAGCTTATTCCAAGGCATAGCGCAGGATGCCGTAAGTCAATCATGTCCGTTCCGGCCGCCTCTGCCGGGCAGCCGCTTCCCTTTTTCTCATCTATTATAATAAAAGCGTTGAATCACGCTGTATTATAATTATAGCATAAAAACATCAATATGAAAACACCTTTTTCTGTTTTTCCGCAAAAAAAAAAGAAAAAAACTTCGTTTCCGCTCCGAAAGAAAGTTTCCGGTGGAACAAGGCGAAAAAACCGGGGGAGCGAACGCTCTCCCGGCTTGCTTTTCCTGTCAGCGGAACTCCTCCGTTCCGCCCGGAAATGCGGTTCAGATCATGGAATCCCAGAGAGCCGTGTTCTCCAGGTTGACCCGGACCGCATTGGCGAAGGCCGCCGCCATCGCGCCATCCACCACCCGGTGGTCGGCGGAAACCGTCACCTTCATGATGTCGCGGACGACGATCTCCCCGTCGCGCACCACCGGCGTCGGCACCGAGCTGGCCACCGCGAGAATCGCGCTTTCGCCCGGATTGATGATCGCACCGAAGGATTCGACGTTCATCATCCCCATGTTGGAGATGGTGAAGGTGCCGCCCTTCATGTCGTCGGGTGAGAGCTTGCCGGCGCGCGCCTTTTCGGCGAGTTCGGCCGATTCCGCCTGGATCTCGTCGAGCGACTTGCGGTCGGCGTTGCGGATCACCGGCACCACCAGACCGTTGTCCACCGAGACCGCCATGCCGATGTTGATCTTCGAGCGGCACGAAACGCTCCGCCCGTCGCAGAAGGAGTTCACCATCGGGAAATCGCGCAGCGCCAGCGCCACCGCCTTGATGACGAAGACGTTGACCGAGAGATTGATCCCCTCCGCCTTCAGCGCCTTGCGCTTGGCCATGAGTCCGCTCAGGTCGATCGCGACCGTCACGTAGAAGTGCGGAATCGTCTGCTTCGACTGGGTCAGCCGGTCGGCGATCACCCGCCGCATCGTGTTGAACAGCTGCGGACGCTCCGCAATTGCGGCGCGGACATCCTCCACCGTAATCCGGCCGTTGTCGCCGGAGCCTTCGAGCTCCACCATCTCCACGCCCGACTCTTTGGCGAGATTCAGCGCGACCGGCGTGATCTTGCGGTCAAAGTATCCGGTGGATTCCAGATAGTTCCGTACATCCTGCTCCGTCACCCGGGTCCCGGCGGCCGGAATCTTCTCCACGTTGACGAGGTAGTCCGAGGCGAACTTCTTCGCCCGCGGCGACACCGGCTTCTTCGCCGCCGGTGCGGGCGGGGGAGGGGGCGTCGGCCGGGGGGCCGGTGCCGGA
>URVC01000055.1 GCA_900551245.1 uncultured bacterium | reverse complement strand
CTCGTAAAAAATTGAGTCTTTCCCGGCATCGAAGTGGAATTTTATCATAGGAGTGCATTATGCTGAAGAAATCGTTTTTGTTCGCAGCGGCAATGGGGATCGTTCTGGGAGCCGGAGCCGCCACGTTGCGGGTTGAACTCTCCGGAGGAAACAAGGTCGAACTTCTGCCGGTCGAGGCGCCTGAAACCATCGAATTGCGCCCGATGAACTGGTTGAAGCCCTCCGAACAGAAATTCACCCTGTGGGGAGTCGAAAAGAAGGCGGCCACGTCGGAATGGCAGACGGCGACCTTTGAATTCACCCCCAAGAGCAATGGTCTGGTCATGATGTTCTTCCGGGGGGAACAGGGAGATCTCTGGGTCACCAACCTTGCCAGCGGCAACAATCTTGTCGCAAACGGCGACATGACGACGCTCGATCCTGAGAAAACCGACCTGCCCCAGGGGTACTATTTCCGCGGCACGAGCATTTACTCGAAGACCGGGGGGGAAGACGGTTCCGCCATGGTCCGCGTCGGCGCGAACGGGATGCTCATCCGTCAGCTGTGGTTCCCCGGCAACAAACCCTGCCGGATCACCATCTCCTACAAGGAAGCGAAATAGCCTCTCCTGCGTGCCGCCGAAATCGGCAGGATGCCGCATAAAACGGTTTTCCGGAGAGACAGACGTGGCGTTTTCTCCGGAGATCCACACGGCATCTGCCGATTTCCATTCACCGATCCTGCAATACCGCCTTCCGGCATGTGTCAATGGCTGGTGCATCATGAATGACCAACTTTACCAAGCATTGGATTCCGCATGGAACCAGATTACCAGACTGTTGTTCTGTGAAACAATCAATCTCATCTACGACTATGTCGGGAGCTTCGACAGCCACCGGTTTGATTTTCTGCCGCTGCCCGAGGAGATCCGGCACGGATTCCCCAACAACAAAGGCTACTCCACCGGCATGGAAGACAGCATGATCAACGCGGGAATCGCCATGAATCTGTGCCTCCTCCGGGCGCAGCGGTTTCCCGCGCAGGCCGACGAATGTGAATCCTTCGCCCGACGGCTGCTCAAAGGAATGGATCTTTGCGCAACGGTGCACGGCCGCGAGGGATACGTCGTGCGCAGCGTTTCCCACCGCGACGGGAAAAGTTGCTACCCATGCTCTTCACGCGATCAGATGACATTCTGGGTGTGGGGACTGTGGCGATACTGCCGCTCCTCTTTTGCAACCGCTTCAGAGCGCAGGCGGATTGCGGAACTCATCGTCATGCTTGCGGAACGGGGGGAAAAAGAGGTCGTGGAGGAGAACAATTACTGCATCCTCACTCTCGACGGCGTTCCCGATGTTCTCAACAAGATGGACTTTGTTCAGCCGCACGAAGCACTGCGGCTCCCGATGTTTTACCTGGTTGCCAGCGCTCTCACCGGGGATCGGCACTGGCGGAACTGTTATGAGCAGCGTCTCAGCAATGCGCTGACCGAATCCGCCCGTCCCAAGGGTTTCTGGAATCATTTTGAACTTTCTCAGTTTCTCCTGTCGCTCTCGATCTGCAATCATCTCGACCCCCGCCCGGAGTTTGTACGGATCGCCGGAAATATCGCGGCCATTACGGAACAGCAGCTGTGCGAAACCTTCCTGCCCCGGCTGGAACACTGGAACGGGAACTGGTGCTTCCCGGCCAAAGCGTGGAGAGATTCCACCAATATCAGCCTGAAAAAGCAGGAGGACGGCCGTGTGGTCGGAGCGGACGGCCGACTGGATTTGCGGTGCCGCCAGGCAAACGGGTTCGCCGATTTGCTGGATCTGGTGCGCATCCCCGGCAATCTGATGATGGGGCTTCTGCTTGCTCCGGGATACACGGTATCCCCAGCGCTGCAACAGCGGTTTCTCGCCGCGTTTCAACGACCCGATTATTCACGAACCTGCACCTGCAGTTCGGTTTGCATGCTTTACAGCGCCCTCCACCTGTTGACAGAACATGATTTGCCGCCGGGGGAGGTCTGAGAAGCCTGCGCCACGCCCCGGACTCACGGCGGGGAGAGAAATTCAGGAAGCGCGATGTTCGCAGCCGGTCAGGATACCCGTTGCCGGCCGTGTTTTGCCGCCTCGACGTCCCGCTTCGGCTCCTGGCTGGCGGAGGGTTCCTCCGCGGAGGGACATGGCCGGTTTCCTCCCGGAAAAACATCCCATTGCAACGAATATCAACCTGCCGACAGGTTGCAATCCGCTTTTTTCTGTGATATAGTAAAGCATGTGTAACAGTGTGGTTTCATCATTCGGAGAGGCCGGAATCCGGCTGTTTCTCTTTTTTGCGTTCACCCTGTCGCTCCTCGCGTGTGTGGCAGGTCATGTGGACGCCGGCTGTTTTGTCTCGCCCGACATTCCGGAGCAACATCATCCGAAGCTCCATCCCGGATCCGATACGCTTCCGGCCGCAGAGCTTCAGGAGGAGGAGTTTGACGAAGCGATCGTGCCCAAGACACTCCATGAAGATCTGCCGGTGTTCGAACTTTTTGAACCGCTCCGGCTGATTCGCTCCGCCCTGCGGCGGAGTCCCTGCTCCACGCTTCCTCTCTTCGGCGGCATCCACGCCCGCGCGCCGTCGTCAACACCGGCGGTTCTCCGCTGCTGATTTCGGAAATCGACGCTCCCGTACAACGGAAACAGTGAAAATCTGTTCCCGCCGTGTTCCGTATTGTTTTTCCAAACTCAGGCTGAAAGAAAACCTGCCATGTCCCACAATGTTCTCCCTACGAAAAAGCGCAAAAATCCGAACTCGCAGGAGCTCGGGCTGCGCATTGCCAACATCTTCGGTCGCTATCTGCTCAAGACCGACCATCTGCACTACGGCTTCTGGCCGGACAATCTGCCGGTCTCCCTCGCGAACCTGCCGAAAGCACAGGAGCTTTACGCGGAGTTTCTGCGAGACAACATTCCCGAAGGCGTATCGAGCATCCTCGACGTCGGCTGCGGCACCGGACACAATGCCGAACTGCTGCTCGCCAGCGGGTATCAGGTCGATTGCGTCTCGCCGAGCCCCTACCTCTCCTCCATCACCCGGGGGAAACTTCAGGGGCGCGGCAAGCTGTACGAATGCACTTTCGAAGAGCTCCCGCCCGGCCGCAAATATGACTGCCTGCTCTTCAGCGAGAGCTTTCAGTACATCGATCTGGATACCGTATTTCTGCGCATGCCGGAATTTCTGAATCCCGGCGGCTGCGTGATCATCTCCGACTTCTTCCGGATTCCGGGCGAAGGTTCGAGCGCGATGGGCGGCGGGCACCGGCTGAGCCGTTTCCGCGAAAAACTCGCAACTTCGCCGTTCCGCCTGCTGAGGGAGAAGGACATCACCGAAAACACCGCGCCCAATCTCCAGCTGGTCGATGAAGCGCTCCAGCAGGTTGCAGTTCCACTCCGGGATCTCGTCATCGGCGAACTCTCCAGCCGCCACCGCTGGTTCTGGCTGCCGGCAAAGTGGATCGGGCGGCTGTTCTTCCGTCGCAAACTCGAGAAGCTTCACTACAAATATTTCAGCGGCTCGCGCAATGCTGAAAATTTCAGGGAGCACAAACGCTACTGTCTCTTCCTTTTGCAGAGAAAACCGGCGGAGGCATAACACGCCGTCCGCCGGATACGCGGTGCATTCGCAAACGCTGCCGAGGCCGCCGCTCCCGCCCTCCCGTCATCCGGCGGAAGCGGTGCGGCGGCGCAGCGGATTACTCCGCAAAATCGCCGAAGGTCAGCAGAAGCGGATAATCGCGCAACGGCAGGTGGAGGAACCTGCGGTAGCCTTTGCCGTCGTTCTCCACCATCGATTCCGGAATGGAGTAGATCGTCCCCTCCAGCAGATCGATCAACTTCGCCTCGCCGGGCAGCGAACAGCATTCGACGGTGATGGTCGCCTCATAGATGGTCGTCAGGATTTCAGCCGGCATCCAGTAGACGAACGCCGCGCTGCCATTCGGTTTGGCAAAGCCGCAGGAGAACAGACTCCGGCCCGGATCCTCCCGGCGGGCCAGCAGAGACGAATCGGCTGGCGCCACGCGGACCGGGAGCTCCTGCACGGAAAACTCCTCCCGGAAGATCGCCGCCAGCACCTGCAGTGTCCGGTACGACGGTTTCGGCTTGTACTCTCCGGTCGAGACACCGTCCGCGTCGAACTCCGCGCCCAGCACGCCGAAATAGCCGTAGTCCAGATAACTTGCCTTGTCCCCCACGGTTCCATTCAGCGCCTCGATCATATCCATACAGGAGAAGTAGGAGTTGAACTTCACCCCCTCGAACATATGGGCGAGCAGGTGGCGGGCAAGGAACTTCGCCTGCCGCACCGGAGTCCAGGCCATTCCGCGAAGCGCTCCGGCCCCGTCACTGCGGGACTGGGTGCCGGTCTCCCCCTGAGCGAACTCCATCGCCGGATTCTCCCGCAGGCAGAGAGCTTTCACCGCCCGCATGCACTCGATCGAATGCCGCTCATCCGGTGAATAGCCGTGATAGGTCAGAACGTCCATCTGTCTGCCGGCACCGGTGGCCAGCACGTCGCGGACCCATTTGAGATCGTAGAGGCAGAGCGCGCCGCCGATCACCTTCGCCTCCGGATCCGCCTCCCGGACCGCCGCCGCGGTGAGATTGACCAGTTCGCCGTATTCGGTGCCGCTGACACCGTGTTTCCAGCACCACTTGCCGTCTGGCTCGTTCCACACTTCGTAATAGGTGATCTTTCCCCGGTACCGGCTCACCAGGGCGGCAACGTAACGCTGCCACGCACGCTTCTGCTCTTCGCTCCGGACCGGCGGACAGCCGACGGCGCCGAACACCTTCGCCGCTTCCTCATCGTAGAGCGGATTGCCGTAGCAGAGACAGACCCACGGCTGCAGACCGCGACGAAGCAGATTCCCGACGATGTCGTCGAACCAGGCGAAATCGTAGACGCCGGGCTCTTTCTCCGTCCGCGCCCAGCCGGACTGGATGCGAATCCATTTGACGCCGAGGGCGGCGACCTTGTCGTACGCCTTTTCCGGGTCGAACACGGCGCGATCGAGCTTCTCAAACCCGAGCCCGAGGGTGGACTCCTTCACCTGCGTGGAGTGCACCGGTTTGACGGAACCGATTTTTGTGAGACGATCCATGACAAATTACCTCCTAGCCGATTGTATTGGTAACCGATAACGCATCCGAAAGCTCCGATGCGGCATCGCGAAGCAGTTTCCACACCAGCTGTGCGTGGTCCGGCCGGCACCGGTTCGCCGGCATGGAGCAACCCAGTGCGGCGAGATAGCGCCGGTTGGCGAAGAGCGGCACGGCAAAGATCCCCTGACAGCGGTCGAGGGCGCGATATCCGCCCTCCCGGCGGATTTTCGCCAGGGCGTCCGGTACATCCTTCCGCGTCCGGAACTCCGGGAACGGCACGGCATTCTCCGGCATGGCGTCGTAAAGCTCCATCGCACGCTCCGTGGGCAGCCACGCCATCTCCACCACCCCTGTGGCGGTGCAGTAGAGATCATCGAACGCCGGCTGATTCAGCCGGATTTCGCGGTCCGGATTGCCGTTGCGGTGGTAGAGCACGTACCGCTTTCCCCGGCACACCTGCGAAATCAGCACCGAATCGCCGATCGTCCCGGCCAGCTGATCCACCATCGGAGCCGCCTTTGCGAGCAGCCGGGACTGGTACTGCGCCATGTTGTTCAGCGTGACAATCCGCGGCCCCGCGGCGTAGCCGGCCTGCCGCGAAACCTGCACAATGTATCCGGCGTCCAGAAGCATCCGGAGAATCCGCGAACAGGTGGTCCGGTTCAGCCCCAGCTTCTTCGCCAGCGCCAGCGGCCCCAGCGGCTGCGGAGTCGCGGCAATGATCTCTTCCAGAATCGCAAAGCTCTTATCAAGCACTTTAATCATCGTTTTACGCTCCTATTGATTCATATTATGAATCTTTGATATTATATTTTTTACTATACATGGAAAAGCGGGAAAGTGCAAGCGGAGGAAAAATTTTTTCAGCCGGAAAAGACGGCAGGGGAGAAGAGAGAGGCCTCGTTCTTTTCTTCGCCGGAAACGGCCGGACCATTTGACGAAACGGCTTTCCGGATGTATTCTTTTTCCGGAACGGAATGAATCCGCGTCCGGCCGGTGCCTCGCCTCCGGCAAAGGGAATGGACCGCAAACAAGGGAGAACGTATGAAGCGGAAACGAATCTGGATGGCCGCCGCATTCTGTGGAGTTGTCTTCACATTCTGCGGATGCTGTTCCACCGGACCAACCGACACAAAAGAGGAGAAGCCGAAAACCATGAAAGAGGTCTGCCAGTTTTTGAAGGACGCCGGCGTGTATTACATCGCCACGGTGGAGGGGGATCAGCCGCGGGTGCGTCCGTTCGGCACGATCCATATCTTCGAAGGGAAGCTCTACATCCAGACCGGCCGGAAGAAGAACGTCTCCCGTCAGCTCGCCGCCAACGGGAAAACCGAACTCTGCGCCATGAAGGGGGACGAGTGGATCCGGCTCTCCGGTACGCTGGTCGACGACAACCGGCGCGAGGCGAAAGCCTCGATGCTCGACGCCTACCCCTCCCTCAAGAAGATGTACAGCGCAGACGACGACAACACGCAGGTGCTCTACTTCAAGGACGCCACGGCGACGATCTACTCCTTCTCGCATGAGCCGGTCGTAATCAAATTCTAGAGGTGCATCAGGAAGAACGGCCCGGGGGAGTGACGCACTGCAAAAGCGCCCTCTCCGGCCGCTCCTCCACCCGTAGCGCCCGCCCTCCTCCATCCGTCGGCCTGCGACAAACCACGTCGAATGGATCGCAATCAACCGGGGAAGACTGCGGCAGGAATTCCAGAGGCACGTTGCAGCAAGAACGACTCTTAAGGCGTCTCATTTCCGTTGAGCCGGCAGGCGCCCCCTCCCCCGAAGACCGGACACGCCGATGCTCCTGCACCACCCCTTCCCCACCGCGCCGCCCCGTTCTTTCCGAAAAAAATTAAAAATACTCTTGCTTTTTTTTCGGGTTTATGGTATACTATTATCAAAGTTGCACACATGTGCATCTAGTCATGGAGGGTTGGCATGGGCGTAACCATTACAGAACTGGCGCGAGAGCTGAACATCTCACATTCGACGGTTTCGCGCGTTCTGAACGGGCGAATCAAAGGGCGCGTGCATCCGGAGATAGCGAACCGGATCTTCGCACTTGCCCGGGAACGCGGCTATGCTCCGAATCCGCATGCCCGCTGCCTGAAAACCGGGCGCAGCGGTATCATCGGGCTGGTGGTAGGGGAGATTTCGGAACGCTACTCCGGCTGTTATGCGCAGGCGCTGCTGAACGAAGCGGAGAGATACGGGCTCCGGCTCATTATCTCCACCACCAATTACGGCAGGGAGCGGGAACGCAAATGCCTGGAGGACCTGTTGCATTTTCATGTTGACGGAGTGATCTACCCACTTTATTTTGATCCGGCGTCTCCGCTCTATCAGAAGCTGAAGGAGTGTCGATTCCCGCTGTTGAACTTCGGCAACGGTGATTTCAGTTCGGTGAACTACGATTACACGGCCGCCTTTGACGCGATGTTCAAGGAATTCCGCAAACGGGGACATGCCAGAGTTACACTGCTCACCTGGCCTTACGACCGGCAGGCCGCTCTCTTTCAGCGGAGAGCGGAGGAGAACGGCTTCGAGGTCGATACGATGGAATTCGATTCCGACAACCGGCACGACGGGAAGGCGTTTGAAGAGGTGCTCCGCAGAGGTTGCAATGCCTTGTACACCAACAGTTACGTGGAGCTTGCCGGACTGCTTGAGCTGTACCGGCGCCGTGGAGCAACAGCTCCGGACTGTGCCTGCACCTACACGCTGCCGTTTGAATATCTGTCTGATCCGGCGGTGATCGGTATGATCCATGCGCCGTTGAGGGAACGGGTGGAGAATGAAATCGGGCTGCTGCGGTTGCTGATCGAAGATTCAGCCCGGGAACGCGAGGTACGGCTGCTGCCGACCAGTTTTCTCTCCCGGCCGGAACTGGAAACGTTGCGGAGCAAGCAATGTCAGGATATCTGGTACAGAAATTATTGTTGACCCTAAAGGGAAGGAGGCATCGATGAAATCCGGAAAAAATTTCACTCTGATCGAACTTCTGATCGTTATTGCGATCATCGCCATTCTGGCGACAATGCTGCTGCCTGCCTTGAACAAGGCGCGGGAATCGGCAAAAAGCATCTCCTGTACCAGCATCTTGAAACAGTTCGGCCTTGCGAACCAATCATACGCCGCCAGTTATGATGACTATGCGGTCCCCGGAAGAGCCGGCGGACTGCCATGGTATAAGAATATCACATTCTTCAAGCTTGTCGGATGTCAGTATGATACCGTCACAGAAGTGTATCCGGAGTTGAATAAATTTTCCGGAAGAATCAGTCGGGAAATGATCTGTTCGAACGCCACAGCTGCGCTGAATGCAGCCAGCCTCAACGCCGTGAGGAACGGATTTCATCAGGTGGCGTACAGCTACGGCATGTCCAGCGAGGACTTTGCCGCAAGCGAGGGGGACTGGGCGATGGGCGAAAAGAATGCCCCGTTCAAAATGGGGCGGATTGTACGGCCGACACAGCGGGTCCTCTTCTGCGACGCGGTCAACTGGGCCCTGCGAGTGAATAATATGGAAAGATACTTTGAGCCGGGACGGGGGGAAACGGAATCCACGTATATGGGGCCGGCATACCGGCATAACAACCGGGCCAACGTCTGCATGTATGACGGGCATGTGGAATCCATGGAAGTGGCGGAACTCAAAAAAGCATACCGCTGGCGGAAGATGTATGTGTGGGATGAGGAGGATATTTGAAATGAAACAGCTGCCGATCAAAATTCTTTCCACTCTTCTGGCGGTATCTCCGCTGATTTCCTTTGCCGATGCGGTGATTTCGATAGACGCCGGGGATATCATTGCTCCGGTGAAGCCGTGGTGTTTCGGCAACAATTTGAGCGGGGCGGACAGCCGCGGCATCTATGTGAAGATGGATTCTCCGAAGACCAACCTGCGCTCCATCAACTATGCGGGCGGCTACTGGAATCCGCTCCAAAACGCCCCCTTCGAAAATATCGCCGCGCTGGTCAAAAATCTGAAAATCGGCATGATGCGTTATCCGGGCGGATGCCTCGCGCATAACTTCAACTGGAAACATGCGGTCGGGCCGCTTTCGGAGCGGCGGGAGTGGAAATTCGGAGTCGATCAGTACATTGCACTCTGCCGGGCGATGAACTGGGAGCCGATCATCACGTTGACGGACTACGCTCTTCCGCCGGATCAGCTGCCCCGGCATCTTGCGGAATTCATCGAATATTTGAACGCTCCGGCTCTTCCGCAATATCCGTGGGCGATGAAACGTGCCGCCTGGGGGCATCCTGAACCGTATGGCGTCCGCTATTTTGAACTGGGCAATGAGTCCTGCCACGGGAATCATCTGATGGTTCCCAAGTACAGTTATACTCCCGAAGAGTATGTGGAGTACGCCGTGAAAAGCATGGAGGCCATCCGTAACATCGATCCCTCCGTAAAACTTGGAATCGTCACCCGGCCCGGAAACGGCATTGACTGGAACTGCGAATGGAATCGCAAGGTGATCAAAGGCGCGGGCCCGGCCGCGGATTTTCTGGTTCTTCATTTCTACGGGCCGACAATCGGTGGTGCGGATCAACAGACAGCGTTGAAAAGCGTTCTCGCGTACCCTGACCAGCTCGCAATGCGGTTGAAGCAATACAGCAACTTATGCCGGGAGTTGGCAGGCAAACCGCTGCCGCTGCACATTACCGAATTCAACATCGGCAGCACCTCCGACCGCCCTTTCCCGTACCGTTTTTCTTTTCTGGCCGGGTTGATGTGTGCCGATCTGATGCGGCTCTGGCAGGCGCCTGACAACCATGTTGCCAGCGCGCAGTACTGGCATCTGCTGAACGGGTTCTGGGGCGCCGTAAACACGGAAACGGCGACCGGACAGGTGATCCGGAAACGGGCGACGCTTCCGTTCTTCGAAGTATGGGGGAGATATCGGGGGGACCGGATTGTCGCGTCGACGGTGCGGAATTCTCCATCGGTTTCCTTTCTCGCCGGATGCGAATTGATGCCGTCGACGGGAACGGAGTATATCCCGGCGAAATTGGTCGCCGAACTGGAGAAAATCCCGCTCCGCCTGAATGAACACACTTCCGACCGCAATATCCGGATGAGTCCGGGGAAAAACGATATGTTTCAGATTCAAATCGACAAGATGAAACAATCCTGCTACAGAACATTTGCCCGGATCCGCCGTCCGAAAGAGGCCACGGGAAAACCGTGGAAGATCGTCTTGAGTTTCGACGCCCGTTATCTCCCCGCCGCCGCCGTCGCCGCAGAGGCCCCGCAGGCCACTTTCGGTCTGGGGCTGGGGGATGCCCGCGGCTGGACAAAAACAAAATCGGCGGTTGCGATTCCCTGCCCGTTCCGTGGTGGGAAATGGAGTCGTTGTTCCGGAATTTATCTTTCTCTGCCCGATACTGACGAGGTCGACATCCTGTTCCGGCTGGAGAAGATTCGTTCCGCCGTTTCCGGAACCTTCGAGGTCCGGAACCTGAAAGCGGTTGTAATGACGGCGGAACAGTTCCCCGCGTATCCGGCTCTTGCAACCTTCTCCTCTCTCTCGAATGACGGCAACACTCTCTATCTGCTGGTTTTCAACCGCGACCCGGAACACGCGGTCCGGGCCGATGTGGTTCTAAATCGCTTTCCGGCACGATCGGGCAAGTCGCTCGAACTGTACCGGAAGGATGTGAGCTCCTGCGATTATTTTCAGGGCAGACGGGGAGAGCAGAAACTTTCCGGAGGAAGATTTTCCCACACCTTTCCGGCACACTCTCTGACTGCATTTGCATGGAGAAAAGAATAATCAAGGTTTTCCGCAATGTCGCTGACGGAGCGGGCAACTGCCAAAATCAGCGGCGTTTGTCCGCGTTATCCACTGCCTGAGCGGCAATGGGCGCGGCGGCTGGAGCGACCTCTCCGGCAAAGGTCACGCACTCACTTCGGTTATGACTGCCGTTTTGCCATAACCGAAGTGATGTTTTTCATCTTTGCTGTCGAAAACTCGAAACCGAAACTGTACGAACGGTATGAGATCAGCCGGGTCCCGAGTCCGCACCGCCTTCAGGAAGATGTACAGTGCGGGAAACGACAGCACGCAGGTGCTCTGTGTTCCGGCAGCTCTTTTGGGCGGGGTCATCCCCTGCGGCATTGCCGACCTGACGGAATGGTCAGGAACTCCTTACCTCATCCTATTTCCGTATTGTACCGCCGACGTTCCCCCTTTATCGGAGGCACTTCCCCGTCGGATTTTTTCAACAGCATGCTCTCCTTCCGGGCGAACCGAGTGTCGATTTTTTGAATGCGCAACACAGTTCTGATTGCAGCAGAAAGGCGAACCATATTCCCGGTTTTGCACGAGCGGTCTGCCTGCTGCCCCGGAAAATTAGTCGTGCCGCCATTTCCCTCTTCCCCCGGAAGAAAAATTCCGTTTTTTTCATTTTGACTGTTGACTTTCTTCCGCTTTTTGGTATAATATAAGAAAAGAGATATATCTGTTTGCAAAATAATGTGCAAAACATATCTCCTCAAACAGCAGAGCGGCAAAGAAAGGAACAGTATGAAAATTCTGCATCGGAACCTGCATTCGGCCCCGGACGGAAAGAGAAACGCCGCAGACGTCTCCGCCGGGCGGGACCGTCGGAAATTCACTCTCATTGAATTGCTTGTGGTGATAGCGATCATCGCCATTCTGGCCGCCATGCTGCTGCCCGCACTCGGAAAAGCGCGTGACACAGCGATGCGAAGTAACTGTACTTCACGCCACAAAGAGGCGATGGCGGGACATCTGCTCTATGCCAACGATTATGAAGGTTTTCTCTTCGGCTGGATCACCAGCTACACCTACAAGGGTGAATACGCCAGCGAATGGGGAAATCTGCTGTCCGAGGCAAAATACATCAGCAAGGCAGTCACCAGATGCACCAGCCGCAGTCCAAGTCAAACCTATTCATCTGCAACTGGGGGATGAACTTCGGCGAAATGACCAGCGACCGGAAACAGGTCGTCCGGGAGACATTCGGGAAGTTCTACACCCCCTGCGACTTCAATACCGGAAACGTCACCATGTACACCACCAAAACATTGCGGAATGCCAGCCGATTTGATCTGCTCTCCGACAATATGCAGGACGGCATGGCCGGAGCTCCCAATCCCGGCGACGGCCAATGGTGCTATTCGTTCAAACTCACCAGCAACAAATTCCCCGCCAGCATTCACCACGGCAATCGCGGCGTGGTGGCATTTGCCGACGGTCATGTGGAAAATCCCGGAAAAATGGAGTTCAAGGAGATGGGCTTCTACCGAATTATGATCAACGGAATCAGCATCCCGCTCTAGAGCCTTCCTTCCGGAAAAAACAATTTTGCCAAGCTAGGAACATCTCCATGAAAAAAAACTTTTTTTATCTTCTCGCCTTCCTGTTGTCCGGCATTGTCGTTCCGGCGGCCCCGACCGTGCAGGAGTTGGAAAAACGTGTCAGGGCTCTGGAGGAAAAAGCGGAAACTCTACGGGAAAAAGATCCTGATTTCGCCGACTGGGTCCGCGAACAGTCTTCGATTCACCGCTCCTACCGCAAAGCGTACTTCTACGACCTCGAAAACGATCCCTTCGAAGCACCGATGATCCTCGACGAATGGCAGACCCTGCTCGAACGCATGGAACAGGAGTGGGAGATCTTCCGCGACATGCCGGATCTGGAGGCCGGAGGCCTGGTGAACGTCAGGGAGTTCGGCGCGAAAGCGGACGGCAAAAACGACGATGCGCCCGCCATTCAGAAAGCGATCGATTTTGCAGTGAAAAACGGAAAAGGCGGAATTTTTCTCCCCAAAGGACGCTATCTGCTGAACCGCCGCAAAGGGTGGCGCGTTCCGACGCTCCGCTTCCACCGGATCAGACATTTTAAAATGAAAGGGGAAGCGGGGACCGTTCTGGTGATGAATTCGCCGAAAACACCGCATTTCGATATCCAAAACTGCGAAAATCTCCGTTTTGAAACATTCCACATCACCTCCCTCAAGCCGATCTACTCCACCGGAGTTGTAACTGGATGGACCGAAGACGGCAAGGGCGTGATCTACCGACACGACGGCGGACTCCTCCCGCTGGACCCGGAAATCACGAAGAGTGAAATGAATTTCTTCCGAGTCTGCGATTCCCAACTGGCAGAGGACGGCAAAACACCTCTCCTCTACACCGCGCAAAAACGGCTGCGCCGGCGGATTCTGCTGTTCCAGGATTCCGTGAAGCATCTGAAGGCGGATGAGTATGTCGCCTATCCGAACCACTCCAGACTCTGGCCGCTCGCCCCGGGAGAGAAAACCGCCGATGTTTACCAGAAAGGACTTCGGCTGATCAACTATGCACGGAACTATTCCGGCTTTTTCCAGCTCGATCATGCCGACCGCTGCCGGTGGAAAAACATCTCCATGGAGCGTATCGGCGGAGTGGTCATCAAGGGATACCTCTCCGATGCGACCTTCATTACCGACTGCACGGTCAGCACCGCCCCGGAAGAAAAAATCGCCGTCGCCACCTGCGCGGATTTCTTCTATGTGCGTATGCCGTCTCTGGGCGGATTCATTTCCAGAAACGTCGTCAAAAATCTCGGCGACGACTTCTTCAATATCCACAGCGCGGTTACCCCGATTCTCCGTCAGGAGGGAAAGGTCATTTACATCCCCACCCAGGTATGGGGCGCGGATCTGCACAGCAGATACATCCGTCACATCGACATTGTGCCGAATCTCGGGCAGAAACTGGTCGATACAAGAAAACGTTTCAAGGTGCTCTCTGCAGAAAAGGTCAAAATCAAACACTCCTCGACCTACTTCGATCCTCGACAGGCCAGAGCGGAAGGCATCTCCTACGCACGGTTCCGGGCGCTCGGCGAACGGAAAATCTCCACGATTCAGAAGGAACCGGTCGATGTGACAGTGTTCAAACTGGAGCTGGATCGCGATCCGGGCGAACTGCGCTGCGCCGAACCCTTCATCACCCGCGATGAATACGCGATGATCCGTGATGCGAAGAAAATGGATCTCGTCCACTTTCCAGACCTGTACGGTCAGGGACTGGTGATCAGCAACAACTATTTCGCCGACTGCATCGGCCGCTGCTGGATCATGGGCTCCGGCTCCCTGCTGCTAAACAACACCTTCATCATGCGGATGGAACGGGGGCTCTTCGGTACCTGGAACACCTTCCTGAACAACTGGGCCGAAGCATTTTTCCCCCGCGTTGTCACCTATGAGGGAAACAAATTCAGACTGCCGCAGGATGACACCACGTTCTTTCTGCGCCAGACAAAGTATGATCCTGAAAATTCCGCCACCTGGATGCGCCACCTCTATCTGACGGGGAACCTGTTTCTCTTCGATCTCACTTCACCGTACGCCGGAATGAAGGGGAAGTTCACTCGTCCGGCATTGCTCGAAGCCCGCGGAATCGCCGATCTGGAAGTCATCGGCAACAGCTTTCTCCTCTCTCAACCGCAGGCGGATACCCGGTTCGCTCTGCAGGAGGTCACAGGAAAAATCCGTGACAATCAATTCCGCGGGGTCTGGAAGGGCGACAAAATCGGTCCGAACGTCCGGATTGACTCCGAATAGCCCCCTCCATCGGACCGGAAAGCGTTTCCCGCCGCCCCCTGCGTCCCGCCGCAAGGGGGCGCATCGTTTTCATCACCGGACAATGAACTTCCACAAAAAAACCGCTCTCCTTACATGGGAAGAGCGGTGTTGTAACAGAACTCCAGTTCTCCCTAACGGGAGCTTTTCAGATACGCCTCGATGAACTGATCGATCTCGCCGTCGAGCACCCCGGCGGTGTCGCTGGTCTCCACCTCGGTCCGAAGGTCCTTGACCATCTGGTAGGGCTGCAGCACGTAACTGCGAATCTGACTGCCCCAGCCGTTCTCCATCTTCTCGCCCCGGATCGCATCCGCCTCGTTGCGGCGCTTCTCCTCCTCGTATTCGTAGAGTTTGGCTTTCAGCATCTTCATCGCCGTGGCACGGTTCTTATGCTGCGAACGCTCGTTCTGGCAGCAGACCACGATGCCGGTCGGCAGGTGGGTGATCCGGATTGCCGAGTCGGTGGTGTTGACGTGCTGCCCGCCCGCTCCGCTGGAACGGTAGGTGTCAATCCGCAGCTCGCTCTCGTCGATTTCCACCTCGATGTCGTCATCCAGTTCGGGGAAGACGTCCACCGAGCAGAAGCTGGTGTGCCGCCGCGCATTGCTGTCGAACGGAGAGATGCGCACCAGCCGGTGCACCCCCTTCTCCCCTTTCATGTAGCCGTAGGAGAACTCCCCGGTGACGTGCAATGTGACGCTCTTCACGCCCGCCTCTTCGCCGGGCTGCAGGTCGATCACCTCGTCCTTCCAGCCGCGCCGCTCGAAGAAGCGCCGGTACATGCGCAGAAGCATGTTCGCCCAGTCGCACGACTCGGTGCCGCCCGCTCCTGCGTGGATCGAAAAATAGAGGTTGTTCCGGTCGAACTTGCCGGAGAGAAAACTCATGATCTCCATCCGGTCCAGCGACTTCAGCAGCCGCCGGTAGGCGATCTCCGCCTCCTTGAGGAACTCCTCGTCCTCCCCGGCGAGCTCCAGCGCAACCGCGTAGTCCTCCACCTCGCTCTCCAGCCGGCGGAACGGTTCGACCAGGTTCCGGCAACCGGACAGCTGGGAAACCGTGTTCTGCGCCGACTCCTTGTCATTCCAGAAGTCCGGCGCGGCCATCTTCTTCTCCAGCTCCGCTATCTCCTCCCTGCGCTCATCGATGTGCAGGAATTCGTGGAGGTGCTCAATCCGGCTCTTCAGCTCCCCTTCCGCCTGCCGCAACTCGTCGAAACTCATCATTTCCCGGCGTTCTCCAGTTTCCACATGTCGTCGAGCAGGTGCTGGATGTCGTCGAGACATGCGCCGCACGCACCGCCCGCCTTGCAGTAGTGCGTGACCTCCTCGGCCTTGTGCAGTTTATTCTCTTTCGCGACCTTGAGGATCTTCACGTCGGTGACGCCGAAGCATTTGCAGACAATCCGCCCCTCGTGATCCGCATCCTTCTCAAACGGACTCTTCTCACCACGGTAGTGGCAGATGGCCGCCTGAAGCGCCTCCATGCCCATCACCGAGCAGTGCATCTTCGCTTCCGGAAGCCCGCCGAGCATATCGGCGATCTGCTGGTTGGTGATCTTCTCGGCCTCCTCCAGCGTCTTGCCCTTGACCAGCTCGGTCAGCGCGGAGCTCGACGCAATCGCGCTGGCACAGCCGAAGGTCTTGAACTTGACGTCGGCGATCCTGCCCTCCTTGTCGAGCTTGAAGGTGAGCTTCAACGCATCGCCGCAGGCGGCGTTGCCCACCTCGCCCACACCGTCGGGATTCTCCACCTCGCCCACATTGCGCGGATGGAGAAAGTGATCCATGACTTTATCGGTATAATTCCACATGATACACACTCCTCTCTTCTATTTCCCGGCTTTCGCCGGAACTGATGCCTTCCGCAGAATCTCCTTGACCAGAGCCGCGGAACGCGGATGTTTGATCTCTCCCCGCGTCAGCATCGCTTCGAGGTAATACCTCACCAGCGGATGCTGCTTTGCGTTGGAGCCGAGCGACCAGTTCGCCGCAAGAGAGATCAGGAAATTCATCAGACTCTCCCGATCCTCCGGCGTGATCTCTCCCTTTTCCTTCTTCGCCTTGAACTCTTTCGGCGTCAGCATTTTGCCCGGCCTGGCAAGCTGATCGACCAGCCGGCGGACCGGCTCAACCTTCCCGGTCGCGAAAAACTCGAACCAGAGCTGATCGAGTTCTCCGGGATTCCGGATCGAACCGGGGACCTCCACCGGCAGTGCGGCGAGCTTCTCCAGCTCCCGGAGCGTCTCCGCGTCGAGCTTCGGCCGAAGTGCCGCCTCCGCTTTCCCGCCGAGAAAATGGATCACCGCCGCAACCGCCCGGCGACCTTCCGCCGTCCGCTGCGCCGCCGCAATCCGGAGCAGTTCCCCATGCAGCTGGGGATTCAGCCGGAAGAGCAATCCCAACCCGTAATAGATCGACAACGTCTTGCCGTTCAATCCGGGGCGCTCCCGCAGACAGCTCTCCAGAACGCCCGGCAGCAGTTCCGGCTTCGGCGAACGGTAGTAGTTGCTGAGCACTTCACTGCTCTGTTTGAACTCCACCGCAGGGAACGGAGCCGGCGGCGGCACCAACTGCCACGCACACTCCAGAGCCTTCTCCGAACCGTCGTTGCGGTCGCGGAGTTTCCCGACAATCCGGTAGGTCCCTGGCGCATCCTTTTCCTCCATCTCCGCTTCCAGATGGAAGTTCGAGAGAAACACGCCGTTCCCGTCACTCTTCCCCCGGAAGACGACGAGGTCGCGGCCGATCGGCGTTTTCGTCCCGTCCGGATTGACCTGCTCCAGGTCGGCCGTCACATCGGCGGCCCCCTCCTTGAGCGCGAAGCGGCCGAGAACCAGCCGGATCGAGAAAGGCTGCCCCGGCGTCACCCGGGAAACCGTCGAAACCTGCGGCGGACGCCCGGGAAGAATGTGCTCCCATTGATCCTGCAGGTTCTGCGAAAGCGTGGCCACGAGGTTCCCCTCCACCGCATGCACGCCGCAGGCGGCGAAAAGGAGCAGCAGCGCTCCCGCCAGCTTTTCCGTGCCACGCTTCATCAGCCTGTCTCCTCACATTGCCGTACAGGCAGGACCGTTCCCGCCGGATTTTAACAATATACGATATTTCCGGGACGTTTTCAAGTGTTCCGGAACATTTTTCAACAGTCAGCGGTACTTCTCCATCTCCGCCTCGACCCGGGCGGCGACATGGGAGACCGCCGCGTCGAGCGCAATCCGCTCCGCGTCGCGGCTGCCCCGCACCTTGAACTCCGCCTGCTTCTCCGCCAGAGTCCGGGGCGACACCACCAGCCGCAGCGGAATGCCGAGCAGATCGGCGTCGCTGAACATCGAACCGGCCTTCTCGCCGCGGTCGTCGTAGAGCACCTCGATGCCGGCGGCCTGCAGTTCGGCATAGAGCCGCTCACACGCTTCGCCGACCCCCTCCTTCTCCGGATTGATCGCGCACAGCTCCACCTGCCACGGCGCAATCGACATCGGCCAGATCGGACCGTACTCGTCACAGCTCTGCTCGATCACCGCCGCCATCGCCCGGCCGACGCCGATGCCGTAACAGCCCATGACCATCGGATGCGACTTGCCGTCGCGGTCGAGGTAGTCGCAGTGCATCGTGTCGGAATATTTGGTCCCGAGCTGGAAGATGTTCCCCACCTCGATGCCGCGCAGGAACTGCAGCGGCTGCCCGGTAAGCGGACAGGGATCCCCTTCCCGCACACAGGCGATGTCCGCAACCAGACAGCCGTTCCCGGCCAGGTCGCGGTCGAAGTTGAAGTTCCGGTAGTGGTAGTCCGCCTCGTTGGCGCCGACCACCAGATTGCCCGATTCCGCCGCCGAACGGTCCACGATGATCCGCGCCTTGGCGGGATCGATTCCGACTGGACTGGCGAACCCGGGCACCGCGCCCGCCGCCTCGATCGCGGCGTCGTCGGCAAACTTCAGCTCGGGCACCTTGAGCGCGTTGGCCAGCTTCACCTCGTTGACCTCGAAGTCGCCGCGGATCAGCACAAAAATGAGTTCGCCGGTGTGCGCGTCCTGATAGAAAACCGCCTTGCCGGTGTTCTCCGACTTCACCCCGAGAAATCCGGCGACATCCTCGATCGTCTTCATGCCGGGGGTGTGAACCTTCTCCAGCGGGAGCGGTTCGCCCTTCTCGAACTTCCACGCCGCCACCGCGATTTCGCGGTTGGCCCGGTAGCTGTAGTCGGCGTTGGTGATGACGGTGTCCTCGCCGCAGTCGCAGATCGCCATGAACTCATGCGACACCTTGCCGCCCATCATGCCGGAATTGGATTCGATCGACAGCACATTCTTCATCCCCACCCGGCGGAAAATCCGCTCGTACGCCTCGTGACAGCGGGCGTAGTAGCGCTCCAGATCGGCCTGATCGGTGTGGAAGCTGTAGGCATCCTTCATCGTGAACTCGCGCGTGCGGATCAGCCCCGCCCGCGGACGCGCCTCGTCGCGGTATTTGGTCTGAATCTGGTAGAGCATCACCGGCAGCTGCTTGTAGCTGTTGAGTTCGGTACGCACCAGGTGGACGATCGCCTCCTCGTGGGTCATCGCCAGAATCATCGGCTTCTCGTTGCGGTCGCGGAAGCGCAGCAGCTCCGCCCCGACCGACTCGTACCGCCCGGACTCCTGCCAGAGGTCCGCCGGGAGCACCACCGGCATGAGCACCTCCTGCCCGTCGATGCGGTTCATCTCCTCCCGGATGATCGCCTCGATCTTTTTGACAATCCGCTCCCCCGTCGGCAGCAGCGAATAGATTCCCGCCGACACCGGGCGGATGTAGCCGCCGCGAATCAGAAATTTGTGACTGACAGTCTTCGCGTCCTTCGGATCCTCCTTGATCCGGCGCCCGACCAGTTTGCTCATTTTCATCGTTCAAAACCCCTGCGATGTTGGATAATTATCTTCTAAACCAAGGCCAGTCCGAGAGCCATCAGAAACATCCCGCCGACCAGCCCGTAAAGCGCCAGATGCGATTCCCCGTATTTGTGCGCCATCGGCAGCATGCCGTCAAATGTGACGAAGACCATGATGCCCGCCACCGCGGCGAAAATCATATTGAGCACCGTTCCATCCAGAAACGGCGCAAGAATCAGATAACCGAGCAGCGCCCCGGCCGGATCGGCCAGCCCGGTCAGCGATGCGTAGAGAAACGCCCGTTTCCGGCTCCCGGTCGCATAATAGACCGGCACTGACACCGCCAGTCCTTCCGGAATGTTGTGCAGAGCCATCGCCACCGCCACCGGAATTCCCAGCTCCAGTCCGCCGAGACTGGCGGCAAACACCGCCAGACCTTCCGGAAACTTGTGAACCGCAATCGCCGCCGCAAACCGGAGCCCCGCCCGCTGCAGCGGACGAAAATCCGCAGGAGGCAGATCCATCTCCTCCACGCTCCGGGTCTCATGCGGGTTGACCGGTTCCGGCACCAGCCGGTCGATCACCGCCGCCAGCAGCATCCCGCCGAAAAACGCCCCCATCGAAACAAAGGCGCCGGGCGTCCCGCCGAACACCTCACGCAGTTCCCGGTTGGCTCCAGCCAAGAGTTCGACAAAGGAGATGTAGATCATCACCCCGCCGGAAAAGCCAAGCGCAACCGAAAGCGCGCGGGTATTGGTTCGCCGCAGAAAGAACGCGGAGGCCGCTCCCAGCACCGTCGCCGCGCCGGCCAGCGTCGTCAGCAGAAATGCACCGGCTACCGAACCTGCCGCGAATTCCATCTCCGGCCTCCTCTCTCCGAGGTGCTCCGCTTACAGCTGCGCCTCGTTCTCCACCAGTTCATGATGCAATGCCTTCTGCGCCGCCTCGAAGTCCTCGCGATCGATGATGAACTGCATGTTGACCTGCCGCATGCACTGATCCAGCGCGAGCACGTTGATCTTCGCCTCGGCCAGCGCCTTCGCCGCCCGCGACAGGAAACCCGGAATCTTCATGTTGCTGCCGATCACCGCGATCACCGCCACCTTGCGGGTGGAGATCTTCGCGGCGGGGAAGTTCTCCGCCAGTTCCGCGAGACAGGCGTCCAGCCCGCGCGACCGCTCCGGCACATAGTGGGTGATCGTGTTGGCGTTGGTGTTTTTGGCGATGTAGCTGATGCGGTGCTTCGCAAAACTCTGCAGCACCCGGAAGTCGTAGCCGCTCTCGCCGACCATCTCCGGATCGAACACTTCGACCGCGAAAAGGTCGCGCCGCCCGCAGATCATATCCACCCGCGGATTCGGCGAAACGTAGTTCCGGCTGATCAGCGTGCCCGGATTGCCCGGGTCGAACGCGTTGGCCACCCGGATCGGAATGTTGTTCAGCTCCATCGCCTTGGAGGCCTTCGGGTGAATCGCCTCCATCGCCATGTCCGCCAGCTGGTCGGCGATGTCGAAATTGGTGTGCCCGATGGTGCGGACCTTGTCCTTGCCGATCAGTTTCGGGTCGCCGGTGGAGAGGTGGAACTCCTTGTGGATCACCCCTTCCCGCGCCTGCGTCACCACCGCAAGTTTGCTGAAGGTGATTTCACTGTAGCCGCGGTCGAACTTCGCCATCACGCCCTCGGCGCATTTGGCGTACCCGGTGACGATCGGCATGCACTGCGAGAAATCCAGCCCCTGAATGTGGTGCAGAATCGTCTCCTCCATCGTGCCGGTCTCCTGATCCTTCCAGCCGGAGAGGTCGACGAACACCGCGTTGACCCCGTGTTCCCGCAGGATCAGCGTCGAATTGAAGGCGCTGTGCGCTTCGCCGACCGAGCTGAGCAGTTCGCGCGCCGCCGGCAGGTAGTCCTCGCGGTGGAAGTGCCCGAAGCTGCGCAGCTGCATCAGGTTGCGGAGGCAGCTCTTCACCCCGTCCATCCGCTCGTTGACGAAATCATCCGCCGCGTCCTGCCGCAACCCGAGCGATTCGAAGGTGCGGTTGAGCCGGATCAGCTCGGCGCGGGTCGCCTCGAGCTTCTCCGCCCACGAACGGTCGCCCGCGGCGAATGCCGCAAAGATTCCCGGCTCGGCGGTCTTCTTATTTTCCAGCAGCAGATTGGTGACCCCGCCGTAAGCGGAGACGACGAAGATGCGGTTGTAGAGTTCCGGACCGCGGCGGTTGCCGATGAGGATGTTCTCCATCAGCTCGCCGAAGCGGGTCATGCTGGTCCCGCCGATTTTTTCTACGGTGTGAATTCCCATGATAAATTTCTGTTCCTCTGCCTAGATGTCTTCGATGCGCATAAGCTTGACCGGCGACTGGTTGATCGAGAGCGTCGCAAGCTCCGCCAGCGCGGCGCGGAGGCTCTTCTCCGCCGCGGAATGGGTCAGAATCACCAGCGCCACCGTGCCGTCCGCCTCGCGGCGCTCGTGCTGAATCAGACTGGAAATGCTGATCGACTTGTCGGCGAGAATCTGCGCGATCGACGCGATCACGCCGGGGCAGTCCCGCACCTGGAGCCGGAGGTAGAAGCGGCTCTCGCTCTCCTCCATCGTCAGCACCCGGCGGAAAAGTTTGCCGGGCCGGAAGGCCGGAGTCCGGCGGACCGAACCGACCGCGAGGTTGATCGCCACGTCGGTGAGGTCGGCGACCACCGCGCTGGCGGTGGCGTTCCGCCCGGCGCCGCGGCCGTAGAAGAGGGTCTGCCCGACGGTGTCGCCCTCGACCAGCACGCCGTTGAAGACGTCGGAGATGTTGGCGAGCAAGGTGTTCCGGGGAATCAGCGTCGGCCGGACGCTCATCTGGACGTTCCCCTCCGACTCCTTGATGACCGAGAGCAGTTTAATTCGGTAGCCAAGCTCCTCGGCATAGCGCAGGTCGGCCAGCTCGAGGTCGCGGATTCCTTCGACATGGACCGGGTCGAGCCCGAACCATTCGCCGAAGGCGAGCGCGGCGAGAATCGCCGTCTTGTGCGCGGTGTCGAATCCGTCGATGTCGAGCGAGGGATTCGCCTCGGCGTAACCGAGCTTCTGCGCATCGGCGAGAACGGTGTTGAAGTCGGCACCCTCGTTCTCCATGCGGGTGAGGATGTAGTTGCAGGTGCCGTTCATGATGCCGTAGATGCGGTGGATGCGGTTGGAGACCAGACCCTCGCGCAACGCCTTGATGATCGGGATTCCGCCCGCGACGCTCGCTTCGTAATAGACATCCACGCCGGCGGCTTCGGCGGCGGAGAAGATCTCCTCGCCGTGCAGAGCCAGCAGCGCCTTGTTGGCAGTGACCACCGGCTTGCCCGCCCGGATGGCGTCGAGGATGAACTTCTTCGCGACGGTGGTTCCGCCGACCAGTTCAACGACGATATCGGCTTCGCGGATCGCCTCGGCGGCGTCGGTGGTGAGAACCCCTTCCGGAATCCGCACGCCGCGGTCGGTGGTGATATCGAGGTCGGCGACCTTGGCGAGGACAAGTTTGACTCCGGCGCGGCTGGCGATCACGTCGCTGTTGGCGAGGATGTTGGCGGCGACGCCGGCGCCGACGGTCCCGAACCCGATGATTCCGATCTTGATTTCTTTCACGGTCATTTTCCCTGTGATTATCTTGAATCCATGCAAAAACAGTTCTGAAAAAGATAATATAGCATGAATTTGCGATTTGTAAATTTGCAAATCGCCGCAGATGAGTGAAAATCACCGGAAAACCCCGACGTGCCGCGCTCCCCTCCTCACCGGATCGTATCGTTGCACTGCGAAGTCCCCGTCTTCTCCATGATGTAACAGCCCTCGTCGCAACGCAGCGCCGAACCTTTCGTCGGGGAGATTGCGGAACAAACCGGCTTCGCCAGCAGCAGTTGTCTCGCCCGCTGTTTCCGGACCCGCTACCAGCTCTCTCCTCACGCCTGGCGGAAGAAATACCGCACTCAGGAATCGTGACCCCGTCCCGGAATGGCGTTTCCCCGCAAAAATGCAAATCCGGAAATTTTTGTTCCCTTTCGCCATTGCCAAACCGGAAAAAGAGACTATCTTAAATTCAGAAAAAATTCCACCGGGCCGCGCCCGGGAACATATTTGAAGGGAAATGAAATGGTTCCGGAAAAAGATTTCTCCGATCTCGACGCCAACTACAAACCTCAAAGCGTCAACGGCCGCGACATGATCTTTCACGACGGGTTCGCCGCCCCGTTTGTTCTGGAAGGCGTCCCCTTCGTCGACGCGGAGGGGCGACACCGCCGCCTGCCGCAGGAGGCCGCGGAAAAATGCCTTCGGCCGCCGGTGATCCCGATGAGTCTTCAGGGGGCCGGCGAAGTGCTCCGCTTCGTCACCGATTCGACCGCGATCGCCCTCGACGTCACCTTCGACGAACTCTTCGCCGGACCCCAGCGGCGCGCCAGCACCGGGTTCGACCTCTACATCGGCTCCGGCACGGAGAAGCGATTCTGCGGCAACCAGTTCCCCGCCACACAGGATCCGCATGCGGAACTGCTCTTCTCCGCCCTGCCGCTGCCCCGGACGCGGGAATTCCGGGAGTACACGCTCTACTTTCCGCTCCACAGCGCGGTCCGGAGCATCCGGATCGGCGTCGATCCCGGCTGCCGCATCGAACCGCCTGCCCCGCACCGGGTGGAGAAGCCGCTCCTCTTCTACGGCTCCTCCATCACCAATTGCGGCGCGGTGAGCCGCCCCGGCATGAACTACCCGGCAATCATCACCCGCCTGCTCGATCTGCCCATGGTCAACATGGGGTTCAGCGGCGCCTGTCTCGGGGAACTTCACATCGCCGATGAAATCGCCGGCGTCGACCCGGTCGCCATGGTGCTCGAATATGACCACAACGCGCCCGATCCGGAGTTCCTCGCCCGGACCCACGAGCCGTTCTTCCGCCATCTGCGCGCACTCTGCCCGACCTTGCCGGTGCTGCTCACCTCGCGCTGCGACTTCATGAACACCCCCGACGGGAAACGGCGCCGGGAGATCGTCATGCGCACTTTCCTGCACGCGCTCGACGAAGGCGACCGCTTTGTGGATTTCCTCGACGGAGAGACGCTCTTTTCCGGCCCGTTCCGCTACGACTGCACCATCGATAACTGCCACCCCAACGACCTCGGCGCAACCTTGATGGCCGAACGGATCGCCGACCGGATCAAGCGGATGCTCGCCCCGCTCGACGACACCAAATGAGCCGGATTCAACTCCGGTAAAGCTGACGGTTCCGCTCCCGCCCCGCCTTGCGGAAGCGCAGCGGCGACATGCCGTACACCTTCTTGAAGAGGTGGGAGAAGTGGAACTGGTCGGCGAAACGGAGCCTCTCCGCGATTTCACCGATTCCGGCGTCGCCGTCGAGCAGCAGAAGCTCCGCTTCGCGCAGACGCTTGCGCCGGATGTACTCCAGAGGGGCCATTCCGGTCGCCTGCTTGAATTTGCTGTAGAAGGACTGGCGGGACATGCCGCACCGTTTCGCCAGCTCCCCCGGCGAAAACGCCCGCCCCGGATCGGAGTCGATGCAGGCGGCCACCTCCTGAAACCACCGTTCCCGGCAGTAGCGCACCGCCTCTTCGCGAATCGTCGACTGGGTGACCACAATCCGCAGGAAACGCACCAGCAGCTCCTGCACGAGCAGCTGATCGGCGAGCGCTTCCGCCCCGACAAGCGGAACAAGCCGGCACATGATCGTTTCCGCCTCCTCCGAGCGGATGAAATCCGGAATCTGCAACAGCCCGAAGAGGTCGAAGAGCAGATCGCTCCGGGCGGAGAAGGTCAACGACACATAGGGGGCCTGCACCTCCGACGCCAGCCAGGTGCGGCGGATCGAATCCTGCGGAAAATGGATGATCGAATGGGCGGGCCGCTCGATGAACCGCCCGGGCGCCTCCTTGAACTCGCTCCGGACCGCGCCTTCGCGGATCAGAATGAATTCCGGGTAGCCACAACGGCACCACGACGGGATGCGCGCCGTGATCGCTCCGGTGGCAACGCGGAGCAGCCGGACGTGGATTCCGTCAAAGATCTGGCCGGGACTGATATTGATCTTCTGCATGGAGAAAGTATAGTTTGTCTCCACGTGCTTTTCAAGCCGCTTTTGGACGCAGAGACATAAAATCCGGAAAAAATGCCATTTTCTTTTAAAGGAATGTGTGGTATGTTATGGATCAAACGACAAAAGGAAAGGAGTTTCCCGTGAAGTCCGCAAAACAGTATGATGTCGCGGTCATCGGCGGCGGAGTCGCCGGAGCCGCAGCCGCCCTGCAGGCCGCCCGTTGCGGCTGCAAAACCATTCTGATGGAGAAAAACGTGCTGCTCGGCGGCCTCGCCACCGCCGGGCTGATCTACTTCTATCTGCCACTCTGCGACGGCCGCGGCCGCCAGGTCACCTTCGGCATCTCCGAAGAACTGCTGCACCGGAGTTTGCTCTACGGGCCGGGGCGGATTCCCGCCGCCTGGAAGAACGGCCGGAACACGGAAACGAAAGAACGGCTTCAGGCGGCGTTCAGTCCGGCGGCCTTCATGCTGGCGCTCGATGAAGCGCTCGAAGAGGCGGGCGTCGACATCTGGCTGGACACCCTCTTCTGCGCGGTGGAACGCGACAACGGCAGAATCGCCGCCGTCGAGGTGGAGAACAAGAGCGGCCGGCTCCGCATCGAGGCGAAGTGCTTCATCGACGCCACCGGCGACGCGGATCTTGCGCGCCGCGCCGGAGCCTCCTGCCGGACCGACGACAACTGTCTCGCCACCTGGATGCTGGACTACGACGAGAAACGTCAGAAACGCTCTCCCTTCGACAACATTCCGCTGGGGTTGTTCGGCTCCAACGTGACGCGGGAGTTCACGCCGATTCCCGGCCGGGCGGACATGCTTCACGACGTCGAACTGCCGGAAGGGGAGGACCGGGAGAAGCTCTATTTCCACGGTATTTCCGGGAAATCGGTTTCGGAGTTCGTGCTCAAGAGCCACCGGGTGATGCGCGAACATTACCGCAAGGCGTACGAGAGCGGGGAGGCGGACCGTGAGACGCTGTTCCCGGTGAAACTGCCGCTGATGCCGCTCCTTCGCAAGATCTATTCGATCGAGGGGGACCGGACGATGCAGAATCAGCAGTACAACCGGGCGGAACCGGATTCGATCGGCATGATCGCCGGAATCTCCGGCCCGGGGATCGTCTGGGAGGTTCCGTTCGGTGTGATGATTCCGAAGGAGCACATCGGTTCGCTGCTGGTGACGGGCCGTTCGGTCTCGGCGATCGGCGACGCCTGGGATGCCGCCCGGCTGATTCCGGCGGTGGCGATGACCGGCCAGGTGTGCGGACTTGCCGCCGCGATGCAGATCGAGCAAAAGTGCGAGGCGTGGGAGCTCGATCTTGACGCGCTGCGCAAGAAACTCGGCTACCCCTGCCACATCGCCGACCTCGACTGACGCACCGGCGAAACCGAAAGACGCGCCCGGCACGGAACCCCGCGCCGGGCGCAAGTTTTTTCAGCCCATCAATCGACGAGGACCGCAGTCCCCCAGTTGGTACGGTCCTCACTGTTCCTTCCGGTTCCAGACCACATCAACTGGCATTTCTGCGGCTGTTTTCCGTCAAAGTTGTCAAGGCCGAGATCAAAGCGGAATTCTGTTCCGTTCTCCGGTTTGATTCCGAGAGCCTGCCACGGAATTGCGGCTTCCATGGTGTAACCTTTCCGGTCCGTCCAAATGCGGACAACACGTTTCACGGGCGGTTGCTCCCGACGGTTGCACCAGTAGCCGCGGCTGTTGCCGCCGGCGGACAAGAGGAGCTGACAGTCGCCGAAACGCAGCTGCCCGTCTTTCGTTATCTCATTCGGCCCAAAGAACAATTCGACAGCATCTCCCTGCCAGAAGAGAGCCGGAGAAAACGGATTCATACCTGGAGTAGAATCCGCTACATCCGCATAAAGATAAAGAAAATCCTGATCATAGCAAAGCCAGAAGTCAGCGGATACGGAAGCGCTATCACCGTGTACGAGGTCCAGCCTGCCGAGCCGCTCGGCAGGACGTCCCGGCCACGGAGAACGGATGCCGTCGACCTTATGCCCTTCAACAGCCCGCGGAATGAACGTTTTCTTCGGTTGCCGCGCAGTCCGGACAAGGCCGGAAACTCGGCTGAACGGCTCGATTTTTCCGGCGATAATATCATAGACACGACCATTGGTTTCGGCGGCAGCGGCAGCCAGTTCACGGTACGGACGATCGGCGACATTCAGGAATCCGATGTTCATATTCTCGCCCTGATACTTTTGAAACCATCGTCCAGTCAGAGCCTGATCAAGCAGGCTGAACCACTGAATTCCAACCACAAAAGGAAGTGCGGCGGCCTGTTCCACATAATGGCGGTAGTGAAGAGCCCGCTCCCGCTGATTTCGAACCGGCCGGATTGCCCCGGCCAACCCCTGTTCGGTAGAACCGAAATGCCACTCACTCAGCAGCAGCGGCACCCCGGAAAGGCGATGAATCCGTTCCAGAAAGTGGTTTTCTATCTCATAACTGTAATAATTGAGACTGAACACATCGTTGTACTTTCCTGCGGCTCTCACCGCAGCCTCCACACGCGTTTGTCCGGGCAGGAAACGGGCGCCGAGCAGCAGATGATTCCGGTCATATTTTCGAAAAGTATCATGAATGAGCTTGAAATAGGCGTCAAAAAAATGATCCATGAACTCATTCAAATCGTTCCAGGCGGCAGGAGTTTTCAAATCCGGATGGATCTTCTCCAGTTCGGCAAAGTTCCGGATCGGCAGATTCCAGGCGGCGGAAAACCGCTCCACATCGCCTTGATACCGTTCTTTCAGAAATCGGACCAGTTCACGCCGGGCCGCCACGTTGCCGTCACAGGCGAGAAGGCGCGCCGCAACCTCCGAATATTTCCGTTCATTTCCGGAGAAGTAACCGATGATCACGGGATTGCTCGCGTCCCGTTTCAATCTGCGGAAATTCCGGTCAATCGCCTCGCGTACATCGGGGGAAAATGGATCAAACACATCGGCGATAAAACAGGGGACCCCCTGAAACGGCAGCTCCGGGCAGTACGGGAACTGCAGTTTCCGATTCAGTTCCGGCGTATCGCGGAAAGCCCCCTGACTGTTGAACCCCCATTGCCGGAGCCGATAGACGACATCGCGTTTCCATGCCGCCAAACAGAAAGGCGTTCCGGTCTTTCGAATGTAATTCGCGATGTAAAACGAGACAACGTCCGGATTCATCCAGGCTTTGTCAAAGGGAGCTTTCCGAGACGGAAGCTCCAGGTACAGATCTTCACGGCCCTTGACATAGGTATAATCATCACACGGAGCAACTGTGCAGACCGCCAGCTGAAAAAAAGGATTCCCGTCCGGCGAGATGAAAATATCGTGCCCATTGTATTTGCCGAGTTTGAAAAAACCGCCGGCATTCCAGTGAATCTCGCTGTCCAGTTTTCCGCCGAATGCATCCGTTGCCAACGGTGTGAACGAGCGGTAGTATGCGCGATCAGAGACGAGATCGGCTTTGAGTTCTTCGTCCCGACGTATCTTCCCGGGCCATTCCACCTTCATCGATTGGCCGAAACGATCGCAGACGGGCCCTTTTCGCGAGCGAGGCATCTTCGACTCGGCAGCCTGAAGGTGAATTTCCAGATTGTCACGCTTTCCTTTTTTCGGAACCGGCCGAAAGATGTCAAGCTGAAAGACCGGCCAGTTCCACTTGCGGTTGTCCTGAAGTTCACAATAGGATTCCCGCGACCATGTGACAACCACATTACGGATATCTTCTTCCGCAAATTCGAATCCTGACGCCCGGCCGCGCCAGATATGATGCTTCTCCTGCAAAACTGCCGGAAGCGGACGAAAATCCATCTGCTTTCCAGGAATTCTCCAGCTGAAATTCCTCCCCGGCCGTTGCGGGAATGTCAAGCGTATGTGCAGTGTGCCGGTCCGGCCGCTGCCGTATTCCAGGCGGATGATATCATTCTGCAATGTGATCTTCACATCAGGCAGATCTCCGTCGGGGAAACGCAGCACCGCATGATGCTCCCCCTTTTCAACAATCTTCGGCGACAGCATCCGGTCATCGGATTCCGCTCGGTAGCCCGGCCAGAATATTTCCAGGACTCCCAGTTTCGGCACAGGAAACTCGATTCTGTCCTCTTTCAGAATTGGCGCGGAATATATCTGAACTGAGGAAAACAGCAGAAGAGAAAAAAGAAAAAACTTCATGATCTCTTCCTCAATTAATCACATAGATCATCTGAACATAATCCATGTTCTCGTTGGACGCATTACGCTGGAAATCGGCAAGTCGTTTGGAGGCAGCATGCCCATCCGGGAACAGGACATTTGTCAATTCCCCGTGCAGAAAATGGTATTTGATTCCAAACAAACTGCCCATCGATGAATCACTATCCTGCGAAGAATAGATATTGAATACACCATCCATGACAACAACTTGCGAAAGAGCTGAAGGTTTCCTCCAATAACTTCTGGCCACCTGTTCGATCCGGGAATATTTGATTCCATTGGCTTTGAACAGCGCGGAGTTGATCGCACTGTTGCAGACACCGCCATCGACAGCACGACCACGCGGAATGCCGTCGGTATCGACATTTTTCACGGCAGACCCTGGTCGCATTTGCTTTTCGCAATTGAAAATTAAAAAATTGCCGGTGTAACGTTCGAGTTTCTGAAACCAGCGCCCTTCCAGCGGCGAAGTGGTCCAGTTGCTCTTCCCTGATTCCGTATAACCGGGAAACCAGTCGTGATTGTCCGCCTGATATTGAAACATCGCAAGTCCAATGGTTTTAAAATTGTTCAAACATTTTGTCTGGGCCGCCTTTTCCCGCGCCTTGTTCAGCGCAGGCAGCAGCATGGCCGCCAGAATTGCGATGATCGCAATTACGATAAGTAATTCGATAAGAGTGAATATTTTTACCGACCGATTCACTTGCAAAACTGCGGTCGAGCCTGAAATTCTGGATCTTGTCATGTGGTGCTCCTTTCCATCAGCGTAGGTTTGATTTCGATCTGGGCGAAGTGATCCGGGTCAGCGAGTTTGCGGATCACGTACTCATACGCGAGACGCCCGAACTCCTCATACGGTTGATGAACCGTCGTCAACGGCGGATTGAAAAACTGCGAATAGAGCAGATCGTCGAAGCCGATGATCGCCAGCTCCTCCGGAATGCGGATTCCCAACTGCGCCGCCGCACAGATCACCCCCTGCGCAATCGTGTCGTTGCCGCAGACCAGACAGCGCGGCAACGTTCCACGGCGGTGCAGCAGCCGGACCGCCTCCATTCCGTCGGTATGGCTGTACAGCCCGGTCCGCGGCAGGTCGGGCACACCGGGCCGTGCACCATTCAGAAAAACACTCTCATCGCAGTTGATGCCGCTGCCTGCCAGAAACTCCCGGAGCAGATTTTCCCGCTCGACCAGATGGGACTGCGGATTGGAGGTGAGCTCACCGACGAAACCGACCGAAGAATATCCCTTCCGACGGATCAGCTCGGCGATCAGCTTCACACCATGCCGGTTATCCAGATTGATCGACGGAACCGGCAGCGCATCGCAGCTGTTGTTGATCACCACATAGGGATACTGCCGGCGGTTGAAACGCTGAAACATTTCGATCATCTCCGCCTGCCGGGCGTTGCTGATCACCCGGAACCCGAGGATCACCAGCGCGTCAATCCGCTCAATGTCCATGTAGTTGCGGTAATCGCCACCGTGAATCAGCAGAATCTGATAGCCTCCGGCCTCTGCCGCCTGTCCCAGTCCGTTCAGAATTTCACGCGGATAATCCGACATGTACATCGCCCCCACCTCCGCCGGAAGCGACAGCGAAAATCCGATCGTGTGGGAACTCTGGCCACGCAGCAGCGTCGCACCGTAATTCGGCGTATAATCGAGCTGCTCCGCCGCCTCCAGCACCCGCCGGCGGGTCGATTCGCTCATCCGGATATTCGTCGTCCGCGACGGATTGAACACCTTCGAGACGGTGGCGACCGAAACCCCCGCCAGTCTTGCAACATCTTTAATTCCTGTACGGGCAACTGCCATTTTCATGCTCCAATCCTGGAAAATTATCAGGAAAACGTTTTATCAAGTAACTTATAATTGAAAGAAATCATTTTTTAAATGGATTCGTTCTGTTATAATTATACAACAAATAAAATAAAATGTCAATAGATAAAACGTTTTTTTTGAAAAAAACATTCCCCTCTTCCTCCCAGAAGCAGAACGGCCGCCGGACGGCAGGAGCGAAGAACGGCAGGAAATCCCCGCGCCTTCTTCCACGCCGTCAGAACGAACGTCGAGATTTATTTCCGCAAATCGACTTCGTTTTGTTGCAATTCGCAAATGGCGCGGTATATTACATCCGATTGAGTTTGCACCAGGTAATACAGGATCGGAATTATGGGAAACGGAACGGCCGGAAGCGGCGAAACGGAACTGCAGGAATCCAATTTCCGGGTCCGCTACATCTTCTACTTTGCCGGACTTCTGCTGATCTTCCTGGCCGTGCTCTCCTACAGCCCCGCTGACGGAGCCTCCATCACCGGCGGAATCGACGCCCCTCCGAAAAACTGGATCGGGAATCTCGGTGCCTTCCTCGCCTACTGGCTCTTCAATCTCTTCGGGCTGACCACCTACGTTTTGCTCTTTCTCACGCTGTTGCGGGCGGTGCGGGCCTTTCTGCCCGGCGCCGGACGCCCCCTGCTCTTCTTCACCGGGGAGCTGATGCTGCTCTTCGGCCTGATGCTGCTCTTCGCACTCTCGCCCTACCCCTTCGTCTATGTCACCGATCACCTCGGCATCGGCAGAGCCGGCGTTCCCGAGCTGGCCCTCTCCGGCGGCGCCATCGGGCAGGTTCTCGCCGCGCCGCCGGTGGAGGAATTCGCCCTGCAGGAGGGCGTCCTCCGCAAACTGATCGGCGCTGTAGGAACCATGATCTTCGGCTGGACGCTGGTCACCGGCGGGCTGATCGTCATCTATTTCTCCGACTGGCACGCGCTCTTCCGGAACCATATCTTCAACTTCCCGGCGGTGCAGCCGCACACCCCCGCCTCCGCGAACCGCGAACCGGAGGAACTTCCGGCAACGCCCGCCCCCGCGGCGACGGCGATACCGGCCGCACCCGCTGTGCAGACGCCTCCCGCCCCGGCACCGGCTCCGGCGCCGGCTCCCTCAACCGTCCCCGGCGGACTTTTCGGCAGCGCCCGGGCCGCGCTGGCCGCCCTGCGCGCCATCGCGCACGGCAAGCAGGTGGCGCTGATGGCGCCGACCGAACTGCTGGCCGAGCAGCACGCCATCAACTTCGCCAAGTGGCTGGAACCGCTCGGCATCGGGG
>URVC01000054.1 GCA_900551245.1 uncultured bacterium | reverse complement strand
ACTCGTAAAAAATTGAGTCTTTCCCGGCATCGAAGTGGAATTTTATCATAGGAGTGAATATGACGATGGAACTCTGTTACAATCCGGCTGCCGGGGAGCGCGGTCTCGGCGACCTCTATCTGCCGGAACACCCGGAACATGCCCCCGTTGCTCTGACCATTCACGGCGGCGGCTGGAGCGCCCAGGACAAATCCAGTTTCTGCGGCGTCTCCCAATTCATCGCCTCGCTGGGCTGGGCGGTCTTCAACATCAACTACCGCCTGACCACCATCGCCCCCTGGCCCGCCTGCGGCGACGACTGCCTCATGGCGGCGAAATTTCTGCTCGACGGCGAAGTGCCGGAGTTTGCCGGGCTGGACCGGTGCAAACTTCTGATCTGCGGCGGTTCGGCAGGCGGCCATCTCGCGCTTATGACCGGACTGCGCCTCCCGCCAAACCGGGTTGCCGGAATCATCTCCATCTCCGGAATCGACGAACTTACCAGCGATTTTGCGCTGCACAGCTTCCGTTACGAGCCATTCTTCGGCGGTGAACCGACGGAAGAAAAACAGACGGAGGCCAATCCGCTCCAATACCTGCGGCCCGATTCTCCGCCGGTCCTGCTCACCCACTGGGACAACGATCAGGTGGTGCCGGTCGAAAGCGCACGACGGTTCCGCGACCGCGGGCGCGCTCTCGGGTGCCGGGTCGACTACTATGAATATTCGACCGAAGACGAGGGCCACGGCATCTGGATCCCCGATTCCAAACCGCACCGGCTCTATCCCCATCTCGAAACGGAACTGACCCGTTTTATCGAAAGCGTCCGCCCGGAGAATCCGCCATGCCCGACGAAGTGATCCTGATCGACGCCTACAGCCAGATTTTCCGCGCCTTCTTCGCCATCCGCATGCTGACCAATTCGCGGGGGGAGCCGACCAATGCGCTTTTCGTCTTCACCCGGCTGCTGCTCCACATCCAGCAGACCTATTCCACCGCCCGGGGAGCGATGCTCTTCGACTGCGGCAAGGTCGGGTTCCGTCTGGAACTCAATCCGGAATACAAAGCGAACCGTCCGCCGATGCCGGATGCGCTCCGCGCCCAGATTCCGGCCATCCGCACCATGGCCGAAGCGTTCGGCTGGCCGCTGCTGGAGGAGCCGGAGTTTGAAGCGGATGATCTCATCGCCGCCATTGCCCGGGCCGCGACTGATGCACCGGTCCGCATCGTCAGCTCCGACAAGGATCTGGCCCAGCTGGTGGACGACCGGGTGCACATGCTTTCGCCCGCCGCAGGCAACGCGGGTTTCGAGGAGCGCGGCACGGAAGAGATCGTCAAAAAATTCTCGGTTCCCCCCTCCCTGATCGTCGATTATCTCTCCCTGATTGGCGACAGTTCGGACAACATCCCCGGCGTTCCCGGCATCGGCCCCAAAAGCGCGGCCCAGCTGCTCACCCAGTTCGGCCCGATCGAACAGTGGATCGATCACCCGGAACGGCTTGCCGGTTCCAAATTTGAAAAGAAACTTGCCGGCACCGCCGAGCTTCTGCGTCGCAACCGGAAACTGATTCAGTTGCGGCAGGATCTGCCCGCCCGCTTCCGCAACCTCGACGCCCTGCTGCACCGGAATGAGCCGGACTGGAACAAAATCGCCGGCCTGTGCCGCGAATATGAACTCAAAAGCATTTTGAAGGAGCTCCCCCCTGACGCAACAGCGGATCCGGACGATCTCTTCGCCGCGGCGGCCGCCGAACCGCCAGAACCTCCCCGGCCGGAGGAGAAGAGCGGCGGCATGGTTCAGGGAGAGCTTTTCTAAATAAAAAATGCGGAACTCCGGGAGGAGTTCCGCACAAAGAAGCGACCATTTCAGTATTTGCGCTGCAGGCCGATCACCCGCCCCTGAATCGCGACCTCTTCCGCCGGATAGATCTGTACGTCATATTCCGGATTGGCCGGGCGCAGTTCAATCCTGCCGCCGGTCTTCGGGAAGAAGCTTTTCACGGTAACCTCATTGCCCTGAACCAGGGCCACGACGATATCGCCCGGGCGCGGTTTGTTGCCGGTCTGGGCGACAATCACAATATCGCCGTCATAGATCCCGAGGTCGCGCATGCTCTCGCCCTGCACCCGCAGTGCGAAGAGCTGATCCAGCGGGTAGTCGTTGACCTGCGCCGACGTAACACAGATCTCCCCCTCCTTGTACTCGAGACTCTCCGCCGGAGCTCCGGCGTTGACCCGCCCGAGCAGCGGAATCATCAGCGCGCCGTGCGGCACACCGCGGGCGCCCCGCATCCGGGACATCAGGCTGATGCTGCGCGCCTTGGAACTGCGCGAGAGCTGTTTTTTACGCTGAAGCGCCCGCAGATGCGCAAACACCGTTGAAGTCTTGATGTTGAAATGATCGGCAATTTCGTACACCGTGGGTGCCATCCCTTCCCGGTCCAGAAATTCCTCTATGAATTCCAGAATATTCTTCTGTTTTTCCGTTAACGTTTTCATTGTCCACCTCGTTTATAACATGCATTCCGATTCCGTCCGGCTTTACAACCGGAATCCGGTGCCTGCGATTACATATTTTCCATCGAGCCGGCCGACCCGGACCATATAGAAAAGCTCATTGCGGACAAGTTGCCCTTTGATCGCCCCGCCGGCGGCCTTTTTCTCAAAGGTGAACTTCCAGACATAATCGCGGACGATGCTTTTATCCAGATCCGTCACATATTGAGCGCTGATGAGCCGGCCCATCGTCTCCGTCAGCTCCTTGTTCATCTGTTCGAACATCTCGGGAGTGACCTTCGTCTTGGAATTCGCCGGGATCACCGCCTTCAATTTGTCGAAGTTGTTCTCCTTCAAGGCTGCGACGAAACCGGCAACATACTCGTCAGCCAGTTTTTTCGCATCTTCGCGCCCCTCTCCGGACATGAGTTCGGGGCGCGGCTTCTCCTCCGAACCATTTCCGGAAGTGGAAGCACACCCGCCGGCCAGGACCGAAACGACCATCGCGGCGGAGAGGAACCATCCAAAATTTCTCATACACAACCCTCCTTGTTCAATCCACTGCGAAATATTTTTCCGCAAAACGCGGCCAAACTGCCGGCGGCATCTTTCAGCCAAGACGCCGGACAGGCAAACGAGAGGCCGATATACCCTTCTGCGCCCAATTCCCGCCCGGGAACCGCTTCGAGCAGCTCCTCCCGCAGCAACCGTTCACAGAACAAATCCGAATCCATGCCGAAACCGGCAATTCCGCAGAGCAGAGACAGCCCGCCCGCCGGCCGGAAGAGTTCCAGCCCGGAAACCGTTTCCAGACTCCGGCAGAACCATTCCCGATTTTCGACGATCGCGCGCCGGAGCTCTGCCATCTCCTGTTGCACCGGAGCGGTGAGCGCAGCCAGCGCACAGTGCTGATCGAGCGCCGACGCCCCGCCGGAAACCAGCTGCTGCAGCGCGATGATCCGCCCCGAAAGCCACTCCGGCGCGGCGACAAACCCCACCGGATGATTCTCCATGAAACAACCGGCGGAAAATCCGCCTAAAGTGATGCACCGGTTCGCCGCCTCATCTGAAAGCGAGGCGAAACTCACATGCGCCCGGTCCGGTTCACCGATGAATGACGCCAGACACTCATCCGACAACACCATGAAGTTATGCCGCACCGCAATCGCGGCGAGCGCTTCAAGCGTTTCGCGGCGGTAAACGGTTCCCGCCGGCCAGGACGGCGTATTCAAAATCAACAGCCGGGTCCGTCCGGTCACCGCCGCTTCCAGCAGCCCCGGCTCCAGTTCAAATCCCTCCTGAGGCCGGGTGCGCAGCTCGACACAGGTTGCACCCGCGGCGTGAACCAGAGCGCGATATTCCATCCGGCAGGGAACCGGAAGAATCACCTCGTCTCCCGGCCCGCACAACGCGGCAATCGCGGCAAACCGGGCAAAGCGTTCCCCGGGCGTCACCACCAGGTTTAACGCGGTACAAGGGACTTTGCAGTCCCGGCTGAGTTTCTCCGCCAGAGCGCGCCGCAGTTCCGGCAGACCGGCCGCCGGAGCCCCTCCGGGTTCCCCCTGCCGCAGCCACTCGATGCAACTGTCAAGCAGGCCAGCCGGAGGCTCGAAACGCGGAATCTCAAACGCCAGAGAGCGCACACTCCGCCCGGCGGCCCGAAGTTCGCCGGCCAAAGCATGCAATGCGGTGACTCCCGGCATGGGGACCGCACACATTGCACCGACCGCATTCCGCAAATCTTTCAACGCACTCAACTCCTGTGTATTTTATTAATAATACTACGGAAAACCGAAGTTGCAAATTGTATGGAATTCAAAAAACGGAGTTTCTTCACTCCGGCACTACTTCTGGCAGTGCGGGCAGTAGCAGGAACTGCGTCCGCCGAGCCGCACACACTCCACCGTACGGCCGCATGTGAGACAAGGCTGCCCGTTCCGGCCGTAGATCTGCAGCTCCTGCGCGAATTTCCCTTCCGAACCATCGACGTTGAGGAAATCGGAGATGGAACTTCCGCCAAGTTCAATTGCCCGGGCGAGAATCCGCTTTGCCTCGCGGACGATCCGGCCGCACTCGCTCCGCGTCAGGCTGTCCGCCTGGCGCCGGGGATCCACTCCGGCGGCGAAGAGCGTCTCGGCGGCATAGATGTTGCCGATTCCGGCGACGACGGCGTTGTCCATGAGAAAACATTTCACCGCGCCGCGCCGGTTGCGCGAAAGACGGAAAAGATACTCTTCATCGAACTCCTCCGTAAGCGGTTCGACGCCGATGCCATCCAGTTCCCGCGGCCAGCCGCCCGGCTCCGGCAGGCGGCACAGTTTGCACACGCTGAAGCGGCGGGTGCATTCGAAACGGAACGCCCGGTCGTCATCCAGCACGAGAAACAGGTGTTCATGCTTCCGTTTCGGGACAGTGACCGGTTCGACGCGGACCACGCCGGACATGCCGAAGTGCATCAGCAACGCGCGGCCGTCATCCAGTTCGGCGATCACATAGCGGGCGCGGCGGCGGACGTCGACGAACCGCCGCCCCGGCAGTTCCGCGTCGAGCAGCGGGGTGAGCGGCTCCCGCATAGCGGGCGAGAATACACGGACCTCAACGATTTTCCGACCGACTATAACGCGTTTGAGAGCGCGTCCGATTGTTTCAGCTTCTGGTAATTCCGGCATAATTCAATACTATTTTTTTTATTAACGGATATTCGGCGAGAAAATTGTCCGCATTAAAAAAACAGTATGAAATTTTTTTTCAGTTTTCTGAACGCCCATTTTCCAGGATAGGGCCGCCGTCCGAATTCCCGGTGTTCCACACGTCCGGATTCGCTTTCGTTGAAATTGAAATAAAGATTTTGATCTTTGCGAGTTTTCTTTTGATAAGGTTTTCCGGAAGTTTGAAAAGAGGCAATAACAGCAGGTTATAAAAGAGATGCCCCGGATGTATAACCAGTACTCCCGGAGCATGTCGCCAAGAATCCCCAAACTCTATGGGCTATTTATATTTTAAGCTGTCCTATAGAAAAAATCAAGAGAGAAATTTTAAAAATACAAGAAATTCCGTTGATTCCAGGCGGCAGCAGTCACTCCGCCGATTCCGTCGAGTTTTCGGAGGAAATCTTTGGAAGGCATTAAGTTTTCCGCCGTCTTTTTCTGACACTTTTTCTAGTTCAATCAGTTGAAACTGTTTCCACTCGCAGAAACGATCCCGGATCACCGGCGGGAGAGAAGGTACGCCATCACGCCGCCGGGAAACACTCCGGGATCCGCCGTAAAGGAGAGGATGCCGTTCTCAAACTTCGACGCCACCCTTCCTGCCGTGCTCCCGTCGAAACGCAGCGCGTCGACCGTCGGCGGCACTCCGGGATCCAGCTTGAGCGAGACCTTGACCGGATCCCGGCGCAGCAGAAGGCGCGGTTCCCCCCAGCTCTCCAGCAGCGTCATCCGCTCGTCGGAGAAACGGGTCTTGTTCGGCAGTACATTGGTCAGGTGGAAGAGCAGCATGTTCCCGCTCTCCCCGATCGGGCGTTCATCCAGTGTGCTGAGCGACACCGTCTGAGGAACACGCGCTCCGGCAATGCTCAGGCGGTCCGCTCGCAGAGATCCTGCCGCAACGGTCACGCATTCGGAACGGGGAGTGGCGATCGCCAGCGTATTGCGTCCGGCATCGAGACGGAGTTCACCGGTATCGCTCTCCGCGATCCGACGGGCGAGCAGGGTGTTGCGCAGGGCATTGATCCGGCTGTCGGGGAGCGGCGCTTTCCCTTCTGCCTGTTCCGGCGTGAGCAGCCGCACCCCCTGCGGCGCATTTTCTCCGACTATGGTGCCGACCCGGGAGATCAGCCCCAGAGTGCTGAACTCCGGCGGATAGGCTTCCGGCGCATCGGAATTCCAGAGATTCTCCGGCACGCTCCAGCCGAACGCCGCCCGCGCCGGGGCGACATCGCCCCGCCGGAAGAGGAACATCGCCAGCCGGTCCGAAAACTGCGCCAATGGTTCCGCGGCGTAGTTGAAGGTGCTGCCGCCGACGAACCGCAGATTCCCCTCCCGGGAGTGGGACCAGGCGAACTGGTAGAGCGCGTTCCAGCCCTGCAGTGCGGCATATCCGCCGATCATTGGCCCGCCTTCGGAACGGAAGCGGTTCGGCGGGCAAAACTTGAATTCCGTGATGCCGTACGGCTTGTTGAAGAGGCGCGGAGCAAACAGCAGCAGAGGGACTTCATTCCCCAACCGGCTGATGGCCGAACGCTGGTAGAACTGGTTGGGCAGTCGCCACAGATTGACCGGGAAGCTCGGGTGATCGTGATATTTGTGATTGTCCACCACATCCAGATCGTTCCGGATCAGCGCCAGCGGCACCCGGTTCTGCATGTTCAGATCGGTGCAGAGTGCAACAAGTTTCAGTTCATTCTTGAGAAAATTCATCTGATCGAGAATGCATCGATGCTGGCGTTCGTAGAGGAATTCGCGGAACCGCCGGTTGACCGCGGGATCCGCCTTGCCCGCCGGTTCGCCGGGATATCTTTCCGCCATCCAGCCGGGGAAGGCCTTGCGATAGAGTTCGCCGATTTCCGGCACCGTATTCCAGCAGAAGTCGAGGTTGTTTTCGTTGGCGAAGCTGACAACATAGAGGGCCGGATCCTCCGCCCAGCTCATGCCGGTGTAGGGGTTGCGATGGGTGAGCCAGCGGCGCGCGAACTCCTTCCAGTTCCGGAGTGCGGCGGCGGAAATGGGCAATAGCGCCTTCATCTGGAATGCCGGATTCTCCAGAACCGCTTCCGGAATTCCATCTCCGGCTTTGATGCGGCGGCTGCAGTAGATGTCGGTAGTGAGGTAGATGCCCCGTTTTTTCAGTGCGGCGAAGAGATAATCCAGCTTGTCCAGTTCCGCCGGATCGAAGGTGAGGCCGTCGTTTGCGCCGCGTCGAAGCAGGCCGCCGTCATGGTGGTGGAACCGTACCGCATTGAAGCCCGTCTTTGCCAGCCGGTCCGCCAGCAGATCGGCCTCTTCGTGCGGCAGATAGTTGGCGGAGAGGCAGAGGTTGGTACCGACAAACCGGATTCGTTTCTCCGGCGCCCGTTCGAAGGTGAAGTTCCCCTCCGGCGACACCCGGACCGCACCGTATTTCCCGGCGGGAGCGTCCAGCTGATTCGAGAAATCCAGCGGAGACCCTGGAACCACATCCGGCAGGAAGTCGAGTTTGATCCATTCGCGGTTTTCTACGATGTAGGTGGGTTTCGCCAATCCTTCCGTCGGTTGACGTTTCTCGCCGAGTGCCGCGGCGGCGATCATCCAGCAGCACTTGGGATTTTCCATCCGGAAGGTCAGAGACACCGGATCGTTCCGGCGCAGTTCAAATTGGGAGAACCCCAGCCCGATGTAACTGGAACGGTTCTCCGCCGACCAGGCGATGAGAGAATTGGCGAAGTTGTTCAGCTCCCACCAGTTCCCGACGTCGCGCCCATTCTCCACCGGAATCTCCTGATTGGAACCGTCGGCAAAGGTGACGGCAAGAGCCCCGGCTTTTTTGCCACCGGGCCACGCCAGTGCGTGCAGCAGAAAGAGCCACCGTCCGGAGCCGGAGAGTTTCACCGTCGCTTCATGCGGAAACTTCCGGCCGAGCACCACCGCCGAACGCCCGCCGTTTCCGGCGGGATCGACGACGGTGAAATCCACGCCGCCGACAGTCAGTTTCCCGGGCTTGAACATGCGCAGGTCGTTGGCGGGACCCTGATCGGTCCAGCCGCCCCGTCCATCGCCGGCAACTTCGTCGATAAATCCCATATTTGCCGCAGGAGCGAGGTTCACCGGCTGTGCGCCGAGCCGCTGCAGTTCAAATTTTGCCGTGAACTTCGCTTCGGTCAGCTCCCCCTGCGACGGCGAGAAGTAGAGCCGGACGGAGTATCCGGGCAGATTGTATTTCCGGTTGTCCTGAATGCGCAGGATATAATCGCCGGTGATGCTCAGATTTGCGCCGCTGTCGAGCGGAAATGTGACGGTGTGGACCCATCGGTTGTTTACCGGAACCCAGCGCTTCTCGTCATATTCGGCACGCAGTTCGAGGTTACGGCCGTCCACTTCGATCTGCCGCGCACGGGGGGAGAGGGCGAACTCCACGGCCAGCAGCAGGGTCGGGAACGGCCGGTCGGAACAGAACTGCGCGGAGTACCGGAACGCCGCCGGAGTGAGCGGCTCCGCCGTCACCCGGAGCTCTCCCAGACCAAACTTGCCGAAAACGGTGACGACGCCCTCCCGGAAGGTCCGTTTCGTTCCCGGGGAACTGCTCTGGCGCGACCACTGCCAGCCGGGAGCGGCGTGGACCACCGTAAAGGGCAGAGTCTCGATTTTCAGCACGCCGCTCTTTTCCAGCCGGACCCAGTCGGGGAGTTTCGCCGCGCTTCCGCCGCGTTCCAGCCGGAAATCGGCGGTAAGACGGAAATTTTCCAGTCTTCCCTCTTCCGGCGCGTAGTAGAAGCGGACCGCAAAGGGAGCCTTCATTCCGGCATTGAAGCGGCGCTGATCCTGAATTCTCACCACGAAGCTGCCGGTCACAGTCCAGACGGAACCGTCGGGGAGCGGCATGGAGAATTCCTCCACTTTTCTGTTGTTGAAAATCACCCATTTCTTCGCGTCAAACCGCGGTGGGAGCGCGATGTTCCCGCCGTCGATTGAGACGTTCGCGATGCCCGCCGGAATCTGGAACTCCAGAAAGAGCGCCTGTGTCGGCAGTTCGGCGGATGCGGAAAATACCCCATCGTAATGAAGCTTGTTCTTCCCGGCCGGGGTAAATGTCTCTCGGAATTTCGCTCCCTGATACGCCCCTTCGGCAGTGAGCGTGCCCGCCTCGTCGGCAAAGCGGACCTTCCCGGCGGAACGCAGTGAAGTCTGCTTCCAGCGGGGCGAGAGGTGGGTGAGCGACAAGGCGGTTCCTCCCATGCCGATCCGCCCGTTCTCATTGCGGGAAAACCATCCGGGCAGGTCTGTCGCCGGAAGCAGGGAGGCGGCAAACAAGATCAGCGATAAACATACCTGTTTCATCGATTACATCCTTTCTTTTCGTCATTTACAGAGGAATATTTCCTGAGGCACCGGGCTGGTACTCCTCGTGAGCGTTGAAAGCAGTGAGGTTCACGCTCGTCATCGTACCGTTCATCCAGTAATGCTGAAGGATCGCTTCCGCATGGCCGTCGAGAAACGCGGCTCCGTTACCGGGCTGATGCGCTCCGGTCCGTGTGACGGAGAATGAACCGTATCCAGTCCGGCTGGGGCGGAAATAGAGGTTGTAATCGTAATTTCCGGTAACGGTATCCAGCGTATCCATAAAGAGAATTTTGGCCGACGGGGTTTTGATGTTTACCAGTTTGCGTCCACGTGTCCCTGAACGGTCGGTGAAGAGGCAGCCGTTCAGCCACTTGCCGCAGAAAAAATCGCGGTTTACCCCGTTTGTTCTGGTATATGGCAGCCGTGGACACTCCCAGACTGCCGCCTTCTTCTCGCGGCTCTCATTCGACTGGGCGGCAAGATATTTGCCGAGCAGATTGGGGATGGTTCCTCCGCTGTAAGCGAGCTGCGAGGAGTCTCCTGCTCCGTTTCCGCTGATGTACGGCAGAAAATTTCCATTATCATCAGTATACGAGGTCATAGCCAGCATCAACTGCTTGGTGCGGGCGATACAGTCTATGTTCTTCGCGGAGTCCCGTGCCTTGTTCAGCGCCGGCAGCAACATGGCGGCGAGGATTGCAATGATGGCAATCACAATGAGGAGTTCAATCAGAGTAAAAAATTTTCCGTCCCACACGGATTTCTTTCGCCAGCCTGAATCAAATTTTTTCGCCATACCTCATTCTCCTATGGGTTCCTGAGTTTTGAATTAATTATACCGTATTCTGACGAAAAAAACAATCTCCTTAAAAGATACAAAATAGATACATATTGAAAATACCGGCACTTCATCTGCGCTGAATTGATTGACATCGGACGAAAAATCGCTTATATTTAGACACCGAGTGCAGAATAACAGCTGAGGTTCCGCATGGCGAATTCGATTCAGACACCGGGAGATTCCGCTCCGCCCCTGGAGATTGCCCGGAACGCGGCGACGAAGGATCCGTGGTTCACCTGGGTGATCTGTCGTCTGATTCCGGATGAAATGTTTGCGCGGCAGCTTTCCATCCTGAACAGTGGAGAAATAGCCCGGCTTCTCCGGCGGCGGACGGATTCCGTGAACCCTGCGTCGCCACTGCCCCGTTACATGGTGCTGCACAATGTGCTCAAAGAGTATATTTTCTCTCCGGAGGGGCGTATGGCGGGGCGCCTCCCCACCGAGGAGAAACTTGCCGCCTTTTTCGGCGTCAGCCGCAGAACAGTGCGAAATGCTTTGGAACTGCTCGACGCGGACCATCGTATCTGCCGGATCAAGAAACGGGGAACATTGCTGGCGCCTGAGATTGCGCCGAATGACCCCCAGAGCCGCCAGCAGAAAATCGGCGTGGTTTTCCCTGCCGCGGGGAACGGCTGGCCGGAGTTCTTTCCGGAGCTGGAGCGGACGGTCGTCCGGCTGGGATATGCGTTCCGGTTGCGTCGTTATCCCTGGTTCAACCCGGGCGAGGAGGCGCAGGCGATTCGGGTCATCCGCCGGGAGTGCGAGGGCATGATTCTGTATCCCGGGTTGAAGGAACGGAGCCGGGAACTGGTACGGCAGCTGGTTGAGGAGAAATATCCGCTGATTCTCTTCGATCAATGCCGCCTCGACGCCAGCTGCTCCACCGTTTCGCTGGACCATTTCTACGGAGCGCATCAACTGACTTGCCGCCTGCTCGCACTCGGCTGCCGCCGGCCCGCACTGATTCGAATCGCTGATCGGCTCCCCTCTGCGGAGGAGCGGGCGCTGGGTTATGCTCAGGCATTGAGTGAGGCGGGGCTGAAACCGAATAAGCGAATCTACCGGATTGACGAAAACTACTCCCACGAAAGGTTCTTCGAATTCATCCGGAACTCCCGCTGCGACAGTCTGTTGTTCACAACTCCAGGTGTCCTCTACCACTATTCGTTCTCGGCGCCGCCGCTGGTAGAGTTTCTACGGCAGCGGAATCTCCCGACCGCGGCGTTTGATCTGAAGGCGGAGGCCTTCGAGAACCGCCCGTTCCTCCGGTTTTCTGCGGTCCAGCCACAGCGGGAACTCGCCTCACGGGTGATTGCAGAACTGACGCTGATCATGAACTCCTCGGTCAGCCACCCCACCCGGATCTTGATCGCACCGAACATTCTTTCGCGCACCGAGCTCTTCCCGTAACGAGAAAGTTTTATTTCTCCAGTTGATTCAGGAGCATTTGAAATCCGCGCAGAATCCGGGGGAGCTCCTCTTCCGCGCCCTGTCGGCATATCGCCAGAAAAAGCCGGCTCAACGGCAGGAAAATCAGAGCAATCAGAACCGGCCACGTCCGCGTGTAGATTCCAGCCGCCACAAATACACCCAGAAAGCCGCAGAAGAACCAGTTCAACCACCGCAGATTCAGCGGCGCCGCAACAACTTGAATCCGGGAACCGCGACCGTTCCTTCCCGGCTCCACTGTCAGATGCAGCCATGCCCGAAGGGTGTTCTGCATATAACGGTACGGAATCAGCACGATCCCTTTTGCAGTCCGCCAAAAGAAGAAATTCCGGAATTCACCCGCGCCGAAGAAGGACCAGCTCCGGCACGCATTCCGCAGCCGTTTCTCGAGCTCGTCCGGCGGCAGCAGACAGCCGAAGACATACGTGCCGTAAGGAGAAAAATAATCCTTCGCCATGATCCACAAGCCCCCGTGATTTCCATGCAAATAAAATAGCATCTCTGCCAATGGATTGCAAAAGCGTTTTCCAACTCACCTCTCCGGGCGGATCCTCCGAGGCGCCCCTGGCCCGCTCCTCCCGCTCCACGGCCGGTCGCCGCTATGCCGTCGGCCTTCCAACCAATTTTCATACTTTTTTTCGACAGGGTATTGACATCGATCAGAATTTTTGCTATAATATAAACAGAAAACTATCTAGATATAAAATTGTAAGAACGGAGCATTGAATGACAGGAACTCCGAAATATGTACAGATCGCCGAGGTGCTCCAGCGCCGGATTGCGCACGGAGACTACCTTTCCGGCGCGTTGCCGGGAGCCCCCAAGCTGATGCAGGAGTTCGGGATCAGCTACATGACCACCCGGCAGGCGATGCAGAAGTTGATCGACGACGGCACCGTAATCCGGGCCGCCAACGGACGGCTGGAGGTTCCCGGCGCACCGGGGGACTCGCCCAAACTGCGGGTTGCCTACCTCCACCACAGCGCCATCGCCCTCTCCGATAAATGGCGCAACGCCATCGCCGGAGCCGCCTGCAAATATGGGTGCAGTTATCAAGATATCCCCTTCCGCTACAGCGAAGACGCGGTGGTGTACGAGACGCTGGATCAGGATTTCGATATGATTTTCTTCAATATCAGCCCGCTCCACCCGCTGCTGCTGGAGAAACTCCGCCGCCGCAGCGACCGGATGATCTCTCTCTTCAACGACCTGACCTGCTATGGCATCCGCTGTTTCGACGGAATCAACATCGAAGCAATCGGGCATCTGGTGAAGTTTCTCCACCAGCGCGGCTGCCGGCGCATCGACTTCTTCACGGTGGAGCCCAATCTCAACCGCCCCTCCTCGCGTCAACTGCCGTGGGAACGGGCTCTGACCAAGTATGGTTGCACCGGCATGGTCTGGGATGATCGCACAATTCCGCCCGAACCCTCCCTCGTTCACGCGATTCACTATGCCGATCAGCTGGTGCGGGCGGGGAAGCTTGACGGGGCTGACGCCATCTTCTGCACCTCGGTTGAAGCGGCCCGCGGCGTCATCCGTGCACTAACCGATCACAGGATTCGAGTTCCGGAGGATATCGCCGTGGTCTCCTTCGGCAGTCCGGAACAGGCCCGCGTCCACACCCCGTCGATCACCATTGTGAACACCCCGGACCTGATGCCGCTGGTCAGCAAAATTTACGAACACTATCTCGGCATCACCCCGGCTCCGGAACGGCTCTACTACCGTTTCGAGCTGGAGGACCTCTCGCCGGAGGAGGTGCTGTGGATCGGAGAGTCCACCGCGACGGATTACCATCAAGTCGCCGGACGGAGAATTTGTTTTGCTCCCCAATGCAGTTTCTCTGGGGAGTTGAATGTAGCCTCTGCGGAACCATCCCCTGCTCTTTCGGAGAAGAAAAATGGTCAATGATTTTTCTCTGATGTTTTTACAGTATGATTTTTCATTCATAAATGATACAAACTACTAAGAATAAGGAAAGTGAATCATGAACAGAAGACCAAGATTTACCCTTATCGAACTCCTGGTAGATACTACTTGTTAAATATACATTATGCTTTATAAATCATCTTTTTTGTGGCTTCGCTAGAATAGGTGAATCGTCAAGAAAGTAGTGGCATAGATCAAAGGAGTGATACGCCGTCAGTCCAACGTCAATCCAGTCAACTTCCACAGGATGCGTTTATTTTTAAGCTATTTGCTGATTTCAGTCCTTATGCAGGATTAATCCTTGAACTGTTCGATCCGTAAGGGGGATGTCTCTTTGGTCGCTACGACCACCGTCTTTATATATCGTCAGCGCTCCCACTGTTCCGTGGAGTCTAAGGTGAGCTTGAAGTGCGGAATATGACAGCACCTCCAGATGGATTCCTGGTTCCGGAACCACTGCGGCAAAAGGCAGAAGCGTTATTATAGATGGTTTGCGTTCCTTTACCTTGAAATCGAACGAAAAGGCAGGTGTGTGAACTCTGATTTCCTTGATGTTTCCCGGTTGAGTCCAATCGGTGTTCAACAGCATCAGGTAACGGACTCCGGATGGTTCTTCCCAGCTTGTCCAGAATACCTCCCGCGAAGAATCCTCGACGTAATATTCGCCACGACACTTCTCCGCGAGGTGGGCGAGCCATGAGGCTGATAGCGTTTGTAAAGCTTCATGTCCCGGGTAAGCCCAAGCGGCTAACAGGTAAACGATACCTTTTCCCAATCGGTGACGGAGAACCAGCGGATGCCCGGTGGCCGCGTCCCAAGCGACAATTTCAGCTCCTTTCGGTTCTAATGCCGCAAGGCGGCATGGTCCGTCTTCGCACACGGAACGGTTGGGAGCTGACGAAAGTTGTGGTTCCGGGAAAGTTTCGCGTCCCGCAGCATTCCACTGGCCGGAGTATTCGGGACCGGGACCGCCGACCACCACACCACATAGTTCGGATAGATCGCCGCCGTTCCACAAAGCCAGCTCCTGCCAATTCTTCAGGAAGTCGCGCCGGATATGCGTACTGAATTGCGGAAGACCGGTAAACAAAGTACCACCATTTCGGACGAATTCGCAAAGCTTGTCGTAATCCTCACGGATCATCGTATTCCAACCGAGATTCAGTAAAAGTTTGTACTGTTGCAGATACTCAGCGCCTACTTCCACCGGAACTTCATCGAAATCCCCGTAAGGTGTCCCGGAAAAGAAGAAGCGACGGCGGTCACAGCGCTGGCGCAGCGGATGCGTGTTTGCGCCGGGCATCAGCACGTCAAGCAACTGGCGGCACTTCTCCGGTTGGCCGTGTCCCCACTCCGGCGCAGGATTGCCGAAAAGTCCCCAGACGGAATAGTCGGGCGTTTGTTCCGAATCGCAGATAAAACCGTTGAACGGCGCGGCGTAACGCCCTTCGAGGAACGCGATGTTCCGCCGGTTCCGTCCCCGGCGCGGATGAGTTTTCACGAAACGGAAGAAGTCGCGCGTCATATCCCGTTTGCCTTTGGTCAGGCGGTCATCCCAGCACTGGCGCTCCTCCTTGAACAGCAGAAACAGGCTGTCCTCCTCGTAAATCATGGAGGCGCCCATCATCCACGGCTGATACAGTGAAAGGAAATACTGGCCGAGATGGGTTTCAAAATAGGGTTGCATCGCATGCTGGATCGCAATGTGAACGCCCCATTCCCCGGAGCCGAGCGCTTCGGCGGCAGGACGGGCCTGCGAGCAGATATGCTGCGTGTGCGGCACCATCGTTTCCGTTCGGATGAAATCCGCGCCGGCAAGATAACAGTAGCGGTGCCCACCCGAAGCATCTCCGAATGCGGCGCGGGGAGCGATTTCGTGCGTTTTGTCCACTGCGGCCTTCAAATAGGCCATATAGTGTTCCGCCGCCTCCTTCATATCCGCGGAACTCCACGGTTCCGCCGGATCACGGGCATAGACCGCTCCCGGATATTCATGAAGGCCGACAGAGTGGAGCGCTTCCCCGGCCGCCGCAATCAGCGCGCCGTCCTCATATTGGTTGGCGGCCTCCACCGTGATGTGGTGTGTGCGGCAGAACTCTCCCCAGCGACGCAGCGATTCCGGCGCGATCCGAACGGGGGTGTAATTTCCGGGAGCCTGCCAGCGGAACGAACGGAACACCACCAGATTTCCGAGGCGCGTCCGCCAGGTGTAATCGAGCAGCCAGTCCATGAAACCGTTGTCGTCATGCGGCACCGTGGTGAGGTCAAAGCCGACGGTAACGGGAAACTTTTCTTCCTCCAAAGCATATACCGCCGAAATTATCCCCCGCGTTGATCCGGTGGAAACTTCCGCATTGATCAATGGTTCGGAAATGGAGAACGGAAACTCGTTCCAGCCTTTTTGCAAAACCAGTTCACGCGAACCGCCCGGCCAACGGACGACGGTGGAGTCCGGCTTGACCGCGAAAATCCGGCCCGTTAGCGGTTCTCCAGTCAATGCCCAGCTGGGGAGAGAAAGTTCGAGATGGGAATAGCCTGCGGTTCGGAGCGTCAATCGGCTGAACAACAGCGGGAAGTGCGGATTTTCGTTCCTGATTCCCAGACGGCGCCTGCCCGGCGAGGCTTGAAAACGCACCCAGACATCCTCCAGCATCTGCATATAAGTGTCGTGCTCCCGGAAGTAGTGGGCGCAACGGGCGACGGGGCGGTCGTCGCAAAGCACTGCCAATGAATACAGATCATGCACCTGCCGTTCGCTGCCCGGCGTGTAGTCGGGGGCCGCCATCGCTTCCAGATGCAGGATGTATTCCGTAAAATCGGCGGCGGATTCCGGCAGATCGGCTTCCCATTCCAGCGTCTCTCCCGGAGCGAGCCAGGCGGTTCTCATCCGCGCCCAGTCATGACGCGGCAGCGGCAGGTCGTCCGCTTCCCAGGTTTGTTCGCCCGGACGCGGCCCCGGCCGAAACCAGAGAAAGTTCGTCCGAGTCACGATTACATGGCAGCCCAGATACTTCGGGCCGACCGGAAACACCAGCCTTCCATTCCGCCGCAGCTCATCGACGCCGAAGGAAAAACAGCCGGAAGCGGTGACCAGACGGAAGCGGGCGTCCGCTTCCGTTTCGGCAACGATCCGGATGCCGGCCAGCCCCCTGCGGGTCCTGCTTTTCCAGAACGGTCCGGCAAGACGGGTTTCATGGGCGCAATGGCCCGGCCCGTACCAGATTACGGGATAGTTGAGCGCATAGCACTCCGCAATGGTTCCGCCGTCGCATTCCAGATGACCGTCCCAGAGAAAGACGGGGTGATAGTGGCGGCGGGAGTACAGATATTGATATCCCCAGTCGATCCGGAAATCCAGTTTCATTCGCATATCCTTTTTTCGTTCAGAGATAGTTGTGATGTCGCGGTCATCGGAAAGTCAGGGGCGCGTAATATTCGTAAAGGTGATAGTTGAGCTGTGGAAGCAGTGGATAGGAAAAGTTTTCCCCGAACGTGCGGTTGCCCGAGAAGGTATAGCCCGCCAGCAGAACGTACCAGACGCGTTCGGAATCCAATGGAACTCCCAGTTTTTCTTCGACGGCTTTGCGGCTGACTGTCATGACAGAAGTCCAGCCCCGGTCGGCATCCGAGGAATCGTTCAGTGTGCCGTCCACCTTTGAGACGACTTCGATCCCCGGCATCAGCTTCTGTTGGTCGATCAGAATCGTACCGCCGAAAGCGCGGCTCGGGAAGTGGAACGCGGACTTGTTGCCGGAGGGCGTCGCGTAGAGTTCGAGATATGCGTTGCCCTCCTCCGGTTTCAGAAATACTTCAAACACATCGCCGGTGAGATAATGACGCAGCTGGTCCTGCCGGTCCAGAGTCCAGATGTCATCATTTTCAATGCGGCAGCCGATATAAAGGTTTTCATCGTCGTAAAGAAGTTTCGCGAAGGCCCGGACCTCGTATTTTCCGGCTTCGATCGCGGCAACCGTCTTTTCGGGGAGATGCTGAAAATTCCGGTAGCGGCTGAGCCGGTATTCCGGCGCCTTCCGCCACGCGGGGTCGGACATCTCCGCGTCCACGCGCAGGCCTGGCGCGTAAACCGCCTCCACCTGAGAAACCGGTTCCATGCTTACGCAGCCTCCGACGAGACATGCGACAAGAACTGCAATAGAACACGACCTGAACATAGATTACACACCTTTCTGTATTGAACCCGGGCCTGTTTTACCTGCAAACCATGAAAAAATCACGGATTTGTCACAATACGGAGAATATATCACCGGTTCAAGTGCGTTTCAAGAGTGTTCGTTTAAAATAATATCTATATCGAATCATGATTGAAAAAACTTGACATTTTCCATTGATATCGTGTTATCATATTTATATCTCTTTTATTTTAAGTATAATAAAAATAGATACGTCATAAAATCAAATTTCATTTACGTGATTTTTTTGTCAATATTTTTTAAATGGCTATTGACATTAAGTCCCAAATATAGTATAATTAAAACAGATGAATAAAAATTGTTTCGATTCAGAAGCACATGAGCAACGAACCAAAATACAGGCATATTTACGAACTTCTGCGCGAGCGCGTCCTGCGGATGGAGCCCGGTGAGCGGCTCGAAAGCGTCCGCGCGCTGCGGGAGAGCTGCGGGGTCAGCCTGGCGACCGTGAATAGCGCCCTGAGGCTGCTGGCCGAGGAGGGATTGATCGAAAGCGTCCGGAAGCGGGGGATTTTCCGCGCCGGCGGTTCCGGTGAAGCCGTGCGCCGCCCCGTCATCCTGATCCTGCCGGGGCGGGACGAGCCGCTTTTCCGCCGGATCATCTTCTCCTGCTACGAGGCGCTGGAGGCCGGAAAGATGCGCCTGCAGCTGATGATTCACAAACTTACGCCGCGCGACGAGCTTGAAACCGTAAGCCGCGCCTTCAAGGAGAAGCCGGCGGGCATCCTCTATATGCCTACGCAGGTATCCGCCAGGCTGAAGCAGGTCCTGCGGGAGGAGTGCGGGCATATTCCGCTCGTGCAGCTCAACCGCGAAACGGGCGCCGCCGAAGTTTCATTCGTCGGCACCCGGTGCTACGAGGCGAGCCTGAAAGCGACGGAGCGGCTGATCGAGTGCGGCCATCGCAGAATCGGACTGATCAAGCCGAAGGACAGCGGTATCTTTCTGGACCAGCAGGAGCGCATTGCCGGATTCCTGGCGGCCCTGAAACGGCACGGGATTCCACACCGGAGCGCCTTCGACGTCTGCTTCGACCCGGCCGACCGGAGGCTCGCCTCCGACGTGATCGAGCTGCTTTCCGGGAGGGAGCGCCCCACGGCGTTTTTTGCGACCAACAGCGCCTATCTGCCGGAGTTTTTCCGGAAAGCGGGTTTCTGCAACCTGAAAATCCCGGACGATCTGAGCGTCAGTTGCGTCGACATCGCCGACACGTTCCAGGAGCTGCCGCTGTCGGTCGAACGGTATGAGCAGCCTCTCCCGGAAATTTGCGGCCGGGCGGTGGAAATACTGCATGAAATGATCGTTTCGCACGATTTCCGGCCGCGCCGGGAGCTGCTGAATGCCGTTCCGTGTATCGGGGATTCCTGCGGTTCCCCTCCGAATCGGGCTGATATGCCGTCTTTCAAGGAAAAGGAAAGTTTTTATATCCCCAAGCAACTGAAGGGAAACGAAAATGTCAACAGAAAAACTCCATCCGAAGGGCTGGAAAAGTACCAGCTTCACCCTTATTGAGCTGCTCGTGGTGATCGCGATCATCGCGATTCTCGCGTCGATGCTGCTGCCCGCCTTGAACAAAGCCAGAGCCAGTGCGAAAAGAACGACCTGCGTCAATCAGATCAAACAGTTATCCTCCGCCTGTTTTATGTATGCGGGAGACAGCCAGGACTATTTCCCACATGACGGACCAGACAGCAATCAATGGAAGTATGTTTTAGGTAATGCCTATTACTACCCTTTCTACGACCATGGGACGGAGGAGAATGAAAAAAACAATCATAACAAGCAATGGCACTGCACGGAGTATAACGAGGACGCTGCCGTAGCAAACAACGCTGGTGCTTGTGACGTTCCGACTTTCCAGATCACGGCAAATGTGGCTGGAAGTTCCAAGATATGGGGAACAGAAAATACCAAAGAAGCGGTTGGAGTAAAATTGACTTTTTTCCGGTATCCGGGCGTCACTGCCGGCGTACTGGAAAAAGAGTGGCAGGCGAAATCATTGAATGGCAACTGTACCAATAATCTGGACAGAAGCATTGCTTATGGGGGCTGCACTCCTTTCTATTATTATGGACCACATCGTCATCAGGGAGCCGCGCTGATCGGTTATCTCGACGGGCATGTCACGGCTGAGACGAAGAATCTGGTAGATGGAAATGCTCGCATGGAACTGTTCAGCGGCGACACAACAGGAAACAGACGCTGGTTTTAACCGCAAGGGCTGGAGGATTTTCACTGGCATGCATGTTCCGGCGTCGGATTTCGCGGCAGCCTGCGAAAAAAGCGGAGGCGGTTCGCGAAGTCCGCGGCCGAAACGACGTCCGCACCGTGCACCGGCACGGCGCGTTTTATTTACACAACAGGAGACGGTATGTTAATACCGTCGAAACATTAACAATGCCTTTCTCGAGGCATGAGTACGGCGAAGCCGCACGGAATGCCGAAGAGCGGGGCCCCCGAAAAGTAGTGGTCCGGCGAAGCCGGGGGCCGAGCCCCGTGGGCGAAGGACAAACAACTTTTTGGGGGAAAGGAGTCAATCATGAAAAACGTAATCCGAAAATGCTTCCCGCTCTGTCTGGCCGCCTCCTGTCTGGCTGCGGCGGAGAACAGCGACAACAAGGTTTCCGGGAAGTGGAATTTCGACGACCAGACAAAATTGCTGATTTCCCCGGTCAACGGGCAGGAACTCAAGGGGTACTGTACTCCCGCCCCGGGAATTGTCGGCGGCGGAGCCCGTTTTGACGGCGAGAACCATTGGCTTGAATTCGCCTTCACGCCGGAGAACCAGCCGACGGACGCGATGACGGTCGCCTTCTGGTTCAAGGCGGAGCCGGGATCGGCCTGCTTCCCCGCCGTCCGCCACCGGAACACCTATTTCGTCGCCAATGGCGGGCGCGGGTTCAGCTGGTATGAGCTGACCGGCACAAATGGACGGGTGTACGACGGTTACGCACATCCTCGTCTGCTGGATTACGACGAATGGTACCACTTCGCGCTTGTTTACGACGGAAAGGAACTGGCGGTTTATCTCGACGGCAGGAAGATCCGTTCAGTCAAGGCGGAACAGTGCGGCCCGGTCAAACCCGGTTCGACGGTGATGATCGGCGGGCGGCTGGCCAACTTCAACAACAAGTGGCTGAATTTCAAGGGCACGATGGACGAAGTCGAGTTCTTGAAATACGCGAAGACGGACTGGGAGAGGGTCCGGCTGCTCAAGATGCGCGAACAGCTCAGGAAGCTCGGAAAACTGATTGCCGGCGAGGCCGCCTGGCAGGGACGCTTTGCCGAGTTTTCCAAAGCGGTGGAGATGTGCGATTCCGACGAAACCGCGAAGAATGTTCTGCTGCCGCAGGCGGAAGAACTGCTCAACGAGGGGAATAATCTCCATTGCGGCACCGACGCCGGCTTTTTCGTCCAGTCGGTCAGCCCGATGCGGCGCGTCATGCCGGACGATGTTCTTCTGCAGGAGCCGTTCCGGAAGGCACAGTTGAGCATGGCGGGCAACGAACGGGAAAATCTTCAGCTTCTCGTTTTCCCGCAGTCGGAAGAACCGCGGTCATTCACCGTCGAGCTGCCGGAGGAGCTGAAGAATGCGGCCGGTGCCGCCGGGAAGTTCGAGATCAAAATCAGCGAGACGGAATATACGCCGCTTTCCAAGCCGAGTCACTGGATGTACCTCTATCCGGCGGTTCCGGACAAACTCATTTCCCGGGAAAGCTATCAGCTAGACGGGAAGAAGTTCCTGCCGCTCTGGCTTGAAGTGAAGTCCGGCGCCGACACAGCTCCAGGCGTTTACTCTGGCGAGATCAAAATCACGGCGGACAACGGCAAGACGCTTGCCCTGCCGCTTGAGGTAAAAGTCTACAAATTCGCTCTTCCGACCCGTAACATCATCCCATCGATCGTCAGCATCTGGGAGCGGGATCTTCAGACCTATCTGCTGGAGGGCGACGCGGAGGGATTCATGCGCCTCCTGACCGCCTATGCCGACATGCTCGTTGAACACCGCCTCAATCCGGTCGTCATGCACCAGGGGGATCTTGTCGCCGCCTGGGTCAGGAACGCGGTCTATCCGAACTACAGGATTTCCGCAGACGGCAAAGCCGAAATCAACTGGACGTATTACGACCGGCTCGTCAATCATCTCCGCGAAAAGGGACTTTCCACCGTGGTGATGGGCCCCTATTACCGGGGTGTGGATGTCTGGCGGAACAGCAAGGACCAGAATCTCATCTGGCAGGAGGTCGGACGACATGCGCGGGAAAACGGATATCTGGAAGATGCCGTCGCTTATCCGATCGACGAATGGAGCATGCAGCATCTTGACGAAATCAACCGCGTCGGAGAAATGGTGAAGGACAACTCCGGAATCCGCTGGCTGGCGACCATGGGCAGCCAGAACTCTCCGCTTCCGGAAATCCAAAACGTCGGTCTCTGGATTCCGCAGTTCCACTGGGTGAACATGCCGGAAACGCGCAGGGCGCAGCAGGCGGGAATCCCGGTCTGGAGCTACGTCTGCACCGGCCCGCAGTTCCCAGTTCCGAACCTGCATCAGGATACTCCCCCGGCCGGGATCCGCATGGTTCCCGTGGCGAACTTCCGCTTCGGATTCGACGGGATTCTCCACTGGGCGGCCAACTTCAACACCGGGAAAAACGCCAGGCCGGTCGAGGAGTACGGCGCCGGAGAGGGCCGTTACATTTATGCGGATGAAAACGGAATGCCGGTTCCGACCGTTCGGCTCAAGAATTTCGCCGACGGCATGGAGGACTGGACGGTTCTGGAGATGCTTAAAAAGCAGAGTCCGGAAAAGCACCGGCAGATGCTCGCGGAACTTGTGAAGCTGATCCCGGAAAAGAAGTACGATCCGAATATGAAGATCACGGCGACTTCTCCGCGCGAAGCGACCTATCAGACCTTTATGGATGAGAACGCGTTCTATCCGGTCATGTCGCAGCCCGAGACCTATCTCGAATGGCGTGAAAAACTTTACGAAGCCCTGTCATCTGTTTCCAAATAAGCAAAGGATCGAAATGAAAAAATTTTTCTCCACACTGTTACTGGGCGGAGCGGTCTCCGTATTGTCGGCGGGCAACTTCCTTGAAATTCCCGCCGCCGGCAAAGTGCCGGAAATCGACGGCGTGATGACGCCGGCGGAATGGGACGATGCCGCCGTATTCACCGGATTGCAGCTGAGCAACGACCACGGTCTGGCGAAAGAACAGACGAAGTTCTATATGAAGTGGGACAAGGATTTCATCTACATCGCCGCAGTGTGCAGCGACTCCAACGTGAAAGGAATCAATCCCAAACTGCCCTACAACGACTGTCTCGAGTTCTTCTTCATGGCTCCCGGCGAGCTTGACGTGGTCCACTGGCTGGTCTATGCGACAGGCGGGAACACGCTCGACTTCATTGATGCCGAATACGGCAGCGGCTACCGGGGCAATCCCGGCAGGATCAAGAACGCGGCGAAAATCAACGAGAAAGAGTGGGTTCTCGAGTGCCGCATTCCTGCGGAGTCCTTCTTCAAGGAGTTCTTCGACCCGAAATACAGCTACAAGTTCAACGCCTACCGTGCGTTCAGCCACAACGGAACGGTTCGCCCGGATGGACGGCACGCCGAGTTCAGCGGTTTCAGCCATGTTCGCGGGCAGCTGCTCAAGCCCCACGATTTCGCCGAACTGCGGCTGAATCCGCAGCCGGTCGTTCCGGTGCGGCTCGAGCGCCTGGATGAGAAGGGAATGGCGGTCACCGCCGCCCCGGGCAGCGTGGTCACGCTGACGTTTGAGAACGGCGAAGTGGTCAAAGTTCCGGGGAACAACGGCAGTTTTTCCTATGATTTCCCGGAAAACTGCCCCGGCGTGACGCTCCGCGTTCTCCGTGAAAACGGCGAGATGCTGCTCTGCAACCGCTACCGCTTCTTCCCGGTCGATACGGAAACCCCGAAAAAAATCGCCGCGGAGCAGGCGAAGACCAAAGGACTCGGCGTCGACGCCGTCCACTCCATGGAGCGGATTTTCCACACGAATCCCTGGATCGGCGGGAATGACAGCATCAAGCTCTCCGCCGCGCGCAATGAGCGCGAAAACTTCCAGATCGTACTCTTCACGGGCAAGGATGCCGTCAGGAATATCACCGTTCGGGCGTCGGAATTCCGCAACGCCGAAGGCAAGGTGCTGCCCGCCTCCGTCTGGGAGCTCTACCGGGAGGGATATGCGATCGCCGACCCGGTCGGCTACCCGGTCGTCAACGGAACCGGCGATTATCCCGACCCGCTTTATCCGCTGACCCCGTTGTCGCTCGACCCGATGCAGGTCCGCGCCGTCTGGGCGGGCTTCAAGGTGCCGGCGGACGCCGCGCCCGGGGAGTATGCCGGGACGGTGACAGTCTCCGCGGACGGCAAGGCCGTCAAGACAATCAAAGTCTCGCTGCGCGTCTGGGACTTCGCAATTCCGAAAAAACAGAGCCTCCGCACGGCGTTCTGCATCTGGGAGCGCGAGATCTACAACCTTTACTTCAACGGCAAGAACCGCTCCGTCGAAGAGTTCCAGCAGACCATCCACCGGTACGGCATGATGCTGGCGGAACACCGCGTTTCCCCGCTCGTGTTCAAAACCGACCGGCTTCTGCCGAAAGAGGTGATCAGCAAGATCGGCCCGGTCTACGACGACAAGCAGCCGGACGGCTCCATGAAGTACCATCCGAATGCCTATGACGACATGGTGCGCGACTATCTCGCCGCCGGCGCGACCTGCTTCTACATCGGTCCGGAAACTCCTCCTTCGGACTACAACAAATACAGCGAAGAGGAGTGGAAGGCGATCTGGAAGGCGCTCTACGACCACTACAAGGCGAATGGCCTGCTCGAATACGCCTACGCCTATCCCTTCGATGAGCCGGGCAATACCCGCCGCGATTTCGTGAACCGTCGGATGGCGCTGATCAAAGAGGCCGCTCCCGGACTGAAGCTGCTTCTGACCGGCGCCTGCTCGCTCTTCCCGTCCACCAAGTTCTCCGACATCGACATCTGGGTGCCTCAGTCGCACTGGGTCCATTATCGGAACAAGAAGGAGGCGCAGGAGGCCGGCAAGGAGGTCTGGTGGTATCCCTGCTCCGGGCCGTGGTATCCTTATCCGAATTACCATCTGGACATCAAACCGGGCGCGTGGCGCATCCTCACGTGGATGACCTACAAGTACGACTTCGACGGCATCCTTTACTGGGCGACGGCATTTTTCAACACGAAGAATCCGCTCAGGAACAACAGCTACAGCGTCAATGGCGACGGAGTTCTCATGTACTCCCTGCCGGACGGGAATCCGACGCCGAGCATCCGTCTGAAGGTGATCTCCGACAGCATGGAGGATTACGAATACCTCGTGATGCTGCGCGACGCCGCCGAGAAGCAGAAAGACAATCCGGCCAAAGCGCAGGCCGTGGAGGCTGCGCGCGATCTGCTCAAGCTGAAGGATATGATCCGCTATATCGACGATTACGCGCTTGATGCGAAGACGTACGACGACTTCCGGGCCAGGGCGGCTGTCCTGATTGAAGAGCTTAACGGCAAATAGGAAAACACCGCCATTAGGGCGCTGTTTGCAATACGGCTCTGTCTGCTGCGGAGAAAGCCGTATTTTTTTGACATATCAAACATTTTGGGAGAGAGAAAAATAGAATGCACTGGATAGATTGGACGATCGTCGGAGCACTGATCATCGGCCTGTGCGGCGTGCTCTGCATGTGTCAGCGATACGTGAAAAGCACGGCCGACTTTCTGGCCGCCAGCCGATGCGCGCGGCGGTATCTGCTGACGGTTACTTCCGGAATCGCCGGAATCGGCGCGATTACGATTGTCGGCTCATTCGAGCAGTATTATGCCGCCGGTTTTACTGCGGTCTGGTGGGGATTTCTCACCGGGCCGATCGGCCTTGCCATTTCCATCACCGGTTTTGTCTATTATCGACTGCGGGAAACACGCTGTCTGACTTTGGCTCAATTTTTCGAGGTGCGTTATAGCCGTAATTTTCGAGTTTTTTCCGGCATTCTTGGTTGGCTATCCGGGATATTAAACTACGGTATTTTCCCTGCGGTATCTGTCAAATTTTTCATCTATTTCTGCAAGCTGCCGGAAACCTTCCGGTTGCCCGGAATTGCTTTTGATTTCGGCACTTATCCATGTCTGCTTCTCTTAGCTCTTGGACTGGGAGTCGTTTTTGCAATTTTTGGAGGTCAGGTTGCGCTCATGGTTACTGATTTTATTCAAGGCCAGTTTTGCAATATCGCCTTTTTGCTCCTCATGATCTACATGGTTTTCAACTTTAGCTGGGATGCGATTTTTGAGACGCTGGCCAATTTTGAGATCTCTAATCCGGGGCAATCGTTGTTCAATCCATATAATACGACTCAGATAGAGGATTTCAATATCTGGTATTTCCTGGTTGGAATCGCGATCATGCTGATGACGCAGGGCGCATGGCAGGGTGGCGGTCAGTACAATGTTTCAGCTAAAAGCGCTCACGAAGCCAAAATGTCGCGCTTCCTGGCGACGTGGCGGCAGCTCGTGCAGGTCGCCTTGATGATCTTCATTCCGATCTGCGCATTCACGTTTTTCCATCACGCGGATTTCGCCGCTCAGGCGGCGGAAGTGAATGGGGAACTCATGCAGCTCGGCGGTCAGAACGCCGTTCAGGCCAGAGTGCCGCTGTTCCTGAAGGAAGTCCTGCCGATCGGAATGGTCGGTATTTTCGCCGCAGTCATGTTCGCCGCGATGCTCAGTACGGACGACTCCTATCTGCACAGTTGGGGCAGCATCCTGATTCAGGACGTAATTCTGCCGTTCCGGAAGAAGCCGTTTACGGAAAAGCAGCACATCCTGCTGCTGCGGCTGTCGATCATATTTGTCGGCGTTTTCGCCTTCTTCTTCAGTTACCTGTTCAAGCAGACCGAATACATTTTCCTGTTTTTCCAGATTACCGGCGCCATCTTCACCGGCGGTGCGGGAGCCGTGATCATCGGCGGCCTTTATACGCGCATGGGAACCACGCTGGGCGCATGGGTGGCGATGATCGCCGGTTCTGCGCTTTCTGTGGGAGGCATCCTGCTGCAACAGGTGTGGCCGAATATCTCGGAAGGTTTTTATCAGGCGACCGGCTGGAACTGGATCGGCGGCAACCTTGAGCGTTTTCCGCTCAACGGACAGTATATTGCGTTCTATGCGACTTTGATCGGATTCCTGCTCTACTTCGGCGTTTCCTGGCTCGACAGGAAGATCCATCGCCTGCCCGGATTCAATCTGGAACAGATGTTGCATCGTGGCATTTATGACAAGACCAATGAGCATGTGATTGTTCAACAGAAACCCCTCGGTCGCATCCTGCGGACGCTCGGGCTCACCGACGAATTCACCTTCGGCGACAAGGTGATCTTCTTCGCCAGCACGGCGTGGACGATGCTGTGGTTCCTCATCTTCATCGGCGGCACGGTGGCGCAGCTCTCTTTCGGGCTGCCGGATATTGCCTGGTTGGAATTTTGGAGATTTTACGTGATGTTCGGATTCATCCTCGGAATCGGCGCGACCATCTGGTTCCTGTGGGGGGGGATCTCGGACATCTTCGACATGTTCCGCACGCTTTCGACCATGAAACGCGATATGGCGGACGACGGCCGCGTCGTGAACGGGCGGAACGCCGGAGAATAACAACCCAACGGGAATTGACATGGAAACCTTGCATTATCAAAATGACCGGATCGAGATTGAAATTGCGCCGGAACCGTTTTTCACTCTGAAAAAATTCCGGGACCGCCGCAGCGGCTTGAATCTATGCGTTTCCGCTCCGCAGGAGATCACGGCGGACCGGAAGCTCCTGGGCGAAATCAGCTTTCTCGGCATGGAAGAACTGAACAATGAAATTCTGCTGAATTACCGGGTCGGCGATATCCGGTTGGAACGGCATCTGTTTTTTTACCGGACGGCCGGAGCTTTCCGGTATTATGATGTTTTTTCGACCGAAAACGATCATGCGGCGATGTATTACTCCACGCTGCTCAATCTTGTTCTCGAAACGGAAGCGGGACAGGCGGAATGCGTCGATTTTTTCAGCAGCACCGACCACTCCAACCACCGTCTGCTCCGCCGTCAGGCCCGGCCCGGGAAAAATGTCGGCGGCTATTTCCTGACGGACCGGTTCTTCATCTACAAGGAAGCGCCGATGCCGGATTCGCGGCCGATCAAAGGAGAATATGACTTTCTGTGGATTCCCGGAGAGGGCCGCCTTGAAATGGTCGGGCTTGGCTTCGACAACCTGCGGCGCGGTGAAAAACGCCGCGCTTACGGCGTTGTCGTCGGGTTGCGGGACGACTTCGGGCTGCAGCGTTACCAGCGTGAACGATACGGCAGGCTTGACCGCATGGAGGTTCTGGCAAACTCCTGGCCGGCCCTGCATCTGGACGTGACGGAGCCGGTCATCATGCGCGAACTGGAGCTGGCGGCGGAATCCGGCGTATCCACGGTATTCATCGACGACGGTTACTTCAGCGAATTCATGGGGGAGATCGATACGAAAAAATTCCCGGCCCGGTTTACCGCCCTTGCCGCCAGAGCCGCAGAACTGGGAGTCGAACTCGGTTTATGGGCCAATCCGCTCGGACTCGATATCCGGCATCCGAAAATGCTGCTGTGGGACGGTACCGAAGAACGGGATTTCATGCTCGATCCGCCGAAGTGGAATTGGCTGGCGCGCACCAACGACTTCCAGCAGACGGAACTGCAGGGCGGAGCCGGAGCCGAACGCAGCTACAGCCCGGTGGAACTGCTGGAACCGGAATGTTTCAGGTTCATGAAGGATAAATTCACCGGCTACTACCGGGAGTTCGGCATTCGCCGTTTCAAATTCGATCTTTACCAGTTGACCGCATTCAATACGCAGCGCGGCGACGCCCAGCTTCATTACGAAGCATACCGGCGATTGCTGGAGGAATTGCAGCAGGAGATTCCGGGGCTTGTGATTTCCATGGATATCACGCGCCGCAACCGGCCCGGTTTCGATTTCGGATTGGACTTCGGCCGGTTTTTCCTTGAAAACCGCGACCGGAATTATCCGGATCACCGCTACTATCACCCGTATATGGCGCTGGGAAATTTCCATCAGACCGCTCAATTCGTCCCGGCTCACCGTATTGAACTGGAAATGATGCCCCAGGCGGCGGAATATTCCGTCAACTATATCGCCGGAACCACGGTTTTCGCCACGCCGCTGTACTGGGGACTTCTGGCGGATACGTCTCCGCAACGGCGTGCCGAACTGAAAACCTTTTTTGAACAGACGGCAGCCTTGCGGGAACAATGGAAAAATTGTCTCGTACTTCCGATCGGCGAAGTTCCCCGCAAGGGAAACTGGAGCGCGGTCCTGGCACGTGAACCGGAAGGGGCGCGCGGCTGGCTCGGAGTTTACCGGCATGGCGCGGAGCAGCAGAGCTGCGCATTCGATCCGGCGGGAATGAAAGTGCGGAAGAAACTGCTCGGTTCCGGAGAGTTCCGGCCGGAGAACGAACGGACGGTATTCTCCGAACATGACGCCTATGCTTTTTCGCTTTACGAATTGGCGGATTGCTGATTTTTCGCTTCGGCGGCCGTAAAAAAGGTTGACTTTTGCGGCCGTCCGGGATATATTGCGCAGTGAAACAGTTCTCTTTCTGAATCGAATCATGGGATATATGGACAAACAGGCCAAATACCGTAAACTGCATGACCAGCTGCTGCGGCGCTTCGAACCGTTTCTGCCGGGAACGCGTCTCGACTCGGTCCGTTCGCTGCAAAAAGAATACCGGGTCAGTCTCGCCACGCTGAATACGGCATTGAAGATGCTGGTGGAAGAGGGAGTGATCGAAAGCGTCCGGAACAAGGGGTTGTATCGTACCGCGCCGGGTTGCGGAAACGCTTCGCGGACCGTCGTGCTGGTTCTGCCCGGCCAGGACGAACCGTTGTTCCGGAAGATCATCTTCGCCTGTTATGAGGCGCTGGAAAAACTGAATATGCGCATGCAACTGGCCATCTACGGCCTTTCCGCGGAACAGGAAACCGAAGTCGTAAGGGGAGTTCTGGAGGATGAGCCGGACGGCGTGCTCTACATGCCGACTCTGGTTTCCGGGACCTTGAAGCGGCTGCTGCTGGAATGGAGCCGAACCGTCCCGGTGATGCAGATCAACCGCGAAGTCGGCGAGCCTTCGCTTTCCTTCGTGGGCAACGAGTGTTTCGAATCGAGCCGCGAAGCGACGGCCATGCTGATCCGGCACGGTCATCGACGGATTGGTGTAATCTATGCAAATGATCTCCGAACCTGCCTAGATCAGCAGGAACGTATTGCCGGTTTTAGGGCGGCACTGGATGAGGCTGGTTTGACTTATGAACCGCAGAACAACATCATTTACGACAGTTTCGATTGTCGGATTTCCACGGATGTAATTACTCTTCTGTCATCACCTCGGCGGCCGACCGCCTTTTTTGCGACAAACAGTGTGTTTTTAAGCAACCTGATACAGAAAGCCGCTTTCTGCAAGCTCTCCATACCGAATGATTTGAGTGTCACCAGTTTTGATCTCGGGGAGACTTTCGCTCCTCTACCGCTGCAATTCGATCGTATGGAGCAGGCAACGGATTCGCTGTGCGCCCGGGCGGTGGAGTTGCTGGACGAAATGATACGAACCCGGAATTTCGAACCGCACCGAGAACGCATTCCTGGTTACCTTGTCACTGGTGACTCTTGCCGGGACTGGCAAGAAGAGTAGTGGATTGATATTCCGTGCATCAATCACCTATAATGGCATGCTTACACATCCATAAATGCCGCATACTTCTTTCTTTATCACAATTTTTATTAGCTCCTCAAGGACAATTCCTGCATTTTATCTAAATTTTTTGGAAAAACTCATCCTAAAGCCTTACATTTTCTTGAGAATTTTCTCAATATTCAATATCTCTGCTGCAGATACTCTTCATTTTTCCAACCGAAAAGTTTTCCGGATTCTGTATCGAAGTTTACGCCGATCAACATAATTCGTTTGCGCGACAGCAGATGAGGCTTGAAATACTCCTTTTCTTTAATCTGCTTCAATGCAGAATCGTCTTTATTGAGTTTAAATTCAAATAGATACACCCAATGGGCTGTTTCACATACGGCATCAATCCTACCATCACTTGTACGTGATTCTGCAGTGATGTAATAACCAAGCAAGCGGAAAATAGCAAAGAAGATATTCTGAAAATTGCTCTCATCTTTGTGATGTACATCATATGAGATTCCTGCGAAGAAAGTTTCCAAAACTTTGCGAAGCTGATCTGTCTTGCCATTAACCATGGCATCTGCCAACAATTCACAGAAATTTGTAACATCACTTCTGGATTTTTCGACATAGGTATTCAGGAGATAGGTGTTGAAAGATACACTAACCTCTCGATTGGGAAAATCAAGCCAATACCATGGCATATTGAATTTTTTCTCAAGGGACTTAATTGTCAGATAACCCGTTTGCAACAAAAGGGACAATGGGTCAATTTTATCGATCTCAAATGCTTCAAATGCGACAGCAGATACCGGACGAGACAACACATTTTCAAAATCAAATCGTGTTGTTTTAATCAATTCCATCAGAAACGAAGGTGTTCCCGTAGAAAACCAGTAGTTGTTGAATTCGGCATCGTTCGTAAAAAACTGAGCCAATGAAACCGGATTGTAAACAGATTCAGCTTTCGCATGAAATCTATAACCGTCATACCACTGTTTAATTTCCGGCAGGAGTTCTTCTCGCGACAGTTTCAATTGCTGGCAGGCAAATTCAATACGGTCAGCAAAGTATTTTTCGAACTCTTCCTGGGTATACCCGAACATCGTGGCGTAATCCCGCTGCATGGAAATATCTGTCAAATTATTGAGATCGGAAAACAACGAAACATGGCAAAATTTGCTGACCCCGGTAATAAACAGAAAACGTTCTTTGGCATTGCGCTCTTTGAGAACACTGAAAAAACCTTTTAAGATTCTTTGAATCTGCGCTATTTGCGGGCTTGTGATATTATCCAGAATCGGCTTGTCATATTCATCGACAAGAATTACCACCTGGTCATTTTTAGCCAGACAATCAATCAATTCTCCAAAACAAAGACCCGGTGTTGGTTTGGTCAATGAAATGGAATAGGCGGATGCAATTTCCTGAAGTTTAGCCTGCAAATATTCGGGCAACTCCTTTTCCGGATCAGAAACAATGCTGTAATCTCCGAAACTCAAGTGAATCACGGGATAGGGCTTCCAATCATAAGGCTTGTCATAAATAGCCAGCCCCTTGAAGAGTTCTTTTTTGCCCTGAAAAACCGCTTTGAGAGTGGAGACGGTCAGCGACTTGCCGAAGCGACGCGGACGGGACAGGAAATACATAGCCTTTCCCTGACTGATAAGCGACCAGATGAATTCAGTTTTATCGATATAAAGAAACTCATCCTTAATGATATCTTCAAAAGTGTAAACACTGCTTGTAATTTTCTTCATATAACCATAACCTCCCGCCGAAATTCAATATACTCTGTCAACGCCGAAATTCAAGGAGACGGAAGAAATCCTCTTCCATTCGTGTTCCGTTACAACGGGGGTATTTCATGGCGTCCCGGAGGATGCTTTTGCGAATTTATTCAGTATCTCGCATCTTTTCATGTATGCGTTTTGTTGCGTAATATCGCGTAATTTTGCATATCAGAAACAGCATTTACAAAATTACGCAACAAACCGCAACGGAGAGCAACCGGAAATACGCCTATCGGCACGATAGGATATTACGTCTGCAAAAATCTGTTTTTGCGGTTCTTTTCCCCTCTCTTTCCGGAAAACTTTGTTTTTCCGGTTTGCATTTCTCCGGATGGTGTGATATTCTGTATACGGGGTGTGTGGAAAGGTATTTTGTTTACAGCGGCAAGTATCAAAGCCACACGTGGAAAAGGTGCGGATTTCTATCGTCAGCACCTTGCCAATAATGATTACTACAGCGAGGACGGCAGAGTCGAAGGAGTCTGGCGGGGCGGTTTGGCCTCCGCGTTTCATCTTGACGGCGCTATCGTTCAGCCGGAGGCTTTTTCGCTTTTCCAGCAGAATCTCCATCCGGAAAGCCGGGGTAAACTGACGCCGCGAAACAATCCTCACGCGGTGCGGTTCTACGATTTCCAATGTTCGGCGCAGAAATCCGTTTCCGTGATGTCATTGTTCGATTCGCGTCTGGTCGAAGCACACCGGAAAGCGATGGAGATCGGGATGCGGGAGCTGGAACGGTTTGCCGCCGTGCGTATCCGCAAAGGTGAGTCGTATGCGACGAAAAACTTCGAATTCACCGGTAAGTTCATCTATGCGCAGTATCATC
>URVC01000053.1 GCA_900551245.1 uncultured bacterium | reverse complement strand
TACACGCCGCAAGCAGAAACCGCGAACGTCAGCTATTTATCATACCATCTCCTTTGTTCGCGTATGACAGTTGATTGGATTCGGGTTTGACCGGACAGCATCTTCTCCATGTTACATTTTCAAAATGAAGATCTTCGACTGTCTCAAAAATCATGCTTCTGCTGAATTCAGCGAAATGCTCCAGATTGCGGCGGCAGGGACAGATGGAGAAATTGCAGTGGTCGAAAAGGATTTCCCGCACCCCGTGCTTCGCCGCCGCCCGGATAAAGGGATAACCACCGCTGACCGCATCCACGTTGCTCAGCCGGATGTTGCGGACCCCTGCGCAACAGGCGTCGTCGGCAAGCCGGATCATGAAAGGACCGTTCTGCGTCTCCATGATGAGGTGGGAGAAGGCGATGTTCTCCACCGCAAACGGCAGCGTCTTTTCCGGAGGAGTCGGGCAGTCCGGCCCCCGGGGCGGATCAAACTGAATCGGCGCAATCTCCGGCAGGTAAATCGAAATACCGGCGAAACTCTCCTCAATAATCAGATGGCTGAAACTGCAATTGCCGATGGCGTAATCCCCGCTCCAGCCGATCCGGATTGCCGAACTGCCGCTTTTCAGCACACAGTTGGAAACCGTCACCCGTTCACACGGCCGCGGCGTGAAGAGCTGTTCCTGATGGGAGCGCAGCACCAGGGCGTCGTCACTGCTGCGGATGATGCAGTTTGCAATCACGGCGTCGCGGCACGCGCTCAGATGGATGCCGTCCATGTTCGGCAGGCGCATTTCTCCGTCGATACGCAGCTTGTTGATCTGAATCCGTTCGCAGTCCAGCATCCAAAGACTCCATCCGGCGGCATTTTCGATCTTGAATTCGTCGAGCAGAACGTCGGAACAGGCGACGAAGAGAAGCGCCCGCCCCGGAATCTTCCGGTCATCTTTCCGTTTCCAGACCCAATGGAGCTCCTGCGGAGCATCCATCGCCACCTCGGTAAAGGCATGTGCATTGCCGCAGATGGTTCCCCGGCCGGTGATGCCGACGTTGCGGCAATGTTCCGCATAGATCAACGTACGTCGGTTCAGGCGGGAACAGCGGGCGGGAATCCACCATGGATTGTCCGCAATCTCCGGGTAGCGAAGAGGATCCGGCCCCCCGAGGAGCACTGCGCCCTCCTCCAGATGGAGCGTTGTGTTGTCATGCAGATACAACGTATAGCTCATCCAGACGCCCGGGCCGATCCGGACCGTGCCGCCGCCAGTTGCGGCGCAACTGTCCAGCGCCTGCTGAATTGCGGAGGTGTTGTCGAACTCTCCGCCGGAACGTGCGCCGCAGTTTTGAATGTCAACCATTGCATTCTCCTTGAAAGTTATCCATTCTGCCTGGATGATATTATACCGTATTCTGCCTCAAGAAACAACCTTTTTTGCAATTCATAAATATGGATTTCAGACAAAAATAATACAACAATTGTTGAAAAAATATGTTTTTTGTGTTACTTTAGCTCAGAAAGGAGAAACGATGGAGCAGCCGATCCCGCATCTGCCGAAGCCGGACGAAAACATGCCGCACGACCATCTTCTGCTGGCTCCCGGCCGGGCGATGCGGACACACTATTTTCTGAATCCCGGCTCCTACGAAGACTATCCGCTCTACACCAACGGCATCGAAGAGGCGTCCCGGAATTCGCCCACCTGGTATCACAGTTATCACGCGCGGCACGGACTGCTGGTCTGGCTGATCTCCGGCGAGGTCAGCTACCGGATTGAGAAGAAACATTATCTTGTGCGCCCCGGTCTTCCCCTCTTCATTCCGCCGGGGTGCGAATACTATTTCGAGACGACGGAACAGTGCGGATACCAGAAGTTTGTAGCCTTTTTTCAAGGGGTGAACCTGCCGTCGATTCTGGAGACGCTGAAACTGAACCAGCCGATTCAGCTCTCCCTGCCGCAGACCGATCCACTGACCCGGAAACTCCGGCTTCTGCGGATTCTGATCCGCCGCCGCCCCCCGGATCACATCATGCGAAACGCCGGATTGACCATGGAACTTCTGATGACGCTGTCGGAAGCGATTCCCCGTCCGCAGGAGAAATCGCTCTTCCTGCGTCTGGCCTGTGAAAAGCTCTGCGGGAACTTTGAACACCCCGAGAGCATCGCCTCCATCGCCTGGACCCTCGGCATGAATGAGCGGACCTTCACCCGGCTCTTCCGGGCGCAGATGAACCAGTCGCCCCACCGTTACCGGATGCAGCGCCGGATGGAATCCGCCTGCGAACTGTTGACCAGGACCGGTTTCTCTGTCAAGGAGATCGCGTTTCAGCTCGGCTTCTGCAACTCCTTCTATTTCTGCAGCCAGTTCCGGCGGGAATTCGGCATGACCCCGACCCAGTTCCGGCGGAACTCCGGTCAGAAGAAAAATTCCGTCACCACGCCGTCCTGCTGAGGGAGCCGCTGTCAGAACTCTCAAAACCTGCGCATGCAAGTTCCAGCATTCAGACATGGTTTCATCTGGATGCAGTGCTCGCTTATGCCTCCCTTCCCTCTCCTCCAATCAATCATATTACATGCATAATAACATGACCGTAATATGACTGAATTTTTTTCATTAAAAACAGTCATATTCGCCTGGAGGCGGGTTCCAATTCAGGTATAATCCAAGAAGCAGAATTTTTTCAGTAAAGTACAAGGATATGTCTGAATGATGATTGCCCAGCCTCTTCTTCTGAAATTCACTTGTCAGGCGCTGTGCTCCTCCACTTCGCAGGGAGGCCGGAGAGGCACCCCGATTTCCCCGCTCTTCCGGTTCCGATTGCATCAGGGGCGAAATCCACGCCGACCGTCCCCGGGCCGGACAGTTATAAACTCCGGCTCGCACTCCAGGCCTCGCCGTGCAGGAGGACGGCAGCCGCTATGAACTCCGGAAACAGGACCGGCGCGGGGATTTCACCATCTACTCTACCGCGGGAATTTCTGCTGACACTCCGGCTGAAAAAGGGAATCAACCGTTTCGTCGGCCGGGTCGCCTCCGGCAGTGACGGCTGGCGTTTCTGGTGCGAAATGATGCAGCTGTAACCGGAATGCGGCACGCGGGAAAACTCATTCACCGCGTGCTCTGTTCCGGCGGCGTTTCCAGAGGCTTCCCAGAAGCGCGATGAACAGCAATCCGCCCGCAACCCCGTAAAGGTATTCCGGCCGCAGTCCGAAGGAAGCTCTTCCGGCGGCCGCAGAGCCGGGCGCGACGACGGGAGCCGGCGGCGGCGGGAGTTCGCTCCCGCGCTTTGCTCCGATGCCGGTCAGGTATGCGACCAGGTTCCGGTGGTTGTTCTGCTCCGCCACATCGAGAACGGTTCTGCCGCCGTGATCGCGCAAGTCGCTCTTCGCTCCACGCTCGATCAGATGGCGGACGATCGACACCGGCGTGCCGCTGCGCGCCATGAAATGCAGTGCCGTCTCCCCTCCGTGGTTCTGCCGATTGAGATCGATGCCCGGATATTCCGTGAAGATCTGGTAGACCGCCAGCGGCGCACGCACCTGCGGCAGGTACATAAGGCAGACGTCGCCGTCGTTGTCCCCCAGATTGGGATCGGCGCCGTACTTCAACAGCATCCGGATCGCCTTTCTCTGCTTCCAGGTTGCGGCGAGGTGAAGCGCGGTGTGGCCGCTGCGGTTCTTCTGCTCGATGGGAACTCCCAGTTTAAGCAGCGCTTCGACCATCTCGGCATTGCCGAACCGGGCGGCGACATGGAGCGGCGCATACCCGTACTCCGGATCGGGCCGGTTCAACGGATCCCCCGCCTCATGAAGCACCTGAAGCAACCGGGGATTTTTCCCGTCCTGCACGATGTTGTAGGCGAACTCGCCCGGATAGTTCTCATGCGCCGCAAAACGGTAGCCGAAACGGACCATCTCCATCGCCACATCCGGCCGGTCAGATTTGCCAGCGACTGCAAACGCGCTCAGAATCTTCCCCCTGTTGCCGCAGTACTCCTGCGGGGAACGATTCAGCCGCCAGCGGGCGTAAAAATCGATCAGAAACTCCCGCTCCTCAACAGAAAGCGACTTCTCACGGATGATCTCCGCCAGCTTCCGGAAGGTTTCCGCATCCGCCTGCCGGGCGAGCAGGCGGCGCTCCAGCGCGCGCAGCGGTTCGGCGAATTTCCCGGTGAAGAGTTTCAACCGCAGCATCTGGTCGTCGAACCAGGGCGTACCGATCTCTTCGGCAAAAAAAGGACGCCACTGCCAGCGGCCGCTCTTGGCGAATTTCTCCGCCCCGCCATACTCCTTCAACGTGGCGGCGGCGTCATCGTAACGCAACTCCGCCATCTCGCGGCTGAAGCGGTGGAAGAGGAAGTTGTTCCACCCGGAGGTTCCCGCCGCCCGTTTGCCGTACTCTTCGAACAGCCGGTTGGAACGCTTCCGGATCCCCGGATCGAGATAGACGTTCTGCCAGCCGATGCCGGGGTAGTCCCAGGCGATCTCGGCGAGACACTGGTAGCCCATCGCCGGAATCGCCAGTTCCCGCCGGGGGCAGTCCATCGCCTCGATGGCGAGCTGTCGGATCAACTCGTGCGAACCGCCCCAGCGCGGCAGAATTCCCCAGAGGATATTGCTGAATCCCGCGCTGTTTTCCGGGTCGTACCAGACCAGTTTTTTGAATGCGTCGATCATCGCCTCCTGATTGGATTCGCCCATCTCCACAGAGATCAGCTGAATGTAGGGATTCACCCGCTCCGGATGGAGCTTCAGCGCGGCGTGAAAGTGTTCCCGGGCCGCGCGCAGATTCTTGTGAAAGCCCTTCCACCCCTCCTCCGTCACGGTGTTGGCCCAGCCGCCGCCGCGGCTCTCCCACGCCCAGGCGATGGCGGCGCGCCCCTGCACCATTTCGCGGAACCAGGGGTCGATCTTGTCGCCGAAGGGTTTCAGGCGATTTTCCAGCTCGCCCCAGTAACGGGAACCGCAGCTGCTCTCACGGGAGAGGTGATTGTAGAACCACTGGTAGCAGCACCTGCCGCGCCATTTGCCGGAAAATACGGCCGCTTCGATCTCCGAGACAATCCGGCGGCCGTGACGCTCGAATTCCGGCGTGTTATCCCCCCAGCCGTTCCGGCAGAACTGCAGCAGAAGAACCCGGCCCAGAAACGACCCCGGCAAAATCCGGGGCAGCTGAGACAGCGCCTTCCGCGCCGCGTCGAACTGACTGGAACGGTAAAGCCGCGTGATGCGCACCGCCTCCGCCCAGGGGGTGGTGCGAGGGGTGGACTCCACCTCCTCCGGCTTGAGCGGCGGCAGGTTGCCGCGGTAGTAGTAGTCGAAGAAGGTGCGGATATCAGCATGATCGCCTGCCGGGAACTCCTCCAGAAACAGCTGTTCGTAGGCATCGACCCGGGCCTGGGTCTCCTCGGCGCTGGTCTTGCGGTTCTTCCAGTTGCGGTAGATTCCGGCGAAGGGGTTGTTTCTCTCCGGAAGCGGATTCTCCTCCGGCGGCGGCAGTTGCGCAAGCTGTTCCTCCGAGAGGAAGCGCCGCCGCATCGGCACATCGACGCCGCGGAAGAAGTTGCAAAGTTCCTCCTCCGGCGCGTTACGGAAGCGGTTCCGGAGAATCGTCTCCACCTCGGGATACTTCTGACTCAGTGCGAGCAGCGACCAGTGGGCGGCAAAGGCGGTAAGGTTGATGTTCTCTTTCTTCCCTTTCGGAATTCGGGAGAGGGCGAGATTCAGGACATCGAAGACATACTCCTCCTTCCCGGAGGCGAAGTACGCTCCCCAGGCAAAATCGGGATCGACGGTGGCGAGCTTCCTGATCTCCTCCATTGAGGGCAGCCGCGCCGGCAGTTCCGGGCCGAACAGCGAACGCACCTTCTCCGCCTGCGCGGGAACGGCGGCGGAAGCGACAGGAAGCAGATATCTCTTCAGCAGAGGATTCCGGAATGTTCCGACGATGTCGAGCCACCCCGCCACCCGGTCGGGATTGGCGCGGCAGAGTTCGAAGAAGAAGCCGGCGATGGGGGGGTATGCGTGCTGATTGAGCGCAGCCGCATCGATTTCGCGCAGCAGGGCGGGAATCGACTCCGGCGCCGGATTCCGATGGTAGGTCTCCAGCTTCTCGCCCGGGGAACTGCTTTCCTCCTCCTTTGCGTACACAGCCGGAACGAAAACTTCCGCCGCCAGGACGGCGGCCGCGGCAATCAGGACAATCCGTTTCATGGGGCCTCCACACGTTTGCGCCGATACAGGCTGTTCCGCCGGGGATTCCCTCCCCCGCCTGTAGTATACCGTCGCACGGGAAATATTTCAACCCTCTGCCGGAAATATTTTGCCGGATTCGCTTCGCTTGACATTCCGGAACGGCTATGATATAGTACCACTTCTCAGACTCCGGTTCGGGAAGAGTGAGGAGGTTTGATATGACAACGGAAATGCAGCTCAGAAAACTGACCGCGGGGAATGACCTCGAACAGTACAACGACCTGCTGCGCTACGCCTTTCAGGTGACCGAGAAGCAGCTTCTGGATTACGGCTGGGAGAACGAAGACATCCGCCAGTCCAAGATGCCGGTGCTGGAAAAGGCGCGCGTCGTCGGCTGGTTCGATCAGGGGAAACTGGCGTCGCAGTTTGCGGTTTATCCGCTTAAAATGAACATCTTCAACCGGATCTGCCGGGTCGGATTCATCACCAGCGTCGCCACCTATCCGGAATATACCGGGCTCGGATTGATGTCCGTCCTGATGCGGCACAGTCTCGAGGAGATGCGGGAACTCGGCGAATGCCTGGCCATTCTCTACCCCTTCTCGATTCCGCTCTACCGCCACCGCGGGTGGGAGATCATTTCGGATAAGATGTCCTTCCGGATCAAGGACAGTCAGCTGCCGCACAAAATCCGTGCCGGCGGCTGGGTCCGCCGTGTCGAGACCAACCATCCTGATCTCAAGCGGCTCCACAACATCTTCGCCGCCCAGACGCACGGCTGTCTGCTGCGCAACGAACTTGCGTGGGAGGAGTACTGGCGCTGGGATATCGAAGACACCACCATCGCCATCTACTACGACGACAACGCCGCGCCGACCGGATACATGGTCTATTTCATCAAAGACAACGTCATGCACATCAAAGAGATGATCTATCTCGACACCAATGCGTGGATGGGGTTGTGGAAATACATCAGCGCTCATGAATCCATGGTTGACGAGGTCGTCGGCAACAACTACTCCAACGAGTCCATCGCCTTCTGGCTGGAGGACAGCGACATCCGGGAGACGATCCGCCCCTACATCATGGGCCGGATTGTCGATGTGGTGCAGTTCATGGAGCAGTACCGTTTCACGAACTTCCAGGGCGGCGAGGAGTTCACCCTGCGGGTGCGGGATCCGTTTCTGGAATGGAACAATCAGCCGTTCACGGTGCGGATTGATTCCGACGGTTCGGTCAGCGCCGCCCCCGGAGAATCCAGCCGGCCGGTCGAGCTGGACATCGGTACCTTGACCGCGCTGCTGCTCAGCTACAAGTCCCCCTCCAGCCTGTTCCGGAAGGGAAGGATCAAAACCGACCCGGAAACGCTGAACCTGCTGGAGCGATTGATCATCAAGGAGAAAGCCTACATCTCCGACTACATCTGACCCGGCGGCCCGCCCCTGTGCCACAGAACTTCCATCCGGGGGCGGCTTCTATAAATATTATTAAATATTATTTTTTTATACTTTTTTATATTTTTGCTCTTGCTTTTCTAGAGCAAATGATCTATAATTAATACTGCAATCCGGGAAACAGAAAGGAAAATGCGATGACCGGCAGAAAACGGGATCTGGTTTTTCAGCGGATCCGGCAGCAGATTTTGAGCGGCCGCTATCCAGCCGGGAGCAAACTGCCCCGGGAGATCGATTTCGCCGCCGAAAACGGCGTCTCCTTCATCACCATGCGCGCGGCCATGAAACAACTGGTCGACGAAGGGCTGGTCCTCCGGATTCCCGGCCGGGGGACCTTCGTGCAGGATCTCTCCGAACGGCAGGCGCTCCGCCCGAAACGGCGCATTCTGATCCTGATACCCGATTACTCCGGCGACGTCGCCAATGACAAAATCTTCAACCGGGACTTCGTTCTCGGCGCCGTCAAAGCGGCTTATCCGGCATGGATCGAAATCGAGGTCCGCAGAAACGGCGCAGATACCCGCGAGCTGCCGCAGCAGTTTCGTGATGGAGCCCTGCTTGGCGTCATCTGGGACCGCCCCCAGCACGAAGATTTCGACACGATCGAAGAGCTTCACCGGGAGGGAGTACCGCAGGTTTCCTTCAACCGGGATCTGCCCGGTGTTCCGACGATCGGCTGCAACTACATTTCAGCGGTGCGGCAGGCGGTCCACTATCTGCGGAACATCGGTCACCGGCAGATTGTCCTGGTCGACTTCGCGCTGGAGAAAAACAGTCCGAACGTGTTCATAGAACGGCAGAAAGCCTTTATCGAACTTCTGCGTTACGACAACGTGAAGGAACCGGAACATCACGTGATTCCCGCCCGCAAACAGGGATGGGTCGCCATTGCACAAGCGATGCGGCAACTGCCGGAAGTCACCGCGGCGCTGGTTTCCTCCACCTTTATTGATGCGTTTCAAACCTATCTGGATCTGGAAGGAATTGCCGTGCCGCGCGACCTCTCGGTCATTCAGTGGGGGGAAGTGCTGAACTTCGACCGCAGCTCGAAATATCCCTACACCATTCTGACTGAGCCGCGCCAGGAGGCGGGAGCACGCGCGGTGGAGATGATCCGGGAGCTCTCGTCCGGCAGTTCCGTATCACCGGAACCGTTGCTGCTGGATGGCGAACTCATCGTCCGCCGGGGCTGTTCTCTGCCGCGTACATTGCGGGCGGAAACAGCCGGCGTCTGAAATCGCCCCGGAGAAGCTGAAAAACGATTCCGTTTCACATAGCAACAGCGGCAGAAAGCCGTCAAACAGGGAGCAAATTTCTTATGCAGAACAATCTTTCCACCCCTGCCGAAGGCGTTCCCTACGGCAGAGCACGGCAATGCGGAATTGTCGCCCCGCCCGGCAGCCTCCATAGCCATGCATTCACTTTAATCGAATTACTTATCGTAATCGCGATCATTGCAATCCTCGCTTCGATGCTGCTGCCGGCCCTGAACCGGGCACGGGAGAAGGCGTACGACGGCAGTTGCCGGAACCAGCTGCGGCAAATCGGCATGGCGGGCCAGCAATACTGCGCGGATTACAACAGCTTCCCCGGCGACTATTTCTGCGCTCCGTATGAAGAGCGGGAAAGCTATCCGGGCGGCATTGCCGGCTATCTCGGCTTCAAGGAGTTCAGCTATCTTACCGATACCATCTTCACCTGTCCGGTGGCAATCCGCCGCTATCCGGCACGGCACAAGCTGTGGCCGATGAACCGCACCTATGCGATCAACCGCTACACCTCCTGCCTCTACCAGAGCGGGAGCGACTGGCTCGTCCGCTCCGGGTGTGTGAAAATGAGCGGCATCACCCGGCCTTCCGGGCTGATGTTCTTCGCCGATTCCATCCAGATCACCCTTCAGCCGGCGCGGGACAATCAATACTTTCACGCGATGACCTTTCTGCAGGACGTAAGCGAACAGTATCTGAGTCCGCTCTATTTCGTTCATCACGGCTCGATCCAGATCGCCTATTACGACGGTCATGTCGGAACGATGTCCCTCAACGAATTCCGCCCGAACTGGAAGTACTCAGACAAAACTCTCTGGAGCGGAAAATGAAACTTTCTCACCTCCCCTTATTGCTTGCCGCCACCGCACTCCTGGCGGCAGACGGCGCGGAAAAACGGATCGAATGGCCGGGAATCTCCCGCCCGATGCTGATCCCGGCGGAGAAATCCCAGCGCTCTGCCGGTCCGGCGGCGCCATACCGGTTTGACGGCGAGACAAAACTTGCCTTCCCGTTCCGGGAACGGAAGGCCTTCACGGTACGGGCACAGCTGTGTTTTCCGGAACGGTTCCGGGGGGTGGTGCTTTCCTTCCACACCCCGCGCGACGGGCGACGCGGCATCGAAATCGGCTTCTCCGGAGGCAGATTCTTTCAACTTGACGGAGACCGGTTCGCCGGACAAATTTCCGCGGGGAAACGGGACACCATCGTTTCCTTTGTCGATCCGGAAAGCGCACCGATGCTGTGTCCGGGAACCGTATACGACTTCATCGTACGGTTCGAACCGGAACGCGCCCTCCGGCTGCTGGTGGCCGATCCGCAGCAGAAACGGGTTCTATTGCGGCGCACCCTCCCCTGCCCGAAGGTTTCGCAACTCGCAGCCGAAGCGGGCAACGGACGGCTCGCCTTCGGTGGCAGAATCGGTGTTCCGGCGACCGAACAATTTCCGGTTCCGCCCGGTACAGAACTGCGCAAAGTCACCGCATGGCGCGGTGCATTGAACGACGCGGAACTCTCCACTGAGCTGGGGTATCCGGTGCACTGCGAACAGCCGCTTGCACCCGGTGCGAGCTGGAATGAGTCGATCTTCTACCGCGACCCGCTCTCCGGCTTGACAGTGCGCCAGCTGACCACCGAGGGGCTTTACAATCAGGGGCCGACGGTGCATCCGCTCACCGCATTCGCCGGAGGATCGGAGACGGTGATCTTCGCCACCGTCCGGCAGGGGCGTTCGGCGGTGATGAGCGGCGACCTGCGTTCAGGCAGGATCACCGCGCACTTCCTCTGCGGCAAACTCCCGACTTATGACGAAATCAACCCGCGCAACTGGCCGAAGTCAAGAGCCCGCTATGAGGGAATCAATCTGGCCGCCTCTCCACACCACCGCAAAGTGGCACTGATCTCGGCCGGGACGCTCCACCTCATCGACCTCGACACCCATCAGGCAACGGCGATCGTCAAGCCGGAGAGTGATCCGAGCCGCTGGATGACCACGCCGGTCTTCGCCGCCGACGGGAAAAGCCTGGCCTTCCCGGCCGGTGTCAAGGGCATAGCGCCGAACGACTTCTCCCGCAACCCGATCACCTATTTTCACTGCACGCCAGACGGGAAACTCACGAAACTCTACTTTCACCCGTGGGGACAGACGCACATCTTTCCGAATCCGGTCGATCCCGACCTCTGGATCATCAAATGCGGCCGCCCGGCCTTCCGTTCGCCGGAGCGCGAACCGGTGCTGCGGCAGCCGGACTGCTTCATTCTGAACAGCCGCACCGGCAAATTAACGCCGCTTCTGCCGCGCAACGGTTACAAGAACATCACTCACCTCGCCTGGAACCACCGGGGAGACCGGATCGTCTACCACGGTTCCGCAGCCGGAGGCGGCGGTTTCATGGGCGCAATGTGCAACGACGGCAAAACCGTCCTCTGGGAACATCTTTTCCCGCAATGGAGTCACCGCCGCAACGGTCTCAACCATATTGCGGCGGATACGGTGGATGATCTGATCTTCGATGACGGCATGGCCGTACCGGGGCAGCTTTCGCTGATCGACTACCGCAATGCCGGGCAAGAGGGCAAACCCTGGATTCTGCCGGTGGCACGGTGGCGCAACCAGTGGAACGTCCTGCCGGGGCAGCTCACCCATCCCCATCCGGCGGTCTCGCCCGACGGCCGCACCTTGGTCTTCTACGGCTGCCGCGACAGCCGGGTGCACCTCTACGCGGTGGACCTGACCCCGCTGCGGGAAAAACTCAAGACGGAACGGCCGGCCGCGTCAGCGGGGCAGCAGCGGGACCAGTTTTGAAAATACCCGCAGCGCATTCTGATAGAACACTTCGTCGTGGTGGTCCGCCGGAATCAGGCTCTTCACCACCTCGATGTAGTTCTCCAGATTGACCAGCGGCCAGTCCGAGCCGTACATCAGTTTGCCGTAGTCGGAGAGGTAGGCGATCCAGGTCCGGATGTGGTCGAGGTAGCCGCGGTAGTGATCGAAAAACTCCCGCGGCTCAAACTTCCCGACCGCCAGCCCGGAGAGGTCGATGAAGACATTCGGATTCTTCGCCGCCACCTCGGTCGCGTCGACGATCCACGGATTGCCGTAGTGCGCCATCACGAACCGCACCCGCGGGAACTCCACCGCGACCTCATCCACCGTCAACGGGTGGGCGTACTTGAGAATTCCATTCGACGAAGCGGTGTCGCCGGTATGGATCACCACCGGCACATCGTACTTCTCCGCGAGTTCGTAGAACGGATGGTGAATCGGGTCCGCGAGATAACAGCGGTTGTAGCCGGGGTAGAGCTTGATGCCGACGCACTGCTTCATCTGCAGCATCGGTTCGAAGAGCGCCGCGGAACGGCGGGCGTTCTCCGGCGTCAGCGTCCGGCTCTCCACCCCGCAGCAGAAGGCGATGAACTCCGGCTGTCCGTAGCGGACCGGGTCGAACGGGCCGCCGAGATCGACCGCCCGGGGCACGCTCAATCCGTCGACGTCGCCGCCGCGCCCGGCCCCCATCGCCACCGCCATGACGATTCCCAGCCGCTCGAACTCCCGGCGCAGATGTTCCGCGGAGTTCTCGTGTCCGGCCTTCCGCGCCGTCTCCCGGAATCCCTCGTGGTCGGTGAAATGAATGTGCACATCGATAATTTTCATGGCAATCAGCTCCTTCTCTTTGCACGCCTTCAGCGCACAGCCGTCACCGCGGGTCCTCGGGGAGATTTCCCCGGGTCGCGGCGGCGACCGCCAGTTCGTCGCACCGGTTGTTCTCCGCATTCGAGGCGTGCCCGCGCACCCAGACGAACTTCAGCCGGTGCGGCGCCATCGCCGCCTCCAGCCGCCGCCAGAGATCGACGTTCAACACCGGCTGTTTGTCGGCCTTGATCCAGCCCCGGCGCTTCCAGTTAGCGAGCCACCGCTTTGAGACGGCGTCCACGAGATAGCGGGAATCCGAATAGAGGGTGATCTCGCACGGTTCGATCAGCTGCTCCAGCGCGGCGATCGCGGCGAAGATCTCCATCCGGTTGTTGGTCGTCTCCCGGAACCCTCCGGAAATCTCCTTCCGGTGCCGCCGGTATTTGAGCACCGCGCCGTATCCGCCCGGACCGGGATTCCCCCGGCAGGCGCCGTCGGTGTAAATTTCAATCTGCTTCACGATCTCTCATTCCTGTTTCGCATGTTGCGCGGCGCGTCTCCGGCGTGGAATCACGTTGCAAGGCTCCCAGCCGCCGGGGTAGAGGCGGCCGAGACGGATTCCGACCGATTCGGCCAGTTCCGCGCAGTTCGAGCAGTTCCGCTCCCGCAACATGGCGAGAAACGCCCGTGCCGCCGCTTCGGCGTCCTCCCGCGCGTCGTGGTGGAGAAAGCGGTGGCCGATGTGCGCCGCCACCGTGTCGAGCCGGTGGTTGGGCAGCTCCGGCCACACCCGGCGGGCGCTCTTGCAGGTGCAGAAAAAGTCGAGCGTCGGATAGTCGAATCCGTACAGTTCCAGCCCTCTCCGGAGCACGCCGATATCGAACGCCGCGTTATGGGCAAGGATCGTCGCCCCCTCCAGCCGGGGCGCGAGCTTCGGCCAGAGATCCCCCCATTCGGGGGCCTCGCGCACCATCGCCGGGGTGATGTGGTGAACCGCGATGTTGAAGCTGCTGAACCAGTTGCATGCGCGCGGCGGCCGCACCAGCGTCCCGCGGGAACACAGCTGCCCGTCCTCCCCGAGAAACGTCAGCCCCACCGCGCAGATGCTGCCGGGATCGGCGTTGGCGGTTTCAAAATCCAGTGCGACGACCATATTTCATACTCCTTCGCCGATAATATACCGCAAAGGAGCGTTTTTTTCCATTGGGAACCAGAGCTGAAACGAGGAATTTCCACCGGATGAATCAGGCTGGACACACTGGCTCGAAACGATCCCGTCGGCAGGGTCCCCCGGAAACGAAACATCCATCGTCTCCCACCAGTTTTCCACCATTGTTGATGTCGTATCGTCTCTTTGATTTTCAATGGTGTTTGATAAATTTTTTGCGCCCCGGAGAAAGTCGCCGAGAGGAATGCATCGGCGATTTTCGCATGTTTCCCGATTGAACTTTCCAGCCGCAAACGATATATTATAGGGAGTACGGATTGCCGCTTCTGTGCAATTTGAGCGGTCGTTTCCGCTGTTTCATCTACAGGGTATTGCAGGAATTTTATATCATGTCGGAAAAACGGGCAGTTGTTTTGTTGAGCGGCGGACTCGACTCCGCCACCGTGCTGGCGATCGCCAGGGCGGAGGGATTCTCCTGTTACGCATTGAGCTTCGATTACGGACAGCGCCACCGCTGTGAGCTGACTGCGGCCGCAAACGTCGCCCGCAGTCTCGGCGCGGCGCTCCACCACACGGTCCGGATCGACCTCCGGCTCTGGGGCGGCTCGGCGCTGACCGACGACGCAATTCCAGTGCCGGATGCGGAGGAGTCGAAGGGAATTCCGATCACCTACGTGCCCGCCCGGAATCTGATCTTCCTCTCCTTCGCCACCGCGTGGGCGGAGGTGCTCGGCGCGCGCGACATCTTCATCGGCGTCAACAGCGTGGACTATTCGGGCTATCCGGACTGCCGGCCGAAGTTCATCGAGTCCTTCGCCGAAACCGCCCGCCTCGGCACCTGCGCCGTCGACGAAGGGTGGCGCTATTCGATCAACGCCCCGCTCCAGAATTTGAGCAAGGCGGAGATCATCCGGCGCGGCACCGCGCTCGGCGTGGACTACGCCTTGACCACCAGCTGCTACAATCCGGATGCAGAAGGGCGCTCCTGCGGCAAATGCGCGAGCTGTGCACTTCGAATCGCCGGGTTCCGTGAAGCGGGCGTCCCCGATCCGACCCGTTACAGCGGCAATTAAAAACTGTCGCTCTCACGCACCATCCGCCGGTACCGGTTGAAAATCGACGCCTTGGCGATGAATCCGTGGAAGGTCCCGGAGGCGTCGCAGACCGGCAGATAGGCGAGGTTGTGCTTTTCGAAGTTCGCCATCGCCCAGGCGAGATCGTCGTCGGGCGAGACGATTCCGAGCGGCGGCTCCATCAGGTCGAACACCACCAGGAGACTGTACACCTTGGGGTTGAGCATCACCGCAAGGATCTTCTCCAGATGGACCACCCCGATCAGCTTGCCGTTGTCGTCGAGCACCGGGAAGATCTCCTCCGGAGTCCGCTCGACCAGCCCGGTCACCTTCTGCAGCGGATCGTTGAGTTTGAGCACGTGGTAGTCGCGCGACAACAGCAGCCGCACCGGCAGCCGGCGCAGCATGGTGCGGTCGCGGTCGTCGTCGAGCAGGTTGTTTTCCACCAGCGCCTTCCGGTAGATGGAGTTCGGCTCGAAGAAGCGCGCCACGAACCACGACACCGACGAGACGATCATCAGCGGCACCAGCAGAATGTAGCCGCCGGTCACTTCGGCGATGAGGAAGATTCCGGTCAGCGGCGCACGCATCACCGCGGTGAAGACGCCGCACATGCCGACCGCGACGAAGTTGTACTCCTGCAGCTGAATCACGCCGGTCAGGTTGACCAGCCGCGCGAAGGCGAATCCGGTGAAGGCGCCGATGAACATCGACGGCGCGAAGATGCCGCCGTCGCCGCCGGCATCCACCGTCAGCACCGAGGCGATCACCTTGCCAAGAATCACCACCGCGACCAGAATCACCAGCAATGCAGACTGAGAAGGAATCCAGCCGAGCAGCGGAGCGGAGGCGACCAGCCCCGCCATATCGCCGGTGAAGAGCTTCTCGATGTAGAGGTACCCCTGCCCGCGCAGCAGCGGGAACATCAGCAGGATGAGGCAGAGCACACTGCCGCCGGCAAAGAGCCGCAGCCACGGATTGCGGAAGCGGCTCTTGAGCTGGGCGGAGGTGAAGTAAGCGGCCTTGATGACGTAGACGCCGACCAGTGCGCAGAAAATGCCGCAGAGGAAGTAGCAGGGGATGGCGTTCGCCTGCCACGGGGCATTGATCGCGAGGAAGAACTGGTTGTCGCCGATGATTTGGCGCGACACCACCGTGGCGACCGCGCTGGACATGATCATCGGAATCAGCGCCGATACGCTGAACTCCGGTAACAGCACCTCGGCGGCGAACAGAACCCCGGCGATGGGGCTGTCGAAGATGGCGGAGATGGCGGCGGCGGAACCGCAACCGACCAGCAGACTGCGGTGGCGGCGGTCGATGTGGAGAAATCCGGCGCTGTTCGCGCCGATGGCGGCGCCGGTGAGGACGCTCGGGGCCTCCAATCCGGCGGAACCGCCGAGGCCGACCGAAAGGGCGCTTGAGAGCATATGGTTGAAGAGTTCGACCACCGGGATGCCGGTCCGCCGCCGGTTCAGTGCGAGGATGAGCGGACTCAGACTTTTCGCATACCGCGGTCCGCCCAGATAGCGCTGAACGAGGAAGGAGAGCAACATACCCGCCAGCGGCAGAACGAGGAGAATGCCGAGCCAGCCGAAGCCGTGGTCGTCATGCGGAGTACCGGCGAGCCAGATGCCGAACGCTTCGAGCCGGGTCACCAGCGTATGAAGCAATGCGGCGGCGAGAGCGGCGGCGCCGCCGATCAGAATTGCCAGCAGAATGATGAGACTCCGCTCGCCCCAGCGGGTCTGCCAGAACCGGACAGCCCGCAGAATAAACCGGCGGTGAAGCCGGAGCAGAAATTTTTTCATCGCTCTCCTGTGTTACTGTAAATTCCATAATATACCACAAAAGAGCCTTCAATGCCAGTTCCGGCGGAAAAATCTCAATGTAGAACAAATGCTCAGGATCGCTTCTGATCTGCATTCTCCGGCAAACAAAATTTCTGATTGACGTATTTGCCGGGTTCAATCTCCACAATATCGAATTGAATCACTTTGCCTGCTTCAACAGTACGGCGGTACCGCCCGGGAGAATAGCCGATTTTGCGTTTGAAGAGCCCTGCAAAATAGTATTCATTGGAGAAGTGCAGATCGGCGGAAATCTGCTTGACAGTTCGCCGGGTACAATGAAGCAACTCCTGCGCGGCAGCCAGTTTCCGTTTGAGCAGATATTGATAGGGAGTCTCACCGAAGTCGCGGCGGAAAATCCGGGTGGTCTGAATCTCGGAACGATGCAGCAACCGCCCCATCTCTGACAAGCTGGGCATCGGCTGGAAAATCTGTTTCTCCAGAAACTCCCTCAACAACCGTCCTTCGTCGCTGACCGGGTGGTTGACATCCTGCCGGGTCAGGACATCGTCAGCGACTTGAGCGATGATGGAGCTGATGATCTCCGGTCCAAGGGGCAGATGGGCCTGTTCCGGATGCTGCCGAAGCCTCTTAAGTCCTTCCGTGAAAAGTTCCGGACGGGAGAAGTTCCGGATAAGGTGAATATTTTCCAGCGAATAGAGTCGCAACAGCTCCGTCACCAACGGACCGCTGACATTGAACCAGTGCTTCACCCAGGGGTCCTCCGCACAGGACCAGTAGGAACAGCGACCGCTGTTCGGCACAATGTAGACGTCACCTGCTTCCGGCGCATATTCCATATCATCGATCATCAAGGTACCGCGGCCACATTCGATATATTCAAAGACGAAATAGAAGTCCCGCTTCCGCTTGTCGATGCGATAGGTTCCGTCACAGTAGGAACTCCCTGCCAGATGCAGACGGAATGGCGATCGTGGATCGGCGGCCGGCGGGAAAATGAATTCCTCGTGCATGATGGTTTTCCTTATTCTTTTGTCCGGAAAAAGTATTTTTTTTTTAATTTTTTTATAATATACTATATCACAGATAGAATAAAATCAATCCGTTTTTTTCGGGAAATCATCGAAAAAGGAAGGAGCACGGAAATGAGAGAAAGAACCAGTTTTTTTACCCTTATCGAACTCCTCATAGTTGTCGCGATCATCGCAGTTCTCGCCGCCATGCTGCTCCCCGCTCTCAACAAAGCCCGCGGCAAGGCGCTGCAGATCAAATGCATCAGCAACCTGAAACAGATGGGAACGCTGGAAGCGCTTTATGCGGGAGACAACAACAACTATGTCATCCCTGCCGCTCGTAACGGCCTGAACGCCACCCGCTGGTATCAGTACATGTTCCAGTACGACCGCGGCATGTTCTCCCGGGAAGGCACCCGCGAAAGCGACGGGTCGGCGGTACCACTCTGCCCCGCCGCTCATCTGGAGCGGGGACTTACCGAGTGGATTCATGCGGACCTGTGGCCCGCCTACGATCCGGATGCAGACCGGGATGCCATCGCCTACTGCGGCGGTTACGGGCGAAACAAGGAAGCCGGCTATGTCGGCAGTGTGGAAGATAAACCGTGGACCAAACACAACGACATTGTCACTCCCTGGAGGAAGATGGCGATTTTCGACGCCTACTACATGATTGAAGGAATCAATGCCTGGGGTACGGCGGATAAGGTATTTCAACTGAAAGGCGGAGCGATTTCATGGACCCGACACGGCACGACCCGCGCCAATACCCTCTTCTTTGACGGCCATGCAGCTCCGATGGAGCGGTTCCATAATAAGACTCCTTACGGAGACAGTTACCTGATCTATATTCATTGCGTGCTCACGAAGAAAGTTCAATCGATGGTGAGATGAGATGAACATGCGGATTTTCTGGATCGCAGCACTATCGGTTGTCGTTTTTGCGGAAGCCGCAGCGGTCGATTTGCTGGAACAGGCACAGCTGCAGCAAGGAGTCGGAAAAGTGGAGTTCGTCTTCCGGAACGGCAGAAGAATGCTCCGGCTGACCGGACGAACGCCGAAACCGAGACCAAACGGCAACGCCTATCTCAAATTCCGGCTGAAACTTGCCAAACCGGTGTCGCTGACCGGCAAAGCGGTACGCTTCCGGGTGGAGGCGGCCCGATCCCCGGAGTACGGCGGCGTCATCTTCAACGCCTTCGCACCGCGAGCGGAAAAGCCGGCCTGGTCTCTGATGCGTTGGGACAAACGACTTTTTTCCCGCCATTCGCTGCCGTATGTGCTCTCTGCCGGGTCCGATCGGACGCTTAAGTGGCAGACACCCCCCGGTGCAGATGGCAGGGTCGACCGGCTGGAATTCATGTTCGGCTCTCCCTTTGCCGGAAAGGAAGGAGAGTTTTACATCTCGGAAATTTCCGTCGGTCCGGAACACTCTCCGGATGATCCGGTGATTCAGCTGGAGGCGGAACGGCTGCCATTCCCGACGGAGAATGTTGAAGTGGTTGCCGATCGTCGCTTCTCCGGAGGCAAGGGAATCCGGCTCCGGGACGGTGTCACGGATGGCGCCGTGGAGGCACAGTTCCAGGTCCATCCAGGCCACTACATCCTGTCGCTGACCGTCGCCGCGGAAGAGTCAGTGGTACGCGAGATGAAGAAGATGGTCAACAATGCCGATTCTCCCCGGCTTGGCATTTTCTGTGACGATGGGCCGCGTCGGCAGCGAGTGGTAATTTACGCTCACGAGGCACACAATCCTTTCAAGGAGCGTGACGTAATGGATCTCCGACTCACCGGGGGGAAACATCAGATCAGGATCGAGCTTCGCCCCGGAATCCGGCTGGACAAACTTCTCCTTACCCCATACCAACCTCCGGCAGTGCCGGAAGCGGCGGCAAAGTACCAACCGTCAGTGGTGCCGCCGCCGGAACATCCACGCGTATTCTTGTCGCGCCGGACGTTACCGGAAATCCGCCGGAATCTGACCCACCCGGAGAATCGCGCGGTGTGGGAGAAACTGCAGCAGACGGCGGCCAGTCCCGCCCGGCCGAGAATCGACAATCCTGAAATTTCCACCTGGGACCGGCAGTTCGAACAGCAGATTCAGGCCATGGCATTTGTCGCATTGATGAAAAAGGATCGAAAACTTGCCCGTGAGGCGGCGGCAGCGTATCGCGATTATCTGCATGCGCTCTGGTTCGACAACATGACCGACGTCACCCGCTCGATCGGCCATACGATTCTGACAGCGGCGCTGGTGTACGACTGGTGCTTCGACTCGCTAAAACCGGCAGAACGGGCCGCGATGGCTGCGCGGATGATCGAACTTGCTGAGCAGACCGAAATCGGGTATCCGCCATTCCGGCAGATGGTGGTCAACGGGCACGGCAACGAGATGCAGTTCACCCGCGATATGATTGCGATGGGAATCGCACTGTATGATGAAAATCCCCTTCCATACCGTTACAACACCTACCGTTTTTTTGAGGAGATCGTGCCGATGCACAGTTTCGAATACCGCAGTCTATGGCACAACCAGGGGATGGCATACGGTGTGGTCCGGTTCAGTGGCGACGTGATCGCCGCCCTGCTTTACGAACGCATGAACGGGGTGAAAGCCTTCCCCGATTACGTGAAAACTCTGCCGTACAGCTGGTTCTACCTCCGGCTTCCAGATGGAACAATGTTCCGTGACGGCGACGATTTCTACATGACCAACCAGCGGGGAATGTACTCCAGCAACTATCAGAGTACCTTTCTCTCTGCGGCCTACTCCGCCGATCCAGTGCTGAAAGGGGAGTCGAAGCGGCAGGAAATTGATGTGTGGAAGTTCAACCACCCGGTACAGTTTCTGCTGCTCAACAACCCGTTGATTACAGCACAGAGCGACTACTCCCATCTGCCGTTAACCCGAATCATGCCGCCGCCTTACCCGGCGATGGCGGTCAGGACCGGATGGACGAATGGGAAGGCGTCCCGCGATGTAATCGCATTTCTGAAAGGCGCGAACTACCAGTCCGCCGGCCATCAGCACCTCGACGCAGGCAGTTTCCAGCTCTACTATCGAGGTCTTCAGGCGGTGGACCTCGGTATCTATCATCATTTCGGGTCCCCGTACGATCGGAACTTCAACAAACGTTCGATCGCCCATAACACGCTGCTGGCATACGATCCCAAAGAGGACTGGGGCTGGCTCTCCAACGACGGAGGACAACAATATTTCTGCGGCTGGCCGAGCGGCATGTCGCCGGCGAACCTGAAGGAGATGCGGGAGAAATCGCAGAACGGGGAACTTCTCGCTGCTGATTTCGGACCAGATCAACAAAAGCCGTTCTACAGCTTCTTCAAAAACGATCTTGCCGCGGCCTACACGAAGAAGATCAGCCGGTACGTGAGGAGCTTTCTGTTTCTCCACACCGGGCGGCGCGGGCAGCCGGCGAGCCTCGTGGTCTTCGATCGAGTCAAAACCTCCGGCAGAGGAATCCGCACCTTTTTTGTGCTGAACACCCTTGCCCGCCCGGAAAAGCGGGGCAATACGCTTGTTTCCCGATACGGGAACGGCAAATTGACCACCCGAATTCTGCTGCCAGAGGGAGCGCTCCGGGTGGAATCGTACTCCGACGCGGAATCGCGACGGGTGTTTGGGAAACAGTTCGACATTCCCCTGACCGGCCTGCCGGAGGAAAATGGCACGCGGACAATGATCTCCCCAACGGAACAGCAGGAGGAGACCGAGTTTCTTACGGTGTTGCAGCCGGGAGATCCCGAAGTGAAACCTGCTCCAATAAAATTCGTGAAAGGGCGAACTCACCTGGAACTGTTCCTTGAAGACACTCTCGTTCTGCTGGGACGGGATTTCGAACCGGTGTCGGAATCGGTAACATTCTCTGTACCGACCTCAGGAGGCAGAGTGGTCTTCGCCGACTTTGCCGCCGGGCAATGGACTGTACTGCCGTTATCCGGGAGTGGCCGGGAATACCGTTTCATCACCGCAGCGGGAAAACTGACTGGAATGCTCCGGCTGCCGCCGGGCAGCTATCGCCTGATTCGACGTTGAAAACAGTGAGAAATCTTCTCGACGCAGAACCAGAAACTCTCGCTCGAACAACAGAGAGCCTCCCTATGAAGAATCCAACGGAATTAGCTTTCATTTCAACATGAATCCGGTGAAATGAACCACGAGGAAGCCCTCTGTTTCCCTTGCGGAACGGAAGGTGATCCGGGCACGTCGCGCAGGGGATGCCGGGGGCGGCGGAAGAGATGGATTCCATTTCTTCTCAAGCAGAAGCAGGGCGCGCAGGGCATGCGGAAAGGATTGATAATTCGGCACATCCGTTTCGAGAATCACGCCGCCGTCGCGGGCCGCCGCCGCAACCGCCTGCACCACCTCCCACTGATTGCCCAGCGTCGAACCGTACCGGCTTGAACGACTTCCACCCTGCTGATGAATCATCAACAGTGCGCTGCCGGTGAACAGCAGCAGAACCAGCCCGGCCGCAAGAACCGCTCGCCGCCGGAATCGTCTCAGTGCAGAAAATCCGAAAAACATCAGCAGCAGCCCCGGAACCGCCACCGCCGTATTGTAATGCTGAAACGGCGGCATCCCCAGCAGAACCACCATGCCGAAGTGAAGCACCAGCGCCGACATGGCAAAAAGTCCGATCATGTGAATCATGCCGGTGCGGGGCCGCCGCCATGCGAACCGGCATCCGGCCAGAATCAACACCCCCGCCGCCACCGCGGCCGATGGCGTCACGATGCGAAACAGGACATCAAGTCCGGAGCCCGCCGGCAAATACTCCGGCAGATAATAACGCAGATATCCACCGCCGGAGAGGAATTGAAGAAGGTTCCAGAGGTGTTCCGCTCCGCTCCCCTCCCCCCGGGGCATTCCCTGCCGCCCGAATTCGGCCCGGTAAAGAATGCTTCCCACGACCAGCAGGAGCCCGAAACCGGCGGCCGCCAGTTTCCCGCGATCCCGGCGAAGCAGATCCGGCCGGAAGAGAAGCGTGATTCCCAATGCACCGATGAGCGGTGCGGACATCGGATGCAACCAGAACATCGCCCCCAGCAGAACAACAATTCCGGCAAGCGTTTGCGGAGAACCGCGACGCCAGTATGCCGGAAGCAGCGCAAGCAGCCAGCAGATGAGCGGCAATAACAGCACATTGTCCCACAGAATCCGGTTGGCGTGCCAGAGAAAAGGGTTCAGGAGGAAGAGTGCCCCGAAGAGCCGCCAGTCAAAGTGCAACTCCTTTCCGAGTCGCTGAATCGCCGTGAGCGAAATGATCATCACCAGCGTACTTTTGATCGTCACCAGCAGGACCGGATGTGCCGTGCAGAAGAGCAGCAGCTGATAGAACCAGACCGCAAGGGGACCGTAACTGATGCCGACCGTACCGGCCAATCCCGCGGCAGCAGGAATCCCGGCACGGTTGGCCTCCATCGCCAGCAGAATCAACGTCGGTTCGTCATTGATCCAGAGAACATCGCCGGGCAACAGCAATGTCAGACAGACGCCAGCGACCACCAGAAAAGCGGTCATCCACCGTTCCATTGAACGAAGCCGCAACACGCCGGAAAATCGCACCATAGAAATTTCTTTCCCTATCTTGAGCGTTTAAAATAGCGCATCTTCCCCGAAGATTCAACCCTTCTTCCGGCAGCCACTGCCGCACTCCGGGCACATTCCACCTCAGAATCGGTGTTTCACGGGCCGGTATTTGCAAAAAAAAATCCAGAAAATTATCGGGCAACTTCCGCCGCCTGCCGACGGCGCCATATCGCTCCGGGTCCAGGCTATTACTTTAAATTACTTTAAATTTATTTTAAAAAATAAAAGAAAAGTAAATTGACAAAGAAACACCACATGCTATGTTAAAAACAGGCAGCAATGGAGGCTTGTGCAACATGAGAAAGATACGGAACCTGAACGATCTCGCCAAACATATGGGCTGTACGGCGACCACCGTATCGCTGGCGTTGCGCAACTCTCCGCAACTGTCGCAGGAACTTCGGGAAAAAATCCAGAAGGTGGCCAAAGAGAACGACTTTTCCCCCCGGAGTTACCGGCGGAAAGAGCCCTCGCCCATCAGCAGACGCCATTCGCCGGCAGGACCGCTTCTGCTTCTTCACAACGACTTCTACAACGAGCCGAATCCGGCCCGCGATCAGACCATGCCCTTCGCATTCCAGCTGCTGAATCAATATGGCGTCGAATACAGTTACGTCGATATTTCAGAGGTGAAGAAAAATCCGGAAATTTTTCGGGACTTTTCCGGAGTACTCTACTACAACGATCAGGAGATCGAAATCCCCCCGGAGTTGCCGACCATGCAGATTTTCGGTTGGGGACCGCTCAAACCGCATCAGGACCGGGTGACGACCGACGATGAAAAAATCGCAGAAATCGCAGCAGACTTCTTCCTCTCGGCAGGCGTCAGCCGGGTCGTCATGGTCTGGCGGGACGATATGATTTCAAATTTTTATCAGCATCCCCGTGTCCATGCACTGGAACGCCGGCTGGAGACGGCGGGAGTTCCCATCACCTCCCTTCTGTTTTCGCGGCAGGACGACGATTTTCTCGAACGGCTTCAGGAGTACATTCGTCGCGGGGACAAGGCCATCGGCTTCTTCGCCTTCAATTCGGTCAGCGGGCTGAAATTGTGCAGTGCATTGGATATCATGCACCTGATGTCTGTCTATGCGCCCGATAAACTGCTGGTCTGCGACAACAACCTCCTGCTCCAGAATTTCTGGCCGAATTTCCATACCGTCGATCTGAACTTCCCCATGCTGACCCGCCGGGCGGTCGACGGCCTCCTCTGGCGGTTGAACAACCCGGACGCACCGGAATCCACGCTCTATCTGCACCCTCGGCTGCGTTCCCCACTGGAAGTGAAATAAACCGGCTGCGGCCAGAATACAACAGAGCAAGCCATTGCAATAACAACGGAAAACGCGTAGAACTGACACGTAGAATGGCAACCCACCCTCAGAAAAGGAGTGTAATAAAATGAAGAAGTTGATGCAGAACAAAGGCGGGACAAAAACTGGCACTTCATTCACTTTAATTGAACTTCTGGTCGTTATCGCTATCATTGCAATCCTGGCTTCCATGCTTCTTCCTGCGCTTGCCAAGGCGAGGGAGTCGGCAAAAGGCATTCAATGCACCGCCAATCTGAAACAGAACTCGCTCTCCATGCAGCAGTACATGAACGACAACAACTCCTTTGCCATCACCTGTTCGCTGCCGCTGTCCCCCTGGAGTGCCATTCTGATCGACCGGAAATATATGAACCTCACAGGCAAACAGGTTCTCTTCTGCCCCGTTCTGCAACAGCCGCTCCCCACAGACAACAACTACATATACAAAACCTACGGCAGCCTCTACATCCGTTTCGACATAAATGAATGGGACAAGGAGATTTTCGGGGATTTCATTTTGCCGTACGAGAACAACGGCGTCATATACAATGTCAAAAAGCTGAAACGCCCGTCGCAACTGCCGCATTTCATGGATACGGTCAACCTCACCTCCACACCGGCGTATTCAGGCAGCTGGATGGGGCAGATGCGCGGGGGCTCGGGCAACCGGAATGAACCAATCTCCTTTCACCACAGGGGACGTGCCAATACCGCAATGTTCGACGGCCACGCAAAATCCACCAGCGTCCAACAGATGAAAAAGTTCAACAGCAACTGGGGCGCAATCAACTGGACGGCGCAGAACTTCTAAAGGACTCCCACCATGCTGAAAACCATCTTACTTTTTCTGACTGCAGGCATTGCGACGGTCGACGCCGTCACGCTGTGCGACTTCTCCCGAATGCGTACGCCGGTTCCCTGCTGGCGGGGCGATGAGCTCGAACAGAACACAACATACTGCGACAACGGACTGCAGGTGTGCTGGAATACACACAAAAGCAGAGTCTGCATTTTCGGCGAACCCTTCAAACGGGAGATTCCGCTGCCGGAGTTCAGCAGCGCGCTCTGCACACTGGAGCTGGAAAATGAAACGCCATCCATCGTCAACGAACTCTGCGTCCGGTTCATTGACTCCCAAAAGGAGGTATTTCAATGGCGGGTCGCTGTGGATCTCCGGGAAAAAGGACGAAAAAAAATTGTCATTCCGCTGACCCGCAACAACTTTCAGGTCTCATTCCAGGGAAACAACAACAAGAAAATCGATTTCCCCATCTACCTCTACTCCTGCCTCGGCGTGGCGCCGAAAGACAGCGGCACCGCCTCGATTGTCGTTCGAAAAATCACCTATGAGGCAAATCCGGTGAACTCCACACTGGATTCCGTCAAGTTCGATCTGGAAACCGGAACCGTTTCACGGATACTGAAACCGGGAGAGGAAAATAATCTTAAATTTCTTCTGCGCAACTTTCATCCCTCTCCTCTGCCGTGCCGGGCGAAGTTTGAATTCCGGGATTTCTTCGGCAACACATTGAGAGAAGAGACAAATTTGATGCTCCCGGCAAACGAAACGCTGCGTTACGCCCCGAAAACGCGCCTGACCTCACTCGGTCACTGGACGGTGTATCTCCGACTGGAGACGCAGGACGGCTCCGCCTTCGCAGAACGCACCCGGAGTCTCGCCTATATGACTCCGGCAGGACCAGGAAAATTATACAAGGAAGGATTCATTTTCGGCGTCTGTATCCCCGGCTGGTATGACCGAAAAATCTTCCCGCAGGAAGCGGAGACGGCGGCACTCTGCGGAGCTTCCGCACTCCGCCTGAACTTCCGTTGGCGCGAACTGGAGAGAACTCCCGGAGTCTGGAACACGGAAACGCTGGACTTTCTGCTGGGCGAATATGAGAAACGTGGAGTGGAACTGATGCCGATTCTCTCCAATCCTCCGGTCTGGGCGAGAAAGCAGAAGAATGTCCCCAACAGTCAGCCCGATCATGAGGAGTGGAGGAAATATGTCCGTTATTTTTTCCAGAACTACGGCAGCCGGATCCGGTACTGGGAGATCTGGAATGAGCCGGACACCTACTCGTTCTGCGACTTCAACGCCCCGGAATACATCGAGTTGCAAAGAATCGCCCGGGAGGAACAGCAAAAGCACGCCCCGGCGGCGAAGATGTTGACCGGAGGATTCGCCCACGCCCTGCCTCAGTACAACAAAAAGGGATTTCAGGAATACGTTCTGGCAAACGGGAAACCGTATTTCGACGTTCATGCGTTCCACGGCCATGGAGAGTTCACCCTGTTCCGCCGGCAGGTGGAGGAACTGCTCCGGCCCATGCGGCAGCGGACAGGCGTCCGAAGCCCGTGGTACGCAAACGAAACCGCGATCTCCTCGTACGGAATCGGCGAGAAGCGGCAGGCGGAAACGCTGTTCAAAAAACTTCTATACGCCTGGTCCGCCGGCAGCATCGGCTACAACTGGTACAATCTGCGCAACAACGGATTCGCCGCCAATGCAGAACATCATTACGGACTTGTCACCAACGATTTCTACCCGAAACCGGTCTACGTGGTCTACAACACACTCGCAACCGTCTTCCGGAAAATGGAATTCATTCGGAAACATTCCCGGGGAAGTGAGATCTGGATTCTGGAATTCGCCGGAGAAGGGAACCGGGCGGTTGCAATCTGGAATGCCTCTCCGGAAAAAGTTTCCGACCGTCTCGTCGCCTTCCGCAGCGACGCTTCGCAGGTCGAATCAATTGACCTCATGGGCAACCGTCGTCCTCTGAAACAGCATGACGCTACATTGGTGCACCGGGTATCTCAGGTGCCGGAAATTCTTCTGTTTCACAACAGTTCCCCGCTGAGCGACGCCGTAGTCGTGGCAGAAGCCCAGATCGAAAATCCGGCCGTGCCGGGCTATCCCGCCGATCTGGAACTGGAACTCTATAATCCGTACAAAGAGGAGCTGGCGGTTCAACTGTCACTGAAATGCGGCAAAGGGATCTCCGCAAAACTGCCCGACCGCCTGGAGCTCTCCCCGGGAACACACCGGAAGAGCACGGCAAGGCTTTCGGTAACCCGGGAGAAATCCCGCCAGGACAATTCGCTGCATCTGCAGATCACAACGCCATATTTCAATTCCCAACTTCAAATTCCCCTGAAAAAAGCGCTTCTGATTCCGGCAAAACGAAAGGAAAACGACTGGGATTTTCTTCTCCGCCATCGGGAACAGGTGGTTCCGCTGTTCGACGCCGACCCCGGCAACCTGCACCGTCTCTGGAGCGGCCCGGAGGACCTCTCCGCGAAAATCCGCATGCATGTAAAAAACGGGATCTGGACGCTTCAATTCAACGTCACGGATGACAAACACATCCAACCATTCCGCGGGGTCAATGTCTGGCAGGGAGACAACATTCAGCTTGCATTCAAGGTTTCAGGGCAGTCGTCTCTCTGGACTGCGGGCCTCACCCTGCGCGCCGACGGGAAACCGGAACTTTTCCTGTGGGATCTGCCCGCAAAGTTCAACCGCGGCCAGGTGCTCCAGACGTGGAAGCTGGATATCCGCAGAGTCGGGACCCTGACGAACTACGAGGTAAAGATTCCCTTCTCCTCCATCGGAGTGGACGCCGCCCGGCTGAAACAGGGCATCCGCTTCAACGCTCTGATCAACGACAACGACGGCTACGGGCGCGAAGGCTGGATCCAGATCACGGAGGGGATCGCCGGAACCCGTTCTTCCGAACCGTATCCGCTTCTCATTTTCGAAACGGAATAACCGGTCGATAAAACCGGGGCGCCGCTCACGCTTCCCGGGCGGGCGGCGCATACATGGCTCCGGGGCAAGAGTCATTCTCCGCATGTGCCCTGTGCCTGTTTGCAAGACGCCAGTCGTCCGCAACAGTCCTTCGACGAAGTTTTCGAACCCGACACGAGCCTCCGTCATGCGTCTCGTGCCGGCGGAAGCGTCTGCTGGCTTTTCCGGAATGCGCGCGGCGATGTGCCGTGGACACGCCGGAATGCATGCGAAAACGCCAGCGGATCGCCGTAGCCGACCCGTTCCGCAATTTGGCCGATGCGCAGCGTGCTGTTTCGCAGAAGTTCCGCGGCGGTTTGCATTCTCAGACCGGTCAGATAGGCGCGGGGCGTCGTCCCGAGATGGCTGCGGAACAAGCGTTCCAGTGTGCCGGCAGTCGTGTTAAGGCGCCGGACAATATCGGAAATATCCTCTTCGCCCGCAATATTGAGGGTGAGAAAACGCCGGGCACGCTCGAAAAGCAAAGATTCCCCATGCGGCACGGAACGCGCTATCAGGTTGAGCAGCTGGTATCCGATGCCGCAGATCTCCGGCTCCGAACCGGGGACCCTGTTTTTCAACAGCGGAATTAATCTGCGGATCTGCACAAGAATTTCTTCGGTGTTTTCAATGAGGATTTTTTCCGGCTCGATCAAACGAAAAGCGGAGAAGATTGCGTGAACCAGTTCTCCCGTGAAGGTGCAACTGGCTTTGTGACAGAAACCGCACTTTCCGGTCTGCAGCGAAGAGTCATTGCCGGCGACCAGCACGGTCGCTTCGCCGGCCGTCAGAAGCAGCGAAGTATCGCCTTTGACCACCCGCAATTCCCCCTCCAGTACAAATTCAAAAGCGTAGTGCGGGTAATTGGTGTGACGGCAGGAAAAGTCCTTGTCAAACACACCGTCCTGCGCCATTGCGGGCCAGAAGGGATATGTACTGTGATACGGCTCGAGCCACGTATTCGCCTGGCGGCCGGCCACGACTTCGGTCTCTCCCGAGTCATGTTTTATGTGATATTGAATTCCCATATTGCATAAAATACCCTTTTTTCTGACAATTGCAATATTATAAACATGTTTTTGCTTATTATAAACATTTTTTTTGCAGATTTCGATGTTCCTTTTTCCGGAAAGTTGGTGTATAATATTTATAAAGAAACGATCCCGCGAATCAAAAAAAAAATTGCAGAGAGAGTATTTTCTGCACAAACAACAGGAGCGACCATGAATAAGAATTCAGCGACGTATGAGAGCTGCAGCTTCCAGCGGACAAGATGTTTTACTCTGATAGAACTCTTAGTAGTTATTGCTATTATTGCAATTCTGGCCGCCATTCTGCTGCCCGCGTTGAACGGGGCACGCGAACGCTCCCGGGCAATCAGTTGTATGAATAATTTCAAGACGATCGGATACGGAATGGTCATGTACGCCGACATGTATGACGAATATTGTATGCCGTACAGTCTCGGAAGTTCGAAAATCGCAGTTGCCGATGGTGAAATTCGTGCCATGTGGCATAATTTCTGGTCCGTCATCATGGGCAATATCAAGAGCAGAGCTGCAGCGGCGGAGGCTGTTAAGAAAAACGGCGCACTGCCCAATCTTTTCTGTCCGTCATCCAGAGCGTTTTACCAGTATGACGAATACGGCGAAGGGGCACAGCCGCTGACCAATTACGCTTATGCAACTGAGGCGGGGACCGAAAGCGGGGGGGATTTTACAGATCAGATCTGCAGAAACGGTCATAGTTTTACTCAGAAATGTTACAAGCTTTCCCAGATCAAAAAACCTTCCTTTGTCTATGTGATGATCGACCAACAGAACATTACTGCGCCTAAACATTATTGGGGCAGAAACAATCTTTCCAACTACGCAAAAGTCATAACCTTCGGAGCCAATGTTCACTCCGGCGGGTCAAACCGCTTGTTTATTGACGGCCATGCCGACAATATAAAATTTTCAACAGGAGGTGCTGAATTAACTCACTTCTTTTCGAATTCACCGGATTCAACGCATCCGCTATGGTAACTTATATGAAAGCTGTAACGATCTGCGTTCTTGCTGCTCTCATTTTCCATGTGAACGGGGATTCACCGGAAAACATGCTCCGGGAATTGGATGATTCGTTCAATTCCTGTAAGGGAACTCCTGCGGAGTATGTCGTCAGAAACAGCAAAACCTGGTACATTCGAAGTGCCTTTTATCTACTGCAGCCGAAACTGATAGAACCTGCGTTGCGGCGTCAATGTTCCGGAGCAGCAGAGGCAGCGATACGAATTCAAAATATCATGCAGGAGGTCAGACGGGGCGGACAATGGAAATATATCGCTCCCGCCATTTATATCCCATTTACGGATACCCCTCCGGAAATCGATGGCAGCATCTCTCCGGGGGAGTGGGACAACGCATTGGTGTACAAAGGGGAAGTGCCGTTGAATGAAGAAAAGGAACCGCCGCACGGCGAAAGCCGATGGCGCATCATGTACGACGCAGGTTTCCTCTATGTGTCGGCCGATTTTGAAGATTCTGATCTGCAGATTGATACGGAACATCCCTACCGGGGAGATGCTTTGGAACTGTTTCTGCTGGGGGACCCGGAAATGCGATCTTACTGGGAGGTGGTTGTTTCTCCAGATAACGATCTGTTTACTGGATGGCATTCGGTCGGAATTTATGGAAATCGGAACTCACAGAGTGGAATAACTCCACGTCAACTGCATACTGCCGCGACTCGGACCGATCACGGATTTTCCGTTGAAATCGCATTCCCCTTCTGGGCTCTCCTTTCGCAACAGGGTGCTTTCCCTTTTTCCGCTAAAAATTTGAGGTTGATGGTACTTCGCACCAATCGAAATGCTGGAGAACCAGTGCGGGTTTCAACACCAGTTCCGTTTCTTTATGATGGGCATAATATTTATGGATATATAAAAGCAACTTTGAAAAAAAGGAATAATGATGATGAAAACAATTAAATTCTTGATTTGCGCGGTATTTCTCCTTTTCTCAAACGGGTTGCTCTTATAGCTTGCTTAAAGATTAAATCACAGTCTTCAATATGTTCCCATTTAGTCAATATTTTCTGATTAAAATTTCCATTGCTTGTATATTTGTATACCAGTGCGGAGTATAATGCTTGATCATGTCTGTTCTCGATAAAGGAGCTGTTTTCAAATTGTCGTTCCACCTGATTGACATCTTTAACCATTTCAGGATGCTCCATCATTAGATTTCTCCATTCTGTAAAGAATTGTCTTGTAAAAGGTGTAGCTTTTAATATGATGACTGTAGCAAGATATTGATAGCATTTTCCCCAGTTTTGTGGATTTGATTTCTTAAAATATTCCAGGATATTCTTTCTTGACCATTTGTCATTACGTTGATATATCCTCTGTGCTAAAATATCGTGTTGCTCTAACATCTTAAAATATTCATGCCATTCTCTGCTTTTATAAAGTGAACAGCCTGCATCGCAATAGACAAGATAATCACCATCTTTCATCTTTGCTAAAGTACTCTTTATAACATCAGGTTTCCAACTCCATAATCCTGCGCCCCTTTTCTCTTTAAAAACATCTGAGTTTTTAAGTTCTTCAGAGATATCTTTCTCTGAATATAGAATGATTTTATCGAAAATGTTCAAGTTGATGGCTTCTTGTTCTATTCTTTTTTTAGCCAGTTCAAACATTGAGTTTCCATATGTTATGAAGTATTTTGCCATTTTTGTTAAATAGTATTATACGCAAAATATGATAATAATATTTTTCTTATTACTAACTTATCCTATTGTCCAACCATAGACGTAAGCTATTATATTATATAATTTACAGTCTCATTTACAGTCTCATTTACAGTTTCTTTCCTTTTTTACGGTACATTGCTGATAAGTCGTTGAGATCCAAGCTATGCAATGTCTGAAACTGTTCTATCAAGAAGTAGTAATACATCTTGCGGATTGTGTTGTTGGGATTTGCTGTGATTAGAATCTTGGCTTCCCTTTTTTGAAGATCTCTACATTTATGCGATAGCCATATCCGGAAGGCTCGTTGCGTTCGGTGTTGGCTAATGATTTTTGGAGATATTCAATTGCTTGTTCTATTACGTCTCTTCTTGTAGCACCGTGAAGACCGCAAGAAGCAACTGGTTGGTCGTTGCCCATCAGCTCCATCTGTGCTTGTATTAATGTATGTAAATCCATAATTTTGTCTTTATTTTATTATATAATTGGTATACATATGTTGTTATTTTGTGAATTGTTTGCTATCTTCTCTTTCAAGAAGTTCCTTTCCCTTCTCTGTAAGCAAGTATTTCTGCTTAGGATGATGAGGTGAGTTTGGATAGAGAGGGGAAATATATCCTTTCTTGATGGCAGGAATAAGATAATTTACCATAAAGTTCTCTCTGTCTTTAAGCTTAAGAAATGCCATTATTTCTTTAATAGAAAAGGTATGGATTCCTATAGCGTGTAAGAGTTCTTTGCTTTCCTCTGAGCTTGTCGGGTACTTGTCGGGTACTTGTCGGGTACTTGTCGGGTACTTGTCGGGTACTTGTCGGGTGGAGGTATCATTTACAGTCTCATTTGTCTTTTGGCATCCTCTTGGCATGACAACAAGCACACCGCCCATAGTAGCCTCTAATTTAGGTGCTGGTAGCCCAGCATTCTTGAAGCCTGCTTGAATGATACCAATGCCTCGTCCCCACGATTCGATGAAACCAGCTTTGTAAAAAGCATTGGCTATATTGAGATTACGGGGCTTCGAGGTATGCTTGTGGAGTAATGTCTCAACTGTATAGTCCTCCGGTAGGTTGCCATCGTTCCAAAGCCAAATGTAATCGTTGAAGACTTTCATCTGTATCTGTACGCCTGTATAGTCTTTATGGATGATGGCATTATATAGAGCTTCGCGCAGGGCTTTCTCTGGAATTTCCAAAGGCTCTATACGCTGCATGCCTTCATAATGGATGGGGGAGATGAGGTACTTTGATTTTAGAGTTTCCATTACTCGGTCTGCCATCTGTATGATATTTCCTTCCACGATGTCTTGAAATATTAAATCGGTATCATCTTGGATAAAGCGACCTAAGCGGAAATCGGCACATGTGAAGAATCTTGCTG
>URVC01000052.1 GCA_900551245.1 uncultured bacterium | reverse complement strand
GCCGCAACGGTTATAATTTATCGAAAACTTGCTGTTATTTAGGGATAGGTTCTTAATGAACGCGACGGAGGCATCCGTCTTAACACAGGAGAAACGATTCACTTCTGGGATTATTTCAGATCCTACACCGGGCGGCGGTGGCGACCGGCAGATCTTGCGTATGACTCCTGGCAGGAACATCGTACGGTTCCGGTCAATCTGTATGCGGTGGGGAACTCCACACCCCTGCTGCGGAAGCGCGGATATCTCGATATGGCGATACGACATTACTGCTTCATCCGGTTTCACAACGGTGCGTCACGGGAATTCGCCCGTAACGGGGTACGTTTTTTTCTGATGAACAACGGCGATGACTGGCGCAACGGCAACGACTGGATTTGGAATGTCCGGTCACTGGATCGGGGCGGTTTTGTCGATGAGAACTATTTTTACCATCCGCGTACAGTGCTTAAGGCGCATCATCTCGGTCTGGTTCACCGGAAAGTATTTTCCGGCAGCGGAGTTCACCACCGTTTGATTGGAGAGAGCGGCAAGGGAGGGCATGGACCGATTTACTGGACTCCGGAGTTTTCCTACGCAGCACTCTTCGCGGTTTGCGCTGCAACGCGATATGATTCATTTGAAATGGATTGGCCGGGCGAGGAACTGCTGGAGAATCTCGCTTCCACAGATGATTATCAGTACGATCGATTTCGGGATTACCTGGTAAAATCACTCGCCTACAACCATGCGACGGTTGACGACCGACTTGAAGAACTCACTCCGATGAACCGTGTTATTTCCCTGCAGGAAACCCGTGCGATGTACGCGGGTGAGCATCCCAGAAAAATGAGCATCGCCGCAGAAAAACATTCATTGCCTGTCAGCCGGGTCATGCCGGAGGTACTCGACGAGGAAATTCTGTCGAACGCGTCGCTCATCATCAATGATTGTTACGCATTGCCAGAGGGGATGGCAGAACGTCTGATCCATTTTGTCCGATCCGGACCGGGCCGGATTCTGCTGCTGCACAGCGCAAGCGCTGGACGAAAGATCGATGGAACACAGTGGAGCGAGGCGTTCGGCTGGAACAGAAATTCGATGAACGCGCCGGAGATGTTCGGTGAAATTCTCGGCTCGCTCCGTTTTAAAGATGGTCGTACGTTTGCCGAAAAAAAAGGGGAAGTGATCTTTTCCGATCCGGGCGGTACAGCATTGAGTTTCTATCCTCAGGGAGATGGCGGTTCCGGAGTCTATTTTTACAGCCATACACCGGGGATCGATCCGAGCCGTGATGTGCGGATCTTGAAGGCGATCTGCCGGCGGCATGGAATTGAACTGCCACTGCTCAGTTCCGGAACTAAACTTTATGTGCGTGGCTACCGGGGGCGTACCGGAATGGTTTTCACGGTCTTCGACAAGAAATCGCTTGATGCCTGGCAATGGACTTACGCCGCCACAGACAATGGACTTTATCCGTGGCGCGTATCTGCCAGGAAAAATGAGGAAACAATTCGGGTTGAACCCGGTAAATATCGGCTGTTCGGAATGCTCTCCGGGGAAGAGAAAAATGTAACAGTCGCGCCGAACGGAGCGTTAACACTCGAACTCCGGGATGTCACGGCGGAAGTCTTTCATCTGCTGAGAGCGGACGATCAGGTCTCTCTGGAAAAAATCCGACAACGTCGCACGGAGTTGTTTCAGTTTCCTGCACGAAGAAGCAGATGATGCATTCCTCTGGATATAAAAAATTGAGTTGAGGACGCAACGTTTGTTACACCGGATTCCAACGATAAACAGCTTTTCTGAATTCAGTCCGTTAAAAATTGTCAAGGCAGTTCTAAGCACAAATTAGAAACGGGAAGCGCGTTATACGCGAAATTCATTCGGACACGCCACCCATACGGGGAGACGGAACCAGTCATGCGGCGCCTCTTCCCTGCAGCGGGGAAGAGGCGATGGCAAACGGAAAGGAGCTCCCGCCCCCGGCACCGGCGGCACGCCGGCATCCTGCGGAAATTTTTTTGGAGGTCTCAGAGAGAACCGCCGGCCGGCTCCTGCCGGCCGCGAAAACAGCCCCGCTCTTTCCGCAGTGCGGAAGGGGACTTCCCCAGCCGCTGCCGGACCATCCGGGCAAAATAGTTCTGGTCATGAAATCCGGTCGCTTCAGCGATCTCCTGCACCCGGTCCCGGGTGTGATAGAGCAAACGAAGCGCATGCTGAATACGGCACGAAATCAGAAACTCCTGCGGCGAACAGCCGAAATGCGCCGAAACAGCACGGTGAAGCGTTGAGCGATGCACCCTCAGCTCCCGGCTGATCTCCGCCACGGACAACCCGGAATCACGATACCTCTCGCGGACCAGCGCCTGAAAGGCGTCGCAGAGTTCCCGGTTCGCAGTGTCGCTCCCCGCCATCGCCAGAGAGAGGATCTTATAGGCTTCCGCCCCCGCGCCAAACTCCCCGCGCCGGGAGCAGGAGCGAATCTCCTGCATCAGGTTCTCAAACAGTTCGACCGGACAGCTGCCGGCGTACCGGCCGCTTCGCGGCAGCTGAAACCGGGCGATCAGATCCGGCAGGTTCGCGCCGTCGATGGTGAGCCAGTAATACTCCCAGACCGGTGTCCGGCGGCGGATGTCGTGAAGCTCTCCGGGGAAGTAAAAACAGACTTCGCCCGGCTTGAGAATCCAGCTCGTCTCCCCCCGGCGGAACTCTCCTTCCCCGCGAACGCACCAGAAGAGCTCGAGAAACTCTTTCCGCACACATCCGTCACTCCAGCCCGGTCCGGTCACATAGTGCCCGGCGGAACGGACATGGAGCAGAGCGTTGATCGTTCCTGTCGAATAGGGGCGGTAAATTTCCGCCAGTTTATAAAGATCGCGCATCCTCCAGTTCCTCCCGCGACATTTCTGCTAGTTATAATACACCTGTCTCATTGTCCTTTCAAGACATTCACAGTATAATAAAGCAGAAAACACACAACCCTCGGGAAAGGAGTCGGCAGATGATGAAAAAAGGACCGAAAATCGTGGTAATCGGCGCCGGAAGTTTCTTCTTCGGACGCGCCGTCGTGTACAATATGGCGCAGAGTCCCATTCTGCGAACCGGCACGCTAGCCCTGGTCGACACCGATCCGGCGGTGCTGGAAACGATGATGAAGCTGGCGGAACGGGCCGCCCGGCACGTCGGAGCACCGTTCCGGCTGATCGGTTCAACCGACCGCAGAACCGTGATGCACGGAGCGGATTTCGTCGTTGCCAGCTTCTCGTTCCGGAACACCTTTTACCGCGGGACAGATGTGCGAATTTCGCGCAAATATGGTGTGACCATGTGTTCCGGCGACACCATCGGCCCCGGCGGAATCTTCCGCACACTGCGCGAACTCCCGGAGATTCTCCGCATCGCACAGGATATCCGGGAGCTCGCGCCGGAGGCCTGGATGATCAACTTCGTCAATCCGACCGCCGCGCTCGGCCTCGGCCTGATGCGCCATGCTCCGGACGTGAAAAGTTTCGCCCTCTGCGACGACCTTCACGATCCCCGCAAACGGGCGGAATATCTGTTCCGCTGCGGAATCACTGAAAAACCGGAAATTCCAATCTCTCCGGAGCAGGATGCAAAATTCGATTTGCAGATCCTCGGCGTCAACCACTGCAATTTCGTCGTGAAATGCAGTTACGACGGCGTCAGCCGGATGGACCATCTCCGCAAATGGGTCGCCGGACAGGCGAAAAAAGAGTGGGAGCACCCGGCCGACAGAAGTGACGCCAAACAGCATTACAACTACAACTACGCTCTTGAACTCTTCGACCTTTTCGGCGCCTGCCCCAACGCGCTCGGACACATCAAGGAGTATCTCCCCTTCTTTCAGGGATACGGGGTGTCGCCGGTCGAACCGGAACCGATCGTTCCGTTCGACGCCTTCCGCCGCGCTGACGAAATGGCCGCCCAATGGCGGGAAACCGTCGCATTTGCAAACGGCGAGCGCCCGATCGAAGAGTTCTTCGCCGGCGGCAGAGGCGACCACGCGACCGACATCATCGAATCCATGTGGGGCGGGCTCGGCAGGAAGTTCTACGTCAACACGGCAAACCGCGGCGCAGTGCCGAACATGGCTGACGATGCCTTTCTGGAGCTGCGTTCCGAGCTGGATATGAACGGGCCGCGCCCCCTGCCCGCCGTACCACTGCCGTACGGCGTACTCGGCCTGACCCGGCAGGTGCTCGACACCCACGAACTGGCCGTGGAAGCCGCAGTCTCCTGTGACCGGAAGATCCTCTATCGCGCCCTTGCCTGCGACCCGATCGTAAACAATCTCGGCGATGCCAGACGAATCATGGAGGAACTTCTCGAAGCAGAGCGCGATCACCTTCCCGCCGGCTGGTTCCGCTGAACCGGCATGGTCGAAAAACAGCCCCGCGTTGCGGCGCGCGGGACCCGTTCGCGGGGCTGTCGGGGGCGTCGTTCGCCGCGCCCCCGCGGCCAGTTTTCCTCTTCGCACCATAGCCGATTTTCAAATTTCAGATTTTTTTCTTTTCCTCCTCTTGATTTTTTTTGAAAAACGTTTCTATTGTTAGTGAATGATAACTAACATAGAAAGGTACGATCATGGAACTCACCAGACGACAGCAGGAGATCGTCCGGACGGCGCTGGAGCTGATCGCCGCGGGCGGAATCCAAAATCTCACCATCCGGAATCTGGCCGACCGGCTCGGCCTCACCGAACCGGCAATCTACCGCCACTTCCGGAACAAAGCGGAGATCGTCCGCACTCTGATCGGCGAATTCGACCGGGGGATTCCGGAGCCGTCACCGGAACGCACCGGCTTCGAGGCGGTCGCCGCGTTCACCCGAAGCCGCTTCGCCCAGGTGGCGGCCCAGCCCCCGCTGGCGAAGGTGCTCTTCGCCGAGGAGCTTTTCATGGAAGAGCCGGAGTTCGCCCGGCTCCTACTGGATATGATGCACCGCCATCGGGAGAAGCTCGGGAAACACTTCCGCGAGGCACAATCTTCCGGAGAAATCCGGACGGACATTCCGGAGGAGATGCTCTTCCGGCTGGTCTTCGGTCCGGTCCGGCTGCTGGTGAAGCAGTGGGGGCTCTCCGGCGGTGCATTCGACCTGCGGGAGAAGGGCGAGGAGCTGATCCGCGTCCTGAGAATCCTGTTGGCACCCGGAAGCTGACTTGAACGGAAATCATTCGACACAACGAGAGGAGAAGATATTATGAAGAGAAAAATCATCCAGATCGACGAGGCAAAGTGCAACGGTTGCGGCAAGTGCATCCCCAACTGTCCGGAAGGCGCGCTCCAGCTGATCGACGGCAAGGCGCGGCTGGTCAGCGACCTCTTCTGCGACGGGCTCGGCGCCTGCATCGGGGAGTGCCCCCTGGGCGCCATTCAGGTCGTCGAACGGGAGGCGGAACCCTACGACGAACGCAAGGTGATGGAAAACATCATCCGTCAGGGCCCCAACACCATCAAGGCGCATCTGAAGCACCTCAAGGAGCACGGCGAATTCAAACTGCTGGAGACCGCAGTCAACTGTCTCCGGGAACAGAACCTGCCGGTGCCGGATCTGCGGGAGGCGGGCAAACTCCCCTGCGGCTGCCCCGGCACTCTGGCCAGACGGCTCGCGCCGCGCCCGGCGGCAAATTCCGCTCCGGCGGCGTCGAGCCCCTCCGCCCTGCGGCAGTGGCCGGTTCAGCTCAAGCTTCTGAATCCCGCCGCGGAATACTTCGATGACGCCGATCTGCTGATCTCGGCCGACTGCGTCGCCCACGCATTCGGGGGGTTCCACCGGGAGCTGCTCGACGGGAAAATCCTCGTCGTTTTCTGCCCGAAGCTGGACAACAGCACCGAAGAGTATGTGGAGAAACTTGCGGAGATCTTCCGCCGCCACCGGATCCGGTCGATCACCGTCGCGCGGATGGAGGTCCCCTGCTGCGGCGGCACCGTCGCCATCGTCGAACAGGCGATGGAACGTGCCGGGCTGAAGATTCCGCTCTCGGTCCGGATTGTCGGCATCGGCGGCGATCTGCTCAGCTGGCCGGCGCTCAGCGACGACGGAGAAACTCCGCCCGGAGCAGCCGGAATTCACCGGCGAACGCTCCGGGCAGTTTCACCCGGATATTCCGCTTCCACGGCGACAACAGCCAGTTGGGGGAATTATCCAGCGGGATGAGATAGCAATGGGAGCCGCCCCAGAATTCGACCCACGGCTGCCCCTTGCCGGCGAGCACATCCTCCCACAGCACCCGGAAGTCGCGGCCGATGATCGGGCGGTCGAATTCGAGCAGCAGAAAATCTCCCGACGCCCCGGCGGGGAGTTCCAGCTGGAGTTCCGCTCCGCCGGGCTGTGCGAAGAAGAGTCCGCCGCCGCCATTTTGCAGATGTTTCCCCGCCGCGGCCCGCGCCGGAACCGGGTCGGAAAGGTGCGGAGCCAGCCGCTCCAGCGACGCCCCCCACGTGAACGGATAGGCGTCGATTTTCGGATCCTGAAACGCCTCCGACGCCAGCGCCATGTCGCCGATCGAGGCGGTGTCCACCTGCGGGACGCCCTTCAACCGCGCCTCGGAGCCGCGCCGGATCATCCAGATCCGGCCGCCGGTATCCCGGAACGGCAGATATTCCGCCAGCAGATACCGGTAGAGCGCATGGGCCCGGAACGGCAGCCGCCCCTCGTAAAAGTTGACGTCGCGCCCCTTCACCAGCACCAGCAGCGGCTTTGCCGCCTTCACCTCCCGCACCATCCGCTCCACCTGCGGGCGCGAGGCAACGTAGTTCCACGCCGGATACGAGACCGGCGGGCGGCGGCGGAAATAGGCGTAGCCGGTGGCGTTGTTGGTCATGTCAAGGTAGCTCTCCTCCGGCTTCAGCACCCGGTCCAGCAACGCCTTCGTGCCGGCCAGATGTGCCAGATGGTCCGGCTGGATCGAGGCGGCCCGCCCGAGCATCGGGAATCCCGCCGCCTCCAGATTGACGACGTTCTCCGGTTCCACAACTGTTTCGGTGCAGTTGTTCCAGAGGTTCCGCCAGTCGGCGCACTGCAGTCCGTACAATCCGAGCGCCACCGCCCAGCAGCCGAGCAGTGTCCTGCGCCGCACCAGCCCCGGCAGCAGCCACGGCACCAGAATGCCGACATAGAGCCCGGAAACCGTGAAAATACGCGACGTACTGCCCAGATCAATCCGGCCCCCCGCCCGCTGAATCAGCAACACCGCCAGAATGAGAATCGAGGAGCTGCCGAGAAAACGGAGCTCATCCCGCACCGTTCCCCGCCGCTTCCGGATGAGGCTGAAGAGCGCCATCGCCCCCACCCCCAGCCAGCCGAACCGCACGAACTGCCAGAACAGCCCCTGCGTCACCGCGACATCAAGCTCGCGGGAGCCCATCCACGGCACGCAGTGCGCCAGCGTGTAGACCCCCGTCTGCTCCAGCAGAATGCACAGCATTCCGCCGATGATCCGGTAGAACGGCGTCAGCAGAAGCAGCAGTGCCGCAACCGCAACCGCGCCTGCCGAGAGGAAAAACGCCCTCTGCTGTTCCGTCACCGCCCGCCACAGCTGCCGGACCAGCAGAGGCGACATCGCCAGCACCATCGCCGCCGTGTCGGTCAGCGAGTAAAAGATTCCGATCACGCCGAGCACACCGAACCACCAGAGCCAGCGGACCGGGTTGCGATACCGTTCCGATTCGGTCAGGAAAAAGAAGAAGGCGATCGCCACCGCCAGCCCGGCGCCGATTCCACACCCCAGGTCGGAGATCGCCAGAACCGCCAGAAACGCCGCAACCGTTCCACACCGGCGGCGCAGCGGCGCCAGCAACAGCGCGAGCACCACAAGATTCGCCAGCTTCTGCCCGGTGCCGAGCAGCGAGATGTCGTGCCCCCGGAAGAGCCAGGTGAAAAATCCGGGCAGATAGTTGATCAGCCCGCGCGACGGAATGTAGTCGAGATAGGGCACGCACCCCATCGTCTGCCAGAGATACCACGGCAACGCCACTTCGCCGTTGTGATAGTCGTCCTGCCAGATGGCCGGCCACCCCTCGCCGCCGGCCAGCAGAGTCGCCGCCACAGCAAGCAGAACCGGCAGCGGCACCCGGAAGTTCCCTCCGGCCGCACGGCGGAACGCCCGCACCAGCGCGCACCAGGCGATTCCGGCCAGAACCCACGCCAGCAGGGAGAGTGTCCAGTGAAACCCCGGATCAAACCAGCTGCCGTCACGGCGCTGCAACGGCGGCGGAAGCAGGTAGAGAAAAAGCAGTGGAATTCCGAGCTGGGCAATGAAAAAGAACCGGTCACAGTTGCGCGGCGCAGAATCTTTCCGCACCAGCCAGAGCATCAGGACAAGCACCGCGGCGTAGAGGATTCCGGCCAGAGAGCTCCCCCCCTCCCAGACCCGCTGTTGGAAGAACTGGATCCCGGCCAGCGAAAAGGGGAAGAGCAGCAGTCCGCCATAACAGCGCTCCGCCGTGCGGGAGGCCGCGGCGGCGTCCCCTGTCGGAATCACCGCCAGCGCCGGAAGAAGAAGCAGTACCGCCAGCGCCGGAAGCGTGGTCAACGGCTCCAGCGAAGATACCGTGACCGCCTGCCCCGCCATGACGAAACCGGGCAGCAGCGAATAGAAGCCGAGCCGGGCGACGATCGCCGCGTATCCCGGCTCCGCCGCGAGGCGCCGGTACCAGCGGCAGAGCAGAAACGCCGCCGCACCGAAGACCGCCAGCCCGACATATTCAGCGGTGTACTCGAAACTTTTCGGCATGCCGGAGACGCCGAGGAAACCGCCGATGAAGTCCCCGTACGGTTCGGCTTCCAACCGCATCGTCCGCCAGTAGAACCCGCCCGCCGCCAGCGCCAGCACCCCCGCCTGCCCGAACGCCGCAAAGCGCACCTTCGCCGGAAGCGGACCACCCGGCTCCTCGCTCCGGGATGCGGAACAGAGCCAGAACAAACCGGTTACCAACAGCACCAGCGCCAGCGGAACAAACATCACGACCTCCTGAGATCACTTCATGGATAATGCAACTTGACACATGCCGGGCTCCGTCCGCCGGAGCAGTCGCTCCGCCTCCGCGAGCACCCGTTCCGGCGCGACCGCCGCCATGCACTCCGCCCGGCCGGAACAGCGGCTCCGCCCGACCGCGTGCACGCACGGGGAGCAGGCCGCCTCCACCCGGATCACCGTTTCGACGAGCCACGGCGATGGCCGCAGCAGAAGTTCCGGCTCGGTCGCTCCCCAGATGCCGAGCACTCGCCGCCCCGTCAGCCGCGCCCAGTGAAGCGGCGCGCTGTCGATGCCGACGAAGAGCGACGAGCGGTGGATCGCCGCCACCGACTCCCGCAGAGAAAGTCTGCCGCAGCCGGAAACGGCCCGTTCCGCCAGCTCCGGCGGCAGTGCGGCGAGGATCTCCTGCGCGTGGGCCGCATCTTTCGGCCCCCCGATCACCAGCACCCGCCACTGCGGATGCGCCGCCAGAAACCCGGCGAGAAATTCCCCCCAGGCGGCAAAATCCCAGCGGCGCAGAAAACTCAGGGCACTGCAGAACGGCGCCGCCACCAGCACCGGAGTCTCCTCCGGCGAAGCGGAAATTCCGGCGCAGACATGCTGCCGCAACGCCTCCGGCTCCGGCAACGGCGCGGCCAGCGCCCCCGCCAGCGCATCATACGATTCAAACACCCGCCCCCGCCGCGCGAAGGGGAGCGCCGCATCGCAGCAGCGGCGCGCAAACGCCTCGTCTTCCAGATAAAATCCGCTCCGGAACCGCCCTCCCGCCAGCGCACTGCAGAACACCGCCACCCGGGAATAGACCTCCAGATTGACCGAAAGTTCCGGCCGCATCCTCCGGCACCGGTACAACATGGCAAGCAGGGAAAACGCCAGACGGAACACCCCGCGGTCGTCAACCGCTTCAATCCGGTCAAAAAGCCCGAGCAGTTCCGCGTGCGCCGCCACCTGCGACGTGCAGACCAGCACCAGCCGGGCATCGGGGTGCTTCCGGCGAAGCGCCAGCAGAAGCGGCCCGGCCACAGTGATCGAGCCGCCGCCCATGAATTTGAAAATCAGAATCGTCCGGACCGTCGCGGGCGGGTTCCGCCGCCGCCACCTCCGGCAGAACAGCAGAAGCACTCCGCCGAGCCAGCGGTCGATCCGAAGCAGCCATTCCGTATGCATCTGTCATCCTCTGCGCCGGAAACAGGCAGTCCCCCGGAATCCCCGCCGGGCCCGGGCTCCCCGTCCAGGAACCGCTCCGCCGCCCGACGTTCCATGCGCTTATCGTCTTGAATATACCTCTTTTATTATATCACGAGAGAACGCAAAAAACAAACGCTTTTCCGCGCCGCCCCCCGAGATTCCCGCATGGACCGGCGCGGAAAAGCAAAACAGCCCTCCCGCGCCGGTCGGACGCAGGAGGGCCGGATATGAGGGGGCTTCGATCTTACTTCATCTGATTTTTCGCTTCCCCTTTCATCCGGTACTGGTACATGTTCTCGCCGACTTCACGCGAAGCGCGGCAGATTTCCGGATAGGGGGTGTCGGCGACGTCGACGAAGCCGATCTGGTAACGCTCCCCGTCGCCGCGGCCGGTCAGCGGCTGGTCGCGGTACTGGAACCAGTGCGCGCCGACAATCTGCGGATGGAGCAGTGCGCCCTGCAGGAACCGGGTGTAGGCCGTCGCCCGGTCATTCTGATCCACACCGACCGGGCAGAGTCCCGGCGAATACATGCCGCGGTCGAGCACGCCGAAATGGAACTCGCCGATCAGCACCGGCATATCCGGGAAGGTCGCAGCACCGAGATTGGCCGGCGAATGCGCGTAGATGTTGACCGTCAGAACGTCGCAGTACTTCTTCGACGCCGCCGACAGTTCCGGAATCACGCTGTCGGTGCTGATGAAACGGCATCCGAGATAGAGCCGGTGCGGCGCCACCGATTTGACCGTATCGCGGCAGATCTGGAAGTAACGGTCGATCGTCTTCTCCTGAAACGCCCTGCCGTCGGCGCGGTACGCTTCGGTCTGCTTTTTGGGCACCTCGGTGCTCCGCAGCATCGCGTTCCAGTTTGCGTACTCCGTCCCCCAGGCCTTGTTGAGCTTGTGGATCGTGTGATACTTGCGCTTCAAATCGCCGATGAACTCGCGCTTGATGTACTGCTTCTCCGGACTGCCGAGCACCGCGCGGATGAGTTCCAGCGGTTTGCGGTTGCCGAAGTTGAGCTCGTTGTCGATGAAGTAGCCGATGCACATCGGGTCGGTGAGCGACCGTAGCACCTCCGGATGCTTCTCCGCCAGATCGGGGATCAGCGTCCGCATCTTCGCCACATAACGCGGGTCGTACACGTCGTAGAACTTGAGATTGCTCTTGCCGACCCGCGGCATCTTCCAGTCGTAATCGGTAAGCTGCATCGTGTAAGGGGTTTTTCCGAGCGCGATCAGGCGGAAGTCGCCCCAGTCGCCGATCGAATTGAAGCCCCAGTGCTCCAGCCGGCGGCTGACCATCCGGAAGAAATCCGGCTCGTAATCCTCTTTGCCGTACTTGATCTGGAGGTTGCGCCGGTTGAAGGCGATCTCCTTCTCGTTGCCGACCGGGAAGGCGAACCACTCAGGCCGCCCGGCACAGCGGATCGCATTGCCGGAGGTGGTCAGCACATCCATGCCGTGCGAGAAGAAGAGCCGTCCCTCCGGGTCGACCATCCACCACTTGCCGTCGTATTTGGCGACGCGGAAGTTGCCGGTCGCTTCCAGCTGCGGACCATTCTTCCAGCCGCCGAAGCGGTTCCACTCCGCCGGCCGCTTCGAAGCGGCAAGCTCCTTCTCCTCCTCCTGAAGGTTGCGAACCAGATCGGCGTCGGAATGGATCTTGGCCGGCCACTCATCGTGGACGAACTGACCATACCGGTCGATGAAGGGGAAGAACGGTTCCGGCGCCGCCTTCACCGCGCCGGGCTCCTCCAGCCGGAGGTTGCTGATCCGGCAGTCGGCCAGCCCGGGCTTTTTCGGCTCAAACGGCCACTGCATGTAGAACTCGACCGCCTTCACCTTCGTGGTGTCGATCGCGGCAGGTGCGGGCACCCCTTTGGGGAAGTGGAAACGTTTCGCATGTGGCAGCTCCATCCGCAGTGTGCGCTTCTCGCCCGGATTCAACGCGATGCCGACGTAGTTCTCCTTGAAATCCTTGTTGGGCCAGGAACCGTTGGAGATGAACATCACCAGCCGCATCTGGTGCTCCTTCGAGAGATTCTCGATGTCGGCGGCCAGCACCTTGTAGCGGGACATATCCCAGACGCCGCCCTTGCCGGGCGGGACAATCCGCACGCCGGAGGTTCCGCGCGGGTCGTCGATCTTAAGATGGATCTCCCGGCCGTTTACGGCAACCTTGCCGGAACCTTTGGCGGAAACATTATCCGCCTTGTAAGGCAGCTCCTCCGCGCCGACGGAGATTACCGCGGCGGCAAGGAGGCCGCACCAGAGCTTCAGTAACTTCATCATATCCTCACAAATTCCGGGAGATTACTTCACGTTGCCGCGGAGCGCCAGATTGCCGTCGCGCCACTGCTCGACCCGCGGATTGGTGTACTGGTCACGCTCGTCGGTAAGCTGACGGACGGAGAGCGTCTCGACGTGGCCGTCAAACATCATCGCCTCGGCATTGTCCGAGTGGCGGACGTAGGCCGGATAGTAGGCCGAAGCCGAGTTGTAGGGCGCGACCGGCGAGGTGGATTCATAATAGGCGCCCTGGCCGCCGCCGTGACGGATCTTGCCGTTGTATCCGGCGCAGACCGGCGGGGTGTCGATGAACATGATCAGCTTGTCGTTGCGGCCGAACTTCGAAATCTCATCGACCTTGTGCGGTACCTTCTTCTGGTTGTTGTTGAAGGTTTCGCCGAAAGTGAGCACGTTCAGGCCGTAGTTGAGCCCCTTCGAGCTGAAGGAGTAGTTCGCATCGGCCGGGCAGTGAAACGCATCCTTGCTGACGCCGTACGATCTCTCGAAGACATGGAACCAGTTGCCGGTCTTCGCGCCGAGGTAACCGGTGATCGCCCAGTTGTCGTTGTCGTTGCTGTAGGAGGTTGACGCCTTGCTGAAAAGCGAGAGGTTGCTGCGGCATCCGGCTTCCGCCGCCGCGTCGCGCGCCGCCGAGAGCATCGGGTGCATCATTGCCGCCGCGATTGCGATAACTCCGACGATCAGCAGGAGTTCGAAAAGGGTGAAGTTGTGTCTCATTTTCTATTTCCTTTCCTTTTGTTGGGAGTGGGTTTCATCAATTTTTCCAAGTGGCCCAGAATCCGTTCGGATCTCTGCTCCAGCTACCACTGCCGACCCCACCATTGTCTGGGATCTGACCATATTTCATCATTTTTGCATGCCCATCTACAAAAAGGACATTCATTCCCTGTTTTTTCTGATGCCGCCATAAGGAAATGTTTCCAACATTACTGCGACTGCCAACCTCCGGATTGGCATCTTCCCTGGCGGTATCCATCACAATCATCCGGCGTGAAGGATGCTTAATTGAGGTAATCAGAAAATTCGGTCCATGAGCATTTGCAGATTCCCACGACCCGAGATGATCCGCATAGTCCGGATTGGCATGGTAGGAGTTGATTGAATAATGCGAAGAAATACCTTGCGAATATGGTTTTGATTCCGGCATGGCAGGACAGGCGAAGAAAACTTTGGGCCGGTTGTCGCCTTTGATTTTATCTATCGACTGATCCGGTCTGTCATAATGAATCAGATCAATAAGGTCCAATTCTGGTTTCGTCATCCGATACAGCGCATCCTGCCATTTTCCCTGCTCGTTATAAGCTGCACTTGTCGTATTAAGATTCCCGTTGTACTTGGGAAACTTGTTCTTGTTGATATCAACATACATCGTCATGTAGGTGCCGATCTGCTTGAGGTTGTTGACACAGGTGAGATCCCGCGCCTTGTCCCGCGCGCTGTTCAGCGCCGGCAACAGCAGCGCCGCCAGAATGGCGATGATAGCAATCACAATTAAGAGTTCAATCAAGGTAAAATGCTTTTTCATTGGTGTCCGACCCTCCTTGTTAAAGCGCGACATGATGAATACCTTTCCTTGATTCGGGTTTCAATGTCATGACCGAATTCCGTTCGATCAACGTATTGCTCAATTCGATTTTCTGAAGTCCATCCAGTTCGTCCGCGAGAACGAGTTCCACCGCCTTCTCCGCGGTTTCCCGCAGCGGGCTCGCGATGGTCGTCAGCGAGGGGCGCTGGAATTCGGAGATCCCCGGATTTTCGAACGCCATCAGCGAAATGTCCTCCGGCACCCGCTTTCCGGCCAGCTCCTGAATCAGCCAGTTCACTTCGAGCGCCTTCATATCCTCGCCGGTCACCCAGACCGCGGTGCATCCGGCATCGATCATCTGCTTGACCGAGAGATGCAGCGGCAGCGTGTTGGCGAACTTCAGCAGATACTCCTCCGGATCGAATCCGTTCTCCCGCAGCACGTCGCCGACGCCGTCCGCCCGGCCGGTGCCGGTGTAATCGGGCTCGTGAATGACGGCGATCCGGCGATGTCCCTTGCTGAAGAGATACTCTCCGGCGAGACGGCCGGTCGCACGGCAGTCCACATAGATGGTGTGAAAATATTCGCTCTGATCGTCGCTGAGCCAGACGATCGGCAGATTGCGCAGCTTGCGCAGCATTCCGATCGTTTCCGGCTCCCAGGCGATGCCGATGATGCCGTCGAACCAGCAGTCGGAAAGACTCCCGATGCGGTCCTCCGTAATCAGATTGATTCCGGCATTCGCCCGCGACAGCGCGAAGCAGATGTACTGGGTCAGCGTGTTGACGTATCCGCCCATCACCGTCTTGTACGGCGGCTCGGTCACCAGCGCGATCTGCTTGTTCCGGACTCCGACCCGCGGCCGGAATCCCAGCTCGCGCGCCGCCGACAACACCCGGCTGCGGGTTTCCGAAGGAATCAAAGCACTGTTGTTGAATACACGGCTCACCGTCCCGGTCGAAACCCGGGCCCGGAGCGCCACCTGCGCCAGCACCCCCGATGTTCCATTGGTTTTTCTCGTTCTCGATACAGCCATTTTTCTACACCTTTTTTTGCTTCCTCTATAATTATACTCGATTTTCTGCAAATGTCAATAGTAAAATAGTAAAAATTGTCTCATTTATGCAATTTTTGCATAAGAAAGGGAAAGCAAGAGGCCTCGGGATCGTTTTTTTGCAGAGAAAAAGCAACCGGTCAGCAGGAACCGGTTCCGTCGTCGCCATCGTCGAAACAGTCACATTCCGCATCGCCGAAGGGGTCAAACTCCGTTTCGGCAGCATTGCCGAAGTCGGTTTTACTGAAGAGCTCGCGGATAACGGCGCCGGAGAAGCCGCGGCTGACCAGAAAACGGAACGCCTTCTCCCGCTTTTTACGAGGATCCTTCTCTTTTGCGAGCATGCGCAGTTTGTATTCGAGGGCGCGGCGGGCGGCCTCGTATTCAAGATCGGCGGTCTTTTCGAGCGCGGCTTCGACATGCTCCGCCGCGAGCCCGCGGGTACGGAGCCGCATCCGGATGAGGCGGGCGCCGCTTCCGCGCGCGGAAAGTGCATGGGCAAAATCCTCCGCGAGCAGTTCATCGTTGAGATAGCCGCGGCGGCGGCACTCGGCCACAGCGGCCCGTGCCTCCGCGTCAGCCACCCCCGCCCGCCGGAGTTTCAGCATGAGCTCCTGCTCCGAATAGGAGCGGACGCTCAGCAGCCGCATCGCCCGCTCCAGCGGCGAAATGCTCCTTTTGTTCTTCCGTTCCTGCTCCATACCGACCTCGAATGATTTTCCTTATAATATAACACGGGAAAACGATTTCGACAATTGCACCCGCCACGACCAGGAACTGCCGTCAACTTCTCTCTGCCAATTATTTTTATGATTATATCAAAACAAAAGACACGTTTCCTCTCTTTTTTTCTGCAAGATAAACAAATTTTCCTGATTTTTTCTCCTCCCTATTGACATAATCAGAAAAATATCGTATAATTTATATAGAAGCACAACTGGCAGACGCGCATAAACAGACACCAGTATCCGAAAAACTTGCACGTTTGCGGAACATGCCCCAGGCCATCCGGAGCGGGAAACGACAGGTACAGCGACAAAGAGAGGCCATTCAGCCAAAATGCTTTTTGAAAGCGGAACAGGGAAGTGGAAGCCATAAACCATCAAGGGAGGTCATTGTGAAAAAAATTTCCACCCGCAACGTCATATTGGTTCGTTGTTTCACCCTTATTGAACTCCTTATTGTAATTGCGATCATCGCGATCCTTGCCGCCATGCTGCTTCCTGCGCTCACGAACGCCAGAGAGGCAGGCAAGAGTACCCGATGTCTCGCAAACTTGAAACAGGTCGCCTCGGCCACCTCCCTGTATGCCGATGACAACAACGGCAGTATCAACTGGAAAGATGATGCCGGCTGGACGGTTCGTTTTCTTTTCGGCCCGGCGCATACCAGTTTCCAGAAGTCGACATTGGTTCCCTATCTTGGCGGAACACCGATCACCGAGAATCTCGATACGCCAAACATGCACGAATATGACATTCTGCCGGTTGCCCTCTGCCCCAGCGGACGACGCGACGGGGCAGGTATCAAACCGGATCACGACGCCACCGGCATGAACAACAGCTATGCGTTCAATACCTATTTGACCAACACGGCAAAGCAGGAGGGCAAAGAGAATTCCCAACCCCAGCGATGGCATCAATTCCGGCAAGTCCGCAAGCCTTCCAGCCGCTTTCTGGTCGGTGATATTGCCTACAACTGCTACGACGGCACAACCGATAGCAGCCGGGTAACAATCTGGCAGCAGAAGGCTCTTGCCCGCCGTCACAATGAGGGGGCTAATATCGCATTTGCCGACCTGCATGCGGCAAGACTGCCCCACGCGAAGTTGATGACACTCGGAGACGGCAGCCGTACGGGAGAGCTCTACCAGTATTTCTGGTTCGATCACACCTGGTAAAATTCATAACCGCATCATTTGACAGAAAAAAAAGTATTATGTTAAGAATCAGCTGTCTCCTTACTCTTTTGGGAATCCTGCTGTCGGCAGCGGCTGCGACCGATTCCACGCTGAAACTGAAGTGGCAAAACCAGAGCCGCAACGATTTGATCGTGACGACCTCAAACGACACAGTCCAGCTTGAGGTGAAGAAACAGGGCAAATTCGACGGAGCAGCGGCTGCAGTTCTGCCCGATGTGCCGCAGAAAACAATGGTGTTCAGCGGCAAAGTGAAGAGCGGGAAAACCGGAACCGCCTATCTCCAGGTAAAATTGTACCACAACGGCAAAGAGTTGAATCGCTTCAGCTCAAATTGCAACCGGGAGCCTGCGGAAGAATTGCATGTGCAGTTCGATCCCCGGGGAGCCGACCGGGTGGAACTGTTATGTCGTACCACCGCCGAAGCCGAAAGCGTCGGCGCCTCGGTGCAGTTCAGTGAATTTCAACTGCTTCCCGCCGCCGAATTCCGCCTCAGACTCCCGGCGGAAAAGGTGACGCCCGGTTACGAAGCGTGCAGCATCGAACTGAATCACCGTCGCGCCGCCGCATATGAAGAATTTCAAAGTGAAGTAAGTTACCGCCCCGCCGGAACAGAGACCTGGATTACCGCCCTGCCGCTCGCCTACCAGCCGCAGGAAAGAAGCGCACGCGGCAGTCTGCTGAATTTGAAGGAAAATACCTCCTACGAACTTCGTATTGCCGTCAAAGATGCGGGAAAAACGAAGGAGATAAACCGTTCGTTCCGCACCCTGTCGAGCAAGGTTCCCATCGCACAGACAATCGAACTCGGAGCGGGAACCAGACTGCCGCTGACCATCCGCCGTTCCGGTTCCCCCGACGGCTATATCCGTTACACGGTAAAACCGGGTGTGATTCTGGATGCGGGAACCCGGGCGGATGACGTAATCCTGGTTGACCGGGCAAGTTGCATCATTCTGGACGGCCTGACCCTCCGCGGCGGACGGAAGAACGGAATCCGGCTGGATGCCGCTTCCCACATCCAGATTCTGAACTGTGACATCGCCGGATTCGGGCGGATCGGCACGCGGCGCCCCGATCTTGACGGCAAGTTTTACGAGAACGGGCGCCCCCTGAACAACGATGCGGGAATCCGCATTCAAAACTGCCGCGACATTCTGGTTGAACGCAATTACATCCACGATCCGCGCGGCACCGCGAACAGCTGGTTCTATTCGCACCCCGCCGGCCCCAATGCCGTTTTCGTCGGCGGCACGGAACAGGCGATCTTCCGCTACAACGATTTCATCGGCAGCGATCAGCACCGCTGGAACGATGCCGTCGAAGGAATGAACAACGGTTCGGTAAACGGCAGTGTCTGCCGCGATGCGGAAATTGTCGGCAACTACTTCGCCTTCGGCAACGACGACGGCATGGAGCTGGATGGGGGGCAGCAGAACTGCCGTTTTCTGTTCAACAAGAGTGAAGGCGTTTTGTGCGGAATCAGTACCGCCCCCTGTCTGGCCGGTCCCTCCTATCTGGCCGGCAATCTCTTCTGCAAACCGGGCGATGAACTCGGCTTCACCAATACCGCGATCAAGAACAACTACAGCGTCGCCGGTTCAGGGAAACTCTATTTCCTGCACAACACCATCGTCGGCGACTGGGATGCCATGAGCGGCTACGGCGGGAAGAAAGGAGATACCTCTCTGGAAAAACTCTTCAAGGGCTGCAGCCGCAACAATCTGGCCGCCGTCTCCGGCGGACTGGCGACCGGGATCTTCCGGGCGATGAACGATTTTGATTACGACCTCTTCGCCACCGGCAAACCGGACCTGCTCACCACGTTGCAGCAAACGTTCCGGCAGGAGCGGCACGGCTGCGACAAGCGTCCCGTTTTCGTCGACGCGGCGCGGGGCAATTACAATCTGACTCCGGATTCGCCCGGATTTGGTATGGGAGAACCGATTTCCTTCTTCACGGGAACGGAAACGCCATCGGTCGGAGTACTGCACAAGGATCTGCCGTTCCGGCCGGTGCCGTTTCACGCCGATGCCGCGCGCCTTGAGTTCCCGACGGTCCCGACGGCTCCCGCCACCGTCACCCTCACGGTGACAGACCCCGCGTTCCGCTCGGAGTTCCGGATCCTGAGCAACGAAGCGAGCCGTTTTTTCCAGGTTTCCCCGGACCGGGGAACACTTGCCTACGGAAAACCGGTGAAACTGACCGTTTCGGTGAAGCCGGAGAAAATCACCACCGCCCGGATCCATTCGGGGGCGTTCCTGATCCGGCTGCCGAATGGATTGTCCCGCCCGGTCTCCGTTTACGCCGACTCCACCCAAAATGAAGCGCTGCTGCGCAAAGACCGTGCAAACGTCATCCGCGGGAAGGTGGATTCCGCCGGCAATGGCCGGGTACAGCTTTCGGTGGACGTCCCCCGAAACGGCAGTTACTACATGTTTCTGCGTTCAAAGAAAATAAATCACCGGATTCCGGTCAGCATTGACGGCGGAGAACCCGCCAGACTTATCCTGCTTGGCCAGCCCGGCTCCCGAGAAAAGTGGCATGTTCTGGGCGGATTTACCTATACGGGCGAGCCGAACCGGCCCATTCTGTTTCCGGCCGGGAAACATACGATTGTCCTGCACAATTTCCCGGAAACGCCTTCCGGCTTTGCTCTGGCGAAACAGCCGGATGAACTTCTGGCGGCGCCGCGGAACCCGTAACCGGAATTGCCGGAACCGGCTCCCGGCAGGCGAACTCTCCCTGCCGGAGCGCCCTTTTCCGGACGATCCAATAGTTTTCATGCAGCATTGCTGATAAGATGCCGAAATTCCAGCCCTCCGCCGTCCCTTGCTCTTCACAAAACGGCGCAACGCAGGAAACCGCCCCCTGAGCTTTCCGGACAACGTTACATCCTGGAATTCCTGATTATGTCAAGCATCCCCAGGGGAAGAAGTTCATAAAAAGGAATAGGAAAAAACAAATTTTTTTGGTTTTTTCCTATTTCAGCTATTGACATAATCAGTAAAATATCGTATAATTTATATAACCGAATGAAACAGGATGAGCGATGAAAGACAAAGTTTCACAGGCATGCGACTATATTCTCGACAAGATCGAAAACGGGGAATACAAAGTCGATGAAGCGATTCCGGCGGCGCGCAAGTTGACGCAGGAGGTCGGCGCCTCGTTTGCAATCGTCCAGCACGCAGTCACCGTGCTGTCGAATGCCGGAATTCTGCGTTCGATCAACCGGCAGGGCTCCGTGGTCCGTGAAGAGTGGCAGAGTGCTCTGATGGCAAACCATCTGGTCCTGTTCAACCGGGAATCGCAGTTGCTCTGGGTCCCCGGGTTCCGGAAGCTTCTTGCGGAAAAGATGCCGGAACTTCGGCTCTGCCGGGCATTTCAGCACGGAATGTTTGAACTTCGGCCGACGCTGGACGTTCAGCAGCACCGCAATGAATATCTGGATCTGGCACCCTATTTCAACGAGCTTTTTCCGGACTCCTCTCAGTTTTTCGATTTTCCCTTCCAATATTTCAAAAATCCGGATGGAAGCATGTTTGCCGTGCCGTTCATCTTCTCCCCGAGGGTGATCTTCTACAATCGGACGGTTCTGCGCCAGAACAGCTGTCCGGAACCACAACCCGGTTGGTATTGGAACGATTTTATCGCCGTCCTCAAACATCTGAAACAGACGATACCATCCAGCATGATTTTGAATTACAACTCCGCTCCGTTCTTCTGGATCAATTTTGTCTTCCGCTGCGGCGGTTCGCTGCTGGAGCAGGACCCGGAGAATCCGGTGAAAATCGATTCGCCGGAAACGATGGCCGGAATCCGCGCCGTTCGCGAACTTGCCGGAATTCTGGAAAAACAGGAGCCCTGCTTCTCGTATCTGGACTCCTTTGTCTCCGGAAAAACCGCATTCCTGCTGTCAGAGCGGGAGATACTCTGCTACCTGAAACACCGTAACTTCGACGACTGGGGGGTTGTTCCCATGCCCCGTATGCCCGGCGGAAAAAATGTAATGGCACAGGCGGCCGACCTGATCTGTGTCCGCAAGGAGTGTGTCGATCCGGATATGATCCGTTCTTTCCTCGCTTTCATGCTTTCAGAAGAAGTACAGGATTATATCGCGGCGGAGAAATACGGCATTCCAATCCGCAAATCCTCGGCGCAGAAATCGATCGACCTCACGGACCGACGCGATCTGCTCTTCCTGACGGAGATGGGCTGCATGTCCGCGGAATACAATCTCGATTCTCCGGAGCTGATGGAACTGATCCAGAATGGAATCTCCCAGATTATCCAGGAACAGGACAAACCGCTGGAAAAATCATTGGAACGGCTGGCTGATGCCGTCCGGATTTTTCTTGAGATCAAGCGCAAAAAGAACAGGCAGGCATATAAAAAGCAACCGGGGGAATATCACGGGAAAGAACTCGGCAATAAGAAAAATCCGAGGGAAGTCCTTTACTCCTATTGAAATTCCACAGTACCGTTTTTTACATCAAGCACATGACTGCGATGTTATGATGAAGGAAGAGCATGACAACCTGATTGATCGCAACCCCCAAAAAATCGAGGTGAAATGATGAAAAACACGCTTAAAAGACATTTCGTACCCGCTGTCAAGCGGCGGGAATTCACTTTAATCGAACTTCTTGTAGTAATCGCAATCATCGCGATTCTCGCCGCCATGCTGCTGCCGGCACTGCATCAGGCGCGAGAGAAAGGGAAAGCGATTTCCTGCGTCAACAATTTGAAACAATGGGGACTCGCGACTCACAATTATTATTTGGCATTCGACGATTTCGTTTTCCCTTATGGAGGCATGGGGTCCGGCGATGGAACAGTCAGAACCAATGGCTACAACTGGAATCAGGCCGGCAGCTGGCTGGTCTGCTCGATTGATCGAACAGCGACATCAACCTGGAATCCAGGGAGAGATAAGTGGAATGCAGGAAACGGGATCAACGGATGTCCCTCCGTCGGTGATCACGATGTGCTTCAGGGACAATGGGGCAACAACCTGCCGCTGCGACCGGAGAGTTACGGTGCCAACTACTGCGTAACCTGGCCTCAGAAGCCGGGGGAATATCACAGCAACGATCCTCGAATCCGGAAATTTACAAAAATAAAGAACCCCGCCAAGGTGATTCTGATTGCCGACTCCACTTACAGCGGAGGATTTTACGGTGGTGACGACAGTCACCTGGACCCCTCTACCTATCCGGGCAATTTGACTGTCACCCTGAGCAATCCGTGCCGACTCGGCTATCGGCACAGTGGACGAGTCAACCTGCTGATGCTAGCTGGAAATGTTGCAAGCTCCTCCCATGTCCGCAGATGTCCGGCATCCGCCCAATTTGAAGCAGATAAGCTTGTATGTCCCTACTAATTGGAGAATAAAATCATGAGAAAATGGATCGAAATCGTGCCGATTCTGGCGGCTGCCGGGATTGGGGTCTGCGCAGAAGCGGCTCCGGTGGAGCAGCGCTTCGAAGCAGAAAACGTACTGGCGAATCCCGAAGTTCTGCTGCGCAATAAGCAGCAGAAGGGCAGCTGGAATCTCTGGAGCACTGACGTTGACGCAGCAAAGAAGTGGTCCGGCGGCATCGTGCTGCAGGGCAACGTGATAGAGAAAGATGCCGCCCCCGGCACGACCGTTCCCGTGCTGAAATTCCGGATTCCGGTCGCGCAGGACGGTCGGTACGACCTGACGGCGCAGATCTTCCGCACCGTTGGAATTTCGCAGGACGGTGGAAAAACCTGGACGAAGCGTATCGGCCCCGGCACGATCTTTTCCAACCGAGCTCTCAAGGCGGGAGATGTGGTTGAGTTGCAGATCTCAGGAGATTATCTCGATTCGAATGGCCCCGGCGCACCGTATGTTGACTATTTCACCCTTGTGCCGGCCTCTGCTTCGCAAACTGCACAGGACACCAAGATTCGCAATGGGAATTTCGAAGGTTCTCCGGAGGGAAAGCTGCCGATGCACTGGTCGCTCTGGACCCGGGAAAAGGGCGGTGCGACAGCGACAGTGACCACCGACGTTCACTCCGGGAAACAGGGCGCGCGGATCGTCTCCACCGGCAAGCGGGACTGGGCCTTCAACAACAGAGCCTCGTTCCCGGTCAAGGCAGGAGATATGTTTGAGCTGACCGCATGGGTGAAAAACAACGGGAAAAACAGACCGAACGCCCAGCTGCAGGTGGTCTCCTACAAGGACGGCAAGGTGGTCAACTTTGCGATGGCGGCAACACCGCTGCTCAAAGCGGACGGACAGTGGCGTGAATTCAAATTGAACTTCACCATCCCGACCGGAGTGGATAAGATCAGCGTCCGGGCGATCGGAGAGGGAATCGGAGATCTTTCGCTGGATGATGTCTCGCTGAAATCGAACGGCAATCGCGCCGGTGCCCCGGAAAAAGTGGCGCTTTCCGGTGCTGATTTTGAAGGCGATGCCGTCGGACAAGCTCCTAAGAAGTGGTCTCTCTGGGCGCGCGACGGCGTGAAGTTCTCCGCCGAAGTGATCGACGTGGCAGGCCAGGGGAAACGGGCAGTCCGGCTGCGTTCCACTGGCGAGCAGGACTGGGCGTTCACGCTGCGCGGTTCCGTTCCGGTCACTCCCGGTCAGGCGGTCCGCGTCACCTGCAGGGCGCGGAGGACCGGAGCGAACTCCAGTACCGCTGTCGTGCAGATCATGGGATTTCAGAACAACAAGCTGGCCGACTTTGGCTTCGCTGATCTGCCGCTGAAGGGGCTTTCCGATCAGTGGAAAGTGTTTTCAATGGTGGCGACCGTGCCCGGCAGCCGCGACGGAGTCGGCATCCGGGTGATCGGTTCAGGGAACTGCGATCTGGCCGTCGACGATTTCCAGCTGGAGAAACTTCCGTCACCTCCTCCCGCCCCCAAGCGGGAACCGCGTCCAGTCAAAGGATTTGCCGAAAAGCGGGTGGTGGAGAAGCTCGATCGCGGGCTGGTGGCGCTCCCCTCGGAAGACGGTATCTATCTCTCGTGGCGGCTGCTCTCCACCGATGATCCGAAGATCGGTTTTGACGTTTTCAGCGTCACCAACGGGAAGGAACAAAAACTCAACACGACTCCGGTGGTGCAGACCACCGATTTTTTGGTCAGGAATCCGGTCGCGGATGCGACCTACCGGGTGCGTCCTTCGGCGGGATTTTCCGGCATCGCCGGTTCCGCAAAGCCGCTTTCCGGCAAGTTTGACCGGAGCCCTTACGTCGCGTATAAACTCAGCGACCCGAAAGCGCGGGTCAACAAGGTCGGTATCGGTGATCTTGATGGAGACGGCAAATACGACTATGTGGTTCGGTACGGCAACGCGAATGTCGATCCATGGTATCTCTACTGGAAACCGTCAAAGCATCCCTTCGTGCTGGAGGCAATCAAAAGCGACGGGACCATTCTCTGGACAAAGAATCTCGGCTGGAACATCGAGAGCGGCATCTGGTACAGTCCCTACATCGTCTATGACGTAAACGGCGACGGCAAGGCAGAAGTGATTCTGAAAGCAGCAGATCCGGAAGCCGGCGACCTGCGCGAGAAAGAGGGCAAGGACAAGGGCAAGGTGATGACCGGCGAAGAGTACGTGATGGTACTCGACGGCATGACCGGCAGAGAAATTGCCCGCGCGCCGTGGCCCTCGCGGGAAACGTTCATGAACATGGCCTACAACTACGGCACTTATTCGCGCAACCAGCTCACAATCGGCTATCTGGACGGCAAAACCCCCTGCATCATCGCGCTGCGCGGCACCTACAGCCTGATGCTCGCCGAAGCGTGGCAGCTCAAGAACGGCAAACTCGAACCGCTGTGGAAGTACAACAGCAGCGATTACGGCAGCGAATACCGGGGTCAGGGGGCACACACCACCCGGACGGTTGATGTTGACGGAGACGGCCGCGATGAAATCATCCTCGGCGGCGCGGTACTCGATGACGACGGCCAGCCGCTCTGGACCACCGGGCACGGCCATCCGGACTACATCTATGTGACCAACATCACCAACCGCAATCCGGGGCTGGAAATCGTCACCATCTATGAGACAGCCTGCCGGACAAAAGGCGGCTTCACCTGCGCCGACGCAAAGACCGGCAAAGTGATCTGGGAGCTTGACAAACCGAGCAACCACATTCACTACGGCTATGCGGGCGACATCGATCCGCGTTACCGCGGCTGGGAGGTCGGCGGCTCGGATACCTCCGGCGGCGAGCAGAAAACCTCGGCGATCAGCCGCCACTATTCGCCCGACGGGGAGCTGCTGCGCTCCGGCGACGACGCCCCCTACAAAGGGACCGAACACTTTCTCTACTGGGATGCCGACCTTCAGCGTGAACATGTTTCGCCGGTCGTCTCCGACTTCAACGGCGGACCTTCCGGCGGCGGCTATGAGGGCAGGTTTCTGATGCAGGCCGATGTGCTCGGCGACTGGCGCGAGGAGGCGCTGACCGTGACCAACGGCGAATTGCGGATCTATTCGACCACGATTCCGGCGATGGACCGGCGGGTCTGCCTGATGCAGGACCCCAACTACCGCCAGACCATCGCGGCCAACGCAATGGGGTACATCTACGACCCGGCGCTCAGCTACCTGCCGACCGATCTTGCGCCCAATCTCAATCTGACCTTCCGGGACAAAGTGACCGCAGGCGACCTCGAAGTGGTGGTCAGCGCGCCGCTCAAGGAGCCGGTGAAGGGGCAGCTGAAACTCTCCGCCAACGGTGGAATCCGACTGGAGCCGAAGGAGTGGGCGGTCGACCTGAAACCCGGAGAACTGAAAATTTTTCAGGTGAAGGTGAAGAAACCTGCCGACGCCATCGCGCCGATCCGGGCCGAACTGACGCAGGAAAACGGCACTGTGCTGCGCGGCCAGGTTCCCACCGGTATCAAACTGCCTCCTCAGCCCAAAGTGGAAGGCATCATCACCGAGGCGGAAGATTTCGTCAACCAGACCGGCGGGAAGGTCGTAATCCGCACCGACAAGATCGGAATGCACAAGAAATGCTTCTCCCACTGGGATAAGCAGGGGCACGAACTGAGTTGGCTCCTGAACGTCCCGAAGGACGGCAAGTATCAGCTGCTGCTCCGCTACGCGGCCACGGATGATGCCGGGCGCGAGGTCACGCTGAACGGAGAATCGCTCGGCGTCTTCGAACTGCCCTCCTCCGGCGGCTTCGGCGACAGCAGCACCGACTGGCTCTCCTACACGCTGGAACGCAACAACGGAAAGCTGGTTTTTCCGCTGAAAGCAGGACAGGCGAAGCTGAAAATCAGAAACGCCGACGGCACCTCGCTGAATCTTGACTATATCCAGCTGATTCCGGCAAACTGAACGACAGAACGGGGACGACAAGGATGGAGAGTACGACAAACAGGCCGGAGGAGACGCTCTTCCGCTGTGGAACATTGACCTACACCCGGACAGCTTTGACGATGCTGTTCGTCTGGCTGCTCTGGGGGGATTTCTGCTTCACGCTGATGGAGACGGTGGTACCGAGCATCGTCCCGCTGCACCTCAAGAATCTGCAGTGCCCGAACTGGCTGATGGGGATGATCCTTTCAACCATACCCAACCTGATGGGAATGACGATCTCGCCGTACATCAGCGTGAAGAGCGACCGCTGCCGCAGCCGCTGGGGGCGGCGGATTCCCTTCATCGTCGCGAGCATGCCGTTCCTCTGCGCGAGCCTGGTGCTGATCGGATTTCACAATGAGATCGCGCTCTGGCTGCGCCGGGTGGTTCCCGTGCTGGCTGATTTCTCCCCGGCCGCGGTCACCATCGGATTGCTCGCGGTGCTGATGGTGCTGTTTCAGTTCTTCAACCAGTTCGTCAACTCCACCTTCAACTACCTCTTCAACGACGTGGTGCCGCAGAGCCATCTCGGGCGGTTTGCCGGAGCGTTCCGGATTGTCGGAACCGGCGTCAGCGCCCTCTACAACTTCTTCCTCTTTCAGTTCGCCGAGAGCCACTCCCGGGAGATCTTCGTCGGATCGGCGATTCTCTACGCGGCGGGCTTCGGGCTGATGTGCCTCATGGTCAAGGAGGGGAAATATCCGCCGCTGGAACCGGAGCAGGAGCAGAAGAGCAGCCGCTGGGATGCGCTCCGGCAGTTCTTCCGGGAGTCCTTCGGCGAACCGTTCTATCAACTGCTCTTCATCAGCTCCGGAATCCTGGCGTTCGCCGGAGTCGCCTGGGGATTTCAGGTGTTCTTCCTGCTGGAGATGAAGATGAATCTGCAGGAGATCGGCATCTACAACGGCATCCTGATGCTGGCCGGCATGATCGCGACCTTCTTCGCCGCAGTGTTCGTCGACCGCTGGCATCCGCTGCGGGCCTACACCTACGGCATCATCTTCAACATCACCGGCCCGCTGATGAACTGGGTCTGGCTCTTCATCGACCTGCCGGGACGCACCTTCTTCTTCCTCTCGCTCGGCGCACAGCTGCTCTACTCCTTCATGAACGCGCTGTCGGCGGCGTGCGCCATGCCGATCACCATGCGGCTCTTCCCGCACTCTCGCTACGGCCAGTTCTGCAGCGCGCGCGGCATCGTCTACTCCATCTGCACGATCCTCGCCGGATTCATGGTCGGTGGATTCTACGATCTGGTCAAATATTTCTGTGAACTTCACCTTTCAAACTATCCGATCGTCACCGCCGGCGGTGCGGGCTACTGCTACCGCTTCTATTTCGTCTGGTCGGGTGGAGCGACGCTGCTCAACTTCATCGTCATCACACTCGCCTACCGCCGCTGGCTCAAACTCGGCGGCGACGCGAAATTTCATCCGCCGGCGCCATGGACTCCCGAGGGAATCGAACACATTCCGGTCGTGGCGACCACCGGATACAACAGCCGTCTGCTGCGGATTGCGCTCCGTTTCATGGACTTCGTCATGTACGGCAGTCTCGCGCTGGCGGTGGTGATGCTCTGGCCGTTCCAGGTGCATCAGATGGAATCGGCCATCCGGCTCTTCCTCTCTCTGGTGATTCCGCTTTCGATCGTGGTGGCGGTACTCTGGTATCTCCTGTCGCGGCGAATCCGGCTCGACCTGGCGAGCGCCAAACGGGGCGAAATGCCGAAATACGGAATCCCGCATCACGGCATGATGATGGTGTTCGGCATCAAGTTTGCGCTGACGCTGGGGCTGGTGGTTGCCCAGTTCGTCGTCTCGATCCACATGGAGAGCAGTCTCAACGTCACCTTGTTCGCGCTGGCCAACATCGTGACCAATCTGCTGCTCATCCTCTGCACCTATGTGGTGATCCGGATGGAACAGGGATATTCGGTCAAGGTGGATGAAGCCTCGATGATTCAGGCGGGCGTCAACTGATTCAGGCGACCGCCCTTCGCCACTCTCCCAAACACAAAACGGCCCGGAGGAAACTCTTCCTCCGGGCCGCCGTTCGTTCCACTCAGTGCAGCGGCGACAGATCCATTTTCCGGATGCGCCAGATGGCAAGCAGCAGGAAAAGCACGGTAAGAGAAATGGTGTAAAGCACCAGTGCCGACACCAGAAACGCCCCATGCACACTCTCCTGAAAATAGGAGATGAGGTTCGGGAAGAAGTAGTGCAGCACCGTCATCGCAACGCCAAGCCCCGGAATCATCCCCTCCGGGAAGAGCGCCAGCGTCAGCGGCATGAACGACATCACCGCCGAAAAGAGCAGATAGACCGTCGTAAACACCATCGACCCCATCGAGCCGGCCACCGTCGAAAAGGTCACCGTGATCGCAATCAGCGGCATCAGCATCATCGGCGGAATGAACTGCCGCAGAATCTGCCGCAGCGAATAATCCGACGAGCCGCCGGTACCGAGAATGAAATGCGACAACACCAGCACTACCTCGATCACGATGAAGATCCCCTCCGTCATCAGCAAAGTCGAGAGATATTTCCCGAGCAGGTAGCGCATCCGGCTGACCGGCTTGGAGAGCACCACCAGAATCAACCCGGAATTCATATCCCCCGGCACCTCGGAGGAGCCGTAGAACACCCCCAGCAGAATGCAGATCAGCATTCCGACACAGGTTCCGATGGTCAGCGGCGGCACATTGACCGATTCCCCGCTCAACGCATAGGCGAACAACGACTCCCGCGTCACCTGCCCGGATACCGGGTCGGCGGTATCGGCCAGCACGCAGACCGCAATCCCGACCAGAATCAGCAGATAAAACGCGCCTTCGCGCATTTTCAGCAAAGATAATTCAGCAACAGCCCACATTCGTCATCCGTCCCTATTCGTTACCCAACGCTTCATCGCCCATCATCAGCGACGGCATGAACGTCTCCTGCACTTTGGTAAGAAACGCATTCGCCTTCGCCGCCGTCGCGGTATCCTTCAGAGCCTCCGCATTCTTGACGATCTCGCGGAACAGGCCGGCGTAGTCCTGATACTTGATCTCGCGATCCAGCAGCGGGCTCAAGTACTCCAGCATCGTCTTCGGCTTGGCCTTGAGCGACATCAGCTGCTGCATGCCGGCTTCCCACGCCATATAGAGCTGCATCGGATCCTGGATTTTCTCCAGCACCGCGTGATACTGCGGAATTGAAATTTTCCGTTTGCTGCGGTTGTAGAGGAGCAGACGCGAAAGAGGCATGTAGGCATTTTTCGCATTTTTCAGCTCCGGCGTATCGAGCAGCTGATCGAACAGGCGGTTGCTCTCCGCGTCGTCCTTGTCGCGGGTCATCGTCGCCAGCGAAGTCAACCAGGAAACCTTCTCCTCCGGCGTTTTGGCGGCGGCAAGCCCCTCCTGCGCCTCGCTGTAGCGCTCACGATACTCCAGCGGAGCACGCAGCAGATTCTGCGAGAGCGAGCGCCGGCCGGCCCGGTTCGCCGCTTTGATCTGCGCGGCTTTGGCGGCGATTGCATTCTCGCCGATCTTTTTCGCCCGCCGTTCCACATCGTTGTAAAAACGATCGTAGTTGGTGTACGGCTTCGGGTGTTCCAGCAACGGAGCGAAAAATTTCAGGTAGACGGGATCCGGCACCCGCAGTGCATTGAGCTGCGTCTGCCCGGCCACCCACGCATCGAAGATATCCTCCTCCCACCGCAGGCCGGCGATATGTTTGTGATACTCCTCCATCGTCACCGGGCGCTTGCTCGTCTTGCTGAGCAGCAGCCGGGCGAACGACTTGTAGGCGCGGCGCGAACCATTGTACTGCGGGTCGGTCACCACACTGATCAGCATCGTATCGCTGCCGACAGGATCCTTGACCTTGATGTAGTCCGCAAAGGTGAAGATGGCATCCACCTTCTGATCCATCTTGCGGGCCCGGTTCATCCGGTTCTGCAAGAAGAGGTATTTGGCCCGGTACTCAATCGCCAGCTTGGCGCTTTTCGGCAGCCAGTTGACCAGCTGACCGTATTCGCCGTCGCGATTCGGCTTGGCCTGCTGAAGCGTATTCTGTTGAAGAACCGCGTCAGAGAGCACGTACCCGGCCAGTGAAACGACAAAAACCGCCGTCACAATGACGGCGGTTTTCCCAATTTTCCTGCGCCGAAGCACGGGATGCCTCACTTCTTCTGGGCAGTGCCGCAGTAGGGGCAGAAAGAGGCGCCGGCGATGGTGCGCTGGCACTTCTTGCACTTACCCCAGGCTTTGACCGCCTCGCCGCAGTTCGAGCAGTAGGACTCGCCGGGGCCGTAGGGAGTGATGCAGTTGATGCAAAGATGGCTGTCGGCGAACACCTTGTTGGAGATCTCCGAAGCGCGGTCCAGCACCTGCTTGGTCGGAGTGTAGTCCTCAGACGGGGTCTTGATGTCCTTCAGAGCCCGGAAGAGACGCTCCTTCAGGTTCTGGGTCTGCATCTCGCCGCTGCCGGCATAGTCGTTGTAACCGCGGGAGTTCTGCCACTCCTTGAAGAGGACTTCCGCCAGCGCCAGCCGCTCATCCATTTTCTCTTCCATCGCCATCAGCTTGGCGAGAGAACGGAAATAGTAGCTGGTGTAGTGGGTCTTCTGGTCCTGGCCGCCGCCGGAACGCTGCATCGCCATCTTGAAGTAGTCGAGCGCATCCTTGTAATTGGCCGGCTTGAGGTACTGAACCATGACGAAACCGGTGTAGAACGGAATCTCGGCGTTGTTGCGCAGATGATAGTTCTCGCAGGCGCGCTTGAGCAGTTCGACCGTCTTCTCGGGGTCAGCGACCGAGATCGAGGAGACGCCGTCCTGATAGAGCTTGTCGAGGTTCGGGTCGAGAGCGATCAGGCGCTCCAGACGGCGGGTGACCTCGTCGATGTTGGTCTCATCGACCGTGCTCTGCGAACCCATATAGTTGATGAAGAGCATCCACTCGACATCCGCCATGAACTTGTGGAATCCGCCGACCGGCATTTTGCTCATGGTCGCCTTCTCGGGCAGCAACGCCCGCTGATCGGCGGTGAGTTTGGATGCCAGCAGCGAAGCGGCGATCACCGCAACCACCATGACAACAACATGAATCAACGTACTTTTTTTCATTGCAGATCTATCTCCAGCGGATTCTTACTTGATATCTTTGCGGCTGAACACCAGGCTGGCCAGCGCGGCGATGAAAATCGCATAGCAGATGCCCCAGAGGGCGACCAGCACCACATAGCTCCACGGAATCACCGTCTTGTAAACCGCACTCGCCTTGAAGTTGAAAAGTTCAAGGTCGGGCAGGATTCCGCCGCAGATGACCGGGATGTTGAGAATGCCGACCGAATAGGAGAACCAGATCACCAGCACGGTGACCACCGGCGCGACCACCTCCGGCAGCAGCACGGCGAAGAGAACCGCCAGCGCGGACATCGGGATGACCGACAGAATCACCATGATCTGGCTCTGCAGCATCGCCTGACCGATCGTCTCGGAATAGGAGACGCGGAAGATCAGGAACGAACCGGCCGCCACCAGCGCGCAGAGCACGAAGCCGACCACGATGTTTCCGATCATCTTCCCGACCAGGTAGTTGGTGCGCCCCAGCGGCTTGGTCAGCATGGTCGACGCCACGCCTTCCTTGAGTTCGCGGGGAATTTCAAACGTCATCGAGAGCACGATCAGCACCGCCGTGACGGTGTTGAGCATCAGCGACGCGTCGATGAGCAGCTCCTTCTCCAGCCCGAGAGAGAGCACGTCATAGTTGAGCGCGCAGGCGACCAGCACCCACACGCAGAACACCAGAAAATACACGACTTTGAGCCGCAGCACATTTCGCCACGTACTTCCCGCAATTGCAAACAATTCGTTCATCTAAAAATTCCTTCCTTGCTCTTTTCTGTTTTTCAGCAACCTTTTTTAAAATTCTTATCTTTCTATATATAAACGCATAAAACGCGAATTACGCCTGCTCGTGCTCCTGTTCGCCGTTCGCCGCACGATCCTTCTCCAGCGTCTGGAAGAAGAACTCCTCCAGATTTTCATGCATGGCGGAGATCATCAGCGCTCCGGGATGTTTCACACTCAGCTCCTCCGCCCGGCGCACCGCCTCCCCGTTGCGGCCGAGGTTCAGCACCCAGGCGCCATCGGGCTGTTTCTCGGTGCCGGCGGCCATCGCGATCAACTCCTTAAGAATATCATCGTGCCCGGGGGCGATGGTCACGCTGGTCCCGGAGCAGGCGAGCAGTTCATCGAGCGGCCCGGTGCAGAGCAGTTTGCCTTTGTTGAGAATTGCGATCCGGTTGCAGATCTCTTGAACGTCGGAAAGAATGTGGCTGCTGAAAAACACGCTCGTGCCGCGCTTCTGCTGTTCGAGGATGATGTTTTTAAATTCCTGACGGCCGAAAGGATCCAGCCCGAGGAGCGGCTCATCGAGGATCAGCAGTTCCGGCTTGTTGAGGATCGCCTGCGCCACGCCGATGCGCTGCAGCATTCCGCGCGAGAAGGAACCGATCTTATCTTTCGCATGATCCGCCATCTTGACGGTTTCGAGCACCTCTTCGATCCGTTCCGGACGCCCTTCCGGGGGCAGACGCAGCAGTTTTGCGCAGATGTTGAGGAATTCCCGCGCCGTCAGCTGCGGGCTGAACGCCGGAGAATCCGGCAGGAATCCGATTTTGGCCTTGACTTCGACGTCGGAGGAGGGACGGCCGAGCACATACGCCTTCCCGCTGGTCGCCTTGATGAGATCCATCAGGATTTTGATGGTTGTGGTCTTGCCGGCACCGTTCGGCCCGAGAAACCCGAAGATCGAACCGCGGGGAACCGTAATCGTCAAGTTGTTCAGAGCAAATGTTCCAGGACGAAACCAGCGTTTGTATACCTTCGACAGGTTTTCCGTCTGAATGACGGCACCCTCCATCACCGCACTCATAGTATCCCGTTTTCCTTATCGATGAAATTCACCCGCCGAAAAATCGACAGGCTTTTTCAGTAAAAATATTCGCACTATCAGTAAATTTACCCAGTCTTTTCAAAAAAACAATCCCTTTTTGTAATTTTTATGAGATTTTTCTATTTTTTCCACAGCCATCCCATAGGAAAAGAAAAAGTTGAAAGATGATGGTTCTGGATGCAA
>URVC01000051.1 GCA_900551245.1 uncultured bacterium | reverse complement strand
ATAAAATTATGGCAATTTATCCTCCGTTATGATATTATTAGTTGATAAGTTCTTAATATATAACTCTAGTTTTTCTGAAATATCTATTTTTTTCGCATCTAAAAAATGTTTTATTGGCAATAGCTTATCACGTAACTTCGAGACTGCAATATTTTTTTTACAGTAATTGATATTTTGGTACAATGTTAAAATATCTGCTGTTGATAACAGTTTCGAGACTGGCTGGTATATTGGATTGGATTTTATAGTACCATCTGTTGAAAATGTTTGGAAATTCCGGCCATCAAACTCTGTTCGAGCATTGAAGCCGAATATTACAGGCATTTTTTTGCATTGCAGAGCTGATTTGCTCTTGGAGGCATAAATGAAAAAATTCGTTGCAAAAAACTTACGCATAAAAAGCGGTTGTTTAATCTTACCGATTATGGAAAAAAACGCTTCAATAGTTGTGTATTTGCCGCAAGTGGATAAGCATAAAAGGGAATATCATACGAATATTCTGCAGCAAAAAAGTTGGATGTTTCAAAGCCTGATTGTTCCAATAATTGCTTATAACCATGGGCCGTATAGGTATAATTCCGATATGTTCCTTTTTTATCAAAGAAGAAATTATTATCACTTCTCTTGCGTATAGCAACTGTCAGCGAGGCCATCCAGCGTGGCATGAGCGAAGTATATTTTAAGCCGGTATGGTCCAATTTTCCTCGGAAATAGTGTTTCGAAAATCGATTTTCGATGCCGATATACAGTACACCATCATCTTTTAAAATACGAAAAATTTCACGCAGAAATTTTTTCTGTATCAAAGTGGGAGAGGCTGAATGATCAAAAACAGGCACCCATTCTAATACGCCGTTACAACAAACCAAATCTACAGAATTAGAGGGAATATCTATATGGGGAAAAATGCACTGTTTTACCTCAACATTATGCCAGCCCTTCTTTTGTTTACGAATGTTTAGAAGGTTGCAGCGACTAGGGTCTCCTTCCAAGCAGTAAACATATTTACATTCAGATGCTAAGCCTTCCGTTATCGCTCCCCAGCCTGCGCCCAAGTCAGCAGCAACGCAGTTTGTTAGATCTTTTTCTAATAAATACCGCCAAGACATGCGGCCATAAATATCAAGAGAATAGGGATATAGATCTTTTCGATCAGTTTCTTCCATACACTCTGTCAACTGCAAATTAAAATCATCGGCATGTTCAATTTGCGCTATCATATGGTCAAATGAGTTTTGTGAAATTTCACCCCAATATGATTTCATAATATTTTCCTATTTGTTAATTTTTCATTTTGTCGATATGTTTTGCTGGATAAATAAATGGTCACCTTGTTTCTTGATAATTTTCTTGTCAGGGGATACCCCGGATACTGGATATAAGCTGACAAGAATAATGGTTCAAATCCAGTTGTAATATGGCGATTAAAATACTTGAAATTTCATAAATTACAAGCGAAAAAATCAGTTCTCTCCTTTGTTTGGGCTGTACGATTTTTATTTTCATTGTTGTTGATCGTGTTAAATAAGGAATGGGTATTTCGGGAAATCAGAGAGTCTACCGGGGGTAATGTTGTTTGCGTTGAAATTGACGAGGGGAAAGAAACCCGGCGATTTCTCAATGCCGCTTTGCATTCTGCAGTTTCCGGGATATATTATTGTTTCCAAAATGTGGTTGGGCGCCGGTCTCTTTTGTGCCGCTTTGCCCGCATTGTCGCCGGAAAAAATTAGACGGCCGCAAAATGGCTGTCCTGTGGAGTTTCTATGGAGAAAGAAAGTCGGAAAACGACCGCTTCCGGGCGGTCGATCAAACACTATTTGCGTATTTACTGTTCCGGGTTCATCATGGGAGCCGCCGATGTCGTCCCCGGCGTCTCCGGCGGAACCATGGCGTTTATCCTCGGCATTTATCAGGAGTTGATCGAATCGATCCGCGCCTTCACCACTCCCGCCGCCGTCAAGATGGCGGTCACCTTCCGCATCGCACAGGCGTTCCGGACGCTTCCGTGGCCCTTTTTGCTCTCTCTCTGCCTCGGCATCGGCAGCGCGATTCTTCTGCTCTCCTCCCACATCAAGTGGATGCTCGAAAACCGGCCCGCCCAGATCTGGGCGTTCTTCTTCGGGCTGGTGGTCGCTTCGATCTTCGCCGTGTTCCGCCGGGTCTCCAAATGGACCCCCGGATGTGTCATCGCCGCACTCATCGGCGCGGTCGGCGCCTGGATCATCGTCGGACTTCCGCTGCTTCAGAATCCGCCCGACGGCCTCTGGTACATCGCTGTCTGTGGCGCGGTCGCCATCTGCGCGATGATTCTCCCCGGTATCTCCGGTTCGTTCATCCTTGTTTTGATGGGGAAATATGAACATGTGCTCGGAGCGGTTCACAACCTGAAAAGCGGAACCGATCTCGTGCCGAACCTGCTGACGCTCGGCGTCTTCCTCTGCGGCATCGTCATCGGCATCTCCTCCTTCGTGCGGCTGCTGAGCTGGCTCTTCCGCAAATATCACGACCTCACCGTCGCACTGCTGATCGGCTTCATGGGCGGCTCGCTCCGCAAGGTGTGGCCGTGGAAGGGCCCTGATGAACTCAGCAACGTCCTGCCGGAAGAGTTCGACGCCGGCGTCATGGCCGCCATCGGGCTGGCGGTATTCGGTTTCGCCCTGGTGATCGTGCTGGAAACCATCGCCGGAGAGCTGGAGAAAAAACGTTCCGGAGGAGCACAGTAACATCATGCATCCGGTCCTCTTTCAGATTGGCGGATTTTCACTCCGCAGTTACGGGCTGATGGCGGCGATCGGCTTTCTGCTCGCCGCCTGGCTGATCGGCAGGACCCGCAAATATGCGGCTATGTCCGCCGATCAGGCGTCCGCCTCGCTCTTCGTCGCGATGATTACCGGAATCGTCGGGGCGAGAATCTTTTACGTCGTCCAGTTTTTCCACCAGTACCGGGATCACCTCTGGCGGATCATCCGGATCGATCAGGGCGGACTGGTGTTCTACGGCGGTTTTCTGCTGGCAATCGCGTCTTTCTGGGTCTTCGCCCGCCGTCAGAAACTCGACATCGTGCGCATTCTCGACGCGTACACGCCGGCGATCGCTCTGGCGCACGCCTGCGGCCGGATCGGCTGTTTTCTCAACGGCTGCTGTTACGGAAAGCCGACCGAACTTTTCTGGGGCGTCCGCTATCCGGCGGGCAGCGAAGCGGCGCTCCGCTATCCCGGCGCGGCGCTGCATCCGGTGCAGCTGTACGAGGCGGGCGGGCAGTTTCTGCTCATGTTTCTCTACCTCTATCTGTTGCGCCGGGCGCCGCGCGGCGTGGCGATGTCCTGCTATCTGATTTTTTACGGTACGTTCCGCTTTCTCAACGAGCTTCTGCGGGGCGACAATCCCAAAGTATTCGAGTTGTTCACTCCTGCCCAGCTGATCGGGCTGGCGGTCATTCCGGCCGGCGTCCTTCTGCTGGTGTATTTTCTGCGTCATGGCCACAAAAAAGCTTGAATTTTCCATCACGGCCGAGGAGGCCGGCACCCGGCTCGACCGCTGTCTTTCGCGGTTGATTCCCGGCTCGTCGCGCTCCTATCTGCAGAAGCTGATACGCGAGGGCATGGTGCGGGCGGATGGCGCTGCGGTCGATATTCCCCGCTACCCCGTCCGGGCCGGAATGCGGATCGAGGTCGACCTGCCGGAGGAGAGCTCCCCGGAACCCTCTCCGGAGCCGTTCGACTTCCCGATTCTCTATGAGGACGACGCCATGCTGGTGATCGACAAGCCGGCCGGAGTGGTGGTTCACCCCGCCGCCGGCAATCCCGCCGGAACGGTGGTCAACGCCCTGCTGGGGCGGTATCCGCAACTGGCGGAGGAGCTCGCCTGCGGCAATTCGCGCCCCGGCATCGTCCACCGGCTGGACAAGGATACCTCCGGCTGTCTGGTGGTGGCCAGAACCGCGTCGGCGCAGTTCAAACTTTCCGGCTCGTTCGCCGGGCGGGAGACGGCGAAGACCTACCTCGCCCTGGTGCGCGGGGTGCCGAAGCGGCCGTCGGGGGAACTTTCGAACCTGATCGGCCGCCACCCGGTCAACCGGAAGAAGATGGCGGTGGTCGAGCGTTGCGGGAAAATTGCGATCACCCGCTACCGGACGGTGCGTACCGGCACGATTGACGGCGTCCCCGCCGCGTTGCTGGAGGTGCGGATTCTGACCGGGCGCACCCATCAGATCCGGGTCCATCTCGCGTCGATCGGTTATCCGGTGCTCGGAGATGCGCTCTACGGCGGCGCCGGGGTGTCGATTGAGGGGCTCTCCCGGCAGATGCTTCACGCGTGGAAACTGCGGGTGCCGCATCCGGTTTCCGGGGAGGCGATGGAGTTCACCGCTCCGATTCCGCCGGATTTTAAGAATCTTCTTGACCGCATGGTGCCCGGTGACGGAGAAAATTCCGCAAAATGAAGAAGAAAACCGCGAAAAATCGGCGAGATATTCGAAAAAAAATTTGGAATAATCGCAACGATATGTATATTACTTAAAAAGATGCAACCGGAAGTTAAATGATATTGCAGGTAATCATATGGCAGTTACTCCACTGAAGATCAAGTTTGGAAAGCTGATTAAGGATTATTTGCGCAACGCCGATATCCGGCAGAAGGATTTGGCGGTCCGGCTGGATATTTCCGCCGCCGCGGTTTCGCAGATAATTCACGGCAAAATCGTGCCGAATCAGAAGCAGCTCGATACGATTTGCGAGATGATTTCGCTCGATCGGACACGGGCATTTGAACTCAATTCACTGCTTTCACGCATCCGGACCGGGGCGGAGAACATGCTTTCTCCGTTCAATCAGCTGATGTTTGCTCTCCGCTGTCAGCGGGGGCTCTCGCTTCGCCAGCTCTCCAACCTCTCCGGCGTGCCGGCGTCGCACCTCAAGGTGTTTGAAACCTGTTTTGAGGCGATTCCGACGCTGGACGAAGCCAACAAGATCGCTCCGATTCTGGGGTGCACGTCGGCGGCTCTGCTGCAGAGTGCCGGGGTGGGCGGTTTGACCGGCGCGGCGAATGAAGCGCTCGACAACGCGTTCAGCGAAGTGGCGGAAAACAGCGCGCCGTACCGCGCGGAACAGCAGATTCCGCTGCTGAACCTGATCGATCTGGATGCGTATGACGGCAGCGGTTCCTTTGCCGCCTATGCCCGGCGCCGGGCGACGCGGACCATCGATATGCCCGGTGTCACGGTCGACGATTCGGTGGCGATTCAGGCCAGCGGCCGCGATCTTGCGCTCGGCCTGCCCGGCTCTCTTCTGGTGTTGGTCGCCGACCGGCGCCCGGAGGGGTACCGCGAGATGAGTCTCTGCCGGGATGTCGCCGGTAAATACCTGATTCAGGAGATGCGCCGCGGCCGCCGCAAGGCGTTCCGGCTGGCCGGCACCCGCCGGACGTTGGAGGAGGTGGCGTGGGAGCTGCCCGTGCTGGAGATCACGGTGCGTCCTCTGAAGGCAGGGGGCAAATGAGAGGCGGTTTCGGATGTTGCTGCGGCCTGATGGCCGGCTGTCTTACGGCAATTCTGCTGGTGGCGGCGATCGGATTCGGGCTCTATGTCTATTTCAATCCGACGGCCCGCAAAGAGGGGCTGAATGCCGCGGAGAGCGCCTGGACGCAGGTCAAAACGGGGGTGGATGACACGCTCGATCGTGCCAGAAAGCAGGGCGAAGCTCCGGCGGAGCCGCCGGTGTCGCCACCGGAACCGGTTGTGCCGGTGCCGATTGTTCAACCTTGATGAAGTGTTTTCGTGTATGAATGTCTGGATCTATGTAATCATCCTTGCCGTCGTGCAGGGAATCGCTGAATTTCTTCCTGTCAGTTCCTCCGGTCATCTGGCCGTGCTGGGAGCGTTGTTCGGGTTCCGGGAGGATCGGAGCCTCGCGCTCGGAATCGTGCTGCACGCCGGGTCGCTGCTGGCGATTCTGGTGTTTTACTTCAAGACACTGCTGGGCTTTTTCCGGCGGGAGCAGTTCCACCTGCTGCTGATGGTGATTGCCGGGACGATTCCGGCGGGACTGGCGGGCGTCGCGCTGAAGCTCTCCGGAATGGATGAGAAACTCTTCGGCGAACCGGTGATGATCGGGCTGGCATTTCTGATCACCGCCACGCTGCTGCGGCTTTCGGAGAAGCCGAAACTGATCGTCCGGCCGGAGGCGGAGCGGGATCTGCCGCCGACGGCGCTGGAGGCGATTACGCTCCGGCAGGCGCTGGTGGTCGGGGTGAGCCAGATGTTTGCGATTCTTCCCGGTCTGTCGCGTTCGGGGACGACGATTACGGCGGGAATTCTCTCCGGCGTGGAGCGGAGCGCGGCCGGAACCTTCTCATTTCTTCTGGCGATTCCGGCGATCGGCGGCGCGGCATTTCTCGAGCTGGTCAGCCTCTGCCGCGATGGACTCCCGGTGGAGGAGGGGGGCGTGACGCTGCCGATGATGGCGGCGGGGCTGCTGATCTCCGCGCTGGTGAGCTTTTTCGCTCTGTCCTGGCTGACCCGGCTGATCCGGCGCGGGCGGCTCTCGGTGTTTTCGTGGTATTTGTATGCAATCGGCATCGCCGTCATTCTCTGGCAGATCGCCGTTATGGCAAGGAGATAGTGGATTATGTTCAAACTTTTCTTTCTGGGAGCCGGCAAGATGGCGACCGCGATCGCGGGCGGCATCGTCAAGGCCGGGGTGTTTCAAAAATCCGAACTGGCCGCCTTTGACGTATCGGCGAGAGCGGCGCAGGAATTTGAAGAGAAAACCGGCGTCCATTGTTACAGTGGCGACGCTCTGAACGAGGGCATTGCGCAGGCCGAGGCGGTGCTGCTGGCGGTGAAGCCGCAGGTGCTGGCATCGGCGCTGGAGCCGCTGGCGGGAGCTCTCGCCGGGAAGCCGGTCATATCGATCGTGGCTGGTGTGCCGATTGCGCGGCTGACGGCGCTGACCGGTTCGGGGCGGATTGTGCGGGTCATGCCGAACACGCCCGCGCTGGTGGGCGAGGGGGCGGCCGGTTACTCGCTCGCCCCGGAAGCGCAGGCCGCCGACGGTGAGCTGGCGAAGCGGATTCTCTCCGCGGTCGGCGTCGCCATGCAGGTGGAGGAGAAATATCTGACGGCGGTGACGGCGCTTTCGGGCAGCGGTCCGGCCTATGTGTTTGAATTCATCCGGGCGCTGTCCGACGGCGGAGTTGCCGAGGGGCTGCCGCGCGATGTGGCGACGCAGCTGGCGATCCAGACGGTGCTGGGTTCGGCGGCGATGGCGAAGGAGACCGGGATCCATCCGGCGATTCTGAAGGATCAGGTGACCAGTCCGGGCGGAACGACCATCCGGGCGCTGGAGGTGCTGGAGGACCGGGCGTTTGCCGGTGCGGTGATCGCGGCGGTCCGGGCGTGTGCGCGGCGCTCCGAGGAGCTCGGGAAGAACTAGGAATGCGGCGGTGAACGACCGGCCGAGGAGGTTATGGATGAAAACGCTCGAACAGGCTTCCGGCGTGCTTACCGTGGTGATGCCCGCCTATAACGAGGAGGGGACGATCTGTGAGATCGTCAACCGGGTGCTGGCGCGTCCCGAGGTCGGTGAGCTGGTGATCGTCAACGATGCATCGAAAGACGGCACCTGGGAGAAACTGCAGACGTTCCGGGAGAATCCGCGGGTGCGTCTGCTCAATCAGGAGGTCAATCAGGGGAAGGGCGCGGCGCTGATCCGGGGGTTTCGGGAGGCGCGGAAGCCGTTCGTGATGGTGCAGGACGCCGATTTCGAGTACTCCCCCGAGGATTACCCCATCGTGCTGGCACCTCTGGTGGAGGGGAAGGCGGATGTGGTTTACGGCTCCCGCTTCATGGGGACGCCGGGGCAGGTGCGCTTTTTCCGGCACGAGATGGGCAACAAGGTGCTGACCTTTTTCTCCAACTTCTTTTCCGACATCCATCTCTCCGACATGGAGACTTGTTACAAGGCGTTCCGGCGGGAGGTGATTCAGAATTTGATTCTGGAGTCGTGCCGGTTCGGCATCGAGGTGGAGCTCACGGCGAAATTGGCCCGCTCGCGGCGGCTGCGGATCTGGGAGGTGCCGATCTCCTACAATCCGCGCCGTTATGACGAGGGGAAGAAGATCGGCTGGCGCGATGGCGTGGCCGCATTCTGTCACATCGTCCACTACAACGTATTTACCACCGACGCGAAGTGCTTCGTCCGGCCGTGGGACGAGGTGCTCGGCGCAAAATAAAATTCTACCGGTTTCCCGTCGGAGCGGCCGGAGTGCTGTCCTGAGCAAGCGGCAGCACCAGCGTTTCCGGACGCGGGCCGTGGACGGTGCGGAACTTCCCGTTTTCCTGAATGGCGAGGATGTAGTCGTCGGGCGGAAGTTCCGACAGGCCGGTGAGCACGCCGGCCGGACCGGACGCCTTGCCGAAGAGCAGATTGCGCTCTCCCTCCTCCAGAAATGTCGCGATTGCCGCGGCACTCTCCAGGCGGCGCCACTTCTCCGCCCGGTTTTCCGGCGAGAGATGAACGGCGAAGCACTCGTCCCCTTCCGGCAGGATCAGGATGCCGTAGGATTGCGAGAAGAGCGGCATCAGAATGCCGTTGATCACCAGTGCCGCATACGGGTCGGCGGTGACACGGACCGTGCCATCCTGTATCCTTCCCGCGGGTGCGCCGGATTTTTCCAGCAGAAGCTGTTCCAATGCCGGTTTCGCGGTCGGGGAGTCGCCGCGCAGCCGGTTGGGATTCGGGTTGCCCAGCAGACTTTCGCCCAGCGGAAAGAGGTAGTTGTGCCGTACTCCTGCCAGTTCCAGCAGAGTCGGCGCCAGGTCGAATGTCTTCCCTTTGACGGTGATCCGGCGGGGAGCGCCGGCGTTGAGGGCGAAGGCGAGCAGACGCCGGTGCGGGTTCTCCCGCAGGAGGTCGGAGGTGGTGGCGCCGTTCATGGCGAGATGATCGGTGACGACGAAGAGCACCGTATCCTTCCAGGCCGGCAGGCGTTTGAGTTGTTTGACGAATTCCCCCAGCGCCTGATCGGTGCGGTGAATGGCGGTGAGCAGCTGGGAGGGTTCTTCGCCGGGACGGGCGTAAACCGGCCCATCCGGCGCCACGAATCCATTGGGATGATGGGCGTCAATGGTCAACAGTGCCAGCAGGAACGGCTGGCCGCGTTCGCTCAGAACCCGGTATTTTTCCGCACCGATGCGGAAGAGCATCGTATCGCGACAGCCGCCCCATTCGCCTTCAAATCCGAGCTGTTTTCTCACCCCGGGGGGGAGGGCCTCCGCCGCCCAGAGGTCGTCGTAGCCGAATTCAGAGAGCATCACGCCCGCTCCGGCGAAATTGAGCGAGGCGCTGTTCATGAAGCTGAGGAAGTATCCCGCTTTTTTCAGTACGCCGGGCAGCGAGCTGAGGCGGTTGCCGACGGCCGGATTGACGCCGTCGTTGCCGAGCCTGCCGGCGAGCTGGAGGTCGGTGAGGTCGTAGCCGGACTGCGACGCGAACAGGGCGCCGAAGGTGAAGGTCGCGTATTCCGAGGGTTGAATCTCTTCGAAGACAATGGCCTCTTCCAGCAGTTTGCGGGTATTCGGCATCAGGTTGGGGAAGCGTTCTTCATCCAGATAGCTGTTTTCGGTGCTTTCGAGATAGACGAGGACCAGATTTTTCCCCGGCAGGGCGGTGACGTCGTCCCGGTCCGGAATTTTGCGCTTGATGCCGAAGCGGGAGTAATCGCTCTCGGTCACCACAGTGTCCTGGCGCGTCAGCGGGCGGATGACCCAGAAGCGGAGCGCTTCCCCCGTCGGCGTCGGCAGAAAGAACAGCAGAAGCAGGGCGACGCCTCCGGCGGGGAGGGCGATTTTCCGGCGGAACTGCCCGGGACTTTTCCGGTTCAGCAGTCCGACGGCGACGGCGGTGAGTACAAGATAGAAGAGCGCCGCGAGCGCGGCCCACTCGTAGTCGGACATTCCGTAGCGCAACGTGTTGAGAGAGAGGTGCAGGGCGAATTCGTAGCTGAAGGTTTTGCCGCTGATCATCCAGGCGCACCCTTCCGCCAGAGTGAGGAGCTGGACGAAGAACATCACGCCTCCGGTGAGGGCGGCGCGGCGCCGTTTCCAGCTGTCCGGGAGCAGTGCGCCGGCAAAGGCGACCGCTCCCGCTCCGACGACGGCGGAGAGCAGGGCCCACAGGCAGCGGTCGAAAAGTTCGGCGGTAAAGAGGGCGCTGATGACACCGGGAATCAGAAGAAACAGCAGCGCTGCGAGGTATGCGACAGGACCCATGACGGTTTTCTCTCTCTTTTTCGGAACCGGGACTTGAAAAACAACGGAACCGTGATATCTTTAGTATCTGACTTTGGAAACATAAATTTATTTTAACAAAAATATAATATAACCTGAAAACGGAGTTGTGCAAAATGAAAAAGGATATTCATCCGAAATACGAAGATGCCATCGTCACCTGCGCCTGCGGCGAAGTCTGGCATATCAAGTCCACCCGTCCGGAGTACAAGGTCGGCATCTGCGCGAAGTGCCACCCGTTCTTCACCGGCAAGCAGAAGTTCGTCGACACGGCGGGCCGGATTGACAAGTTCAACCGCCGTTACAAGAAGCAGGCCTGATCTCTTCGGCTTGTCTGCTGAAACGGCCTGTCGCGGAAGAAACTTCCGGGCGGGCCGTTTTTAATTGTATGAAATTCAACCTCACCGTAAACGGATACGACTGACATGGTACCGGAAGATATCGCCGGATATATCGATAAACTGCGGGTACGCGGCCGCGAACTGGAAACCGCTCTGGCCGATCCGGCGATCTATGCGAAGACCGAGGAGTGCCGCCGGATCTCCCGCGAGCACCGGAAGCTCGAGTCCCTCTTTGAAAAATTCGACGCCTGGACCGGCGCGCTCGACCAGATGGCGGAAAACCGCGAAATGCTTTCCGGCGAAAGCGATTCGGAATTGCGCGAACTCATTTCCGCCGACATCGCCGATCTCGAGGCGAAGGCGAAACAGCTGGAGGGGGAGATTCAGATCTCTCTCCTGCCGCCCGACCCGAACGACTCCAAGAACATCATCGTGGAAATCAAGCCGGCCGCGGGCGGTGACGAAGCGGCGCTCTTCGCCGGCGAACTGTTCCGCGCCTATCTCAAATTTGCTGAAAAACAGCACTGGCACGTGGAGGTGCTCGACCAGAGCGACACCGATCTCGGCGGCATCAAAGATGTTTCGTTCTCGCTCTCCGGCGAGGATGTCTACTCCCTGATGAAGTACGAGAGCGGCGTCCACCGGGTGCAGCGGGTGCCTGCCACCGAAGCGGGCGGGCGCATCCACACCTCGACCGTCACGGTCGCAGTCATGCCGGAGGCGGAGGAGGTTGAGCTGGATATCCGCCCGGAGGATCTGCGGTTCGACGTCTTCCGTTCGAGCGGCCCCGGCGGGCAGTGCGTCAACACCACCGACTCGGCGGTGCGGGTGACCCACATTCCGACCGGACTTTCGGTCGCCAGCCAGCAGGAGAAATCCCAGCATCGCAACAAGGAGATCGCTCTGCGCATTCTCTACGCCCGGATGCTCGAGCTCAAGCAGCGCGAGGAGGCCGACAAGCAGGCCGCCGACAAGCGGTCGCAGGTCGGCACCGGGGACCGCAGCGAGCGGATCCGCACCTACAACTTTCCGCAGAACCGGGTGACCGATCACCGCTTCAACATCAGCACCTTCGACCTGCCGAAGCTGATGGAAGGGGAGTTCGGGCTGATTCTGGACCAGATCCTGATGATCGCCTGCGAACGGCGGCTCGATCAGCTCCGCACGGAGCAGTAGAGGGGCCCGGTCATGCTTGCATTCATCGAAGAGATCGCCCGCGAAGCGGGGCGGATTGCGGTTGAGGGGGGCAGTCATCTTACCTCCGGGCAGATTCATGCCAAGGCGACGCCGACCGACATGGTCACTGAGATTGACCGCCGGGTTGAAGAGTTCCTGGTCGACGCGATCCGGCGGCGCTATCCGGAGCACGGCATCTTCGGCGAAGAGACCGGCCGAAGCGCCGGGAGTTCCGCCTGGTGCTGGGTGATCGACCCCATCGACGGAACCACAAGTTTCATTCACGGATTTCCCTACTATTCCATTTCGATCGCCTGCCGGAAGGAGGGGCGGACCGAGGCGGGGGTGGTTTACGCGCCCCGGCTCGGCGAGCTGTTCCGCGCGGAACGCGGCCAGGGGGCGCAGCTCAACGGCGACACCATTCATGTCTCGGATTGTGCGGAGCTGAAGAGCGCGCTGATGGCGACCGGATTCGCCTGCGTCCGTGCCGGAATCCGGCCGGACAACCTCGATCTGATGCCGGAACTGGTCCGGTCGATTCAGGGGGTGCGGCGTTGCGGGTCGGCGGCGCTCGACCTCTGCAACGTGGCGGCGGGCCGGTTCGACGGCTACTGGGAGTGGGGGCTTCAGCTCTACGACATCGCCGCCGGAGCGCTCATTCTGGAAGAGGCGGGCGGCCGGATTACCGATTATTCCGGCGGCGCGGCATATCCGGAGAAGGGCGTGGCGGCGACCAACGGGTTGCTGCAGGAGAAACTGCTGCCGTTTCTTGCCCGAAAACCGTAACGAAATTTCCCACCGGGAAAACTGAACAGGAAAGTGCATCACCATGAACGATTCCACACGTGAAAACCTCGGTTCCCGGCTCGGGTTCATTCTCCTCACCGCCGGGTGCGCCATCGGACTCGGGAACATCTGGCGTTTCCCGTTTATCTGCGGGCAGTACGGCGGCGCGATTTTCGTGCTGATCTACCTCTTTTTCCTCATCACGCTGGGGTATCCGGTCATGGTGATGGAGCTGGCGCTGGGGCGTGCCAGCCGCCGGAACATTGTCGGCGCCTACACGGTCCTGCCCGCCTCCGGAAAACGGAACTGGCGCCGTCTCGGGATGCTCTTCTTCACCGGGAACATCATTCTGATGATCTTCTACACCTCGGTGACCGGCTGGATGATCGCCTACGCCTGCAAATATCTCTCCGGCAGCATCGCCGGTCTCCCGGCCGAAAAGGTCGGGCCTTTCTTCAACAACTTCCTCGCTTCGCCGGGGCAGATGGTCGGCTATATGCTGATTACGGTGGTGGGTTCTTCGCTGGTGTGCGCGCTCGGGTTGCGGCGCGGCGTGGAGCGGATTACCAAGATTCTGATGGGCTGTCTATTGCTGCTGCTCTTCGGGCTCTGCATCCGCTCCTGCCTGCTGCCGGGAGCGGGGGAGGGGCTGCGCTTCTATCTGGAGCCGAGCTTGAAGTCGATTCAGGATGTCGGTCTCTTCAACGTGATCGTCGCGGCGATGGGACAGGCGTTTTTCACGCTCAGCCTCGGGATCGGCAGCATCGCCATTTTCGGCAGCTACGTCGATCGGGCCCACTCGCTGGCGAAGGAGTCGCTGATGATCATCGGGCTGGATACGCTCGTCGCACTGCTGGCCGGCGTGATCATTTTCCCCGCCTGTTTCAGCTACGGCGTGGATGTGGATTCCGGTCCGGGACTGATCTTCGTCTCTCTGCCGAACGTCTTCAACCACATGGCGGGCGGCCGCTGGTGGGGAATGCTCTTCTTCGTCTTCATGAGCATCGCGGCGCTGACCACGGTGGTGGCGGTGTTCGAGAACCTGATCGGCTTCATGATCGATGAGTGGAAGTTCACCCGCCGCCGGGCGGCGTGGATCAATTGCGCGGTGATCGCGGTGCTTTCGCTGCCGTGCGCGCTCGGCTACAACCTGCTGCAGAACATCCGTCCGTTCGGCGGAAACTCCACCATCCTCGATCTGGAGGATTACATCGTCAGCGACAACATTCTGCCGCTGGGCGGACTGCTGGTGGTGATCTTCTGCAGCTTCCGCGGCGCGTGGGGGTGGGAGAATTTCATCGCCGAGGCGAATACCGGGCACGGCCTCAAGTTTCCGAACCGTGCCCGGTACTACGTCTGCGTGGTGATTCCGCTCTTCATCGCCGGACTTTTCCTGACGGCGCTTTTCCGGCGCTGGTTCCTGTAAGCATCACTCCTGACGGGTCACGTGCCACGCGAGGACGCCGCCGGGGAAGCGGTCGGTCGCGATGGGGAAGGTGTTGCCGGAGACCGGGAGTTCCCCCAGTACGTCGCCGTCGGCCGAGAGAGCCTGAACCTGAAGCGGCGCACCCGGCGCGACCTTCAGCGTCACCTCGGCACTGCCCCGTCGCACCAGCAGCGGCAGTTTGCCCTGGCTGTTGACGAAACGGCAGTCGGAGTCGAAGAAGGTGGCGTCGCTGTTGGAGATGTCGGTCAGGTGAAGCAGCAGGATGCTCCGGCTCTCGGCCAGCTTCTTTCCGTCGAGGGAGAGGGCGGCTATTGTCGCATGAGTGGAGACATCCTTGACGCTGAGGACGCCGCCGGTGGAGAGGTTTCCGGCGGGGAGTGTGACCGATTCCGAGCGCGGGGTGCAGATGGCCAGCGTGCCTGACGGAGCGTCGATTTTGAGTTCTCCGGTGGCGCTGACCGCCCGGCGTTTTTCCACCATCTCCTGCCAGAGGGCGGCATTTTTCCCGACGTCATTGAAATCGACCTCGGGGGAGACCGGCGTGACGCCGGCGGGGAGGGGGCGCCCGGCGACGTGGGAGCCGATTCCGGTGACGAAGCCGAGCATCTGGAACTTGAGCGGGAAGTTGAGAGCAAGCCGGCTGTCGAGCACGTTTTCCGGGACCGCCATGGAGAACACCTCCGGGGCAGGACGGACGTCGCCGCGCAGGAAGAGCATGGCGATAATCCGGTCCGACAGCTGCATGATCGGGTCGGCGACCGATTCGAAACAGCTGACGGCGATGGTGTTTTTCCGAATCCGTTCGATGGTGTGGGAGTAGCAGAAACGGTAAAGCCCGTCCCAGTTCTGCAACGCGGCGTATCCGCCCATCATCGGACCGCTTTCCGCCCGGTAGCGGTTGGGGCGGCAGTGGTTGAATTCAGTCATGAAGAAGGGTTTGCCCGGATTCCGGGTGGTCATCATCAGGCGCGGCATGTAGGAGAGAGTGGCGATGGCGGAGCTCTGCGTATGTCCGTTGACGGTTCTGCCGTCGATTTTGACATAGGAGCGGTGGTCGTGGTAGCCGTGGTCGTCCACCACATCGAACTTGTCGCGCAACGGAACGAAGTGGAGCCCCTGATGCTGGTTGACGCTGGTGACGGCGGCCTTGAGCTTGAGCTCCTCCTTGACGAAGCGGGCCATTTCCGCGAGACTGTTCCCCTTGAGTTCGAAGAGGAACTTGAGAAACTTCCGGTCGCCGGCATCGGCGCGGGCGTCGGGACAGTTGTTTTTCTTCTTCCACGCTTCGAAGAGCTGGAGATGACGTTCGCGGGAGGCGAGCGTGTTGTTCCAGAAGACGAGCGGATCATCCTCGTTGACCAGATTGACGAAGACGAGCGCCGGTTCTTCGGCCAGTGTGAGCCCGGTGTAGGGGTTGCGGTGAGTGAGCCAGTTGCGGGCGAAGGTCTTCCAGTTCTCCAGCGCGGCGGAGTCGCTTTGGAACCAGGCCTTGGTGCTGCGGGGATTCGTTTCCGGCAGGCGGTCGCCGGGTTTGAGTTTGCGGCTGGTGAAGAGATCGGTGGTGATGTAGATGCCCCGCTTTTTCAGCGCGGCGATGAAGAAATCGAGCCGGTCGACCATTGCGGCGTTCAACGTGGTGGAGTCGGCGGCGGCAGGATCGACGAGGCTGTTGTCGTGGTGATGGAAACGGACCGAATTGTAGCCGTTGCGGGCGATCTGGTCCGCGATCTTCTCCGCCTCCTCTTTCGACGGAAAGTTCGCGCTCTGGCAGAGGTTGGTTCCGTAGAGCTTCAGCCGCCTTGCCGGCGCCTTTTCAAACCGGAGCGTGCCATCCGGAGCAGGGCGGACGAAGCCGTATTTCCCCGCCGGAGCGTCGAGCATCGGCATGAAATCGAGTGGACTGCCCGGAACGGTAGCGTTGCGGAAATCCAGCCGGCACCAGTCAGCTCCGGCGGCGATGCGGGTGGGGAGATTCTTGCGGGAGGGCAGCAGGATCTTCTCCGGCGTAAAGGTCATGCCCAGCACGAACCAGATCACCTGCCGATGGGTGGCGCGCAGCGTGACGGCGACCGGCGTCCGGTTTTCCTGCAGCGGGAAGGTGGAGAGATAGGCGGAGACGCTGTTGTCCGCCCGGTCGCCGCGCCAGGCGACGACGGCGTTTTCCAGATTGCGTGAGCCGGTCCAGTTGCCGCAGTCGCGCAGGCCGGAGAGTGGATAACGGCTCTCGCTTCCATCGGAATACCGGATGACGAGTTCGCCGAACTTCTCCGTCGGCGTCCAAGCGGAGGTGTGGAGGAAATTGAGCGAACGCATGCCCGCCGGAACCTGGACCGGAATGGTAAGTTCGGGTTGCGCACCGCGTTCCTCTCCGCCGACGGCAGCGGCGCCGCGGGGGGAGACGGTGAAATCGAGCCCGAGCGCGGAGATCGTGCCGGGGCGGATCATGTAGAGCGACTCCTCCGGCCCCTGAAGGGTCCAGACCGGGAGCGTATTGCCCGGTTCCTCCCGGAAGGCGCGGGTGACGAATTTTTCGAGCGGGACCGGGACACCGGCGATCTTCCGCACGGTCATGTTCAGTTTGAGTTCCGCCCGGGAAACCTCTCCTCCCTCCGGTTGAAAGCAGAACATCACGCTGACGGTATCGTTTTTTTGACTGACTTTGCGGTTGTCCTGTATGATCACCCGTCCGCCGGCGGGGCGGATGACCAGCTCTTCTGCCCCGAACGTGCGGAGCACCACCTCCTTTGACCAGCCGGCGAAGAGCCGGGCTTTCTTCGGCCGCTCCGGAACTTTAATCGTTTTGCTGTCAACGAGGATGGCGCACCGGTCGGCGGGCAGGGAAAAATTGCCGCTGATCCGGTTCAGGCGGACTGGCTCCTGCATGGTGAGCACCGCGTGAAGTTCCGCACTCTCCGGAGCGGCGGGCGTGATCGATTCGGTGATGACGCCCCGGCCGCTGCCGGGCAGGATGGTGCCGGAGAACTGTGCCCCGGTGGTGGCGACCCGGGATTTTTGCTCCTTCCAGTTCTTGTTGGAGACGAAGCGCCAGCGGGCGTCGCCGACAGCGATCTGGAAGGTCGCTCCATGAAAGGAGAAGGTGCCGTCTTTCTGGAGGTTCAACGATTCAGGCAGGGATGCGCCGACGGCGGCGATGCCGGAGAACAGAAGCAGAGTGGCGAGAATTTTTAATTTCATTTTTTCCTCAATCCAGTTTGAAATAGACATTATCGGCCCCGATGAAGTGTTGCACTCCGGCGGTGATTGACGGGTTCAGACGGTAGCCTGCCGCATTGTCGGCGGAGGCGTGTCCATCGAAAAAGACGGCGTTGGCCTGATTGTTGTGCCGGAGATACATGCACAATCCGTTCGGTTTGGAGTAGCGCAGATGGATGTCCGCCCAGGGGAGTCCGGCTTTGTCCCCTTTGGTGTTGTCGCTTCCGGAGTCGGTCATCAGGATGGTTCCGGAAGGTTTCCGCATTCGGGGCAGAACATAGTAGATCCAGTTGTTCACATTCTTGACGAAGGTTCCCAGTTCCGCCGGGCAGTTGTAGTTGTATTGCGGAATGCCGTAGACGCGCCAGAGCAGCTGGCCGCCGCTTTCCGATGGCGTGATGCGCTGGCTGACCGAGGGGCAGTAGAGCACTTCCGAAATGGAGAGAGTTTCAGTTTTCACTGTTACCTGGTGGCTGGGGAGGTATTTGAGCTGAATGAGGTATTTGCTGTATGGGAGGGCACCGCTGCCGGAGGCGTTTCTGCCGCGAGAAAGAAACACACTCTGGTAATCGTTCGCATAGAGGATGCAGGCGCTGCCGGCCTGTTTGAGCTGATTCAGACAGGTGGTGGTCTTCGCCCGCTCCCGCGCTTTGTTGAGCGCCGGCAGCAGCATGGCCGCCAGAATGGCGATGATCGCGATTACGATCAGGAGTTCGATAAGCGTAAATAAACTGGATTCAGAATGCCGGGCGGATGGGTGTTTCATGAAACCTCCTTGTTGCTGTTGCGGTGAATCCTTTTTCTATATTTTACCGGAAAGAAAACGAATTTCCAACTTGTAAAATTCAAAAGGATATATAAATTTGTAGCAGAATTATTCAAATTGATCTGCGGGGGGAAAAATGGCGTTTCCGATGCGGTTTCACGGAAATATTTATTGTCGGACACCCAATTCGCGGGATACCTCTTCTGCGAGTTACACAAAGGCCACCCGCTGGCTGCGTGATGAGGCGTGGTATGACATTCATCCCTATTCGCTGGCGGTATGGCCCCATCGATATGCGGAAATTCTGCGCCGTGGAAACTGGTGGTTTCAACGCAGTAATTACGCCTGCATTGCGTTGGAGCTGCAGAGTGAGGGGGAGACCGTCTGCGAGAGCGAAGGGCGTCGTGAAGTGCTCCATCCCGGGGAACTTTACGTGACTCTGCCGGGCCGGGATGTGCGTTTCAGCAGCGGTTCGTCGAAATTCGGGCGACAGTTTCAGCTGGTGATCTCCGGCGGCATGGTGAAACTTCTGGTGGAATCGCTCGGCATGACCGAGTGCCGCAAAGTGGTTTTCGGGCGCTCGGGGGAGCTGGAAGAGTTGCGGAGCAGGTTTGCCCGCATTGCGGAACTGCTGGCGGCAAGGCGCCGGGAACAGGCGGCGGAGAATTCGCAGCTCGGTTATGCGATCATCCTCGGACTGGCGGAAAAATACAGTTTTTCGGTCGGAACTGATCTGCCGTCGGTATTGACCCACGCAGTGTGGGCGATGGAAGCCGATCGCGGCTGTCATCAATCGGTGAGCCGGCTGGCGGCGGATCTGGGGACCAGCCGGGCGACGCTGACCCGGATGTTCCGCAACTTTCTTGGAATTTCTCCGCAGGCCTACTGGAACAAACTGCGCATGGAGAGTGCGGTTCAGCTGGTCCGGGCGGGCCAGCTGTCGTTCAAGGAGATTGCCGAGCAGCTCGGATTTCGCAACTCCCTCTACTTTTCGACGGTCTTTCACCGCTACACCGGCCTCACGCCGACCGCCTTCCGGGCGCGCGGACTGGAGGAGACGGCCGGGGAGATGTCGTCTTCGCCACGGCACTGAGCCGGGAAGTGAAAAGTTTTTTCTCTTTTTCTGTGTGCACGAAATGTATTTTCTTGTAAAATAAAAGGAATATTTATTTTTTAATATGTTTATTTTGAATTAGATAAATTGATTTTTTATTTTCGTTTTGTAAATTCATGTAAATTCTTTGTAAGATAAATTTCACTTTTCAGTTGCTTTTCCCCGGAATTTCGCGTATAATTACACCGAACGAAACCGGGGAATGCGGAGTATGCTTCTGGAACACACCACGATCAAGGAAATTGCCGAACAAGCTCAGGTGAGTACGGCGACTGTTTCGCGCATTTTAAGCGGAAAAAGCTGCCATCGGCCATCGACTGTGCGCAGTGTGCATGCTGCGATCGAACGGCTCCGGGCGGCGGCAGGGCCGGGGTTGACCGGATTCGAATCGCCGGCTCCGGAAAGCATCGGTCTGGTGATGTTCGGTTACCGTGATTTTCTCAACACAAGTTACAATGCGACGCTGGTGACGGCCATCATGGAGGCGTTGACGGCGGAGGATTTTTCCGCACAGTTCATCGTGCTCAGTCCCGGGCGCCTCAATATCGACTACATCGAAAGCCTCATTCGCGAACATCAGCTGAAAGGTCTCCTGATTCCGGAATTCGACATGCTCTATGCGGTGTCGGAACAGCTTGCCGGGCTGTCGATTCCGGTTGTCTGCATCGGCAATCTGGCGAGCTGCGGCTGCTCCGTTTCGTCGGACAGTGCTTCGGCCGGACGCGATGCGGCCAACTATCTCTGGAGTTGCGGGCACCGCCGGTTTGGCATCATCTCCATGTCGCGCTCAGACCTCTGCCAGCGCCTGCGGATTGAGGGATTCTGCGAGACGATCCGGGAGCTGAGCGGGAGACCGGAGCGGATCTGGCAGCGGGAGTACCAGTCGCTGGATGATTCCGTCGCCGGTGCGGTATCGGCGCTGGTCAACATGCCGGAGCCGCCGACGGCGCTTTTTTCGACCAACAGCCGGATGACGCTCAAACTCATTGCCGGGCTGACCCGTGCCGGCCGGCGGATTCCGGAAGAGATTTCCATTCTCTCCTTTGAGGAGAACGGTGAACTGGAGGAGCTGCCTGTCCCGGTCAGTGTCATCCGGCAGCCGACCCGGAGAATGGGGGAGGTGGCGGTCCAACTGCTGGTCAACCGGATTCGCGGCATTGTCACGCCGGACCATGAGGTATTGAATTGTTCGCTGACCGCCCGCGCAAGCGTGGCGTCGATTGAGAAGGAAACAAAAAATTGATTCGCCATTGTCCAGAGAAAGAGAGGAAAAAGAATGAAGGCGCGATCGTTATTTACTTTAATTGAATTGCTGGTTGTTATTGCGATTATTGCAATTCTGGCGGCAATGCTGTTGCCGGCATTGAACAAGGCGCGGGAAAAGGCGCGCGACATCCGCTGCACCTCCAATCTGAAACAGATTGGAACCTATGCACTGATCTACTACGACACCCATCACACTTTGCCTGCCTTCAATGGAAATCTCTCCGGATATGAGGGGAAATGGAACGACATGCTCTATGCCATGAGCAGCGGAACGCCGGCAAAGAACTATTGCTCCTGGGAAAATATGCCCGATGGAAGCCGCATGCCGAAGGGGGTTTTTGCCTGTCCCGCCTCGTCGTCGGAGATGGTCAGCACCGAAGCCATACATTACGGCATCAACGGCTGGATCGTTCCGGCCAACGGCGGAAACGGGAGCAACGCCGTGCCCGGTTACAGTCTGGGCAAGATACGGCGGCCGACGGCGCGGGCCATGATCTTTGACATCAACAAGACCGAGAGCAGTTATCCCGATGCGATGGCGAAACGGCGGCGGACCGACAACACCTGGTCCATGCTGCTCGGAACCCGTGGCATCTGGAAGCATCGCAACCATACCGGAGCGGGCGTGGTCTTTGTGGATGGCCACTCCGCAATCCTCCAGGAGAACGAGATTCCGATGCAGGACGATCTCTTCTGGGGGGAAGATGAGTGAGTATCGAGGTGAGAGAATGCTGAGAACTTTTTTACCGTCTGTTTTATTGTGTTCTGCGGCGCTGGCCGCCGGTCGAATGGAGGCGGCGGAACGCCCGGTAATCCGGATTGACGCCGCCCGTTCCGCGGGGGAAGCCGCTCCCATGGTCTACGGACACAACATCGAAGCCGCCGATGAACGCGGCATTTTCGCCCGGATCGATCTGCCCAAACCTTCGCCGGATGGCGTCAATACCGGCAAGGGACACTGGGATCCTGTGCAGATGAGGCCCGATCCCGCAGCGGTCCGCTTTCTGCGGGAAATCAAGACCGGAATGCTCCGCTATCCCGGCGGTTGCCTGGCGCACAACTTCGACTGGCGGAAGACGGTCGGGCCGGTCGAGTCGCGGCCGGACTGGAAGTTCGGGCTGGCGGAGTATCTGGAACTCTGCCGGGTGGTCGGGGCGGAACCGCTGATCACCTTCTCCGATTACGCTCTGCCGGCGGAGGAGCTGCCCCGGCTTGCCGCCGACCTGGTCGAATATCTGAATGCTCCGGCGCGTCCGGAGTTTCCGCAGGCGATGAAACGGGCGCGGAACGGACACCCGGAACCCTATGGAGTCAAATATTTTGAGATCGGCAACGAGACCTATCATGACAATCATAACTTGAAACCGCATCGCCGGTTCAGCGTTGAGGCGTATGTTGATTTTGCCAGAAAGACCATCGAACAGGTTCGCCGGGTCGATCCTTCCGTCAAGATCGGAGTGGTCGGGCACACGATGAATCTGGATTCCCGCCCGGATTTCTGGGATGAAACCGTCTACCGGGAACTCGGTCCGCACGTGGATTTCATTATCCACCACTATTATGCGCCGAAACTGGACAGCCTTTCGCCTGCGGAGGCACTGCATTCCACGGTTACCGCCGGGGAACTCCTCCGGCTGCGGCTGGCAAACTTCCGGCGGCAGGTGCGGGAGCTGGCCGGGCGGGAACTGCCGGTCGCGGTGACGGAGTACAACATTTCCGGTGTTCAGAATCAGCCGGTTCCGTGGCGGCACAGTTATCTGGCCGGTCTCAACATGGCGGAGATTCTGCGCGAGTTCCGCCGGCCGGAGAACCGGGTGCTTGCCGCCTCCTACTGGCAGGCGATCGGGGGATATTTCGGCATGATTCAGCGCCGTGGAGATGGGGGGCACTCCCGCAGCGGGGCCTGGCCCTTCTTCCAATTGTGGACCCGGCATACCGGTTCGGAACTGCTGCCGGTTGAGGTGACGGGAAATCCGCGCCGCGAGATGGTTGCTGCGCGGGTCGGACAGGTCACGGCCCGCGGGGAAACATTGGTTTTGCCGCGGGCGCTCGGAGAGGTGACGCGGTTCGATCTCTACTTCCAGGCGCTCGCCGCTGCCGGTTGTTCCGGTTCGGGGAATGCGCGCCATCTGCAGTTCCGGCTGAACGGTTGCGGGAAGCAGAGCTACCCGACGTTTCTGACGGTTCACCGTCCGGCGGCGGTACCGGCTGACAGCGGCTTTACGCTCCGGGCGGATTTCGAAGCCCGTTTTCAGCCTGCTGCGAACAACACCGGCAGTGCTGCGCTCGGCTTCGGCCTGATGGATCTGCGCGGTTACGAGGCCACCCGTCTGGCGACCGCCGTCGGCGGATTGGAGGAGTCCGGAGAGTGGAAGAAATTCTCCTGCTCTCTGAGCGTGGGGGCGGATTGTCCCGGAATCACCGGACTGCTGCGGGTGGAGAAGCCGCGCGGCGAACTCTTCGGGTTGCTGGAACTGCGCAATTTGAAACTCTCCCTCTTCGGCGATGCCCGGATTCCTGCAGTCCCTCTGCTGGCGGTCGAGGCTTCCCGGCTGGATGCGAACCGCATAGCCCTGGCGGTGATCAACCGCTCTCCCGATGCTGCTGTTCCGGGAAGAGTGGAGGTTGCCGGAATGCGGCCGCGTTCCGGAATCGCCCGGGAGCTTTATCAGGAGGACGTCACCCGGGCCACCGCGTGGAATCCGGTTGAAAAGAGGGTTTCTCCGGCCGCCGACGGCTCCTTCAACTGGGAGTTTCCGCCGCATTCTCTTACGGTGTTTGAATTGAATGCGTTGAAATAGTTTGCGTTAACAACAGAGAGGTGAAGATGTCGATTTTTCAGAAATTTTCCGGGAACCCGGTTTTGACGCCGGAACAGTTTCCCGATGATATCATGTATGTGTTCAACCCGGGGGCGGTCAAGTTCAACGGCGAGTATCTGCTGATGGTCGACGCCGCCACGGCGGCCACGCCGATTGTGTTCTGGCTGGCGCGCAGCCGGGACGGTGTGCATTTTACCATCGATCCGGAACCGGTGGAGTGGCCGGTTCCGGCGGCGGGGCCGGAGAACTGTGTTTACGATCCGCGGATTACTTTGATCGACGGAGAATACATCCTCATGTACGCGAGCCAGGCGGCGGGGCGCGGCGTGCGCACCGGGGTGGTCCGTACCCGGGATTTCCGGAAGTTCGAGCGGATTGAGCAGGAGGAAAACGGCCGGAACAACCGGAATTCGGTACTGTTTCCGGAGAAGATCGGCGGCCGCTACGTGCGGCTCGACCGGCCGATGGGCGACAATGAACTCGAACCTTCGGATATGTGCATCAGCTACTCCCGGGATCTGGCGCACTGGGAGGAGTCGCAGGTGCTGATGACGCCGCGCCCCGGCTGCTGGGATTCCCACAAGATCGGCGGCGGCGCGGTGCCGATTCGTACGGAGCGGGGATGGCTCGAAATCTATCACGGCGTCGACCGCACCTGCAACGGATTCATCTACCGGCTGGGCGTGGTTCTGCTCGATCTGGAAAATCCGGCAGAAATCATCGCCCGCGGCGGCCTGCCGGTCCTCTGGCCGGAGCGTTGCTATGAGATGCAGGGGCGGGTGATGAACGTCACTTTCACCTGCAACGCCATTCCGGAGCCGGATGGCTCCGTCAGGATCTACTACGGCGCCGCGGACAGCTGCATCGGGCTGGCGACCGCGAAGCTCGACGATCTGGTGGCGGCCTGTTTCGTCGGGAATCCCACGGCGGAGAAATTCTTTTTCCGGCGCTCCTGACCAGCGAGAGCGGCGCTGCTGTATTGCCATGCTGTACGGCTTGGCCCGCGCACTTGTTCAGCGCGGTCAGCGTCGCGAGCGCATGTGAAAGGACTGGTTTGCGTTCCGCAAAGCAGCAAGGAGCGATTGTAACGCGGTCGAACTGAGTTGAGCGGAGCCCGATAAGTAAGGCCCGAGAGGGCCGCATGCGGATTCGAATCAACCCGGTATCGTTTTCTCTCGGGCGGGGAGGTCAGGAGGGCGTTCGGCCCTCCAGCTCCCCGGGTATTATTCCCTTGCGGAAGTTTTGTATTTCGCCCTGCTCCCGACCATGTGCCACAGGAGTCGGAAATTTCCACGCGGTATCGTCCGTTCCTATCCCGGGACATTTTTCCAGCGTTTTTCCGGCAGGGAACAGACAACCCGCAGTCGGCTCTTTTGCATGATACCCTACATTTGTTGCAGAATATTCAAAAGAGGAGTTGCTGCGGGAACAGCACAGTCTAGAATATTCCCGGGATGTGATCGACTTCGGTTCTGGGATTTCGCAAGGATCGGGCGGACACTATTCTCGCTGCGCAATGGCCGGCATGACAACCTGCGTTATCCGAAAGCCTATGCCGAGAAATTCATCCTCGACCCGGAAAGACAGCGCTCTCCGGCTCATTTTCACCGCAGCAAGCGGAAGGATATCATCGTGAATGCGGCTTCATCGTTCTGAAGCTGTCCGCTTCCGATCCGGAAGGGAATCCGGCGAGCGGCACATTGTGCGTTGCGGTGGACGGGGTGGCATGCACACTTCCTTCCGGCTGCCGGGTGAAGCCGAACCCTGGGGAGAGTATTTGTCTGCCATCACGCACCATTTATCAATTCAGGGAAGAAGAAGGAAAAAATGAAAAAAAACGCATTTCCGCTTGACTTACAGTAACTGTAACGTTTACAATAAAACAAGAGGATTGGAAGAGAAAACGGACGTGGAAACAGAAACAGAACTTCAGGAGGCAGGATGAATCGACGTGATTTCTTAAAGAGCGCATTGACGGTTGCAGTTTGTTCTCCTCTGGCCGGAGTTCTGGCGCGGGCGGCTTCCGGCAGCGGAACCGTTTCGGAACCGGTCGTCTATTTCACCCCGGAGATATCCCCGGAGGCGGTGGTCCGCATGTACCGCGTTCTCGGCGTTGCACTGCCCGGCCCCGTCGCGGTGAAGGTTCACTCCGGCGAGAAGGGCAATCAGAACTTTCTCCGCCCGGAATTTTTCCGGCCGATGGTCGAGGCGGTCAACGGGACGATCGTGGAGTGCAACACCGCTTACGAGGGGGCCCGCAACACCACGGAGAAGCATCGGCGCCTGATCGCGGAACATGGCTGGAGCAGCTGTTTCCCGGTCGATCTCATGGATGCGGAGGGGCCGGACCTGGCTCTGCCGGTCCCCGGCGGCAGGATTCTGAAGCAGAACTTCGTCGGGAAAAACATGGCCCGTTACCGCTCCATGCTGGTGCTTTCCCACTTCAAGGGGCACCCGGTTGCCGGATATGGCGGTGCGTTGAAACAGCTTTCGATCGGGTGCGCCTCCTCCCGCGGGAAGGCGCTGATTCACTCCGGCGGCGTCACCGCCGATCAGACCGCGTGCTGGAATCATATGGCTTCGGCGGAGGTTTTCGGCGACGCCATGGCGGAAACTGCCGGAACAATTGTAAATTATTTTAAAAATTGGATTGCATTTGTCAACATGATGTGCAATCTTTCTGTAGATTGCGATTGCTGTGCCGTGGCGGAGAATCCCTGCATGAAGGATATCGGGATCCTCGCCTCCACCGATCCGGTGGCGCTGGACCAGGCGTGCATGGACCGGATCCGGCAGTCGGACGATCCCGGGCGGGAACATTTTCTGGAGCGGGTGAACTCCCGCCTCGGCACCCGCGTCATCGAGAGCGCCGCGGCCCGGGGCGTCGGTTCCCGGCGGTACCGGCTCGTCCGGCTCGATGGCAAAGAGTGAATTTTCTGAGAAGAAGGATGAATGAAATGAATCAGAACGATGAATCGGCAGAGAGCCGTATGACGGCCGCCGTTGCCGAAGGGGATTCCCCGCGGCCGCAGGTGACGCGCCGCCCGTTCCGGAATACCGGAGTCACACTGCCGCTGCTCGGCTTCGGCCTCATGCGCCTGCCGGAGACGGAGGGGAAGATCGACCGGGCCTCGGCGCGGAAGATGGTCGAACGGGCCATGGCGGCGGGTTGCAACTATTTCGACACCGCCTACATGTACCACAACGGAGAAAGTGAATCCTTCGTGGCGGAGGCGTTGGGGAAATATCCCCGCGACAGCTACTTTCTGACCTCGAAGATGCCGACGGTCATGCTGAAGGAGGAGGCGGATCTGGAGCGGATTTTTTCCGAACAGCTGCAGCGAACCCGGGCCGGATACTTCGATTTCTATCTGATGCACTGGCTCAACGCCGCCCACTGGGAGGTCGCGCAACGGCTGAAGCTTTATGAATTCATGAAGCGGAAGCAGGCGGAGGGGAAAATCCGCTGGATCGGCTTCTCCTACCACGGCGAACCGGAGGTGCTGGAGGAGATCGCCCGGGCGTATCCGTGGGACATCGCGCAGATTCAGCTGAACTATCTGGATTGGGAGCTCTGCCGCTCCGGCGAGCAGTATGAGGTGCTGACCCGGCTCGGCATTCCGGTGCTGGTGATGGAGCCGTTGAAAGGGGGAACGCTGGTCCGGCTGACTCCGGAGGCAGTGAAGATCCTCGAACAGGCCGGACCGGAGACTGGAGTCGCCTCCTGGGGGCTCCGGTACGCCGCGTCGCTGCCGAATGTGCAGGTCGTCCTCTCCGGCATGTCGGAAATGACGCAGGTGGAAGAGAATCTGGCGACCTTTTCGCCGTTCCGCCCGCTGGATGCCTCCGAACACGACACCATCGGCCGGGCGCTGGCGGCCTACCGCCGGGCCGGTGCGGTTCCCTGTACGGCGTGCCGTTACTGTTCGCCGTGTCCGGCCGGCGTGGACATTCCCCGCAACCTCGGCCTGCACAATCAGGTGAAGGGCGGATTGTCGCTCTTTCACGCCAAACTTGTCTACGATGCGATGCCGGAGAAACAGCGGGCCTCCGCCTGTGTCGCCTGCGGCGCATGCCAGAAGAAGTGTCCTCAGAAGATTGCCATTCCCGCTCTGATGAAAGAGATTGCAGGAGAGTTTCAATGATCTACCGTCAGCTGGGCCGGTCCGGAATCCGCGTGAGCGCGATTTCTCTCGGTTGTGAAGGGTTTGCCGGCAAATCCCGCCGGGAGGCTGTGGAGATGATGGGGTATGCCGTCGCTTCCGGAGTGAATTTTATCGACCTCTACGCATCGGATCCGGAGCTGCGCTCCACCATCGGCGCCGCGCTCGCCGAGGTCCGCGGCGGGGTTCAGGTGCAGGGGCATATCGGTTCGGTCTGGAAGAACGGGCAGTATATGCGGAGCCGGAATGTCGCGGAGGCCCGCGCGGCGTTTGACGACCTGCAGACCCGCCTCGGCCGGGAGACGATCGAGGTCGGCATGATCCACTACTGCGATGAGCTGGAGGATTTTCACGCGATCTTCGACACCGGGTTCATCGAGCTTGCCACGAAGTGGAAGCAGGCGGGGCGAATCGGTTCCATCGGCCTCTCCAGCCACAACCCGGTGGTGGCGAAAATGGCGGTTGAAACCGGCCTGATCGATGTGCTCATGTTCTCGGTCAACCCCTGTTACGACGTGCAGCCGCCGGGGGAGGAGGTGGAAAAACTCTGGGCGGACGAGGTCTACGAGGCGCATTTTCACAACTTCAACCCCGAACGCGAAGAGCTCTACGCTCTCTGTGAACGGCGGAACGTGGGGATCGATGTGATGAAGGTCTTTGCCGGCGGCGATCTTCTGAAAGCGGATCAGTCGATGTTCGGCCGGGCGATGACGCCGGTGCAGGCGCTGAACTATGCCCTGACCCGACCGGCGGTTGCCGCGGTGATGGCCGGTTGCGGCAGCGTCGCCGAAATCGAGGCCGCACTCCGGTGGTGCACGGCTTCCGAAGAGGAGCGGGACTACTCCACCGTTCTGGCCGGTCTGGAGCGCTGTTCCTGGTCGGGGCACTGCATGTACTGCGGCCACTGTGCGCCCTGTCCGAAGGAGATCCGCATTGCCGATGTGAACAAGTTTCTGAATCTGGCGCTGGCCAGAGGCGGCGTGCCGGAAACGGTGCGGGAGCATTACCGGGCGCTGGCCCATCACGCTTCGGAGTGCATCCAGTGCGGGGCCTGCGAGAAGCGCTGTCCGTTTTCCGTGCCGGTGCGCGAGAAGATGAAACAGGCGGCCGAACTGTTCGGCTGTTGAACGAAAATGAAGAAAAGGAAATAGTTTATGCATATGGCTGACGCTCTGCTCTCCCCGGCGGTCGGGGGGACGATGCTGGTGGTTTCCGCCGGAGTGCTTGCGTACGCGGTGCGGGACGTGCGGCGGAATTTTCAGGAGAGCCGCATTCCGCTGATGGGGGTGACCGGCGCATTTGTCTTCGCGGCGCAGATGGTCAATTTCTCGATTCCGGGGACCGGTTCCAGCGGTCACATCAGCGGCGCGGTACTGCTCGCCGCTCTCCTGGGGCCGTCGCCGGCATTCATCGTGATGGCCGGGGTATTGCTGATTCAGGCGCTTTTCTTCGCCGACGGCGGGCTGCTCGCCTGGGGGTGCAACCTCTTCAATATGGCTTTCTTCGGCTGTTTTCTCGCCTATCCGTACCTGTTCCGGCCCATCGCGGGGAAAACGTTGAGCCGCCCGCGCATTCTCGCGGCGAGTCTTGTCGCAAGCATAGTCTCGCTGGAGCTCGGAGCCTTCGCGGTGACGCTGGAGACGTTGCTTTCCGGCATTACGGAGCTGCCGTTCGGCATGTTCGTTGCGGTGATGATGCCGATTCATCTGGCGATTGCCGTGGGAGAAGGGCTGGCGACCGGTGCGGTTCTGCTCTTTGTCCGGAGTCATCTGCCGGAGGCGGAGGAGCTCCGGCTGGAGGAGAAGAAACTCTCCGTGCGGCGCCTTTCCCTGGTGCTGGGGCTGGCCGCGCTGGTGATCGGCGGCGGGCTCTCTCTGCTGGCCAGCGGGAAGCCGGACGGGCTGGAGTGGTCGATGGAGAGAACCGCCGGCAGTGCGGAGCTGGAGTCTTCCGGCGCATTTCACGCGCTCTTCGCCAGACTGGCGGAATTCTTCGCCCTGCTGCCGGACTATGCGTTCCCCGGGTCGGAGAGTCCGGCGGGAACGGTTGTCGCCGGAATCGCCGGTGTCGTGCTCTGTCTCCTGATCCTCGTCGCCTGCGGCTGTCTGATCTGCCGGAAACGTTCCTGCCGGGGAGGGGTGCGGTGACTCTTTTTCAGCAGGAGCTTCTCGCCGGATGGGGGGCGCCCTCCGCTTCCGGAGCGTTCTCCCGCCTCGCGCCTCTGCCGAAGGTCTGTCTGGTGTTGGGATTTCTGATCCTGACCGTCTCGTTCGGCCGCCGGGCGTGGTGCGGGTGCACTCTGTTTGCCGTCGTGCCCTATCTGCTGGCCCGGGCGGGCGGTGTTTCGCCGGTCGTCCTGCTGCGCCGGGCTTCACTCGCCCTGCCGTTTGTCCTCTGCGCCGGAGCGGCGAATCTCTTCTTCGACCGGGAACCGGTGGCGGTCGGCGCCGGGCTGACGCTGCCCGGAGGGGTGGTCTCCTTCTGGGTGCTGATTGCCAAGACGCTGGCCGCGACGGGGATGGTGTTGCTGCTGGCCGCGGTCACCTCGATCTCCGGGATTTCCGGCGCGCTGGTCCGGCTGCGGGTGCCGTGCATTCTGATCCTTCAGATTCAGCTGCTGTGCCGTTATCTGCTGTTGACGGCGGAGGAGGCGCGGAATTTGTGCAACGCCTGTCTGCTCCGGAATCCCGGCTGCCGGATCGTTCCGGTGCGCGACTGGGGCACGCTGTGCGGCCGTCTCTTTCTGCGGAGCGTGGAGCGGGCCAACGCGGTCTATCGGGCGATGCAGTGCCGCCTCTTTCACGCCGGAGAGCCGCTTCCGCCCGGGGAAACCGGTACGGCGGGCGAGTGGTGCGGCGTCGGAGCGTTTCTTCTGGTTTTCGTGTTTCTGCGCTGGAGTCTGGCATGAGAATCGAACTGCGTGAACTTGTGCTGGAGCGGCCCGGCGGCATTCGGGCAATCGACGGAATCACCTGCCGATTCGATACGGCGTGCTGTCCGGCGGTGGCGATTCTGGGCGCCAACGGAGCGGGCAAGTCGACGCTTCTGGAAAGCATTCCCGGGCTTGTGCCGATTGCGTCGGGCACCATTCTGGTCGACGCAATGGCGGTGGAAAAACGGAATCTCACCGCCATCCGCGCGAAGGTCGGCATGATATTTCAGAACTCCGACGACCAGCTTTTTTCCCATACGGTGGGCGAAGATGTCGCCTTCGGCCCTCGCAACCTCAAACTTGCGCCGGAGCTGGTGCAGGAGAGGGTGCGCGAAGCGTTGCAGCAGATGGGGATCGCCTCTCTGGCCGGGCGCGACGTGGCGCGCCTCTCCGGCGGGGAGAAGCGCCGCGCCGCACTGGCCGGCGTGCTGGCGATGAAGCCGGAGGCGATTCTGCTGGACGAGCCGACCTCCATGCTCGATCCGCGGGCCTGCCGGGAGCTGGCGGAGTGCCTGAAGGCGTTGCCGGCGCTGAAACTGATTGCGACGCACGATCTCGCATTTGCCGCCCGGGTCTGCCCGGAGTGTCTGATTTTGAAGAACGGAAGGATGGCTGCACGCGGCGAGACCGCGGTTCTGCTGCAACAGCATGACCTTCTGGAGGAGTGCGGGCTGGAGTGAATTCTGTGTGCGCCGGAGTGCCGCGGAAGCGGCCGAATATGGAGTTGTGATTGCAGGAGTGGAAAAAATGACACCGCCGGATATGGATTTTGTAAAACTGCCGAAAACCGATCTGCATGTTCATCTGGAGGGGACGCTGGAGCCGGAAATGCTTTTCCGACTCGCCCGGCGCAACCGTGTTCCCCTTCCGTGGCGCGATCCGGAGAGTCTGCATGAAGCGTGCAAATTCCGCGATCTGGCCGGCTTTCTCGCCATCTATTACAAAGGTTGCGAAGTGCTGGTGACCGGCGAGGACTTCTACGATCTCACCCGGGCCTATCTGGAACGGGCGGCGGCGGACGGGGTCGTTCACACGGAGATCTTTTTCAACCCGCAGGTGTTTCGCGGCCGCGGGACGCCGCTCGCCGCCATCATGGAGGGGGTGTTGAGCGCCATTCGCGATATGCGCGACCGCATCTCCTGCCTGTATATGGGGACGGTCATGCGCACCCGTCCGGTCGAGGAGGCGTTGCAGGCGCTGGAGGAGCTCGCCCCCTGGTACAGCGAAATAGCCGCTTTCGGGATGGGCGGGGCGGAGCGGGGGAATCCGCCGCTCCGGTTCCGGCGCTACTTCGACGCCTGCCGGGAACGGGGATTCCGCACCTGCGTCCATGCCGGCGAGGAGGGACCCGCCGACTATGTGCGGGAAGCGCTCTCTCTGCCGGTTGACCGCATCGACCACGGCAATGCGGCGGCGGAGGATCCGGCGCTGTTGCGGATTCTGGCGGAAAGGCGGATTCCGCTGACGATGTGCCCGATCTCCAATTTGCGGCTGAAGGTCGTGCCGGATCTTGCCGCACATCCGCTCAAACGGATGCTGGCGCAGGGGCTGTGCGTCACGGTCAATTCGGATGATCCCGCCTATTTCCTCGGGTACGCCAGTGACAACTGGGCCGCCGTGTGCCGGGCGCTCCGGCTGACCCGTGCGGAGATTCTGCAGCTGGCGTTGAATGGGGTCGAAGCCTCTTTCCTGAGCGACGAGCGCAAAGCGGCTTTGCGGCAGGAGGTTATCGCGGCTCTTCCAGCTCCTCCGGACAGGGATCCGGCACGCCGAGGTATTTGAAGTAGTCGTGCCCCCAGTCGCTCATCGCGTTGACGATGGGAACCAGTGTCCGTCCCTGTTCGGTGAGGGCGTATTCCGTTCTGGGGGGGACGACCGGATACAGCTTTCTGCTGACAATACCGTCCTGAACCAGCTCTTTCAACTGCTGGCTGAGCATTTTCGCCGTGGCCTGCGGAATCGCTTTCTGAATCTCGCTGTAACGCATGATTCCGGCCACATTCAGATGCCAGATGATGATGGCCTTGTACTTTCCGCCCAGCACCGCCATCGTGGCCTCTACGGAGCAGTGAAAGGTAAGCGCCTTTTTTTTATCCATTTTTTCCCCGCGTTTCCGCCTGTTCGAATCTCGTTTCTTTAATATACATCATCTTGCAAAAAAGGCAATTCCAGTTGATTTTCTCTATAGTGATAAAAAAGATAGTATAGAACAAAATAGGTATTATAGTACAAAATAGTGCATTCTTGATATTTTGCAATTTCAGATTATATTAAAGTATCCTGTGCGGAAGGCCAGGAGAAGCGACGGTGAAGACCGCGCTGGAATGGATACAGGTTCCGATGGATGAAAGGAGTGCGCAACATGAAGAGAAAGATTGTGATCCTCAATGGGAGTCCCCGTCTCAACGGCAACACGGCGGCATTGATCCGGGAGTTTGTCCGGGGGGCGGAGGCCGCCGGCAACACGGTGGTCCGGTTCGATCTGGACCGGATGGCGATCCATGGCTGCAAGGGGTGCCTTGGCGGAGGAAAGAATCCGGACCAGCCCTGTGTGCAGAAGGACGACATGAATTTGATCTATCCGGAATACCGGAGTGCCGATGTGCTGGTGCTGGCGTCTCCGATGTATTACTGGGGGATTTCCGGTCAGCTGAAGTGTGCTTTCGACCGGCTGTTTGCGGTCACGGAGTCGGACCCCGAGTGGAAAACGCCGCACAAGAAGGCGATCCTCCTGATGGCGGCCGAGGGAACCGGGAAGGAGAACGAGGCGCCGGTGATCGATTACTACGAATCACTTCTGGGATTTCTCGGCTGGGAGAATCTGGGCAGCATCGTCGCCGGCGGCGTGCTGAAAGCCGGCGATATTGCGGGGCACCCCGAACTGGAGAAAGCGTTTGAACTGGGAAAAAGCATCTGCTGACAGGGAGGTTGCAAAATGAAAGTTCTGCTGGTCAACGGAAGTCCGCATCGTGAGGGCTGTATCCACACATCGCTCTCCGAAGTCGCCGGAGCTCTGGAGCGCAACGGCGTCGAAACCGAGATATTCTGGATCGGTAACCGGCCGGTGCAGGGGTGCATCGGCTGTTGGAGATGCCAGGAAAAGGGAGATGGGTGCGTCTTCAAAGACAAACTGTACACGGATTTTGTCGAGAAGATCAAAAATGCGGATGCCCTGGTGGTCGGTGCTCCGGTCTACTACGCCGGGCCTCCGGGGGCGCTCTGTGCGATTCTGGACCGGGTCTGTTTCTCGGCGTCGCGGTACTTCGTGCACAAACCGGCGGCCTGCGTGGTCAATTGCCGCCGGGGCGGCGCGAGTGCGACGTTCGACCGGCTGAACAAGTATTTCACGATTCTGCAGATGCCGGTGGTTTCCAGCCAGTACTGGAATTCGACGCATGGGTTCACGCCGGAGGAGGTGCGGCGCGACCTGGAGGGAATGCAGACGATGCGGACGCTGGGGAACAACATGGCGCACCTGCTGAACTCTCTGGAGAAAGCCGCTCTGCCGCTGCCGGAGGAGGAACCGCGCGTCGCCACAAATTTCATCTCCTGAACCGTTCCCTTCGAGTTGCCGGAAGCCGCTGAAAAATTCAACGACTTCCGGCGTTTTTTCTTTCTTTGCCGGGGCCGGATGCGGTGCGGTACATCCGGTTTTGTCTCCCGACTGCTGTTTTTGAAACGAGCGCCGGAGAAGCGCCGTCCAGAAAGGTCAGGCGTGAATCGTCGTCGGAACCGTTTCCACTTTTCCAGTCCGGCAGGAGAGGATTCCTGCGGAGAGCGCCAGCTGGGCCATCCGGTTCAGTT
>URVC01000050.1 GCA_900551245.1 uncultured bacterium | reverse complement strand
AAAATTATGGCAATTTATCCTCCGTTATGATATTATTAGTTGATAAGTTCTTAGTTCTCCTAATACAATACGGCAATCTTGATCTAAAATAAAATAGTGTGACAGTCAAACAGGTTAAAGCTGTATCAAATTTCTCGTCAAAAAAAACTCCCATTGTGTTTTAAATCGTAGCAATTGTATAGAGTTTGGGGAGCTCAGGACATAGTCCTTTCCCTTGAAAATCCACTCGAATAGAAAAGTGTTCCGGAAGAGAAAATGAATGATTCCACAAAACAGGAACAGCGATTCCATCCTGCGTAATTGGCAGGGAGTCTCCCGTGCTGAAATGAGGAATGGTATTCCCCGACTCATCCGTCAATGATACACGAAGACAGCCGGGACCTGTAAAATTCGTACAGTTCAACACGATTCTCCCGATTGGACCGCGAGCAGCAACTGGAGTACGCAGCATGCCATGTCGAATGCCGGTGTAACCGATATCCCAGTAAACCGCAATTCCGGCAAAAGCGAACCGGTTCGTTTTGAATCGGGCTGCCGCAGGAGTATAACTGCTGGAGAGATCATTTCCGCAGTTACTGCCGGAAAAATAAAAATACATGGTATCCCCATCCTCAGCATATCCTTGCCCCTGACACACTCCGCCCCCATTCCACGCCCCCGGCACCCCGCGTCGAAGCCAGGTCGAAGCAGGGAAAGGAGGCACCCATTCGCAACCGTCATGAGAATAAACCAGATCTGCTTCAAAACTCTGTTCTGGCAATTCCGGAGCTTCATAAAACCGTCCGGCCAGCCCTACATGAGTTGCTCCGATTTTAAGACAAGGAGCAATTCCACAATGAGTCTGGTCATATTTTCCATTGTCAAAGCTATAATACTGAGAAATTTTTTCCCAGTGCTTGAGATCAGTTGAGCGATAAAAAACAACACATCGGTTTCCATTGGGATGATTGATGTACGGGTAAGATTGCTGGCCATTCATAATATAACAATCCCCCTCTTTTAGCAGACGTCCGATTTCAAATTTTTCCTGAATTGCCGGTGTGGCGTCGGAGTCAAAATGCCATTGGACACCATCGATGCTTTCCGCAATTCCCATGAAGGCGGGTTCCGGCAAGCGCACATGGGTAGAAGAATCAGCCTGCAGGCGGGATTTCAGCACCTGCGCATTCATAACAGCCATCTTAAATTTTCCATCGGAATCCAGCAGCACACTTGCACTGTCCATTCGGTCCGGCAGCCCGAAGACAATATTGTTGCGACGGGAACCATGATATTCATAGAGGCCTACTTCCGGTTTTTCCCAGTGAAATCCATCGTCACTTTCCGCATAACCGATATGATTGCCGTCAGCCAATGTTCCATTGTATGCTCCGGAAGCAACATACCACATTCGGTAACGACGAATTCGCGGGTCATAGAGAACCGTTCCTATGCGGCGGCGGCGTTCATCAAATGTTCCTGGCCCGCCCGAAGGAAGATCCAATTGAATCTGTTCCGGATATTCCGGCCTGGCATGAAGATTCTCTACTTCTGCCATGAGCTGAAAGTCGGAAGCGAGAAAAAAAGTTTGATAGTTCATCAAATTACCCTTCAAGATTGGCGGGAGCAACCGCTCCAGCAATATTTGTTACTTTGATCCGACAAGAAATGCCGCAGCAGCCTTTAATTTCCACTTCTCCCAAAATTTCATCGACGGCATGCCCCCCCAGGAACCATTCAAACCAACGTTGTTCCCACGCAGCAAAATGGTCTGTCTCCATCCCCCGGTTCATAGACAGGCATTGAATTTCTCCTGCCGGATGAAATTCAATATAAGGCAACGGTCGACGGCTGAGCGAAGCACCTCGGGCCGTCAGCGCCGTAGACAAGCCCCCCTCGTTAAACACCAGGCATCGAACCCGCCAAATATCTTTCGCCAGGGACTCCACAGCTCCGACTCTGCCAATCAAATGAGGAGCCATCTCCATATATCGACAGCAAAATTCAAAAGCCATTCTGCCATAACTGCTCATCTTTTCTTTATCCGGCATACTGTAAGCCATTACATCAATTCCGCCGATTTCTACTTCACCAAGCTGAGGATGATGAAACTTTTTCCATTCGTACAGTCGAGTCGGTTCTTCCGGATGTTCTTCCTGCCAATGGTAAATCCGTGGGTGGGCAACACGAGAACAATCAATCTTCTTGTGCTCATCAAGAGAAAATACAGAACTTACAATTGTTCCCAGTTCAATGCAGAAACCGGGAATCCCATAATTGAAATAGGTCCAATCAGCAAAATTTCCCGGGGAACTGTTAGATCCCGACGGATAATTACAAATCGGGCTCATCTCAAATCCACACCTTGAAGCAATTTCCTTGCATTTCCGGAAAATCTCCCGATCTCCCGGAGCGATTGACGCTTCAGGAATGCACGGAGCCGTCAATATCTGTAGCGGACCATTGTGAAAATCAGCTGCCCCTACAATGTTACGATGGGAATCAAAAAATTTTCCGAGGCAATATAACTCCTGTTCAGAATGGGGAAATGCTCCACTGTTTTTCAGTTCCGGCGACCAGTGAGAACCGTAATTGCGATTCCAATCCACACGCTCATTCCCGTCCCGCCAGACAGGGGAACCATCATATTGCAAGTAACGTCCTTCTGGCAAGATGGAATAAAACGGGCCAGTGGAGCGGGGAGTCCGAAGCTGCATTGCACGCGAATCCTCCGGAGAAGTTTCCCACATCCCATAAGGATCGGGAATCCTCATTTCCAAAATCAGATGATTTCCGTCAATATCTTCTTCGACCCATGTGTTGGGGCGAGTTCGGTCGCAATGTTCGTCCAACCGGCTTCGAATCCACCCTCCTCGGCTCAGAACCAGCTCAGCTCCATCTGGATTAATTCTGGGGACGATGTAGAATGTGTTTTTTTCCAAAAGGCCATCGGAATGATGACCGGCAATCAACTCTCTTGCGGCAAATAAAGGCGCGGTTATACTACCCAACTCATGACTGTGAACCATGCCCTGTATGTAAAAAGCAGGCTTGTTCTCAGCCTCTCCTGAAGAAAAATCCGTAATGGTAAAAAGAGTAATAGGACGTCCTTTCGCAGATTTTCCCAATTCACCAATTCGGATGAAATCAGGTGCTGCACGCTGTAGTTTTTTGCCAAATTCTACGATATCCTCTTCATGAAAATAAGCTTCAAAATGATATTCCGGCAAGTTGGAAATTAATCTTTTCATTTCTCACCTTTTATTTCACATCCATCCGCATGGCAACTCGAATGATAAGTATTGTTTTCCTTCAATCCGCAAAAACATCGCATCGTCTGAACGGCGATTTTATTTCCGGTGACTTTGCCAGCTCTTGATCACACTCCCTGATACTACCACCTATTCTTGGTCCATCGAAAGCCCTTTCATATTAAGCAGCATAATTTGATCGTCTTCCTCCTGCCACATCCAAAGACAATATGTTCTGAATTTAAGCAATCGCGGCAGAATGAGCGACCTCTTTCCGGTTCTGGATGCGGCGGAGAGCGGCGCGGTTTTTCAGCGCGCCGCGCCGCATGTAGTCATAGTCCATGCCGGATGAAATCATGTTGACGCCGAGATCATCCCAGAACTCCAGCACCTCCGGATCCGTCGAGCCGGTCGATACGCCGATGCATTTGTGCGCCTCCTTCAGGAGGGCGACCGCCTCGCGCATCAGATTGACGTTCCGCTTTCCAAACACGTTGTTCAGCTCCCCGATCGACCCGGAAAGATCGCATGGCCCGAAAATGTATCCGTCAATATAGGGGTTTTTCACGATCTCCGGCAGATTACGAACCGCAGTACAGCTCTCGATCTGGATGAAACGGCAGAGTTCATTGTCAATGTTCCGGATATAGTCGCCGATCTCCCTCCGACCGTACTGCACCGCTCCGAGCGGACCGAATCCCCGGGTGCCGCGCGGCGGATACATGCAGGACCTCATGGCGGCCTCCGCCTCCTCCACCGTGTTGATCATCGGGAAAATGATCCCGTCCGGCCCCATCTCCAGCACCCGCTTGACGTGGTTGCGGTCCGCCATGGAAACCCGCACGATCCCCGGCGTCCCGCTCAGTCTGACACTGTTCAGATGCTGCAGCAGATCCTCGTAACCGATGGAGGTGTGTTCGGTATCGATCCAGATGAAGTCGAATCCGGTGTATCCCAGAATCTCCGTGATGACCGGATGGTTCAGTGCGATGTGGGTTCCGCACAATTTTTCACAGCGGAGCACCCGTTCCTTCAAGCTCATGATTCGACCTCTCCTTCTTGAATTGTATGATAATTTTTATTGTTTTGTCAGACTATTTAATCCTGACAAAAAAAGATCAGAGTGGTGTAATGTGTTCGTAAATCAGCCGATGCAGAGCCGGCAGGTCCTTTGCCCGGATCGCCTGAATCATCTGCTGATGGGATTCCACGGAATGCCGGACCCGTGCTGTGGAGTTGAACTGTTCGCGGTACTCCCGGCTGAACAGCAGCGATATCACCTGGGAGAAGACCTGAATCAGCCGGTTGCCGGCGATCTCCATCAGCGTCAGATGGAACTCCAGATCGAAGACATCTGCCTGAGCCGGATCCGCTTCCGCTTCGGAAATTTTTCTGTTGATGCGGATCAGCCGGTCCAGCTGGGCGGGCGTGATGCAACGAATCACCTCCGCCGCAACGGTGCTCTCGAGCATCAGCCGGGCCGCTTTCAACTCCTCACAGCCGCAACCGAGCCAGTGCAACTGAAACGCCAGATCGTGACCGATGCTCTCGCAGGCGGGAATGGTGAGAATCGTCCCCCGGTTGGGATGGCGCTCCAGAACCCCCTGCAGACACAGGTGGATGATGATTTCCCGAATTGTGCTGCGGGCCACGCCGAAGTGTTCCGCCAGGTCCTGCTCCACCGGCAGCTTGTCACCCGGCTGGAACCCTCCCTCAATCAGATAACGTTCAAATCGTTTCAGCAGATTCCGCTGGATCATCGCAATTAATCCTACAAAACTGATTCTTTTGTCTGTTTAATAGTATAGCAAAAGATCCGGGCTTCGTCAACCCCCTGTCCGGAAAAAATTGAAATTTTCCATTCCGGCAGAAAAATTCAGCAGTGTTTTGGAGCTTTATCCGAAGAGTTTTCTCTGTTTCCCCCTTGAAAAATCCGCCTTTTCTGCTATATTATTAGGATACTAATGATAAAAAACTCATGGAACACTCTCTGCACTACAACCTCCTGGCGGCGCATACGCTGTTTCAGAAACGGTTTTTCGCCCGGCTTCGGCAGGAATATCCGGCGCTGCTGCCCGGCCAGCCGAAGGTGATCGACTACCTGATGAGCCACCCGGACTCGTTTCAGCGGGAGATCGCCGACGGCTGTCTGATCGATCCGGCAACGCTTTCGCCGATCCTCGGCAAGATGGAGGACAACGGCCTGATCCGCCGCGACAAGGCGGACGGCAACCGGAAAAACTCCATCGTCGCCCTCACCGCCGACGGGGAAAAAATCGGCCGCCGCATCCAGGAGCTCTTTCGGGAAACGGAAGAGGCCGCCTGCCGGGAGCTCTCCGGAGAAAACCTCAACCATCTGCTGCACGGTCTGCGGCAGATTCAGAAAACTTGTCGGAATCCACAATCATGAAATCGCGCTACAGCAAAAGAAAACGTTTTATTCTCTTCTTCATCGGACTCATTTTCGCCGGCTTCGGCGTCGCCTTCAGCACCCGGCCGGGGCTGGGGACCTCCCCCATCTCAAGCCTGCCCTATGTCACGACGTTCATCATTCCCTGGACTCTGGGGATGGCGACGGTCTGTCTCAACATCCTCTTTCTGCTGATGCAGCTCGCCATTCTGCGCAGCCGCTTTCACTGGTCCCGGCTGGGGCAGCTGCTGACGCTTTTCGGGTTCGGCTTCTTTATCGACCTGGGGATGTGGATCTCCTCGTTTTACATTCCGGAGAGCTACCTGCTCCGCCTGGTGGAAGAGCTGTTCGGCTGTGCCATGCTGGCGACCGGCATCGCGTTTCAGCTTCTGGCGGATATCTCCTTCATGCCGGGTGACGGATTTGTCCGCACGGTTTCGGAGGAGTACGGCTTCCCGTTCGGCACGACCAAGGTCTGTTTTGACGTCTCCATCGTGGTGGCCGCGATTCTCGTCTCGCTCTGCTGGTTCCAGGAGATCAGCGGCATCCGGGAGGGAACTCTTCTCGCGGCGGTTCTGGTGGGGTTCATCATCCGGATGCTTCAACAGCCGTTGCGCTTCGTAAAGCGGCAGCTGGTAAAGGCATAACACGGGCAACCGTAACCTGCCGGAAGAAGAGGTGCGCAATTTTCACGCATCAACGAAAAATCCGGCCAACTCTCATCACAAAGGGTTCGTCTCTTTCCGGCGGGGCGGCGGGGCAACACCGATGCGCCCCTTGCCGGTGTGACATAAAATCCCGGTTGGACGGCTGGAAAAAGCGGTCCGGCTCCTTCATGCCGGACCGCCGCATCCACTCATCAAGGAAGCCTCTGCACGGAAATATCGTCCAGGTAGACCGCCCCCTTCTCCTTCGGCAGCCAGAACTTGATCCGGGCAGTCTTATCCAGAACATCCGGATAACGCTTCGTGTCTTCCGACACAACCAGGGTGAGTTCGTAAGGCTTCCAGTCATCCGCGAGATTGAATTTCCGGCGGATATAGAGATGTTCTCCCCGGTGTTTCACCGGACTCCAGATCTCAATACAGCAGTCAAGAACTCGTATTCCCTCCCCTTTCGCCCAGAATGAGAGCTTCAATTTCTGCCCGGGCATGGCGGGAAGATCCCGGGAAATTACCGAAAGGAGCGCCTCCGGCGAAGCGGTCAGCTTCATACAGCGGGTGCCGTTGAAGAAATCCCGGTTCTCCACAAGCGTCGCCGGATAAGCCGGTGAAGAGTAGTTCTTCTTCCAATCCTCCGTCATTTTGCCCGCTTCCAATGAGCCATCGGTCAGCAGAGAGGTGACGGCAGAACCGCGGGCTGCCACCGGAGTTTCCTGAATGATTCCGAACTGGAACCGATCCGCATAGGCTTTCCCCTCCGCGCCCCAGGCGACGCTGCGCACCGCTTTGCTTCCGGAATTCTCCGCGTCGTTGATCTTGATGCCGAAGCCGAAGGGAACCCCTTTTGCCGGGCATTCAAAACGGACGGAATATCCGGAAGCGGTCGGGGCAATCTCCCAGCGGCAATCCTCCTCCCGCAGCTGCTGCGACCAGATCCGAAACGGCTTCGGGTCACGCGGCGAAAGAAAGACGCGCGACGTCTCCGCATTGTAACGCTGCGCCGAACGCTCCGCCAACACCAGCGGGATCGGATCGAGAAAGAGCTCCACTGAATCGCTCTCCCACGGTTCCCGCGTTCCGTTCGGACCGGCATCGGTCGAATCGCATACCTCCACACTCACTTGGAAACGTTTCTCTCTCACCTCCGTCCGCACTTCGGCGGAAAGCCGGCCGTCCGCAGACCGAAGTTGCAGGGGCGAGCCATTCGCCAGCACAGGACTCTCGGAGAGCAAGAGCGGCACCCGGTAAGTCGATCCATCAAAGATCACCACATGGGCCGGCGTCTTCTCTCCGCGAATCCGGCGAACCGGGATGGAAACCATCCGGCTCTCACCCGGCTGCAGAGAAAGTTTGACACACTCTTTCGCACTGTAGCCGCCGCCGTTCAAACCGACGATGCAATGCCGGATCTCATCGGATTGATTGTGAAGCCCGACGACGGCATTTCCCTGTATCACCCGGCCTCGGTCCGACACCTGAACCGGAAAGACGAAACGGGGTTTCAACGCGGCACAGGCGGCGAGAAATTCCGCATCGTTCCTCTTTCCCTGCGTCAACAGCCAGGGGGCCGGCCCGACCTTCTTCAGGCCCGGCGCAACCGGGTTCCCGAAGAGATCCATCACATCAAACCGGGAAAGATCCAGCGTCACACCTGTTTTTTTCTCATAGTTCCAGACTGCGGCGATCAGTTTTCCGTCCCGGCGGTAGACGTAGCAGATCACGCCGGCCGGAAGACGGTGCTTCGCCACCACCTTCGCCCCTTCAAACAGACGGGCCAATGTGTTGCAGGCGACAAAATAGGTGGATGGAATCAATTCGCCGACGTAGGTGAGATAACTGGAATCCCGCCACAGCATATCTTCCTGAATTGAGATCGATTGTGCGACGTTCTCTCCGCAATCCAGCAGAAACCGGGTCAGCAGATACTCCACCTTTTTCTCCTTCTGTGCCCGATCGGTCGATGCGGGTGTATCAAAGAGGTAGTAAAGTTCCGTATTCCAGATGGGCAGAGTTTTGCCCGCTTTCTTCTGCAGATCGAAAATCGTCCGAATCGCCGCATCCGCGGGCTGCAACGACCCCAGTTCCCGCATGCTGTAGGGATGAAAACTGAGAATGTCACACCAGGCGAGCCCACCCGCTTTGATCGCCTGTTCGAGCCAGCTGTTGCTGTCCGCCTTGAAGTCGGAAGTGACACTGAAGCCAACCACCCGGGCGTTTGCATCCCCTGCCTTCAGCCCCTCCCAGGTCGCTTTGAGATAGCGGTTGTACACCTCCGGCGTGACATAGAGATTGGGTTCGTTGGTGAACTCGAAATAGGCTTGTTTCCCCTTCAGATGCCGGGCCAGAGCGGTCATGTACTCGTTCCAGCAGTCGATCGGCGGCAGAGCGATGTATCCCTTCAGCTTCTGCATCGCGTAAGGAGGATGTTCCGCCGGACGCTCCGCCATCGGCAGCGCCCAGGCAGGCAAAGGATTCTCCCGCGCGTATCCCGTCTTCAGATACGGCTGCCGGAACAGCTCGCCGCCGAGCACATGCACCGGAACCATCCCGTATTTCTCCATAAGTCCGGTTACGGAGTCCAGAAAACTGAAATCATATTCTCCCCTCACCGGTTCTGTTGCCGCCCAGGCGGTCGGCAGACGGCCGCTGTCCCACAGCCGCACGAGCCGGATTCCGGCATCGCGCAGAAGCGCGAACCGCTCCTCCACGGAGACGTTGGAGGTGGAATATCCGTTTCGAAGAATCAGCTTATGATTGGTGTAACCGCTGGTCAGTTTCGGCCCGCCGTTGATTCCGACACAGATATCCCGGTCATAGTTGCGCGCTTTCCGTTCGAGGCTGCCGATCACCACATACGGAAGCTTCCGGGAGACGATTCCGTCGCCGCTTACTTCAAGCGTGTAACTGCCGTACTGCGGAGCAATGCGGCTGCGCAGCGGCAGCTCCGCGATTTCACCCGCCTTCAGCTCGACGGGCACACTCTCTTCCTGGATGGTTTTACCGTCATATTCGGAAACGGTTTTCACCTTCAAGGCTCCGCGGTATTCCTGCGCCGTGTCGTTCTGGAGTTTCAGCCGGAACGGGGATTTCTCATTTTCCGCAATGTTCCAGCAGTAGCGACGGCCGGCAATCCCGGCATAGACGGCTCCGGGACTTCCTCCATTCTCCGTAACGGAAATATCATCCAGCCAGAGATTCCCTTTCCATCCGCCCTCCGGATCGGTCCGCTGAAACGACCAGATCCGGATCACATTCGGGCCGCCCGCCGCGCCGGTTTTGAAGCGGAAACTGTACCGGGAATACCGGTCGCCGACCTGAAAGGTCTTACGGTTGGTGTTCCACTGGATGTCATGGATCAGCGCTTCCACCGGCACTCCGCCCGCGACATCGGTTTTCGCGGTCATGGAGAAGGTGTAGACCGTGTCGGGTTTCAGCACAAACGAGGAGACGTAGAACTCGAAATAGTCCCCGTCCGGATTGGGAATCCGAATGGAACAGTTCCCGTGTGCAGGATCTGCTTTTTCCAACTCCAGCGGCAGATGCCGCCGGTCTTTCCGGGTGACAATCCGGTGCAGTGCGAATCCATCGGTACCCAGCTCGAATCCGCCATTGTAAATCAGGTTTCCGCACTCCGCACTCATCACGCCGAGAGAGGCGACAACCGCAAAGAAAAACTTCATCTTCCACTTTCCCTTCTACTAATTCCAATACCGGTTTCCATCCGCATTTTCAAACAGAAATATTTCCCGTACTTTTTTGTTGTTTGAAACATATCGCAGCGTCGGCAGAACACCGGCGTGCCCGTCGGCATACAGCATCTGATCGCTCTCACCCGGATGACGCAGAGAAAGTCGGTCCAGCGCGGTCGTATAATCGTAGACAATCAGCATATTTTTCTGGTCGTCCTTCTGCATTTGACCATCGGCACAGACGATGGCGCGGCTCGGACGTTTGTTCGCGGTGATCTTTTTCGCCATGCGCGGTTCCGAAGCAAAACCGTTGTTTTGCGCACTTCCCGTCCACTGTCCGCAGTAAGCATTCCACCCGTAGGAGGTAATCGAATAGAGCGTATCCTGGTAACTATGTTGATACACCTGTTCCGGCGGTGCCGCCGGACAGAGAAAAATCGTCTTCCGGTCGGAAAAGAAATTGCCGTAACTTGAATTCCCGACATAGGGCCAGAGCATCACGATCCAGCTGTCCATATACTGTGCGGTATTGTTCCACTTCTGCCGGCAGAACGGTACGTAATCCTGATAATCCCGGGTGTAGTTGATCATCCCGGTGCCGATCTGTCTGAGCTGGTTCAGGCAGGTGACGGAGTTGGCCCGCATCCGTGCGGAATTCAGAGCGGGCAGAAGCAGTCCTGCCAGAATTGCGATGATCGCAATCACGATCAGAAGCTCGATTAACGTGAATAAACCTCTCCGTTTTTCATCTCCTCGCATGTGCTTCTCCCTCATTTCAGCAGTTGATTATAGATCACGAAACGGACGTCATAAACCGCGTGTGGCAGCGGCAGACCGGGATCCCGTACTTTGGCAATCAGATATTCCATCATATCCATGCCCATCTTTTCCAGGGGCATATCGGCATAAATGATTCCGGCGTCGGCATAGATCTCGCCTTCCAGCCGGTCGAAGCAGAAGAGCGTAATATCGCGCCCGGGAACACGTCCGGCCTGTTTGCAGGCGAAAAGCACCCAGTCCAGCACACCGATGAGCGGCAGGAACAGAGCGTCCGGATGCGTTTCCCGGATGAATCCGGCGATGGAATCCACTGCGGCGAGAGAATCAAAATCCCGCACCAGTTTGAACGGTTTCCCGCCGGTTTCCGAAACCGCATCTTCGTAGCCCGCCATGCGGCATGGATTGCTGTAATTGCCGAAACGCTCTCCATCAATCGCACCGATTTTCTTCAAACCGAGCCGTTGAAGCAGGCGGACCGCCCGTTTCGCCTCTTCATAGAAATCCACCCGGAAGGTGGCGACTTCCGGCCAATCCCGGTTCAGCACAGCAATCGGGAATCCACGCCGGGAAAGTTCGGCGAGCCGCGCCCGGGAAACGCCGCCGGCTTCCACATAAAAAAATGCGTCGAACGGCAATTTTCCCTCCGCGTTCAATTCATGCGGGTCGGCAAACAGCAGATGACAATTCTGCGCCGCGGCAACTCGCTGCACCCAGGGAATGATGGGGGACGCATAGGAAAATGAGTACAGCCTGGTCATGCCGATCGTCAGCGGCTTGTTCAGTCCGGCATCCTTTTCGCAGACAAAGCTTCCGACCCCGGGCTCACGACGGATCAGCCCGCGCTGCTCCAGATAGTCCAGAACTTTCCGGATGGAAGAACGGCTCAGCGAATAGTGTCGACAGAGTTCATGCTCCGAGGGCATCTTCTCGCCGGGAGCAAGACGCCCCTCCCTGATCTGCAGCATGAACTTCTCCGCGACCGGCTCAAACAAATTTTTTCGCCCTGCCATGCGCCATTTCCATACAAATTAAAATACATGTTTGTTTTTACAGGCAATATAAACTGGCTTTTGAGTTTTTTCAATAATGGAGCGAAAAAAAACACAGATTTTTTTACAATTGATCAGGAGAACACCGGGGAACACAACAGCAACATCTTGTTGCTTAGCACTTTTCACTGTACCGAAAGTAATCCGGCAGGATATGCAGCAAGTGTCTGTCTGCGGCTCCCCGGCAATGGTCATGAGATTGTTGCGCCCGGCCCGGCAACCGGACAAAATCGCGTCTATCCCGCCCCCACCGGTTCGGGGTCTCAAATACACCATTCCCCGGGAAGCCGTCTTCATGGCGGTCAACGACGGGACCCGTCAGCATGGCAAAACGACCTGCATCTGGTACCACACAATCCGGGGCAAGACTGGGAGAAACGCCGGGTGTCGTTCGACGAGATACTGCCGGAGCCGGAAAAGGCGAAAATGATCCGGATCGGCTGGGATCCTCCGGTTAATCACCAGCCATTCTTGATTCGGGACCTTCGCATCATCGATCACCCGTAAATGCCGGAGGAGCCGACCTATCCCGGACCGCCGGACGCTATTCCAGCTTCAGCACCAGGGGGAACGGATGCTCGATGCGGTTCCGGCAGGTAATCCGCAGACGGCCGGCGGATTGCGTCATCTCGATTCCGGAACAATCCTCCCAGTTCCCCGAGGCGGTCAGAACGCGAACCCGGGGGACAGCCCCCTGCCAGCCGAGATCGAACGAACACTCCGGCCACGCATCGAGATTCAGGTTGAAACAGCCGATCACGGTGGAGTCCGCCATATCCCGCCGCCAGGCGAGCGGATACGCCCCGTCGCACTGGAACAGCATCGCCTCGCTCCCCTTGCCGAGATAGCGGATCGCACTCTGCAGCTGTTCGCGGCGGAACGGGTGGCAGAAGGCGACCCCGCAGCAGCTCTGATACTCCATGCCGTGCACGATCACCCGGCCGCCGCCGGCATTCTCAAATGCGATCATCGCCGGCGAAGTCCGGTTGGTATCCGGGTCCACCCAGGAGGAGATCACCTGCGCCCCCTCCGCCGCCTCCAGCGGACAGATCCTGCCATCGGCACTCAGGAACGGCAGGGTCGCCGTCAAATATTTGCGGGGAGCTCCGCCGAACTCGACGTTGTGAAACTCCTCCGCGGAAACCACCCACGGCAGCTGGACCCGGACAGCGGGCGGCGCGATCCGTTTCAGCCCGATCTCGGCCCCGAAGCCACGCTCCAGCAGAATTCCGGCGGCGACGCCGTCCAGCAGCACTCCGCGGGTCAGCCACTCCCTGAGCTCCTCATCCGAAAGCATCCGCGCGCTCTGCCCGGAGAGGGCGAGAATTCCGGACTCCTCGTAGGTGGTGGGAATCCCCATCGACTCCAGCGCGCTCATCATCGGGAAGCCATCCTCCGCCAGATCCTGGTAGGAGGCTCCGGCCGGCAGCACCTTGCGCATGCTGAACTCATCCCGGTGAAGCAGTTTGACCCCCCGGTAACGGCCGGGCCGATTGGCAACTCGTGCCAGCTCGTTCAGGAACGGCTTTTTCTCCGCCAGCATCGTACCGTAATGGATCTCATCCTGCATCGGCGTCCCCGCGTGGTCAAACAGATTCAGCGTCACGCCGCTGGAGCCGTAAGCCATGGAAACCGCAATTTCCAGAAAGGTGAAGGTCACACTCTTGGAGAAACGGGTGAACGGCACGCTTTCACATTCCGTCTGCTCGATCACCCCCTCCGGCAGAGCGTGGCGCGTCAGCTTGATGGAGTCCTGCGAGTAGTAGAATCCACGCATGGACTCCTCGCAGTAGTTGGCCATGGGCGGACGGCTGTAGAGCGGACGATGGTCCGCCAGCGCCTCGGCCAGCCGCTTCCAGTCCCGCCCCTCCACGCAATGCTGCCGGGGACCGCTGGACATCAGCCCCATGCAGGTCTCCGGCGAAACCTCGTGCGTCACCTTCGCCAGGAAGGCGACGGTTTCGATCATGACCTCCTGCTGCATCCGGAGATACTCCGCGCGCCACGGATGCGGACGCCCCGGCTGCAGAATGGCGCGGACCAGCTCCTCCCGGCTGACCTCCCGGCCGACGCGCTCGCTGAACAACTTCATATGCCGGGGGCAGAAGCAGCCGAAACGTACCGGTTCATGGTTGAAGGTTCTGATGTCATCTTCAACCCACATGATGTGGGGATGGGTCTGCGCGTAGATGGTCCACAGCTTCCGGGTATGCTCCCGCCACACCGGCGAAAGGAAACAGGCGCAATGATGCGTCTCGGAACCGTCATCTCCTACCATGCATTCCAGCCCCGGCAGACGGTCGCGGTCATCCCGGCCGCGGTCGGCATGGCCGGCGGTGATCCACGGATTCAGCGAATAGACGATCCCCAGCTCCTCCAGCCTCCGGCGGACCTCGAAGAGTTTCTCCTGATACGCGGCGGCCCATTCCAGCGACGGATGCCCGTGCGAAAACTCCTCCGTGTCGATCTTCACGATCACTTCATCGATTTTAAATTGAGGGGCCAGCCGGCAGAGCTCTTCCAGGGTCTCCTGAAATCTCCAGGGCGGCAGTGTGCGGCGCAGAGAGTACCACGCCTGATCAGGCAGGGTCGGATTCAACATGACAAGATGCTTTCGAAGTTCAATTTTTACTATTTTTCTGTAGAATCGCCGAACGCCGGGAGTGTTCAAACGGAATTCCCGCGGCAGTTCGAAGCGGTATGTTTCAGCCGGGAGATACTTTACTCCATCTTGTTCATTTTTCAACTTCATCCCGCCGGAGGAACCGCCATTTTGAGCAGAAAAAACGGGAACCCCGGCCGCCTCCCCGCCCGCCGGCAGAACAGGAGATCAGACCGCCCCACCGGAACTTTTCCGGAACCGGCGCGGCGAAAGCAGAAACCGCCCGGTGAGAGTCCCGGGAAATCGCCGAAATGAATTACCGTACCTCTCCGCCACTCTCCAGTTCGCTTCCGCCGGAACGATATTCGCCGGGCGTGAGCGAATGCACCTTGCGGAACACCTTGCAGAAGTAGCTGACATCGTCGAAACCGCACTGGGCGGCGATCTCCTTGACCGACGCGGTCGTGGTCTGCAGCAGCCGCACTGCGAGGCGCATTTTCAGTCGGATGATGAATTCGTGCGGCGAAATCCCCTCCTCTTTCCGGAAGCGGCGCGAAAAATGCGAGCGGCTGCATCCGACAGCTTCCGCCAGTTTGGCGACGTCGAGCGGTTCGGCGAGGTGCTCGAGGCAGTAGTCATGCACCTTGCGGTGGAACCGGTCGGACTCCCCCTGCATTCCCCGGTCCGTGTCGGCCAGAAGCGCCATCAGAAACCGGTAGGCCGCGGCACTTGCGTCATAGCGGGAAACCAGCTGCCGGGCTCGGCACATCCGCAAAATCTCCCACGCGGCCGAGACCGTCCGGGAGTCAGCGGAGAAATCGCCGAGCACCCCGTTCCGGCGGCGGAACTCCCCGGCCAGCCGGACCGCCTCGGAACCGTGAAAACTCACGTAGAGGAACTCCCAGCCGGAGGAATCCTCCGGCAGAAAGTAGCAGTGATTTTCCGGAGCGATCAGCAGCATGCCCCGCCCCGGCGGAACCGGATACTCCAGCTCACCGAAGCGGAGCCGGCCCATTCCGGAGAGCGTGTACTGCCAGATGACCATGTCGTGGCGCCCCCGCTTCATGCCGTCCCAGGAGTAGTCGCCGGTCACACACTGATGGCCGCAGTTGATGAGCATCGCATGCAGCCGGACCGTCCGCTCCGAATAGAACGGGGCGTAGGATTCATGGAAGGGAGAAAATTCCGGATTCACGCTCAGATTTACCTTCTGTTCTGGGATGTTTTCCTACAATGTACCATTTTCAAGCTCACTTTTCAAATTTTCAAAGTTGAAGAAAAGCACAAAATTACCATCAATAGCATGTTTTTCATATTTACATCCGCCATAAAAACAACTATTGTATAGAAGCGACCGGGAGGAGCGGGGACAAGGGGTCCCCTGCCCCCGCAGAAACATCACACAGGATCCGGAGAAAGCTCAAATGGCGAAAATCACATTCATGGGAGCAGGCAGCACGGTATTCGCCCGCAACATCATCGGCGACTGCATGTGCCGCGAAGCGCTGAAGGATTCCCACTTCGCGCTGTACGACATCGACGGCGAACGGCTCAAGGAGTCGGAATTCATCCTCAAGACGCTGAATGCCAACATCAACGACAACCGGGCGACGATCACCACCCACCTCGGCGTCCGCGCCCGCAAAGCGGCGCTCCGCAACGCGGACTTCGTCGTCAACGCCATCCAGGTCGGCGGGTATGAGCCTTCGACCGTCATCGACTTCGAGATTCCCAAGAAATACGGCCTGCGCCAGACCATCGCCGACACGCTCGGCATCGGCGGCATCTTCCGCGCACTGCGGACGATTCCGGTGATGCTCGACTTCGCCCGCGACATCGAAGAGGTCGCGCCGAACGCCTGGTTCCTCAACTACACCAATCCGATGGCGATGCTCACCGGTGCGATGCTCCGCGGCAGCGGCGTGAAGACGGTCGGTCTCTGCCACTCGGTCCAGGTCTGCGCCAAGAGCCTGCTGACCACCCTCGGGCTGGAGTGCGACGAAGAGCGCGAAAAGAACCTCCGCACCTACATCGCCGGTATCAACCACATGGCGTGGCTGCTGTCGATTCAGGAGAACGGCAAGGATCTCTACCCGGAACTCAAAAAACTGGCCGACAAGAAGATCAAAGAGTGGCGCAAAGCCGCCCCCGCCGACAAGTCCGGCAACATGATCCGCATCGAGATGATGCGCAAATTCGGCTACTACGTCACCGAATCGAGCGAACATAACGCCGAATATCAGCCCTACTGGATCAAGAGCGCCTATCCGGAGCTCATCACCGAGTGGAACATTCCGCTGGACGAGTATCCGCGCCGCTGTATCAAGCAGATCGAAGGCTGGAAGAAGCAGTACGCGGAACTCTCGAACGACCCGCATCTTTCGCACACGCTTTCGCGCGAATACGGTTCGGGCATCATGAACGCCATCGTGACGAACACCCCGTACCAGATCGGCGGAAACGTCCTCAACAACGGCCTGATCGACAACCTGCCGAAGGAAGCGGTGGTCGAAGTGCCCTGCCTGGTCGACGGCAGCGGCGTACAGGGAACCCACGTCGGTGCGCTGCCGGTGCAGTGCGCGGCGCTGAACATGACCAACATCAACGTTCAGCTGCTCACCATCGAAGCGGCCCTCACGCTCAAGAAGGAGCACATCTATCAGGCGGCCATGCTGGATCCCCACACCAGCGCCGAACTGCCGATCGACACGATCGTGAAGCTGTGCGACGATCTCATCAAGGCGCATGGCGACATGCTGCCGAAGTACCGCTGACCTTCCCTGCCGGGGAGAGGGCGAAGGCCGCTCCCCGGCATCCTGCCATTACGCGCCGGAAACGGCGTAGAGAATGATCGCCGCCGTCATCAGAACGCCGGCGGCGATTCGACGCAACCACATTTTGCGGCTGATCCTGGCGTCGAGTTTCCCCAACCCCCAGTGGAGCAGCAGCATGCCGATGCCGATTGAAATCAATCCGCGGCTGGCCTGAATCACGTTGCCGAACACCGTCCCCAGCAGACCGAAGCAGACAAAAAGCGCCACCTGCGAGAAAAACCAGCTCGCCGCAAAGGGGATGGCCAGAACAAACTGCCGCGTCGTCCAGCGGAACTTCCACAGCATCGGCAGTGTCAGAACTCCGAGGATCGCGTAACAGGTCACTCCGACGCCGAACGCAGTGCGCAGAATCCCGACCCCCTCCGGCATCCGGACCAGATGGTTCTCGGTCATATCGGTCAACGAGTAGAAGACCAGCGTCACCAGGAGCCAGAACAATCCCTTCAGCGTGAAGTGGTTGCCGCCGCTCCAGTTCATGCCGACCGCGGCGGCGGCGCTCAGCACCACCGCCAGCCACTGCCCGGCGGCGAGCGATTCGCGCATCACCGCGACATAGAGAAAGGCGAGCACGACGATTTTGAGTCCGAGCAGCGACGACATCCGGCTCGCCTCAATCGAACGCAGGGTGGAGAAAAACGCCACCTGCCCCACCATGAACACCGTCACCCACACCACGATCCAGCCGAAGAATTCCCAGAGCCGCCCCTCCAGTCCGGTCGGGAAGAAAAACGGCAGAAACAGCAGACTGAACGCCCCCATCACCAGTTGCGAAAAGATCACCAGCCGCAGTGAGGAGCGATATTTCTGCATAAAACTCGCACTGCACACGTACGAAATCGCCTGCAGCAACGCGGTGGCAACTCCGGCAAGAATTCCGACAGCAAGCATAATTGCACTTCTCTGTTTCAGATTTATGATAACATTTTCTCTAATATAGTCTTCCCGCCGGAGCAATGCAACCCGGAAAGCTACCGGCAATGCCGATTCTCCCGCCCGAAAACTCCGGCCTGCCACTTGACAAATAAGAAAATCGGTTTATAGTAAAATAATTTTATTATTACAGGAGATATTTTCATGCGCAGAGAAGACAAGTTATTTTTTCAGTATATCGGCCCGTCGATGGCGGGGATGCTGATTGCCGGTTCATTCAGCATCGTCGACACGGTCTTCATCGGCCAGGGGACGGGGAAAACCGGCCTGGCGGCAGTGGCGCTGACCTGGCCGCTGGTGATGATCTACGGAGCGCTGGGGGAGCTGATCGGCTCCGGGGCGGCGGTGCTCATCGCGCAGGCCCGGGGAGCGGGCGAACTGTCGAGAGCCCGGCGGATTTTCGGGAACATGTTGACGCTGAATCTGATCGCGGCCCTGCTGGTCTGGGTGCTGGTCCTGCCGTTTCTGGAATCGATCCTCCGCTTGTTCGGCGCGACGCCGGAGCTGCTGCCCTCCTCGGCGAGTTACGCCGCGATCATGACCTGGGGGGCGCCGGTCACCATGCTGATGGGCAGCTTCATCTCGGTGACCCGCAACGACGGGCGGCCGGTACTGGCGATGATGCTGGTGGTGGTCGGGCTGGTGAGCAACATCATCCTTGACTGGCTGTTGATCCTGCACTTTCATCAGGGGGCGGCGGGGGCGGCCTATGCCACGGTGATCAGCCAGACGCTGTCCGCCGTGCTGGGTGCGGGGTACTTTCTCACCCGGAAAACCGAACTTCACTACTCACTCGACACCTTGAAACTGCATGTTCAGACGGTGCGGGAGCTTCTCCTCACCGGAGTTCCGGTATTCGGGAACATGCTTTCGATCATCGCCATGCTGTTCATGCACAACGTGCAGGCGCTGCGCTACGGCGCGGTGGACGGTCTGGCGGCCTACACGCTGGTCGCGGGGCTGGAGTCGCTCAGTTCCCTGCTGATGAGCGGGCTGGCGATGGGAATTCAGCCGCTGACCGCCTACATGTACGGGGCACGCCAGCATCTGCGGCAGAACCGGATGGGCAACCGGGGGTACCGGTGGGCCTTCTTTCTCGGAGTGGTTCTGATGCTGTTCTGCTTCGCGTTGCGCAACGTGATGCCGGCCTGGGGGGGCCTCACCGGGCACGTGGCGGAGCTGGCGGCGCATGGGGTTCTGCTCAGTTCACCGGCGTTTCTGCTGCTGGGGGTGATCCGGGTGGCGGGATTCTACTATCAATCGACCGGCAAGATCGGCAGTTCGTCGCTGCTGATCTACGGGGATGCGTTCTTCGCGCTGCCGCTCTGCCTGTTTCTCCTGCCGCTCCGGCTGGGAATGGATGGAGTCTGGCTTGCGATGCCGGTTTCGCGGGTTATATTATTCGCGATGCTCTGTTATCTGTGGTTCGGGAAACGTCGGGAAAGGGAACTGCATGCCGGAAAATAAAGAAAAGGAATTGTTGCGCCGCTGGATGGCGCTCTGGGCGGAAATCGACAAAACCTACATCGGATTTCTGAAGCGGTGGGATCTGTCGCTCAACGCCTACTGGGTCATCGAGTACCTGCACAATCATCCGCAGGGGGCGGAACCGGCGGAACTGGCGGACCGCATCAACGTCATGCGGCAGCTGATCACGATCATCCTGAACGATCTGGAGAAACGGGGCTTTCTGCTGCGGCGCGAGAGCGAACAGGATCACCGGCGCCGGATCATCCGGCTTTCGCCGGCCGGGGAAACCTTCGCACGCGAGGTATGCGACGCGATGGAACAGTTTGATCTGGAAAGTCTATCCGCCTTCACTCCGGCAGAGCGGGAGCGGCTGGTGGATGACTCCCGGCGCTTCTGCGACGCCTTGAAGGCGGCCGCCGCCCGCCGGGCATAACGCGATTTTCCGGTTTCTCAATCGCCCCCCTGTTTCGAAAGAATCTGAAGTATCGTCAAAGATCTAGCAGAAAGTTTAACGAGATACACCACTTCTCGTACCAATCTTTTCTGTTAATTCAAAGCACTCTAATCGATAATTCTATCACAGCCGGACCAGACGGACCTCCGTCAATGCCATGAGCAGGGCGCCCCGGTCGGGGCATGCGAGCATGCGCAGAGAGATGCGGCACGCCCCCGCTGCGGGAGTGACAATCCCGGCAACGGCACTGCCCCGACGGTAACAGCACGAGGGAGAAGAGGATTCCGGTACTCCGTTCAATTTGGCGGTCAATGTCTCCGCCGGATCCTGCTCTCCCCGGAACGTCAGCTCCACCAGCTGTCCGGTTTTCCATTCGGCGCCGTGAATGGCGGAAACCGTCTCCACCTCCACCCGGTAACGCCCGGATTCCGGGAAATTCGCCTCCCATTCAATCCGGTCAGCCGGATTGTGCCACTCCTCCAGACAACCGGTCCGGCTCAGCCGACTGTGAGGAACTGCCGTGTGCCGTTCCCCGGCGGCGCCGAAACCACGCAGTCCGGTCGTCGCGGTGCCCTCCCCTTCCGCTCCGTGAACAACAGTTCCGCGGGCCGCCGGCAGATGCAGCACACCCTCCAGCGGAATCAAAGCGGCATCGATCTTCGGCATCTCACAACCGGCAAATTCCAGCGTCACCACCGGGAGCAGACGTTCCTTCATCCATTCCGGCGGATACACGACCAGTCCGCCCTCTTCCCGCGCCTGCACAAACCGGACCTCCTCCCTGTCATTTCCGGTAACGGTATAACAGCCTCTCACGTTTTCCCTCAAGCCGTTCAGACGGAGTTCCGGCTGCCAGTTCCGGAGAATCAGGTGAAGCCAGGTATCTGCCCCCTCCCGGCGCTCCACCGTCACATACCCCCAGGCAAATGGATGCGGGAACGGATTCGGAGCACACCCGTACACGGCAAATCCGTATTGCCGGAGCCACTCTCCGGCGGAGTGCAGCACCGAAAGTGCCGCCTCCGGAAAGGCGCCGTCGGGCCGCGGACCGACGTTCAGCAGATAGTTGGTGTTCTTCTCCGCCAGAGAAGCCAGCAGAGACAGAACATCGTGCGGACTCTTCCAGTCGTGATCGTTCCATTTGAATCCCCAGGTGCGATTGAGTGTTCCCGGCGTCTCCCACAGACCATCCCGGCAGGCGTCGGGCAGCTGGTTGTCGCCGAAACTGCCGTAATCGCCGAAGCCATGGCCGATCCGGGTGTTGATGAGACACGCCGGCTGCAGCTTGCGAATCAACGCTACGATCTCTTCGCTCTCACTGCGGGAGATGGTGAGCGGACAGTCGAACCAGAAAATGCTGATCTCCCCGTAACCGGTCAGCAGTTCCTTCAGTTGCGGAATCACCTTCCCATCCAGATAGCGGCGGAAATTCTTCACCGGGTATTCGGGGAAATCCCAGTCGTTCCCCCACGACATGCCGTGGTTCTTCGGGGCATCCGGGCCCGGATCACCGCCATCCGGATGGTGCCAGTCCAGATCATGCGAATAGTAGATCCCCAGCTTCAAGCCGAACTTGCGACAGGAAGCGGCCAGCTCCTGCAGCGGATCGCGGCCGAACGGCGTCGCATCGACCACGTTGTAGGAATCGACCCGGCTGTGAAACATCGCAAATCCGTCGTGATGCTTGGCGGAAAACACCAGATAACGCATCCCGGCATCCCGTGCAGTCCGGCACCACGCATCCGCGTCGAAGCGCTCCGGATTGAACCGGGAGGCCAGCGTTTCGTATTCCCGGTTGGGAATGCGGAACCGGGACTGCAGCCATTCGCCGATGTACTCCATCTCCCGCCCCTGCCAGATGCCGCCGAGAATCGAATAGAGTCCCCAGTGGATGAACATGCCGAACCGCGCTTCCGGAAACCATGCCGCCTTCATTTTACCGTCGGCTCCTTCCCGGTCAGAACGGTGCCGAAATTCGAAGCGTTGCGGAAGTTCTGATCGGTGCCGAAGAGCATCAGCTGCGCCTTTCGCTCCGCCCGGTCGGCGAACGAACCGTTGATTCCGGCATCGAATCCGAACCGCTCCGGCCGGACACCGCCGGAAACGACCAGTTTCCACGGCAGAGCAAGAGTGATCCAGTAGCCGCCCTCCGCCAGACAGCCGCCCTCCAGCCGGAGCAGTTTTCCGGAGAGTTCCGGCCGTTGCGGCGACCAGAGTTCCGGCGGCATCCCCTTTTCGACGGGCGGCTGGATCAACAGCTGAAAGACCTGTTTGCCGTAAGCCGCACGCCCCAGTCCCTCCGCCGGCGTGCGGAAGTCGAAGAAGAGCTCAAGACAGCTCCCGTCCACGCCCGGCCACACCTTCGGCAGTCGGGGGTGGCGATCCCGCACCCGGGCGACGAGAAAGAGCGCCTCCTCATTGCAGCCGAGCCGGAAACTGCCGGAAAGCTCCTCCGGCCCGCCCCAGACATTCATCTCCTGAAGGGAGGCAAGTTCCGAGGGGCGCCCGAAAACCACCTGTTCGAGACGTTCCGCCTTCAGCTCCCGGGTGAAGGAGTTCAGGGAATCCGGTCCACGCGAAGTGAACTCCGCCGGAAGGACGCCGGCCCGGGCGGAGGGCGACCGGCTGATCCGACAGCGCCGGGTCAGCGTCACGCCGTCCGGAAGCCGGAGCGAAAGCGGCACTTCAAACTCATCCCGCACAGTTCCCGGAGCCGGGGCACAGCGAAAGCGCACCTTCCGCCGGCGAAGCGCAGGAACGGTTAGTTCGATCTCCTGCGGCGAGACCGAGAGACCGGCGCACTCGCCTGCCGTCACGCGGGTCTTCCACGCCTGCTCCGACGTATTGAGCAGTGTCAGAGCGATGCTGCCGGAATCTCCGACGATGTTTTCCACCGAGACGGCGCCGACCGGCGAAGAGAGAATTTCCGGCCCGCCATTCCGGAAGTGCAGATAGAGCGGCAGACCGTCGAGCGGCAGCAGAAAAAGTCCGCGCCCGTCGCTGCGCCGGGCGAGCGCCTGAAAACGGCGGGGCCGGCCGAAGAGCGTGACTCCTTCCAGACATTCACCGGGAGCGGTGACCAGAACATCCGCCGCCGTATCGGCCGCCCAGAGGATTGCAACATTGCCGCCGCCGTGTTTGCCGAACAGGGCGCCGCGAACCTCCCCGGAATCCAGAAACCGATACGGCTTGCCGATGTCGACCGCCTCCATTTGAGCGGTCAGCACCGCAATGGCCAGACAGAGCAGCGTCGGAGTGCGTTCTCCGGCGGGCGTGATGGAGAGCAGAGAGAAGTCCGGCTCCCGGCCGGTCCAGGCGCTTTTGCTTTTCGGCCACTCGGGATTCCAGCCGAAGAAGATGAAGCCCTCCGAGCCGGAGGCAAGATTGATCGCCGCATTTTTGACGATCGAAGCCGAGGCCTCCCATTCATCGTTGACCCGCCCCGGCCACGAACCACGGGAGACAAAGCCGGGCTTGTGCTCCTTCACCGCCTGCGCGACGGTTTCCGCCGGAATCGGCCGGTCTGCCTCATAGCGAAAGACCTGAAGCACGCCGGTTTCCGAGTTGAAACGCCGGATTCCCGCCGGCGCCGCCTGCCGGACCTCTTCAAGAAAGTGGCGGAGATTGGCCTGATCCGGCTGACGCGGCGTCGTGTAGGTGTGGTAGGAGAGACGATCGAAATTGCCGGCCGCTCCTGCCTGCAGTGCCCGCTTCATCCAGGGCAGAAAGCTGCCGGTACCGCAGATGCCGTAAATGACGGCATTCGGATCGACCGCCTTGACCGTACGGAAAACGGTGCGGCAGACCTCGGCATAATCCTCCGGATTCTCCGGCATACCGTAGGCGTTCGGCTCGTTTTCAATCTCGTAACGATGCACCCTGCCCCGATAACGCATCGCACTTGCCCGTAGGAATTTCTCATACTTTTTCAGGTCGGGGAAGCCACCGCCCCGGGCGCTCGGCCACTGTTTCATGCCGCGTGGATACTCCCGCTTCCGGTGCCATGCCGAATAAGGGTAGCTCTGCAGCGAGACGAAGAGTTCGCGCCCGGCCTGCAGCTCCCAGTCGAGCGCGGCATTCCAGTTCCACTCCTCCGGCGGGGCATCCGGATCGTGTTCCGGAGCGCTGGAGCGATCGACGAACGCCGGTCCCTGCACCCAGCCCCAGCGCAAATACTTATGGGCGTAACGCAGCGGCAGGGCATCCGGCCAGAATCCGAAACTCTTAACATCGCAGTCATGCAGCCCGAACAGGCCAGTTCCGGCCGGTTCCGGACGCCGTTCGACGCGAAGAAAATTCCTCTTCTCGCAGAACGGCCGGGAAAGGCCGCCAATCCGAATGGTCAGGTGACAGAGATCACTCTTCAGCTCTTCCGGAAGCGGAACCGGCACAAACCGGTTCCCGCCGGGCGGCAGAAGCTGTTTTTCCCGCCGGGCGAATCGAAGTTGATTCACCTCGGTACGCAGTTCATAAGAGAGTGTCACCTCCCGGGATTCCGCCGTGCTGTTCGACAGCTGTACAAGCGGAAAATCCCGTTTGACCGGGTCGTTTCCGATGACATAGGTATCAAAGCCGTGGAGAACGGCGGTGGCTCCGCCCGGACCGGCAGGTACCAGTTTACCGGCGTAATCCTTCTCCCAGTCGAGAGTGAAACTGCCGCCTCCCCCCTTGAGAACCAGCTCGTCAACCAGAGAGGCCTGACAGCGCAGGCGCTCAACGGTAAACGTTTCCGGCAGTTTTACCGACAAAGTTTCCCCGTTTTCGAGCGTAAGACCGGCTCGACCACCTCCCCAGGAGAGCGACAGTTTTTTCCATTCGCCGGGAGTCTGTACCCCGCGGGAATCCGAATGCCCGTTGCCGGACTCCAGCCGGAACCGGCGCGCCTGCGACGGTGCGGCCGGAATCGATATTTTCAGCTCTCCCGCCGGACCGGAAAGCGACACCACCTCCTTGGCGGTGCGGCGCAGACTGTCCTGCACCCATAGCGAAACCTCCCCCTGTGCCAGTCCGGCAAGATGCGGAGTCAGGTCATAGGTAAAGTGGACCATTTCAAACGGCACCCGCTTCCCCACGGCACCTCCCGCAACCGGCGCGATCACCGGAACCCGCAGATTCAGGCCGCCGGCGGAGGGATAAACCGGCAGTTCTGCGGCGATGCCCGACACGATCATACCGCAGCAGAACAGCGCGGCGCTTCGAATTCTTCTCATTGCCGGATTCTACTCCGTCACGATGGTCAGAGTGGGATACGCCGACGCCGTGTAGCGCCCGGCAAATTCCGACGACCGGAACCGCCAGACGGCCGGAGCCTTCTTTTCATCGGCGGCTTCCAGCCGGAAGCCGATGAATGCGGCTTTCGCCGCGACCGCCTTACGGACCGCTTCGGTGACATCGACGGTGACCGGCCGGGTAACGTCGGCGGCTTTGTTCTCCAGCAGAACACCGGATTGTTCGCCCGCGCCATCATCGGAGATTTCGACACGTCCGTCGGCCTCTGCGCCGGAGAAGCTCCACACCAGAGTTTTCGGCCCGATCGTTCCGGGGGCGTCCGGATGACAACCGGTTTTACCGTTGAGCATGACGGTGAGCGTCGCCCGGGAGATCTTCGTCAGGTTCGGCAGCCGGAATTCGAGCACACTGCGGTGGCCGCCGTTCCCGAGTCTGCCGACCAGAAGTTCCAGTTGCGGTTTCTCTTCAGAATGAAGCTGGACAAGGTCGACGATGCCGTCGCCATTGCGGTCGATCAGCATTCCTTCCGCAACGGGCCGAAGTTTTTGTTCCGCTCCGTTCGCAAGCAATGCGGCTCCGCAGAACAGTGCAGTCAGTTGAATTCGAGTCATTTTATCTTCTCCTCTGTTATGCTTAACGTTCCACTTTCCAGTATTTTTCCTCGTTGTTGATCAGCGCGGCGGTTGGAATACTCTCCACGTGCCCATCCAGCCAGATCGCGTTGCATCGGCCGGAGTGGCGCGCATAGGGGTAAGCATCCGCCCAGCCCCAGCTGATCAGATTGCCCCAGCCGGTTTCCGCCGTCGCATCGGTGGCCATCAGCGTTCTGGACGGATAGGAGATCTTCGAGAGTTTCTTCCCCAACGCGGTATTGCTGGCACCCGCCCCGAGGTGCATGTAGTTGATGCCGTACATCACCCAGGTGTGCCGATTGGAATATTTCGCATAATATTCCTCATTGGAGAGAGTGCGCACCGGGCAAGCGGGAGATCAGATTTTTATCTTCCGCATTGGCGTTCCAGGCGAGCGTGGCGTCGTTCTTGAAGAAGTAGATCATCGTCAACTGAATCAGCCAGTTCGGATAAATACCCGCCCCGCTGGGCGAAGGGAAATAGCCGTTGTAGTCGTTATGATAGGCGGCCATCAGTTTGGAAATCTGGCTCTGATTATTCATACAGCTGATCGCTTTCGCCCTGTCGCGCGCCCGGTTCAATGCCGGCAACAGCATCGCTGCCAGAATTGCGATGATTGCAATAACAATCAACAATTCGATCAAAGTAAATGAAGGGAGAACGTTCTTCGGCCGGGGGCCGCACGGGCGGCGGGGGGAGGACAGTTTCTGGAACATGGGCTACTCCTGCTGGTTGCGGATGAGTTTGGAATCTATTTTGACGTAACTTACAAAATCGCATTCCGAATCGATGTCAATGTTGTCGATAATCAACCGGCTGAGTGTCCGCGCCATATCGATGTGGGGCGGAGAAATGGTGGAGAGACGGTAGCTGCTGTAACGGCTGTTGTTGTCAAAACTGATCATCTCCGGCGGACGCGCCGTCCCCTGTGCGGCGAAGTAGTCAATCAACTGCGCCGCCAGTTCATCGGTGCTGACGATCAGCCCGCAATTGCCGCCGTTTTCAAGGTATTTCCGGTGAATCTCCTCGACGCCGACCCACTCTTCCGGCTGGATTCCACCATCGCAGAGGCGACGCATGGTGAATTTCACCCCCAGCAAACGCTCCTGATTGAAGGCGAGATAATCCGCAGAAGAGATTTCACGGCGGCAATAGACAATGTTCCGGATCCCCCGCTCCAGCAGATATTTCGCCGCCAGGCAGCCTTCCCCGAACACGTTGACCGTCACGGTGTGAAACGGCCAGTGCATCCAGTTCATCGCCCCGGATTGATAGACGAAAATCTTGTTGTGATACTGAAAGAAAAGATCGGAGTTGTCGATCAGGAATCCATCCTCCTCCCCCCGGATGGAGAGGATGAATGCGGCGATGCCCTCTTCGGTCAACTGCAGAAGTTTTTCATCCAGTGCCTCCCGGGTGGTGATATCATCCAGATGGATGTCTTCCAGCGTGAAATTTTCCGCGGTCAACATCTCCCGCAGCGTCTTCTGAAACGCCCCGGTCCAGTGCAGATATTCATAACTGTTCCGGCTGTGAATCACGCAGATCCGCCGCGTCATTTCGCACTTGAGCTGGCGCAGCAGTGCAGGATTCATCGGCACGATCACCCGGGTGCCGGCACGTTTGCTTCGCCCCACGATGCCGCGCCGCTCCAGCTGCTTGACCGCCCGATAGGCATTCATCCGCGTCGTGGAAAACTGTCTGGCCAGCTCCGCTTCCGAAGCGATGTGGCTCCCTACCGGCAGCTGTCCATGAATCAACTGCTCGGTAAGATGACGGTAGATGGCAAACTGCTCCTGATTCACGGCCACACCTGATAATGTTCAATTTATTTTGAATATTAATAGTATACCCAATAATGTTCGCTTTGTCAAGAGCATTATCATAAAAAAGAAGAGTTTTTTCATCATCTTCTTTTGCAAGACTCAAGAACAGCTGTTTCAAACACTTATTCCGGAATACGCGGAGCGACAGAAAGAGTCAGATGGAATCAATAGATTCGCCAAAAGAGAACCTTTCTGTCATCATCGGGCAGCAATCACAGGGAAGAGGGCCGGGAACAGCTCCGGCGCATACTTCTCCACGATGAAGTTGGTCTTGAGTGCGGTGTGGATCTCCCGCGCCCGGGAAGCCGAAGCGGGCAGCCGGCTGACGGTGACTGCGCCGAACTCTACACCGGAAGCGATTTCACTGCGTCCATCCCCGACGATGAGCAGATGATCCGGGGAAATTCCGAGTTTTCGGCACAGATTCAACATGATCTGCCGCTTCGGCAGTTTCTCCTGCCAGAAGGAGCCGACCAGATCCTCCAGCAACCGGCCGGGCCCGATCTCATACCCCAGCGCGGAGATCTCTTCGAACATCGTTCCGGAAAGATTGCCCGCCCGGTCCCGCTCGACGACCGCGCCGGTGACGAAGTAGTTCCGAATTCCCGCCTGCCGCAGCTCGCGCAGGAAGCGCATGCTGCCCGGTACACGCCAATTCTCCGGATCGCGCCGCGCCGCCGCCAGATTGCGGTCCCGACTCATCGCAAGCAGAAGTTTCTCGTAGATGCGGAAGAGCTCCGGGGCATACTCCCGGATCAACCGCCGCACTTCCGCCGGTTCTTCGTAGCCGCCGAAAAGCTCCTGCCCATGCTCGATTCCCGCGAGAATCTCCCGGTTGATCTTCCGATCGAAGGAGAGGCCGGAAATCGTCCCGGCCTCCAGAGCGCACCGCAACGCCCACTCCATCTGAGTGAGTCCGGAGAGTCCTGCCGATTCGACAGCGAAACTCCTCGCCGTCTCCGAAATCCGGTTCCGGTCGGCGAAGATCTGTTCAAACGCCTCCATCCGATCCTGCGGCGGCAATCCATGCTCGACCACCCAGCCGAGGATCAGCGCCATCGGCAGGATCCAGTCCCGAATGAGCGAATGGGTGCCGTCGATATCGTGAAATGCGCAGAGAATTTCGCGCGGCTCAAACGGCGTCACCAATTCGGCGACGCCAGGCAGGTTGACTGGAACAATCCGCATCTTCACTCGTTCCGCAGACAGGCGTCGATCAACTCGCCGACCTCGGCGGTGGCGAGGCACTCGACCGTATCCGCCGCTCCGTAATAGATTTTCACTTCGCCGGACTCCTCCAGAATCATGCCGCCGGGGAAAATCGCGCTGCCGCGGAATCCCCGGAGCTCATATTCCGTCTCGGGAGCGATCAAGGGTTTCCGGGAGATGCCGAGGATCCGGGTGGGATCTTCCAGATCGAGCAGCATGATGCCGGCGGTGTAGATTTTGTTCCAACCGGCGGAATCCCATGAGGGGAGTTCGGGGCGGTCGAGCTTCCAGACCGCGTGGAAGGTGGTCAGCCACCCGGCTTTCGTGCGAATCGGCGGCGCGGCCGGTCCGATCTTGCTGTTGCAGAAAGGCACCTGTTCACACCTGAGAACGCGGCGATGCTTCCCCCAGAAGACGCAGTCGGGGGATTCCGAGAGCCAGAGTTCAAACGCTTCGCCGCCGCCTTTGCCGTAGAACGGCATCGGTCGGTCGAGCCGCAGAAAACGACCGTTCCGCTTTTCCGGAAAGAGCACCATGTTGCGGTTGTCCGGCTCGGAAATGTGGAGTACCTCGAACTTTTCGAAATCCTCCGTAACCGCAATTCCGCCGCAGATTCCGGCATTGCCATCGACGGCGAAACAAAGGTAGCATCTGCCGTCGATCACAGTGAGACGCGGATCATAAGCACGGTTGATACCGTCGGCGGCCAGGGAGAAACAGGGAGCTGCGGCGGCCTGCCAGTGGATGCCGTCGTCGCTGAACGCGAGACCGATATTGGTTTTCAGATCCGTTCTGCCGGCAGCGAACTCCGCTTCGGAGCGTCCGTAATCGTTGCGGAAGCACATCACGTATCTGCCGTTGAATTTGCAGACTCCGGCATTGAAAATAAGTTCCGCCTCATAAGGGATGTCGTTTTTACTTAAAACGGGATTTTGCCGATATCGTTGAACAATACCAAGTTCCTGCAACTGCATGGTTCCCTTTTCCTCAGTTTTTATTGTTCTCACTGTAAATACAAAACAGCTGATGACGTTTATCATTCCAACATGTCGGGAACCCCTGGTATCGCCCTCAGCCTCACATCGCTGTCACAATAGCAACTTCCTGGTGCATCCCCGGATTTTTCTGAACAGATTGTCCAGACGATGCCATTAATTTATATTGCGCAATATAATTATAATACATTTTGTACGCAAAGCAAGGGAGAAGAAGAAAAAAATTGGATTTTTTCATTTGATGCGCTAGATTATCCGCAAAGCGGAGGAACGCATGGCGAGAAAATCAGGACCGGTCAGCATCTACAGCATCGCGAAGGAGCTGGGGATCTCCCCTTCCGCCGTCTCCCGCGCCGTCAACAACCGCGCCGGTGTCAGCGAGGAGACCCGCCGGAACGTCATGACGCTTCTGCGGAAATACAACTTCAGGACAAACTATCCGCAACAGCGGAAACCGAAGATCGCCGTCGTTTCATTGCGCACGCAAATCTCGCAGTACATCGCCGCAGTCACCAGCGGAATCCGCGACTATATGAGCGAAAACAGCCTCACGCTCTGCAGCATCTTTCATGACAGCCGACATGAGACGGAGTCCCTGCTCTCGATCCTGCGCGATCAGCAGTGCTCCGGCGCGATTCTGCTCAATGCAGATGATTTTCAGCGGGAATTCGATGAACTGAACTCCTCCGGGCTTCCCGTCATGCTGGTCGATCTGCCGTCGCAATATCCGAACATCGGCTTCCTCGACAACGACTCCTATTCCGGCTCCCGTGCGGCGGCGCAACATCTGCTCTCGCTTGGACATCGGGCAATCGGCTACCTTGCCGGCAAGGAGAGCCTCAACCACCATCAGCGCTTCCGAGGGTACTGTGACGCGCTGCACGAAGCGGGGCTTGAGATTCCGGACCACTGGATTCAGGACCGGGATCCCGACGAGTTGAAGACAGACATTCACCACGGTGCCCGCATGCTGTCGCATCTGCTTGACGCCGCTCCGGAACTGACGGCGATCATGGCCGCCAACGACAACTTCGCCCTCGGCGCAATCCATGCGGCGCAGGCTCGGGGACTTCGCGTGCCCGACGATCTCTCGATTGTCGGCTTCGACGACTACAGTTTCAGTGCCTTCCTGAATCCGCCGTTGACCACGGTACTGCACCCGGCGGAAGAGGCGGGCCGCCTTGCGGCACTCGCCATCGACCGGTTTCTGAAAACGGGCGGCAGAGAGCCGCTGTTGCGGCAAATACTGCCGACAGAACTCATCGTACGCGACAGCACAGCCCGGGCCTGCCGCTGACTGACGGGACCCTCGTCAACTCTTTCCTCCCGTTTCCGTTCTAGCCTGTCACCCCTTCACGGCTCCGATCATGATTCCAGAAGTGAAATAGCGCTGCGTTAAAATGAAAATTGAAAGAACGTCACAGGACTCCAGTCTTATTAAGCTTCTCTTTTTTAAGAGGATTGATTCGGTACAACGTACTGTCGTGCATCTCCAGTCGTAAAGTGCATTCCGTCATCACTGGGCCGGCTGTCGAGCGCCAGCGCAAGCAATGATTCGCCTGATCCCCCCGGAGCGGAATACTTTCACTGATACCGCACTCGGGAAGCGGAGTGCCATTGATGTCGAGCAGTTCATAACGAATCTCTCCCCGAACCTCCGCATTTAACGTCAATCTTTCAGCGGAGAAAAATATCAGCGGAATATCCAGGCGCCCGTTGCCGTCCACCCCACAATAACGATCCATCGGAAATTCCACCATCCGCAACGAACGCTTCCGGGGTAGAGGATTCTCCAGAAAACTGTTATTATGACGAAAATGGCTGACCGTATAATAAAGGCGCACACGATTGTCCTCAAAAGCCAGATTATGCGCAGTGTGAATCATGCCGGCATCCGCCCCTTCCCCTTTCACGGGCAGAAACGGTCTCCGGAACGGACGATGCCATTGTCGGGGATCCCGGCAGAATATCAGTTCCGGTTCCAGCGTCTGCCTTTCACATTCATACCGGTCCAGCAGACCGATACGCAGTTCCGGCAAATCAGTAACGGTGAGATTGTAAAATTGAAAAAGCGGCGGGTCATCGTCGTCCGGTGCGAGAACGATTTCCGGCCCGGACCAGTTGATTCCATCCGGACTGGTCCGACGCTGGATGATCCGATAAACAGACGGCACATTTTCCATTTCGGCCCGGTGAAATCCGCCGATCGGATTCTCCGCCAGCCAGACGCCGAAAAACTCGAAGCCGCCTCCGGAGAGTCGATTGACTGTGGATGCGTCATTGGCAAGCCGGAATCGTCGGGAAAACAACTCCTCCGGAGACAGAACCTCCCTGTCTGGCAGAGAACTGCAGTGTGGAATCAACCTCTCAAAACCCGCCTTTCCTCCCGCATCCCGATCCATCGGATGAATCAGGCCGGAACTGTCGAAACCGTGCACCTTCCATTCCAGACCATCATCCCCGGAGAACATCAAGTAACGGATCAGATTCTCTGCCGGAAGAAACACCCATCCGAAAAGCCGCCACTTCCGATCCCCGCAATCCGGCTGGAGAACAGAGAGATGGCAGACTTTTGCCGTCGACGGGATCCCGGAAAAGAGCAGCGGACGCGCCTCATTCCAGGTGATGCCGTCTGCCGACTCACACACAAATGCGCTTTGAGAGCCGGAAATGCTCGAATCTCCGGCCGTGTAATAAAGTCTCCAGGAAAATTCTCCGGGCAGATGATTCAAAACGGAACAATTGAATACATTCCAGTCACGCCGCTCACCACCGAAAAGTTCATATCGCTGAAAACGTGGGGGAATCAGACGGAAATCTCCAGAGTGCCGCATCCTTTCAAACTCAAGACCATACATTCTTCACAACCCTTTGCTGATTCTATGAATCCAGTAAAATATCGTATCCCCACTCAATGAGAATGCCAGCACATCCCCCTGCCCATGGCATGGGATCTCTTTTTGAAGCGTGCCGTCTCCGTTCAATGCAGTCACCCGGCACAATTCGGGAGATTCCATTCCCCGCAACTCAATCCGGGCCCGGACCGGCTCAATCATAATGGGAGCACGGCCCCGATCAAGTGCCCGACTGCCGGAAGCATCCCAAACCATACCGCTGTTCTCACATCTGCCGCATGCCGTCAGCAACAGGTTTGCAGAACGGGAAACTGCCTCGCCATCCATGGAGGTGACGACAATGCTCTGCGGATTTTCGCTTTGAGAAAACACCTTCAAAGGAGCAGCTTCCGACAGCAGCTTCTCAGCCCGGTCCAGACGTCCGATCACCGCCCGGGTTCGAAGTGAATCCAGCAGAAACACGCCCTTCGTCCTGTGCCAGATCAATTCCCCGGTATCACTCTCCAGCCTCTGACTGAAATTTGGAGGAGCGGCTTCGGTCACTCCGGCCGCATCGAATTCCGTATACAGCCGATGAATGAAAGGATTGAATCCAACGGATGGCTGCGGAGTTTCCCGCAGATAGACGCTGTCTTTATCATAGATTGCAGCGGGAACCGCAATGCGGGCAGGTGCGACGTCCCCTCGTAAAAACACATGCGATGCAGCCATCCACTGTCCAATGAAAACCGGGTCATTGTGTACCTCCTGACTCCACTCGATCCGACTGCGTTTTCGAGTGGTTCCGCTGTAGCTGTGAGCAATCAGACAATCTACATCCTGCAATGCGGCATAAGCTGCTACGAATACTGGTGCATCATTCCGCCAGGGAAAGATATCCTTATTGTGATAGTTCCATTCCGTGATGGTCAACGGCTTACTCTTCACCCTGGCCAGCGCGATCTGGGTAACGGTATCATAATCGGGGATATCCCCCTGCGACATCGGCCTCACTCCAAAGAAATAGGGATGCAGGTCAATAAAATCAAGATCGGCAACGGACATCAAATCCGGTGGATTGAGAAATAACGGTTGAGAACCGGTGATCGGTATTTTTACGCCAAGAGAACGCAGGTACTGATACATCTCCCGGTTGCCTGCTGTTTGAAGCTCAGTGGCGAAACGGATGCCGTCCGTGAGACGCGGGGTATCCCGCCCTCCCCAGTTTCCCAACGGCATTCCGACGGGAAGCACTGCCTTTACGTTGCCCGCGTCGAGGGTTTCATCCGGACCGAGAGAGTTGCCCCAGGCGGCTTTCAGTTTCTGCGGATCGGCATAGCGGCGCAATAACCAGGCATTCCAGAGTTTCGTATAAGAACTTATCCCTAAATAAAAGATGAAATCCAAGAAAATTATGCTATATTTG
>URVC01000049.1 GCA_900551245.1 uncultured bacterium | reverse complement strand
TATCACGCAACAAGGGTTTGAACAAATCTCCCTGCTGCTCCTTGCGAGTATCACTCTTTGTCAGCATTTTGCAAGTTTTCTTTCGATTTTATACGAGTTTCTTGCAATAATATATCATGAAAAATTATGGTTTTCCATTGATATTCAGATTGTTATATGATTTTTCATAATCGACTATATAGATGAAATCCGTTTGAACGGCACGTAACGATTCGCTCATACTCATATTCACTTAAGCAATTCTCTGAAAATGTAAAGGTATTTGTTGACGTTCTGGAGAATGATATATCACAGGCAATGTTCCGTATTCGTCGTGCAACTCATCGAAATCCCCAGTTTTTCAGGAGCGGCGCAACCGTTTCCCGGCAACGGAGTCCGCACTTTCTGCACTTTTCCCGGGGCCGGTTTCCTCCGCGATTTTCGATATTGCAACGGCGAACAACCTTGGTAGGCTCGGAACTGACGGGAGAACTGAAACTGATCCCGGCAGCCGACCTGATATGCGATGGTTGCAACACCGTCGGACACTTCGGGGCGGGATTGATGCACCTCTCGCGCATCGGTGACGACACCAGCGGTCAGCGCTGGGAGAGAACCCGGAAGATGGGAGTAAATACGCTCGCCTTCCGTCTACCGCAGCACGGCGCCTTCTTCGCGGTGGACGCGGACTGCCTCGGTGTCACCGGCGATATTCCCTGGGAACTGAACCGGCAGTGGGCGCAACTGCTCGCGACCAGCGGTACGCCGTTGTTCGCCTCGTTGAAGCCGGGCGTTCTCGGCGAGGCGGAAAATCGGGAGATGCGGGAGTTCTTCCGCCTCGCTTCGGTTCAGAAGAGCCGTGCAGTGCCGCTGGACTGGCTTTCCAACGTCTGCCCGGAAAATTGGGAACTGGACGGGAAGACAGTTCGTTTCAACTGGTACGAACCGGAATGTTTCGATGCGGATTTTTTGAAATAAGCTGAGGGAAACACAATGAGAATTTCAGCAACAAAGGCGGATGCGGAAAAACGAAAATATGTCCCCCCGCCGCTCGGGAACGGCGACCTGTCGCTGCAGATCGACTATCAGGGCATGCAGTATGCCCGGCGCTATTGCGGTATGCTGCCGCACATTCGCCGGGCGGGGGTCCGATACGATTCCGCGCCGTTCGATTTCTGTCCGTTCGGCTATTTCGATCAGGAGATCAACGGGGCATGGGAACCGGATGAATGGACGCAGACTCTGGATCTGGAACGAGGTCTGGTTTCCACCGATTGCGAATACCGGCGGCTGAAGCTCAATGTCCACACGGACGTCTTCTGCCATTTTGAGCACAACATCATCGCGATCCGCAAGCAGCTCAGCACGGAACAGCACTTTGAATTCAAGTACCATCTGGCGGCGAAACGGCTGAAGGTTCGTCCGGAAATATGCAATGCGGGTCTCTTGCTGAAAACCGAATTCGACACCGGTTCGATCCGGCGGGAAAACATCTATGTAACCTGTGCGGGGGCGGATCTGGAGGCCTCCTGGACGGACGGATGTTATTCCCTCGCCGGAACGATGACCGAATGCATCTTTTTCATCGCGTTCGGCGAAGAGGCACAGAAGCTGGTTCGAGACAGTGGATTTGAGGAACTGTTCCGTTCCCACTGCGAAAAGTGGGCGGACTACTGGCGAATCTCCTTTATCAATGTTCCGTCGGAAGGGATTCGGAAGACCTGGTACACGGCACAGTACCACCTGAAAATCTCGTCCACGAAGTGGTCGATCCCGACCGGACTGTTCGACTCGCATTGGCACGGACGTTTCTTCGGCTTCGACGAATATTTCATCCAGCAGGGACTTCTCTCCAGCGGGCACGTGAGGGAGGCGCGCAAGATATCGGAATTCCGGGCTTCGATTCTCGGCAGCGCCAGATTCCGGGCGACGAGCGGAGTTTCTACCGACAATGGCGGGGCGTTCTATCCGTGGGAGACGCTGGAAAACGGTTCGGAAGGGGCTCCGCGCGGCTACTGGTTCGAACACATCTTCCACAATGTGAACATTGCGCTGGGCTGCTGCGAGGTGTTTCAGTATACGCAGGACCTGGATTTTCTGCGAAGCAAGGGATATCCGGTCATCCGGGCCTGCGCGCTCAACTGCCTCTACCGCAGTGTCTATCAATTCGGAGACCGGGTCATCATCGGCAAGGTGACCGACATGGAGCGTCTGGGGACCGATCATGAAAATGCATTCATGACGACCTGCGGCGTCATTTACCTGTTCCGGAAGGCCGCCGAATGCGCGGCACGACTGAAGGTCGACCGGGACTATCAGGAACAGTGGCGGATTCTGGCGGATAAACTGGAGTCGAATCTCCCGCGCGACGAGGAGAAATACATTCCTTATCCGGGATGCCCGACCGGCAGCATCGGTCAGTTGGGCGGATACTACCCTTATCCGATTCTCTCCCGGGAGGACCGGCTTGGGCGCAAGGCCTTTGATGATTTCATCGCGAATGAAAGGAAAATCGGGAACATGTACGAGGGCGGGCAGTCGGTCTGCGCCTGGTATGCGATCTGGGAGACCATGGCGTATCTCCAGCTCGGCGAGGGGGAGAAGGCGTTGGCGAAGCTGGAGTGGCTCAGCACCCAGACCGGGGTGTTCTCGGAGTTGTTCGAGATCTATGAGCGCGGCATGCGTCCATGGTTTACCACTGCGGAAGGAGCATTCATTCACGCCGTCGATCGGCTGCTGCTTCCGGAAGAAACGTCCGGCATTTCTCCCGCCTGGTCGGCGGGCTGGGAGAATTTCTCGTTCCGCCTCTGTTCTTCAACGGGAAAAATTCTCGATATGGAAAGTCGTAATCGTCAGTGGAAACCGTAATAAAGGAGGTGCCGCATGAAGGAGAGAAAACAATGGTTTCTCAAATTATTTACTCTTATTGAACTTCTGATTGTAATCGCGATCATCGCCATTCTGGCAAGTCTTCTGCTTCCGGCGCTGAATGCGGCAAGAGATAAAGGGAAAACGGCTGCCTGTACAAATTTAATGAAACAGGCAGGTCTGGCAATGACCCAGTATGCGGACAGTTACAACGATTACATGATTTCCGGTACCTATGTGTTTGAGAAGACTCAGCCGTGGGCGCAATGGTACGGTCAGATGTGGCCGTTTCTTACCGGAAGACAAATTCCCAATTCATTGGCTCAGGTTACTCATTCTCCTCTGGATTGTCCAAGCAGCGCTCCTACGGAAAAGTATCATTATAATAATATAGCAGAGAGCTGGATCGTGACGAGTTATGGATGGAACGGCCTGCTCTGTCCTTCGATGGGCGGACATAACGGGAAAAAGATCGTCGGCTGCAGGTATCCGTCGCAAAGTTCCGTCATGTGGGATGCCAAATTGAGCCTGCTCATTACAACCTGGAAAAATCATTGCATGCCGTCGATGTTTAATTCGACGGATGTCCAGACCAAATTGGATTCCCGGCATAAGCCTTATCGGGTGAATCACCTGTTCGTCGACGGGCATGTGGAGCTGCTCGATACACGAAGTCTGACATGGGGAACAACTCTGTTTATTCGTTATCTGGCCCCATATAATACTTACAGCCGATACTGGAAATAGAATACAATTCCTCTATGAGTTTTTCTGCAAGATTTACATAATGAAATGGATGCAAAACACAATGAATATTAGAGCTTTTGCCTTCGCCGTATGGTTGTGCGGTTGTACGGCGGTTTTCGGAAACGAGCTGACGACAGTTTTTCAGCGCAATGGGGTTCAATCATCACAAATTCAGCCGGGAGAAAAATTTATAACGCTATATCAACTGTGGACTCCTGCGCTGCCCGCCGGCAATTATCTGCTGAAGATGGAGGTGATGGTTGAGAATGGAACCGGTGCAGGAAACCTCCGTGTGACGGTTTCCGCCGGGAAGGAGCACAACAGCATTTCAAGCCGGAACGAACCATATTATCAACTGATCCAGATCCCGATCCGGGTCTTTCAAAGTTCCGGAATCCGAGTCAGCTTTTCCGGCGAACCCAAACTGACCGCTCCCGGGAAGATACAGATCCGAAATCTTCGGTTTCTCAGACAGGACAGTCTCGGCGGCAATCTGATTCCGCCCTGGAATGAATCGTTACGGTTTCGAGACCTTCCTTCCGGCAACTGGGTTTTTTCAGCCAATCGGGGCAATGAGAAGAATCTGAAATTGCTTTCTGTTCAAGACGGGATTGTAACGTTGAGTCCCCGAAGCCGGGCCACGATTTCCACTCCGATGATGATTCTTCCGCCCAATACGAAGTTGTGGGCTTCGGTACAGGCGAAAGGAAACGGACGTCTGCGTTTTCGCCTGTTTTCCCGGGGCTGGAAATATCTCAAGGAGTGGAATGGAACTCATGTCGGCTCTCCGTGGTTTCAAACCGTTTCCGGGAAGAGCGAATACGTGTTCCCTGTCACCACGCCGCAGGAAAAGCGATACTTGCAATTATTTATCGAAGCCATTTCCTCCGATGAAATGGAAATCTCTCATATTGAGCTTACCGCCTCTCCACGCGGAGAGGAAAAGCACGAAACGGAACCGGCCGGTACGATCGTCACATGCAATTTCGAACAACCGCTGCCGGAAAGTTCCAATGTCGAAATTGTCACCGACCCGGTTCTGGGGAAATGTGCCGTCTTTTCCGGAAACAGCCGGTTGAAAATCCCCTTTGGCGAAGAAAAATCCCTGCCGCAGGGAACTCTATCCTTCTGGTTCCAGCTGGAGAACGATCTGGTGTATGAAGCAGCTCAACAAGGCATCTGGCAGATCGGGAACACCTCGCTTCTGGGGAAAATGTGGCAATGGGGATTCTATTTCGGCAACAAAAGCAGTACGGAATACAAGGCTCAGATTCAGATCTTCAAACGTGAATGGCATCACCTGGTCTACGTCTGGAACTGTGCACGGGAGAGGAAAATCTATCTGGACGGCCGACAAGTTGCTCAGGCTCCATGGATCAGCGGAGTGGAAAAGGCGTCCGGAATCACATTCGGTCGTCAGGGGAGACTGCCGTCATTCCGCGGTCGAATTGCGCAAGTCTGCCTGTATCCGGGGATGAAGTCCGCGAAGGAGATCGTCGCATTGTATGCAGAAAAGAGACCGGTCACTCCATTTCTGCTGGATGCGTCAGCATTGGCGGGTAAAAAGTCGGTCTTCAGGGTCGGATTCGACAATTCGACTGCGACGGAACGACGGGAACAGGGGCAGATTCAAGTTGCGGCTCCGGATGGAACGATTGTCGCGACAAAGTCGCTTGCCGCCGAAATACCCCCGCACAGCTACATCATCCGTTCCTTTGAATTCACCCCGGAAACCGTGGGCGATTACCGCATCACGTTCCGTCGGGAAAATGGAGATACGCTGACCGGAATTGCCGCGGTCATTCGAGGCACTCCGAAGCCGGAAACGGAGTTTCGAAAGAGTCTGATCGCAGAGGTGGATTGTTTCGTCAACATTGCGGATCCACAGAAATATGCGGAAACCGATTCCTGCAGAATTGGTCGCTTGAATGGAACCGCGTTCCGGGAAACTCTGGGGAAAACCCTCGCCAGCGGCTTCACCTACCGAATCGCGTTGAAAAATCCGGGCAAAATGCATCTGCTGGAATTCGAATATCCCGACGACCGGTGCAGAACCTTTTACTGTGCGGTTTCGCAGGCGGACAAGGATTTTTTTCATCGGCCGTTTCTCGACGCATGCGCTGTTATGACCGGTGGCAATTTTCCGGTGACCTCCCGGATCTGCCGGAAGACTCTTCTCTTCAAAACAGCGTCCAACCGGCCTGATATCGGCGTGATCTTCGGCAGTCATTACAACCGGCAGGCGGAAGGCGGCCCCGCCGTCTCCCGATTCCGGCTCTATGAAGTGGATGGGACACTGCCGCGAAATCCGATCAATCCGGACGGCCGGAAAATCATGAACTGGAACGAAGATCCGACCATGTTTTTCTATACCTGGTTCAACCAGAATCAGTGGAATCGGGAGACGAGCACTTACGATTTCTGGCGCGAAAAAATGGATTTGTTCGTCGAGTACTATCGTTACATCGGCTGGAGTTTGTGGAGTACGTTATTCTACGATTATGGCGGACTTTCCTCGCCCGGTGACCGGCGGCTGAATGAGAGTCTCTACTGCAAGGGCCATTTTCCCCCCGCATTTCTGGACATGTTCGTAAAAACGGCGGAGCGGGAGAGCATTCCCTACTATCTTTCCATCTGCCATCTCTCCGGCCTGACGGAACTCAAACTGCCGACCGGATCGGTGCTGGAAATGGGCGAAGGCGCCATAAGTCGCGATTTTCAGGAGGCCGAACGCCGCGGGGAGGAGGCGCCGGAACTTTTCAGCTCTGAAAATAAACTCGCCGGCTTGAAGCGAATGCTCAACCCCATCCATCCGAAAACCGTGGCCGCGATGAAAAAAATCTTCCGCGCCTGTGTGGAACGGTATGGAGATTCTCCCATGTTCCGCGGAATTGACTACCAGTCCCAGGAAGCGCTGCATTTTTCCAGTCCCGAATTCGGTTACGGAGACTACTGTATCTCCCGATATCGTCAGGAAAGCAAATCGGCGATTCCAAATTTCACCGGAACGGACCGTTTCGGGAAGCGTTACCAGTGGTTGAAACAGAATGAATGGGAGTCGTGGCTCGACTGGCGCTGCCGCAAGATCACGGAACTGGTCAGGGAACTGGCGGCGGAGCTGAAAGGGCACAAGCTGATCTATCGCGTTACCGTCGAACATCTGCTTTCCTTCCGTTACAGACAGTCTCTTCTGCGCAAGCCTCTGGAACTAGGTTCGATTCCGGATCTCCGGCGTCTCCACCGGGAGAACGGCGTCGATCTGGCGGCTCTGGCGGCAATCCCGAATGTGATGGTACTGCCGGATATCCGGCCGAATTACAGCCGCATCCACAATCTGACCGCGGATGAGCGGGCGATGAATTTTTCCGACGAACTCTTCTCCCTCTGGAAAATTCCCGGGGTCCGGAATGCGCAGATCACGCAGGCGGCCAACCTGGAGATATGGCAGGGCGGCGGGGTCGTTCCGACCTCGAAAGGCCCCTCGAAACGAAACCTGATCTCATTTTCCACCGCGCTTCCCGACAATCAGTTTGTGCTGGAGAACCTCGCCTGGATCACCGCGCAGTGCGATCCACTGATGCTCAATCACGGCTGGTGGGGGAATCCTGAAAACGGAGCCTATGACGAATTCCGGGCATTTTACCGGGCATTTTCGGAAATTCCCGAGCGCTCTTTTGCCGCGGTTCCGGGAATCAACGATCCTGTTTTCGTTCGTCAAGGCGGCGATCTGCTCTATGCCGTGAATCTCTGCGCGTGGCCGGCCGAAGTTCAGCTTCTCGCAAAGCAGAAATTCAGCCTCTCCGATCGAGTTTCCGGAAAGCGGGAAAATCCGGATGCGCTCCGGCTCAACGGATTTGAACTGCGGGTGTTCCGTCAGGACCGCGAGACACCGGTGACCGGCACAGTTCAGAATCCACCGACAGAGCTGGTCCGGGGCGTCGAACAGCGTCTAAAGGTGATTCCGGCCAATCTCCCGGCGGGATTGCGCGCAGAAAAGCTGTTCCGGGCCCGGAGGTTTGCGGCAGCCTGGTATGCGCTTCAGCACCGGACGCTTCAGCCATTCTACCATACTGCCCCATTGGAATTTTCCGGGGAATTCCTGCCGGATGGAAAAACCGTTGAGGTGAAAATCAGAAACTTTCTCCCCCGGACGGTATCGGTACAATGCTCTCTGCAGGATATCCCCGCCGGATGGCGCTTTTCAGAGAAGGAAAAGAGTTTGAAGATCGCTTCCGAGACGGAGTCTCGTCTCACCTTTTCCCTTGTCGAAGGCGAAGCGTCGCCGGGGAAATGCTATCGAATGGGAATCTGCGTCAAAGCGGATGGCCGAGAGGAGATCAGGAGTATTCGTGTTCAAATGGTGACAGCCGGATATCTGGAGGAGCTTTCGGAATCGAACCCGAAGATCCCGGATTCCTTCCGACGCTATCCGCTGATCTGCTGCAATGCGGATCGGGAATCCGATTCCGGGGCCGATTATTCGGTCGCATGGAATCCGCGCGGCCTCGCGCTGACCATTCGCGTGAAAGACGATGACTTTCTGCCGCCGACGCTGGCGGATCGTTTCTGGACAGATGACTCGGCAGTGGTCTATTTCGGGCGGTACGGCAGTGCGCGCGAAGGCGTGCAGGAGTACCATCCCGGCGATGTCACCTATCGCATCGCCCTGTTTCAGGGCCGGGCCGTGGTCGCCGTCGGGGATGAAATGCGGAAGGAATCCCGCGTAACGGCGAAGATTTTCAATCAAAACGGTGTGACACAATATGAGCTTTTCTTTCCCGCCGCGGTATTGAACGAATTGAAGATGAAACCCGGTTCCAACTGCAGTTTTTCGCTGGAAGCCATCAATCGCCGGGTTTCCAAAAGCCGGCTGGTGTTCGCTCCGCACCCGGAACATCCTTCAAAAAATCCGTTTGTTTGGAGTCGCCTGATCCTGGCGGCTCCGGCGGAGAAGTAATCCGGAAGGGAAACGGATGTTGAAAATGAGAAAAATCGCTGCGGCGACGTTGTGCGCCCCCCTTGCCGTCATTCTGCTGAACGGCTGTACGGGGCCGGTGACCGAAGCAGACCGTCAACTGGCGTCGATGTTCGATCATGAACTCTATCTTGCAGGGAGGAACACTCCCGCCGAGTATGCGGTCAATCAGATGTGCAGCAATGTACTGAATACGATGCTTCTGAAAGAGGAACTGGTCCCCCGCGATCCCATGCGGTACCGGATGGCCCGCGAACGTCTGAAAACACTGGAGGAAGATATCCGCAAAGGATTTGAATGGCCGGAAAAACAGCCTCCCCGGGTGAACATCCCCTTCACCCGTACTCCGATCGTCGTCGACGGGCGTGCCGATGAACCGGCCTGGCAGGAGGCCTTGACCTTTCATGATGAATATCCGATTTCATCACGTCGGAAAATGGAATCCGGCGCCTGCTGGAAAATTCTCTGGGATGCCGAATTCATCTATGGATTCTTCAACATGCCGCAGAAAACATTTCAGGTGGTCCGGGAAAGGTTGTGGCTGGGGGATGCCGTCGAGTGGTTCATCGGTTCGGGAATCCGGTTCCGCACCTATTGGGAGATTGTCGTGGGCACGGATGGCAGCGTGTACGATGCACTGGGGCAGAACAATCGCTGGGGCGCCTATATTGTGACTCCGACGGAATCCATCCGGGGATTGAAAACGGCGGTCCGGCAAGATGAAAACGGGTATCAAGTCGAAATTGCCATTCCGTGGCGGGAGATCCCCGGATATGAGCACGGGAATTTCCCGCGCCCGGGAGAGCAGATCAATTTTACGCTGATCCGGTGCAGAGGGGGGCGGCAGAGCGCCTGTCATCCTCTGCTGTATACGGGACATAACATCCGCGGGCATCTGACCGGCCTCCTGACAAAAGAGGCTGCGGCAGGACATGGGAGCGATAAATAACCTATTTGAAAACAGGGAGAAAGGAATATCAGAGCATGAGCAAGTTCAAATCTGTCCTGCGCCGTCATGATGGACCACTTTTCCGCCCGGCGGATTTTGACGATTCCGGCTGCTCTCTGACCTTTGGCGGATCGATTTTACAGAGGAAAGAACTCCCGTGCAGTATAAAAACGAGGGGATTTCATGGCCGTTTCGCATTTCGATGCCGGAGCTGATCGTGAACAGTGAAACCATTGACGGAGGTTGCGTCAAATGGAAAATACATTTTTCGAAGAACGGAATTTTCCTGCCGTGACGAAAAAAGAGCTCGCCTGCGACTTCGCCGTTGTCGGTGGCGGACTGGCCGGATTGTGCGCCGCAGTGGCGGCCACCAGAAACGGACTTCGCACCATTTTACTGCAGGATCGTCCGGTACTGGGCGGAAACGCCTCCAGCGAAATCCGGATGGGAATCGGCGGACACACAGGAACAGGACTTCTGGAAGAACTGCTGCTGGAAAATCTCTACCGGAATCCCGGCCTGCGCTTCACCGTGTGGGATGATGTGATGTACGGGTTCGCCCGCCGCGAACCGAATTTAACAGTACTGCTCAATACGCCCGTAATTTCCGTAAAAACAGAAGCGAACCGGATTGTTTCCGTCACCGGCTTTCATCTGCAGGAGTATGCCCGCATTGAGGTGACGGCACGCTTTTTTGCGGATTGTTCCGGGGATGGAATTCTCCGCCTCTCCGGGGCGAAATTCATGAAGGGGCGGGAATCCCGGGAGGAGTTCGGCGAGCCGGACGCGCAGGAGGTGCACGATTCCTGCACGATGGGCAATTCCATCCTTTTCCAGCTCCGCAAATGCACCCGCCACGTGCCGTTCCGGGCTCCGGAATGGGCTTATCACTATACTGATAAAACGATTCCGGCGCGTCCGCTGGAGCTGGAACGGAACAATTTCTGGTGGATCGAACTGGGAGGAACGCAGGATACCATCCGGGACTCGGACAAGATCCGGGATGAGCTGTACAAGGTCGCTTACGGGGTCTGAGAGTACCTGAAAAATCATCCGGATGGACGCGGCAGAAATTATGAGCTCGCCTGGATCGGGGCGCTGCCGGGCAAACGGGAGAGCATCCGTTTTGTCGGCGAACATGTCCTGACGCAGAATGATATTGCCGAGGAGTCCTCCGGCACCTTTCCGGATGCGGTCGCCCGCGGAGCATGGGGGATGGACGATCATCATCCCGAAGGCGTCAACTACCCCGGCTGGCCCAACCGGAATCTGCGGATTCACAAACGGTTTCACATTCCGTACCGTTCGCTCTATTCCGGAAACATCGAAAATCTGTTCTTCGCCGGGCGGCAGATTTCGGCGACTCACCTGGCGATGAGTGCGACGCGCGTCATGGGGACTTGTGCCGCGCTGGGACAGGCCGTCGGGACCGCGGCCGCCGTTGCACTCCAGAACCATTGTTTTCCACACGAGGTTTTCTGTTCTTCTCTGACGGAACTTCAGCAGCTTCTGTTAAAGCAGGATCAGGATATTCCGGGCATTCCGATTCACTATCCGCCGCTGACGAAACGGGGCAGAGTATCGCACGAGGTGCTCAGAGACGGCAATGAGACGGACAGCGCCCGCACCTTGCAACTGCTCCCGGGCGAAACCTGCGGTTATCGGTTTGACACGCCGGAAAAGATCGCGGAGGTCCGTCTGGTATTTGACAGCGACGTGACCGATCCGAAACGGCTCCGTTGTTTTGAACCGGAGAGCGAGTACCGCACCCTTCCGGACTGCCTGCCGAAGGAAATTGTTCTTGAAGTTCATCGGAACAACCGGTGGCGGCACTGGCTGACGATCCGGGAAAATCATCGCCGTCTTCTGATTCTGACAGGACCATCAGAACCCTGCCGGGGCATTCGGCTGAAAATGCTTCAAAGCTGGGGTGAAGGTCCCGGCAGGATCTTCTCGTTCACTGTCGAATAACGCAGTCGTGTAATGCACCTCAATGACGATGCCGAATGGAGTTGTGGCGACATATACATTTGACTCGAATAATCGGTTAACGAAAATTGAGCATGAAAATGCAGCCGGAACGAATCTTTACACTGCGGTATATACGCTTGATTCGGCTGGAATGCGTACATCTATCACGGAAACGGGGATCAATCGTGCAAATCGAGAACTGAATTTCAGTTATGACAATTTGTATCAGTTGATTCAGGAATCGGATTCATCCCGCAACAACGGAGCGGCGACGACCTATTCCTATGATGCACAGGGCAACCGAATTCAAAAAGAGGATAATGGAGTTATCACAACCTATACGGTTGATAAGTTGAACCGCGTAACGGCTGCAACTACCGGAGGAGAAGTGATTTCTTATTCCTACGATGCCAACGGTAACACGGTGGCAAAGACTGCCGGCGGCGTCACACACACTTACTGTTATGACCGTGAAAACCGCCTGACTGGAGTATTGGCAGGAGAAGAGGAAATTTTCTCTGCGATCTACGATTACCGAAGCCGACGCCTTGAAAAAACGGAAAGCGGTGATACCGTAAGTTATCTCTATGACGGTGGTGTTTCTGTTCAGGAATACGATGCCGAAGGCTCTTTGAAAACTTTTCTGGTACGTGCCGGAGGCTATGGCGGTGGCATCGGCGATGTGGTTTTCACAGAAAAGGCTGATGGAACCGGTCGCGAATATTTCCTCTATAATGCTACAGGAACAACTAGTGCGCTGACTGATGACGACGGCGTGGTAACAAGTACGAGTTGTTACACGGCCTGGGGAATTGAAACAGCAACGCAGGGGGAAACCGAAAATATCCGCAAGTTCAATACGAAAGAACGCAGTGAGCTGCTTGGAATCGACTATTTCGGTTTCCGCTACTACGACCCCGGCCTCGGCCGCTTCCTCACAAGAGACCCTGCCGGCTATCCCGACGGCCCCAACAATTACCTCTACTGTGACAACAATCCTGTCAATAAGATTGATGCTCTCGGTTTGTATAGTTGGTGGGACGATGTAATTGGTACTGCTACCGAATTCTCAAAAATGGCTTGGCAGGGTACCAAAGAAGTTGCCAGCATCATTGGTGAAGGCAGTGCTGCGGTTGTTACCGGAAAGAGCAGCGTAAAAGATTTGGCTGCTGATACTGGTAAAAATGTAGTAGATAAGATTGACGGCGTTATCGAGAAAAATGCCAATCGAATTTCTGCACAAGTCGAAGGAGGAAGTTCCTGGGCCGGCGCGACTGTAGCCACAGCAGGAGCGATGGTTGGTGATGTGATAGGATATACGCCTCTTCTTGAAGGTGCCCATGGGACGGATCTAGCCTCCGGTCAACAGCTTTCAGAAGTTGATAGAGCTTCGCGTATGCTGACAGGAGGAGGTCAGTTGATCTTGAGTGGAATCGCTGTTGGAAAAACATATGATCCCAATGCTTCGTTCAGCAGCACCCTCCGGCAGATAGCAGGGAAGCAAGCGCCTCAACCCGGCGCTGCTGAAACACCAGCTTCTGCATCTTCGACAACTTCTTCAGCTACTTCTATGAGAGGTTCTGTTGCTACCAGAAATGGAGTAGCTAGAACGGAGACTGCTGTTGAAGCCACAAAAGCAAATAATACTATTCCATTTGCGGGAGAGCCAAAATCATTTGCTGATTATATGACTCCAACTGAGGCTTCTCGTTATAACAAGTATTGGGGAAAGCATGCTCCAGAGATAAATACGCCTTATTCAACATATAACCGATATACATCGAGTGGAGATCTTAAACAAGTTACAACATATGATCAACATGGTTTTAGGCATCGTCAAATTGATCTTTTAGATGAGCGTGGTCGCCCGGAACACTTTCATGAATTTAATGTCTCAAATAAAGATTATAAAGGACGTCGTGGGAAAAAGCACAAACCTTTGGAGAATTTTTAGTTATGGAATGGATTTTTCTTGAAAAACTTGAGGCACTAAATGTATTTGTCAACGAATTTATTTGGCATGATGCATTTATCAAAGATATAAAAATATTTTTACCTGTATATGTAGATGAGGATGGGGTAGCTGGTGAAGGAACACGGTCATCCATTACTTTGATTGTTTCAGACGGAAATGGGGAAGCATGGGAGTTTTTATTTATGAATGTAAGTGAGCATAATTTAAATGCTCAAAGTTACCTTGATGATTCTTTTGCCGAGATGAATTCCTTGCAGAACGAAATCACATGGCATTGGGGAGGAGAATATGTTAAAGCGGAAAAAGTCTGTTATCGTAAACGTTCATCTGAGGTTTTAGCTTACAAGAGTATATATTCATATCCAAATTTATATTCTGAAGACGGAAGCATCGATTTGAAGCGAAGCATCTGACTGAAGATGATTTTATAGTATATAAAGTAGTATCTGTCATAGTCGCTGCTTTGCTTCGTCTTATAACGCTCAATGATCTGCGTTTCAAATGGCAACGTTCTCAGACGGGGAACGTGAAGTTCTACTTCTCCCGCTTTTGTCAGGAGTTTGCGTTTGTAGCTTCCGGCCCGTGTATCCTGCCGATCCGGACTGCGTTGATACCTCGAAGCCTGGCAGATCGCGTCAGCTTCCGCATCTCGACCGACTGTCGGACAAGTCCGTCGAGATGCGTCCGAATCTCTTTTTCATCAATTTTAATCGCTCCGGAGATTGCCTTTTCGTTTTCTTGCGTTACATTTTCCATGGCCTGTTTTCCTTTCTTTGGTTAGAGTTTAGTCACTATAATCAATCAGAAAACAGGCCCTTTTTCAAGTACCCTCTCTCAAAATGTGCGCAATTTTCCGGACGTTATCTTTCGAATCGGTTCCGAAAGATTTATTCGGAAGTGTTTCCGTGAAAAATGATGAAGAGTAAGCCCCCGAGAAACAGCGTGGTGAGCGCTCCCCACGCGAGCTTCCAGCTGTAGGACTTGAAGCGAAAAACGGACCAGAGACGGCAACAATCCGATCATAACCGCAAACAATCCCCCTAAGTATCGCCCCCCGGGAGAAAGGACGCCAGACACCGTCACTTCGGAGGTAGCACAGATCTGCCGCCAGATTTTGCATCCGGAGATGAAACGGTTTGTCCAGAGGAAAAAATGTGTTGCTCAATCGCCTCAAGATTCTCTGCAATGGTTCCTGCGGCGAACTCGAAAGGCGGAAGCGAGGTGCTTTCAAAAAAATTCGTAAATCCGGAATGCCACAATCTGCGCGGCGTTCCGCAACACGTCCACCATTTCAAGAGTTCCGGGTGTGCAATTGCGGCTGGATGGTTTTCGTCCAGTATTCCGGCAGGATAAAGAGTTTTATCTTCTGTCGCCAGCCTGAATGCGGAAAGAGTCTGTATCCTTTTGATTCTAATAAAATTATCAGCAGGAACGAATCCGTTTGCACAAACGATGTCGAACAATAGATACAACCCGAGCGTACCGATGATGGCGATCTCAAGCCCGTAGCGCAGCAATCGAAATTGGCCGCGGATCGATCCGACAGCGCAGAGAATCAGTGTCCATAAGAAAAGAGCCACCGCAAGATAACCGGGATTTCCGATCAGCAGTATGCGGTAAAGGATGTAAGAAAGCAGAACGGCAAGCAACGCAGTGCCGACGGGAAATGTTTCTCCGGAGTTCTGTTCCCGGGGCGGTTTCCGGCAGAATATCCAGACGATGTATCCAGCCAGACCGCCCCAGCCCAGCAGACAGCCAATCGCATACAGATCAGCAAGATTCATGACAGTCCTCCCGAACGCCTCTCTCGGAAATTCTACGCCTTTCACTCGATTAGATTACGTTTCATGGAAAGATTGGTGCAAAAGTCTTTACGCTACTATATCCCATCGTTTGCCGATTGCAAGTTCCGAAATGCTCACCGGAAAGAAGTTGCTTATTCAGAAGAAGGGAGACAACCAGCAAAGAATCATGTCACGCTTCGCGTCGGTTTGAAAATGTGAAGATTTTCCCGGAAGAAAAAATTCTGAACAATATAGCAACTCCGCAGTTTCGCTTGTCAGGCTTTTTTGATAACGCCCGGAAAATTGCGCATACCTGCTTCCGACAATTGCAACTACCAACCATAACTGGAGCTCGCCGGAACAATCGCCCCTATTTCTTCGCCCTTCTTAAGTCGGCTAAACCGACGCAATCTCTTTTTCCCCTTTTATGAAATTTTCCGCAACTTGCAACGCAATGGAATTCTATCCCGTAACTGTTCCCGGGGCAGTTGTCCAATATGTTACGCATATCATCAGCGATTGTCAGAGTCGAAATGACTTCCTCGTCTTACCATATATATGTACCAGACAAGCCCATAAAGAAACAACGCCGGCAACAACAGCCGATACATTTGTAAAAAATTAGATATGAAAATAAATTCGCCAAGGATAAGAATCAATACTTTAAATTTCAAACAGTAATTTTTCCTGGAACCGAAAACCCAGATCGGATAGCACAGCACAATTACGACCAGAAGAACCCAAGATAAAGCGTTCATTTTTTCCCTCGGCTTGGCTGGAAAGTTTTCTTCTGAAAGCAGTATCCGATGTATCAATTACTATAATCCCGCAATGTGTCGATTACAAGCCCCCTGCCCTCCTCCAGACCCGAAGCGGTCATGCTGACCTGAAAATCTCAAAAAACATTTCCAGACATAAAAAACAATATTCCATTTTAAAAAAAATTTTCCCTTGAAAAGATTATTACTTATGCTATTTTTATTTCAGGAAGCCCTGGAAAACTATCACAATTGAGGAGAAAAAAATAAAAAACTATATTCACATATTTTTTTACACATAAAAATTATGGTGATTCATAGCGAAATACAAACCCCATAAAATTTTTTATTCCGTTAAAATTTTATAAACAGAGGAAGCCATATGCAGATTGAGTTGCAGTTTTCTTCTTCCGGCGAGAATTTTCTTCCCTTCGATTACCAGTATGAACTGGCTTCCGCACTGTACCAGACCCTGACCGCACGGGCCCCCACTCTGGCCAAAGAACTGCATGACGGTGCGCACCGCAGTCGCATCAAACTTTTTGTTTTTTCCCCCCTCAACAGCGAACCGAAACCGGAACCGGCAAAACTGCCGGACGGACGCGGCGGCCTGAAATTCGGCAGACGGGTCTGGATGCGTTTCGGCTCCATCTGGCCGGAACTCCTCTATCAAATGGCGGATTCCCTCCAGCAGCAAAGCGAGTTGTGTATCTGCGGCAGGAAGTTCAAACTGGAATCCCTGACCATGGTGAAAACTCCGGAATTCCGGCCGGAAATGACCTACCGCCCCTTCGGTCAAGCGGGCTTTCTGGTGTGCCCGTACAAGCAGAACGGCAAAACCCTCTACCAGCTGCCGGATGACTCCGAACCGGGGATTCCCTCCTGCCGCGAACTGATCGCCGGAAATCTGCGGCACAAACTCCTGCGGCTCCGTGAAATCCGGCCGGATGTGTTCGAAAACATCCTGTCGATCGGAAACCTGACGGCGGAAGCGGTGTCGCAACTGCCAATTCAGGTTGAATTTCTGCCGCTTTCGGAGACGCGCGCATACCGGACACGCCTGATCCGTTTCAAGGGCGTAAACGTCCGCGGTTTCCGTGCACCAGTGCGGATCACAGCGCCGGAAGCGGTCCACCGGATGATCTGGTCCGCGGGCTTGGGGGCACTCAACTCCAGCGGCTGGGGCCTGATGGAACTCGGGAGGAACTCGACATGCTGCTGAAACGAATTGACGAGACAATTGCACAGGGGCTCTATGATCTGGACGCCGGACCGTCGGAAGAAGAGGTCTATGTGGCGGAGCCGTCGATCGACGGAAAGGCTGTCCATTGGGAGATCGTCGCCGGCGGAATGGTCCCTAGCGACCTCCTCCACTACGATGACACGCCGGACAGGAGTAATAAATTCAACGTCTGTTGGCAAAGTTTTTATGTTTCCGGTACCTCTTTGGGCAAAGGCTTGCTATACAGCGGCAGTTCAAAATATTTCAGTCTCGATAAGCCTAATTTCGGTGGCGTGGCAAAATCAGCGATCTATCTTCGCTATTCGCGGGGTTTTCTCGAATGGCTCGAAACCTTCGATCCGGAGGTCGCCGCCCGGCTGCGGGAAGAAATTCCCGCTTTCGAGGCGATGATGGAAAATGCAAATACCAAAAAACTCCCGACCGCCTGGTACAAGTTCAAAGCACCGCGCGGCCAGTGGCCCTTGATCAGCATCTGCCGTCTGAGCAGTGGAAAACATCTTGTGCACTGGCTCCGGGCGAACAGCGGGGAGAGCGAGGCGCTGGAGGCGCTGGGCATCGATGTGGCCCGTTCGCGTGAAATCATGCACTTCCTCACGCCTCCGGAGGTCGCCGATCTGGAGCTGGTCGCCGAAGAGTTTCAATCCGGCAGCGGTCTCGGTCGCAATGCCTTCGGCAAAGAGTACAAGCTCGATGCGATCCGTGAGTCGGAATTCCGCCGCTTGATGGGAGTCATTCCGCAAAGTTCCATCCATTCGATTCGCGGCTTGTGGGCAAACAAGCTGGAATACCGTGTGAATGTCGCCCCCTCGCCCGCCACCTCCTCTCTGCTGTTCCTTCCGGAAGGAGATTGCCCCTACAGCGTGCTCAAGGAGGTGATCGACGGAGAGAACGCCAGAAAAAGACTTTTCTTTGAGGTGAAGAAGAAAAAACAGAAATCCGGTTCCGCCGGGAATGACGATCAGGCAGAGCTTCTGGCACATCCGCCGGCCATCCTGCCGACGCCATACTCCACAACAGTTTTTTTGACCCATCTGGAAATGGGTAGCCAGAAAAAACGCATTGTGCAGGAGATCGTCCCGTCGGTTTCGCTGGACTACTGGCAGATGCTCAACGCGGAACTCGTCAACTCCCATCTGCAGTATGCCGTGGTGGGGTACATGAAACAGGCATTGACCGGGCAGCAGGGCGACACGCCGAGCGTCTACCGCTACTGGACCGAACTCTTCACCCGGGCGTTGCAGAAAAGGCTGATTTCCGGACGTGAGCTGTTTCTGAATTTCCAGCGTTTCTGCAAAAACCAGTCCGGCAAACAGCTGATCGACGATCTGGGGGCGTGCAGTTATTTCCGCGTGGTCGGCAAGCTGCTCCGGCTTCAACACATGATCGCCGTCGCCCGGACAAATCCCAATCGGTTGAAAGAGAATGAATTTCAAATGGAGTTGGCCAGAATCGAAAACTTTGACGACATAACAACAGGAGTGTTCGGCATGAAAAGTTCCATCCATCCCCCCACGTTGCAATCGCTGCTTGGTGAAGCGCATGAGTTGTTGCGAGAGAAAGAAAAAACGAAATTCGAAAACTTTCTCCGCATGGCCTGGTCCGGCGTTCCGGAAGAGGATTTCGCCCTCTTTGCGCGCGGCGCGCTGACCGGCATGCTGCTTCATGACCTCTGCTGGACCGTACAACAGCAGGGCCGTGCGTTCTCCGCCACGCAGGGGCGGCAGCCGTCACGCCTGCGCGGAGAAGAGCTCTTCCGGGTGTTCGAAAAAGGAATCGGCCTTTTGATGAATCTGGAGAAAGAGCAGCTTTTCAACTGCCGTCTGCTGCCGTTCCTCCGTTCGCTGCTGCCGGAAAGCCGCCGGGATGCGTTCAATTCCGGCCTGATTTGCGGTATGGTTTACTACGAGAAAAAATCGGATGACAACAAAGAGGTGAAACATGATTAAGGTCAACTCCACGCTCCCCGCAACCGGCAACGCCTATCTTCTGTTCGGGTTTGAAGCCATTCAGGCGCGTCCCAATCTCGACCCGTACAGCAGCACACTGCGGATGAACGACGAAACCGGTCAGGTGTTCACCAGCGACGTCCACATCAAGCACCACGTCCGCCGCGGCCTCAAAGCCTACGCCGTGGCGGAACATCTGCCGCATGGGACGGAGACGGTCTTTTACGAGAAGGAGGATGAAGCGGGAAACCCCTGCAACTTTGAGTTGCGGCTCAAGAAGATCCGCGAGGCCGCCGGAATCAGCAAGCCGGATATGCATGACGCGCTGTACAACACGTTGGATCTGCCGCTTTTCGGGTACGTCCACGCGGTCAAGGGAGAAAATTTCAACGTCACCAATGCGGTCAACACCCTGTTCCGCCCGGTGACGTTTCACGACTGCGAAATCTATTCCCTCGGGCGCAACAACGCATTCCCGACGCTGGACAAGGAGAACCGCGTCAAGGATTCCGCCGGTTCGGCCACCGTCGATTCTCTCGAATACGGCTTTTTCCTCGCCCTGTGGGAGATCAATCTCAACATGCTGCGGATCAACGCCTCCGGCAATCAACTGATCGACTGGCAGAACAACGGCGCGGCCCGCTGGATCGAAGCGCTGGCCAACGGGATGTGGCGCGCCTACTCCAGCGACCGTTATCCCTCCTTCACCCAGCGTTCGCAGTTCGCGCAGTTCCTCGTCGGCTGGCTGCCGACCGGCGAAGTGAGTTACGCCAATCCCGCCTCGCTCTACGATCTGCTGGAGGAGAAGCGGATCAAGAGCCACTCCGGCGCCGTCGCCGCGCTGGAAAACCTGCTGCCGGGTTATCTGGCAGGCTGGAACTGCAACGACCAAACTGTATTCCTCAAACATCAGGCGGCCAACTTCCCGGTGCCGCTGCCCGGAGCCGGAGCATGAGCATTCTGATCTTTGAACTTGCCGGAGATATGGCGTTGTGGCGCAACGTCTACGACTCGATGGGCAGTTACTCCTGCCTCGGCCCGGCGCCGGGCAATCTGGCCGGAATCTGCGGGGCGGCGCTCGGCTTCGCCTCTCCCCGTTCCACCGCGGCCAAGGCGCCGGATGCGAAACTCCTGAAACAGCTGGATAAAAAGGGGTTGCCGTGGCCGGTATCGCCGGAGCTTCTCGCCTGGGAGGAGGAGAACGATTTCCACGTCGCCTGCCGCTGGATCGGAGGGATTCCGGTCCGCGCCCCCTGGAATGTCAATGGCTGCAAGGAGATCGGCAAGCTGGAAAATCTGCGGATTCAGCAGCAGGTGATTCACAATCCGGCGTACGAGGTCGCCGTACGCCTGCCCGAACCGGCAGCCGGGAAACTGGCGGAAGCGTTGCGGCAGCCGGCCTTCCCGCTGGCGCTCGGCGCCTCCTTCTGCCGGGCGATCGTGCGGAAGGTGCGGATTGCCGGAGAGTTGCCGGAGAGTGCAGACTGGGCGTTTCACGTCGACGGAATTCCTCTGGGGGAAGCGGTTCCGTTCTCCCGGCACATCGTCAACGCGAACGAGTGCTTCGAGCGGATTGAGAGCGACGGATACTGGATCTACCCGACGCCGGAGAACCCCGGCATCCGGCAGGAAACTCCGTTTGTGCGCGGCTGGGTCCGGAAAACGGAGGCGGTCTCTTGAAGCTCTTCAGCCACGGAATCGACTCCGATTTGCGCGAACACCTCGCAGAGGTCATGACGGCGGCGGAAACGCCGGAGGAGCGGATTATCTGCGCCTGTCACGATCTCGGGAAGGCGACGAAGGCGTGGCAGGCGTACATCACCGGCGCCGCCTCCGCCTCGCCCCACCAGCACGCGGCGGCGGGCGGCGTCTTTGCCGCGCTTCTGCTGCTGGAACGTGGAGGAGACAACGCCGCGTACTGGAGTCTGGTCGCGCTTCATACCGCCGCGGCGCACCACACCGCGCTGCAACAGCTCGGCACGGCACAACTCGACAGTCTTGCGCTGATTGCGGGTGATCCTCAGGCGAAGGCGTTCGCCCTGGACCGCGACGGAGGAATCGCATCACTGCTTCCGGAACTGCCGGAAACGGTTCTGGAAAAGGCATGGCGCCGCCTGGAGGAGATCGCCCCGCGGAGCTCCCGCGAACCGCGGGTGCAGTTCAACCGGGAGTGCGGCGCGGCGCTCCCCCCGGAACTCCGGCTGCAGGCCTGTCTGCACAGCCGTTCTCTGCTGGGGCGCATGTGCCTGCAGGATCACCGTTCCGCGGCACGGCAGTCCGGCCGGGCGGCGGCGGTTGAATCGTGGAGGAGCGCCTTTCCGGAACAGGAATTCCGTCCTCGTCCGGAACGCTCCTTTTCCGGCAACTCGCCGGTGGCGAAGCTCCGCACCCTTCTGCGGGAGTCGTTTTTGAAGGTGACGGCGACGGAGGGAATTTTTTACTTCATCGATGCGCCGACCGGACTCGGAAAAACCGAGGCGATGCTGCGCGGAGCAGAACAGCTGGCGAAACGAGAGGGATTCCGGCGGATTGTCTTTGCCGTACCGCAGGTCTCGGTGGCGGATCAGGTTTTCGAGGACTATTTCTCCGACTGTGATGCGCAGATCTGGAACTGCCGCCGGCGGGAGAGCCACACCCTCCCGGCCGCAGTTCCGGAAAATCGGAACGGCAACGGCGACGACGCCGAGGCGCTGGAGATTGAACAGCATCCGTTTCAGCACTCCTACAATGTCACGACCTTCAATCAGGTGCTGCTGGCGATGTGCCACCCCGACCGCAACCGCTGCATCCGCGGCCTCGGCCTGCATGACGCGGTGGTGATTCTGGATGAGTTTCACAAACTGCCGCAGGTGATTCTGCCCTTTTTCTTCCGGATGGCGCGGGAATACGCCCGGCGATGCCATTGCAGATTCATTCTGGGATCGGCGACGCCGCTGGAACCCTTTCCTTTCTGGGATCTGGAGGATTCCCGCCGCATTCCCGCCGCAGAGAGTCTGCCGGTTTACCGGGCACCGGAGATCGATCAACGGCGGATATACCGCTCGCTGGGGGAACTCTCCGTCGCAGAGCTGGGGGAACAGATCGAAGCATTCCACGCCGCCGACACCCGGAATCTGCTGGTGGTGGTCAATCTGATCGGCGCCGGGAGCTGGCCGCTGCGAAAATTTTTCCAGCAGCCGTTTGCCCCATGGGAGCAGCTGGAGGAGCTGCGCCGGCCGGGAACCGGTCGTCTCGTGGTCTGGCTGGACGGACTGGTGCCGCCGGGATTGCGCCGGGAACTGATTCTCTGCTGCCGGGAAGCGATGAAACGTCGTCCGGTCACACTGATTTCCACGCAGATGATCGAAGTCGGGGTTGATCTGGATTTCGATGCGGCCCTGATCGATTTTCAAGGGCTGGCGGCAACGATTCAGCGGGGCGGCCGGGTCGGACGGAACGGGAGGGCCGAGCCGTGCAAAGTCAAGGTTTTTGCGCTGGTTGACGAGGATGGCTTCAGCACCCGGACCCGGCTGCTGGAGGTTCAGCAGAATCATGATCTCCGGCTGAAGACACCGCCCTTCGACCGGATTTACCGGGAGGAGTTGAAATTCTTGAAGCAGGAGGAGGAGTTCTTCCGGAAATGGGAGGAGGACACCGTTCTGCGCGACTCCGACCTGTCGGCGAAACTCTCCGAAATTCAACGAAATGTGTTCGCCCGCCTTTCCGCCTCCGGCCTCATGGAGAAATGGCTTTCGATTCCGGCGTCTTCGCCGCAGACGCTCGGCTGCACGTTTGAAAACACGCAGTGGGTGGCGGAACTCTTTGGAGAAGAGCGGGGCCGTGAACTTGTCCTCGTCGAATCGCAGGAGATTTTCGATCAGCTCTCCAAATTAAACGGAAAGATCGCGACCGACAGCAGCACCCCGGAGGAGCGGAAACAGTTTCTGGCACTGGTGAACGATCGCAGAATTGCTCCCGCCTCCGCCGTACTTCCGGAACTCGGTCTAGGGGAACCGGTCGGCCGGATTTCGTATCCCGACGAGCTGCCGGTCTATCTGGCGGCAGCGATGATTGTATGAGGGAGGAAAATCCGTGGAGCTTACCGGCACCGATCTCAATTACCTGCATGTCTGCCCCCGCAAACTCTGGCTGTTCCGCCACGGAATCCGTCTGGAACACGAGAGCGATCTCGTTCAACTGGGAGCCTTGCTCGGAGAAACGAGTTTTTCCCGCGAAGAGAAGGAAATTCCCATCGGCGAGGCCGGGGTGCTTGACTGGGCGGACTTCAAAGACGGTGTTATTCATGAAACAAAACACGGGGAAGCTCCCGGTGGCGGGGATGAGGCGCAAGTGCGTTACTATCTCTATTATCTCAACGCCCGCGGAATCCGGGCCAGTCGGGCGATACTCCACTATCCCGGGAAACGGAAAACCGTGACGGTGGAGTGGGATGAGGCCGCTTTACGGCAGGTGGAGAGCGATCGGGACGCGTGTGAACGGCTGCTTGCCGGTCCGTTACCGGCGGCAATCCGTCGCTCTTACTGCAGACGTTGTGCGTATGAGGAGCTCTGTTTTCTATGAACCTTTATCTGACCAAGTCCGGCCGCTTACGGCGCCATGACAATACGTTGCGTTTCGAGAAAACCGCACTGCCGCCGGAAGAAACGCCGCCGGACCAGGAAGAGGAAGCGCTGGATGAAAAACCGGCTGAAGCAGTTCACTTTCTCCCGGTGGAGAGTGTGGACGCGGTCTACGTTTTCGGGGAAATCACGCTGAACTCCAAGTTGATAAACTTTTTGAACAGTCGAAAGATCCCGATCCACTTCTTCAACTGGTTTGGGCACCATACCGGGACGTTGTTTCCTCACGCGGAACAACTCAGCGGCGATCTGGTGATCCGCCAGGGAGAAGCATACCGAACCCCGGAAGAGCGTCTTGCCATCTGTCGCGCCCTGCTGGAAGCGACATTTCACAACATCCGGTCAATCGTGCTTTACTACCAACGCCGGAAAGGCGGTCTGGAAGAAGCGGCAGAAACAATCCATCGTTTTTCCGAAGAGCTGTCGAACCGGACTACACCGGAAGAACTAATGGGGCTGGAAGGCAACGTCCGACGAATCTATTATCAGGCATGGCCCGTATGGCTGGGTAACCTAGCAGCACCGTTTAAACGCGTCTATCATCCGGCGGATAATCCCTTGAATGCGCTGCTCTCCTTTTTGAACAGCCTGCTTTATACCGCCTGTGTCAGCGAGTTGTACCGGACGGCACTCTATCCCGGGATCTCCTATCTTCATACGCCTCAGACGCGCCGGTATTCTCTGGCGTTGGATCTGGTGGAGCCATTCAAACCATTGCTGGTGGATCGATTGTTGTTCCGCCTCTGGGGCTGTCGGATGGTTGGGGACAAAGACTTCCGGAAATACAGCAATGGTTTTCTGCTGACAGATAATGCGCGACAGAAGATTCTTCAGGAATGGGATCAGGGGCTGCGTCAGACAGTCCATTGTCCGGCATTGAACCGCTCAGTATCGTATCGTCAGCTGTTGCGGCTGGATTGCTACAAGCTGGTGAATTATTTGTTGGAAGGCAGGGAATACAAACCATATCGGATCGAATACTGAAATGTATCTCATTATCGTGTATGACACCGAACATGACAACTGCGTCAAATTGCACAAGTTGTTGAAAAAGTATCTTTTCTGGAATCAGAATTCGGTTTTTGAAGGGAATGTCACCTATTCACAATTCATTAAAATCAAGAATCTATTAAATGAAACTCGTGCGGCAGACAGCCATATTACTTTGTATTCCGTTGAAAGCGAGAAATTGCTCCGGCGCGAGCAACTGGGAGAGATGAAAGGAAACATATCCAACATCATATGACTATCACAGAGAACAATCGTCCGGAGCAAGAAATATCATATTTAATTTGTTGACAGTAAAAATATTGCATGATTGAATACCGACAGAAAGAGCATATTGTTTTTCTGGGATATTCGAGTTGTTTGAAAACCGAATCAAGTTGATTTTTTTTACAGCAACACTATATTATCAAGCGGTTTAACTTTCATCAACGGCGACGTTGAAAATTGTATTGAAATACTGATCTGCGGCCTCAAAGCCACGGGTCCCCATCCCACCCTAGTGGATTAGAAACCCTTCTCTTCCGCTTCACAACATGTGCCGTTGCGTACGTCCCCATCCCACCCTAGTGGATTAGAAACCGCTTTGATCCCGGTCACCCTCAAGGTGACGACTTCGTCCCCATCCCACCCTAGTGGATTAGAAACTAGGTCAGAAAAAATGCTCTTCCAGTTCCTCAAAAAGTCCCCATCCCACCCTAGTGGATTAGAAACAAATCATGCTGGAAATCCGCGACCTTACGGCGGAGGTCCCCATCCCACCCTAGTGGATTAGAAACCAATTTAAACCGGCTTCCGATCTCGGTCGCGTACCGGTCCCCATCCCACCCTAGTGGATTAGAAACTCGATGAGGGCGGCGATGGTCGGACGGGCTGCGCGGGTCCCCATCCCACCCTAGTGGATTAGAAACAACGGAAATGCAAACCGCCGGGTTCAGGCGCTGGCGAGTCCCCATCCCACCCTAGTGGATTAGAAACCAGTTAAAAAAACGAGAGCGGATTTTGTTCCCTATTGTCCCCATCCCACCCTAGTGGATTAGAAACCTTCGGCAATCGACATCATTTTATCGCGAATCGTGTGTCCCCATCCCACCCTAGTGGATTAGAAACCAGTTGTGGCAGTGCCACATGCCGGTCTCGCCATTGAGTCCCCATCCCACCCTAGTGGATTAGAAACGGTGATGACCGAAGCGACCGCGGGGGAGGGATACAACGTCCCCATCCCACCCTAGTGGATTAGAAACTGGTTGTAAGTTTCAAGGTGTCATTCGAGTTTTTCGGGTCCCCATCCCACCCTAGTGGATTAGAAACATTCGGAAGACATCGCCGCGATACGAGAATGCCATAACGTCCCCATCCCACCCTAGTGGATTAGAAACTGGCGAGTGGCCGTCCGGAAATCCGCCGTTCGGATACGTCCCCATCCCACCCTAGTGGATTAGAAACGCACCACCAGCCCGGCAATGGTCGCATTTTCCACCGTGTCCCCATCCCACCCTAGTGGATTAGAAACCCATTAAAGAAAACAGATTAGGGAACCGGGAAATTGTGTCCCCATCCCACCCTAGTGGATTAGAAACACCTTTTGAGCGAGTACGAACAGACTTCCGGCGGCGTCCCCATCCCACCCTAGTGGATTAGAAACATCCGCCAGATCGCGCACCAAAAACAACATTGCGTGTCCCCATCCCACCCTAGTGGATTAGAAACTATGCTTTGCCTCTTCGAGAGTTTCCGGCGGACGGCGTCCCCATCCCACCCTAGTGGATTAGAAACTTTTCTCGAACTCGTCGGTCGATGTCGTCAATTTTTCGTCCCCATCCCACCCTAGTGGATTAGAAACCACAGCGTGACAACTATAGAGAGTGACGCGTTTGCAGTCCCCATCCCACCCTAGTGGATTAGAAACGCGGCTCCTGGGAGGGCGAACCGCGGCCGGATCCGGTCCCCATCCCACCCTAGTGGATTAGAAACCCTATCAATACTGGGTTTGTAAGAATCTTTCTCGCGTCCCCATCCCACCCTAGTGGATTAGAAACAACCTTTCGTCGATTTCCGCTTTCGTGTAGTAGTTCGTCCCCATCCCACCCTAGTGGATTAGAAACTTATTCAACTTCGGCACATAGCTTACATTGTTCGTGTCCCCATCCCACCCTAGTGGATTAGAAACATTCCAGATCCGCAATGCGGGATTTCAAGCAGTCGGAGTCCCCATCCCACCCTAGTGGATTTGAAACGCCATCGGAACCCGTCGATCAAGCTGTCAGGCACGAGTCCCCATCCCACCCTAGTGGATTAGAAACTGAAAGCCGCCTTGCGCGAGCTGGCCGCGACGCTCGAGTCCCCATCCCACCCTAGTGGATTAGAAACCCAGCGCATCGCGCGCTCCGGTAAGATTGTTGAGTACGTCCCCATCCCACCCTAGTGGATTAGAAACATAGCCTACTAAGGGTTATTCAGTCTTTCCTATTGAGTCCCCATCCCACCCTAGTGGATTAGAAACGCCTTGTTCTCCGCCACGGCTTCGGCAGTCGTAACCGTCCCCATCCCACCCTAGTGGATTTGAAACATTTGCGTCGAATAGCTGAAGAAATGGCGTCCGATAGTCCCCATCCCACCCTAGTGGATTTGAAACGCTTGAAACCCAGAGCCAGAACTCGCGCTCTTTGTGCGTCCCCATCCCTCCTTAGGATTTGAAACTCGCGTGTTCCTCTCTTCGGACCGGTCCGACTGGTCCGTTCCCATCCCACCCTCGTGGATTTGAACTTTGTAATTCTCCCCAAAATATCATAATTTCAACGATCACGCAATTAATAGGAGTGGGGTGGACGCATGAAATTTGTTCTTCTGATCTTTAGACCATGGGCTTTCCTGGCCGGTCTCCAGCTGTTCTATTTGATCGGCTGCATGTTGTTTCTGCCGCCCGGTCATCGGCTGAACGTCATGGAACGGCGCAAATGCTGGCAGGAAGCGCACCCGGGGAAAAAGCACCCGTTCAAATACTAGCATCATCCCCATTTTCTCCCTTTATCCCATATTCCCCCAACGGCACAATCATGGAATCACTTTTCTGCATTGCCACACTTATCCTCATTGGCTATCTGATGATCGCACCATTTTTCCGCCTTCGGAAAAACACGGCTTCCGATGGTATTGCGTCCTGATTGTGATCTATCTGTTTTCAAGCGGTACAAGCTCTGCGGCAGGCAAAGGAACGGAATGCCCCCTCCCGTACGGCAAATGCCCCTCCCCCCGTCGGCGCTACTTGGCGCGGGGATGCGCCTCTTTGTACACCTCTTTCATCCGCTCCGCACTGACGTGGGTGTAGATCTGCGTGGTGCTGAGATTCTCATGACCGAGCATCTCCTGCACGCTCCGCAGATCCGCCCCCGCATCCAGCAGGTGCGTCGCAAACGAATGGCGCAGTTTGTGCGGCGTAAGATCCGGCGGAAGCCCCGCCGTCAGCAGGTAGTTCTTCAAATTCCGCTGAAACGAGCGCGGTGTCAGCCGCTCCCCCGCCTGATTGAGAAACACCGGCGCCCCCGGAGCACGGCCGGCTCCCAGGCCGGCGCGAAGTTTCAGATAGGCCCGGAGCGCCCGCTCCGCCGGGCGGCCGAGCACTGCGAGACGCTCCTTCTTCCCCTTCCCGCGCACCTTGACCACGCCGCCGATGAGGTCGAGATCGCCGTAATTCAACCCGACCGCTTCGCTGATCCGCAATCCGCCGGAGTAGATCACTTCGATCATCGCCAGATCCCGGGCGGCAGAAAAGGCGGCAGACTCCTCCGACTTCGGAATTCCCGCCGCCAGCGCCTGACGCCAGAACTCGTCGACCGCCGCGGTCAGCCGGTCGATCTGGTTGATGCTCATCACCAGCGGCAGCGGCTGGTCCGCCTTGATCGGCGGCAGCCGGAGAAACGGATTCTCCTTCACCAGCTCCGACCGGACCAGGTAGCGGAAAAAGGAACGCATCGCCGAAAGTTTGCGCTGCATCGAACGCTTGCCGTCCCCCGCCTCATGAAGCCGGAGCAGAAAGATCTTCGCGTCGTCGCGGTCCACGCCGCCCCAGTCGTTGAACGATTCCTCCCCGCCCTTGACCCGGGTGATGAACTCCAGAATGTCGCTCGAATACGCCTCCACGGTATGCTCGGAAGCGTTCCGCTCCGCGCGCAAATACCGGAGAAAATTCGCCGCATATCCCTTCATGGCGCGCCTCCTCACTCCGTTTCCGGGAACCCGGGTTCTCCCCGGAATTCGGCCAGCACCCGGCGCTGCTCATCCAGCAACGAGAGCGACCGCCCCCGGATGGCATAGAAGGCGGTCAGCCGGAGCACCGCGAGGAAACGCTCCTCGTACGCCCGGTTCGGTCCGAGACGGCGGGTGACGCTCAGCGGCCCGATCTGCATCCCATCGCCCCGGAGGCGGTACTCCCCGAAAAACCGGTTGTCGCCGGTGGAGCCGCTGAGCTCGCCATCCACCTGAAAGAGCAGCCGGACATCGGATTCCAATGCCGGAACAGGCGCCTCCCCGCCGTCGAGCATCACCGGGCGCCACACGCTGCCGGCAAGCGGCAGGGGAACCTCCTCTTCCTCCGGAAACATACTGCACCCGGCAGAAAAAATCAGTAGAAAAGCAGAAACCAAGAACAAAATCGGATTTTTTTTCATTTTCGATTGTACCTGTCCGAAATTCAAGTATATTATCAGTAAATCTACCACAAAAGACAACATTTTCAAGGGAGTGTTCAAGATGACAAGACAATTCGGAACTCTGCTGTTCGGAGCCATTCTCAGCGCGCTGACCCTCCAGGCCGGAGAAGAGGGAACCGTCACCGCCCGTCTGCTCAACGTCCGGATGAAACCGGAGCTCCGTGCGCCCGCCGTGATGAAACTGCGCGCGGGCGACAAGGTGGACGTGCTCTCCCTGCAGGGGGAGTTCTATGAGATTACCGCGCCGGCGAAGACGCCGGTCTACGTTTCGGAGGTCTTTCTGCGTGACGGGAAGGTGACTTCGCCGGTCAACATGCGCATGGACATGGCGCAGGAGGCCCCCAGCTACGGACTGCTTCCGGCGGGAACCGTCGTCAAAGTGGAACGCACCACCCGCCACAACTGGGCGAAAATCGCGCCGCCGGAAGGGCTGAAGCTCTACGTGGCCAAAAGCTACGTGAAGGTCGCCGCTCCGGTGACGGCAGCGGCCGCCGCTCCCGCGGCAAAGCCGGAAACCGCCCCGGCCAAAGTCCAGACGGAGGCTCCGGCCCCGGCGGAAAAGCCGGCGGAAAAACCGGCCGCAAAGCCGGAAAACAAGCCGGCAGTGAAACCGGTGGAAAAAGCCCCGGCTGCAACTCCGGCGCCGGAGAAAGAGGCCCAGCCTGCGGCGACGGCCAAGCCGGTTCCGCCGGAGGAAAAGCCCGCGCCCGCGGCCGCGCCGGATAAGATGGATCTGGAGCTCAAGGCGATCGGCGTCGATCTTACAAAGGGGGAAAAGGTTACCGCCACCGGCTATCTGGTCGCGGTTCCGAGCAGCACGACCCGTGCCGCCGACTTTGCGCTGATGAAGAGCAACAGCCGCGGCGAGTATGAGAACAGCTACTTTGTCTGCGCGTCGGACAACGCGGAACTCAAGAAAATCGCCGAACACGTCGTCGAACTCTCCGGCACCGTCTACCGGGTTCCGAACTGGAAAACTCCGGTGCTGAAAGCCGAGAAAGCCACGCTGAAGAAATAATTCCGCACATTGAACGATCAATTTCGGGCCGGCTTGCCAAATCAGGCAAGCCGGCCCGAAAAATTCAAGATTCCCGGTCGATCCTGGACAACCGTCCCGCAACAGGGACTCAGTCATCCCCTCCCGGATTGGGAGAGACGGAACGGCCGGGAAGATCGCGGGAGTTCCGTCTCCCGTTCACCAGCGGTAATACCGGTAGGGATCATCATCCGCCAGTGGCTCGTCATAATAGAAATGGAACGTGCGGGGGAATTTCAGTTCGGGAATTCCCAGTATGCCGCCTTTGTTCCGCAGGTCACGGCAGAGCACTGCAATGGTGTTGCGTCCCGCCTTCAACCAATCCGGCGCCAATGCATAGCTGCGCGCAACCTTCCAGTAATCCTTCGGATTTGTCCGCGCGGAAACTTCGCCGAGCAAACGACCGTTGAGCCAGATCCAGGACTCATCATCCACGCTGCCGAACGAAAGTTCCGCAGGAAATTTCGCATACGCGGCCGGCAGCTCAAATTCCAACCGATACCAGAAGAAACCGTCGTAATTGGCCAGCTCTTCAAACTGATTGTCAAAACAGCCGGGAACCGCAACCGGCCGCCAAGAACCATCCGGTTGAAAATCATGCCGGAAAAATCCCTGCTTCCGTCCGGAATTTTCCGGGTCCTCCACTCCCCGCCAGGAATCGTTCGGCAGCTGGAAGCGGATATTGCCGGCCGCCTCGCCGAAAAGGGAGAAGAAACCGGTACGGAATTCCGCGCCGAGATTGGCCAGCAGCCGGGCGCCCAGAAACGCGGAACGACGGCGGCAGGTGCGGTAGTAAAACTCCTCTTCATCAAATTTCCAGGGCGGCAGCTGAAATGCCACAATGGTGCCCCGCCCCAGTCTCTTCCGATCGAGCGAACAGCCGCCTGCCGCATCTGCGGGGAATGCATCCATCTGCATGCCGCCGCGCCAGTGAAGATCCGCATTGCTGATGCCGAGAAATTCCGGGTTGTCGTGAAGAGCCGGCACAAAATCGGAATAGCAGCGGCGCGTCTCCACGCGGAATCCTCCGGGCAGAATCTCCTCCAGTTCCGCCCGGGAAAGTCCCAGGGCCAGCACGTTGCACCCGTTCCGCAACGCGGCGGTCAACTCTCCGGGGCGAGCTCCCGAGGCGAGGACCAGCAGCGTATCGGAATCAAGCGTTTCCTCCGGCGTCCACGGTTTGAACGGCACCTTCAGCGCTGTCAAGTAACCGGCCCCGACCGCATCGCCCAGAAAAAACACCTTTCTCACGTTCCCGGTCCGGGCGCGATCCAGATAGAGCAATGCGTCGCCGAGCACCTTCTCCGCTTCCGGGTCCGGGGTCGACCGCCCCGACACCGCCAGCTGGCAGAAAAGCATCTTCCCCCTGCCTTCGGACAACAGCAGCAGCGGCGAATATTGCAGATCAAACCCGCACTGCAACAACGGAAGCCAGTTGCCGACCGGGGGTTTCTCCAACAGCACCTCCGTCAGAGCCCCGCGGTTGCCGGCCCGCCAGACGCGCGCGTTGCGGAAGCCATTCCAATCCCACTGGGGACTGCCGGTTTCGTACGCGGCCACCGCGAGCATGGGCGGCAGCAGGGTGGCCTGCCCGCGCCAGTCATGCAGGTCGGGGAAATGGCGGATTCCGTTGGAAAAGAGTTCCCGGAACCCCTGTTCGGTGTAACGCAGTCCAAGCCGGGCAAACTCCTGTGACGGCTGTTCGAGCAGCAGGACCTTCAACCCGTTGCGAAGCGGTTCCGCCAGCGGGAACGGCAGTCCGGCAAGTCCGTTGCGACCGATGATCAGCAGCTGAATTCCGTTCAGATCCTCCGCCGTCTTCACCGGATGTGCCGACACGCCGAGCTGTTTGAGCAACACCATGGCACTCCCCTCCGGATCCCAGCAGCCGACACGGCTGCGCAGAGTGACGGTGCGCGGTTGAATCACGTCGATGACAAACCGGTCCGTCCTCTTTTTCGAACCGGAAAACTCCAGCTCCGCCCGGATTTCCAGCGGCCCGGAGACCGTTTCCGGAATCGAAAACTCCAGCGGCAGCAGATGCCGCTCCCCGGCCGCGACCGGAAGCGTTCCCTCTTCTCTCAGCCCAAGCGCAGGGACCTCCCAACGCCATTTCACCTCTTTCGTTTTCCGGCTGTGATTGAGCAGGACCAGCGATTTTCGCACCCGCTCACCGGGGCGGAAGTTATGCCCGAGTTCCGTGAATTCATCCACCTGTCCGCCAATCCAGCCGAGCTCATCCTGAAAATCGGAGCGGATTCCCTCGCCGGTCGGCGTTTCGCGGAATCTGGCCAGAGGATTCAGAATCGCCTCGCCGGCGGAATAGAAGAGATCCGGCACGACGCCCGGCTGTTTCAGCCGTTCAAACCGCCGGGGATTGTGCCGGGGCCGGTCGCCGGGACCGGTCTGCTTCCAGCAGAGGAACTGATCCCAGGGCAGAAGTCCGGAGATGCCCCGGGCGCGCATGTCACGGAAATTTTTCGAAATGAAATAGTTCCGCACTTCGTGAACGTCGCGGATGTCGTTGAGGAAGGTATTGGCTCCCAGCCGGCTGAAGAAAACCGGCCGATTCCCCTTGAGCATCGACTCCTGGCGGTCGTACAGGAATTTTTTTGCCGGATCGGCACGGTAGGCCTTTTCTCCCAGAATTGCGGCATTGAACTCATTGACCCAGAGGCATTGCCGGGCCGCGCTCCGCCAGATGAAGGCGGGGCCGCGGTAGCTGGACCAGCTCGCGACGTGCGGAAGTCCCCACTCAACAAAAAACACCGGCATCCGCCCCGAATGCTCCCAGCACTCCAACCAGTCGCTGCGCTCCTGACGCGGAGCCCAGTTCAAATAGCAGTTCAGCGTGAAAAGATCTCCCAGATTGCCGCTTTCGTGGTGATAAACCGGACGGGAGGGATCCAGTTCCCGGGCGATGCGCGCGGCGATATCGGCGTTTCGCCGGAGATCGAATGCACTGGCGAAAACCACATCTTCCGGCTTGTAGCCGGTACCGAGCCGGGCGGGATTCTGATCCCCGGCATATCCGGTGGCATTGTGATTCATTGCGTACATGACCACGCCGGGAACATTCTGAAGGCGCCGAATCAGATGTTCCGCCTGTCTCCGATAGGCCAGCGCGGTCGCCGGATCGCGCATATTCAGGTGAAAATCCCGGACGTGGGGCAGCGTAAGTGCGGTCAGCATCCCGCGCCGCGATGTTTCACGATGAAAACTGGTCAGGTGGCTGACCACGCCGGGCTGAAAGTTGTAGTTCAAGCCGATCAGAAAATTCGCCCCGAGCCGGCGGGATTCCCGGACCAGATGTTCGATCCACTCCGGGGAAGCATACAACGGCGCCAGCGGAGTTCGTGCCGCCAGCGCCCGCAAATAGAGTTTGCTCCCGTTGAGAAACAGAAACCGCCCCTCCGTCCAGAACTCCCGGAATCCGAACTCCTCTTCCAGAAATTCATCGAGCAGTGCCCCGCTTTCCGAGAACAGGCGCAGTTTCACCGTATAGAGATTTTCCGGGGAATCCAAATCCCACAGCTTGGCGTTCGACCAGCTCTCCTGAAAGGTGTGGCGAAAGTTCCGCTCCTTTGCCGGGAAGAGTTCGGAACGGATTGTTTTTACCCGGCGCCCATGCTCCGCGATCTCCGCCTCCAGCCGGTAGGTTCCCGCCGGCAGAGCCTCCAGCCCGACATCGAAGCGAATCATGCTCTTCCTGACCGATGGCAGAACCAGCACATCGCGGATCACCGCCGCTTCCGGACGAGACTCCAGATAGAGATCACCGGTGATTCCCCGATTGACCAGCCCCCCCTCCGTCTTCACCAGCCGGCCGGGAGCCATGAAGACCACATTCTCTCCGGGAGTCGCCCGAACCAGCAGCACAAGCTCATGGCTTCGCCCGGGAATCAACTTCCCGGTGAGATCGACCTCGCCGCCTGGGTAATAGAGTTCGCCCGCCTCCTTCTTGTCGACATAGATTTTGGCACAGGTCTGCACCATATCGGCGCAGAGCAGAATCCGGCGCCCTTTCCAGGCGGGATCAACCGTGATCTCCCGGCGGTAAAATCCGCCATTGAGCTGTTTGAGATCCAGCGACTTGCGAACCGAATCAGAAAGGATCAACTCCATGCCGTTGCGGGTGACCGGCCAGGAACCCGGAACTTTGAAATACCCCCAGCCGGAACCCGTTTCCGGGATTTTCCCGACGGGATCCCCCGGGAGTTCCGGGCGGAACTCCCACAGGCCGTTCAGGCAAACCCGTTCCCTTCAATCGTCGCATTCAGCCGGCCGTTCTTCACCTGCAACGTACAATTCCGGCCGGAAAGTCCCTGTTGCGGCACGCCTCCCGGAGCCGGGGCGATCAGCAGGTTTTGCTCCGGCGTGAGCTGTGCCTGCGGAACGGCGGCTTCCGGGGCGGCGGGCGTGACAGCCGGAGCCGTGGAACGTTTGTACTGATCGAGCTGTTTGAGCTCCTCTATCTGGACCTCCTTGAACTCCACCTTGCCCGATTTGCCGAAATTGGCCGGTTTCAGCCGGAGGGTCACCGCGTTTTCCGGAATGGGATACACGCGTTCACACGTCTGAAGTCCGGTGGTACCGGAGACGACAAACACCTTCGGCCAGGGGCCGACCGCCTTGCCGTCTTTGTCATGAAACCGCATCGCCATGCTTCCCGCCTGCCATTTCGCCTTGCCGGGCACCAGATCGGTAGAACGCATCTTCATGCGCAGAACCAGATACCGGCTTTCCGGAGAGAGCGGCAGCGAATAGCTGAAATTTCCGCAGGAGCCAGTCAGAACAAAGTCCACCTTGTCGCCCTGCTGTTCGACCACGGCATTGGCGGGCACCCGCGTCGAGCGCACCACTCCGGTCGCCGGATCAATCAGAAGATTGGCCGCTTGAAGTGTGCCGAGCAGAAGGGCGGAAAAACAAACCAGCAGTTTCATACGATATCATCCTTTCCTGTTAAGAACTTATCCCTAAATAAAAGATGAAATCCAAGAAAATTATGCTATATTTG
>URVC01000048.1 GCA_900551245.1 uncultured bacterium | reverse complement strand
GGAAATTTACACTCTGGTACCGCCTTCTTCCCTCCGAAGAGGTCTGGAGGGCGTCTGGCCCTCCAGCTCCCCCGACGATCATTTTCTCTCGGAAGTTCGAATATTCACCTCCGCTCCGCCCGCGTCCCGCAGAAGCCGGAAATTTACACTCTGGTACCGCTTTCTTCCCTCCGAAGAGGTCTGGAGGGCGCCCGGCCCTCCAGCTCCCCCGAATATCATTTCCACACAGAAGTCTAGCATATCTCCCTCATTCCCCCCACATGCCGCAGTATTTGCAATCAACTGTCAATATGCTATAGTAAGACAATGGAACAGGGAGAGAATCAGGATGGAAGTTACGCAGAAAAAATTTGATCCGGCGATGGCTTATACGGCGACACCGCTGCCTCCGGCGCGCTGGAGCAGTTATGACGAGACACCGTTTGAACTGGAGGGGTTCGCATTCCGGAAACCGGGCGATCCGTTGCGGCGGTTGCCGGAATCCCGGCCGGAGTGTGCGTTCTCCGAGGCGGTCGATGTGTACGCCAATCACTCGGCCGGCGGCGTGCTGCGCTTCCGTTCGGATTCGCCCTTTGTCGCCGTGCGCGCCACCGTCACCTGCCACAACAATTCCGCCGATATCATGAGCATCGGCCGCTCCGGGTTCGACCTCTATATGGATGGCGCGTTCATCGCCGTGACCCGCAAGAACTATGACGAATTGAGCTTCCCCACACACTCGTTTGCCGGCGTGCTGACTCTTCCGGAAGAACCGGAACGGAAGATGCACGAGTTTGAACTCTATTTCCCGCTCTACGCCCGGGTCGATTTCTTCGAGATCGGTGTGGCGCCGTCGGCGCGGGTGGAGCCGCCGCGCCCCCGGCGGAATCCGTCCCCCGTGGTGTTCTACGGAACCAGCATCATCCACGGCTGCTGTGCCTCTCGGCCGGGGCTGGCAGAAACCGCGCAACTGACGCGACTGCTCGACCGGCCCGTGCTGAATTTCGGTTTTGCCGGTTCGGCGAAAGGGGAGCCGGAGCTGGCGGAAACTCTCGCCCGGGTGGAGAATCCGGCACTCTTCCTGCTCGATTACGACGCAAACGTCGATCTCGACCGGCTGGAGCAGACATTGCCGCGGTTCACCGACATCCTGCGCGAACGACACCCGGCGGTGCCGATTGTGACGATCTCGCAGCTGAGAATTCCGGCGGAACGGGAGGAGGGGGCCGCCACGCGGCTCCGGCGCAGTGCGATCCACCGCGCCAACTGTGAGCGGCGCCGGGCAATGGGGGATCCCGCCGTGTACTTCCTCGACGGGTTCGACCTGCTCGGAGAAAACTTTGCGGAGTGCTTCGTCGACGCGGTTCACCCCAACGACGTCGGTTTTCTCCGGGTGTCGGAGAAGCTCGCCGCATTTCTGCGCGGAAACCGGCTGGCCTGACGCGCCGCGTCAGAGGTCGTAGCAGGCGAGCGCTGCCTGACGGGCGGCGCTGGAACTCTTCGGCTTGAGGAGCTTGTGGACCTCCTCCATCCCCGCTTCCACTTCGGCGCGCCGTTCGCCGCCGGGCAGAATGCGCTCCACCGCCGGTACCAGCTCCTTCGGCGAAAAGTGGTGCTGGAGGAACTCTTCATAAATGGTCCGGTTGGCGATGATGTTCACCATCGTGAAGTAGCCGCGGTAGAGCCGGACCACCAGCGAGGCGAGCAGAATGGTGACCCAGTTGAGCTTGTAACCGACCACCAGCGGGAGTCCGGCGATGGCCGACTCCACCGTGACGGTGCCGCTGGCGGCGAGGCCGGTTCCGGCCCGCTGCTGCCAGTACGGGGTGTCCGCACAGCTGATGGTGACGGCCGGGGCGTCGGGGTGTTTGCAGCGGTATTCGTGGTAGATTTCGTCGCAGAGCCGGGCGATTTTTTCCCGCGGGGCGCTGAGATGAAACTTCAACTCCGGATGACGCTCGGCAAGCCGGGAGATCGTGTCGAGCATCGGCCGCAGCAGGAAGTTGATCTCCATCGTGCGGCTGCCCGGCAGAAGCAGAAACTCCTCCGGGGAGCGCTCAATTTCCGGATTGCGCCGCTCTTCGACGATATCCACCAGCGGGTGGCCGACGAAGGTCGCCCGGAGCCGGGTCGGCGCGAAGACCTCCTCTTCGAAGGGGAAGATCACCAGCATCTTCGTGCAGATCTTCGCCAGCACCGGCAGACGCCATTTGCCCCACACCCAGAGGTGGGGGCAGACATACCAGACGACCGGAATCCGGTTCAGATACATCATCAGCGCGAAAAGCAGGTTGAATCCCGGGTAGTCGATCAAGACGACCTCGTCGGGACGCTCCTGCTTCGCCGCGCGGACCAGCCGGAAAAAGATGGCGACGAACGTGAAGATATGTTTCAGCACCTCGATCACGCCGACGACGCCGAGTTCGGTCGAGTCGACCTTGAGATCGATGTCGGCCGCGGCCATCTGCGGCCCCCCCATGCCGGAAATCCGGACCGTGTCACCCCGTTCCGCGGCGATGGCGCGCAGTTCCCGGGCGAGCCGGGCGCCGTAAAGATCGCCGGAGGCCTCTCCGGCGAGGATCCATATCTTCTTTTCCGCCATTCGTATCAACCCTGGTTGACCTGCTGGAACTCATCCACCGCCTGCTGGGCGGTCTCCTGCAGGAATTTGACGTCGGAATTCGCCAGTTCGGCGGGAACGAGCCGGATTTCGCTCACCTTTTTCCCGTAGAGCATGGCGAACCAGACGCACGCCTGGAGATACTGCCCCCGGGGATTGAGATGGATGAGGTCGCGGTTGAGGTAGAGCTCCCCGGTGTCCGGATTCTTCCGCCAGGAACACTGGCCGACCACGTCGCCCGCCTGCGGCGGCAGATCCGGCCAGGCGAGGGTGTCGATCAGCGCCGGGTCGTAGTTGACGAATTTGCGTTCGCTGTTGCGGCGGGTGAGCTGAACCGCGTAACCGGTGGGAATGATCCGCAACTTGTAGTCGCGCGCCAGCTTCGTGTAGTTTTCGGTCAGGCGCCCGTACATCTCATCCTGCGAGACGCCCCATTCGCTGCCCGGGAGCAGCTGCGGATGGTCGGCCCGGTAGGCCCAGGTCTGCTGGATCACCACCTCCGCCTGCGGCGCATGTTTCTTCACGTAGGCGATGATGTTCCCCGCCCAGGGCTGGAAGGTTTCCGGCCGCCAGCTGTCGTGGCTCGCCTGCTGGATGGTGACCACATCCCAGGCGCGCAGTTCGAGAATCGAACGGAGCTTTCGCCCCCCCTGATAGATGCGGCAGCGCACATCGCGCTCTTCCGCCTCGATATAGCTCCAGTGGCGCGCCAGTTCGCAGCCGCCGAAATTGGCCCGCTCAAAGTGAAGATCGCACCGGGCGGACTGAACCGCCGCCGGGAAGTAGAGTTCGAGGCTGTCGGTGAAACTGTTGCCGATGGTGAGGATATTCATTTGCTCTGCTCCTGAAAATTATTTGAGACCGAGGACATCCTGCATGTCGTAGAGCCCGGGATCCGCGTGCGTGAGAAACTTCGCCGCCCGGAGCGCCCCCTTGGCGAAGGTGTCCCGGCTGGACGCCTTGTGGGTGAGCTCAATCCGCTCGCCGTTGATGGCGAAGATGACGGTGTGGTCGCCGACCACGTCGCCGCCGCGCAGCGAATGCATGCCGATCTCATGTTTCGACCGGGCGCCGACCATCCCTTCGCGACCGTGGCGGACATCGGTCGCGTAGTTCCAGTCGCGCGCGGCGCACACCTCTTCGGCGAGCCGCACCGCGGTGCCGGAGGGGGCGTCCTTCTTCTGGTTGTGGTGCATTTCGATGATTTCGACGTCGTAGTCCGGCCCGAGGGTGCGCGCGGCCTCCCCCACCAGTTTGAACAATAGATTGACGCCGACGCTCATGTTGTAGGCCGAGACGATCCGGCCGCCGCGTTCGGCAAGTTCAGCGAGTTCCCCCTTCTCCGCGGCGCTGAGCGCGGTGGTGCCGATGACCGCGGCGCAGTGGTTTCCCACCGCGAGCCGGACCGCTTCCATGACGCCGCCGGTGGCGAAGTCGATGATGGCGTCGGCGTGTTTGACCAGCTCTTCCAGATTGGCGGTGATCTTCACGCCCGCTTCCCCGCAGCCGGCGACCAGACCGGCGTCCTCGCCGAGAAACGGAGATTCGACGAACTCCGTCGCTCCGGCCAGTTCGAATTCCGGATTCTCCATGACGTTGGCGACCAGCCGGCGGCCCATGCGGCCGGCGGCTCCGATGATGATGACTCTGATCATATTCGATCCTTCCATGCGGTTGTTGTATCTTTCTCTGCCGGTTTACAGCCCGGGAACGGCGCGCTGCTCCTGTTTCGGGACCCAGTAGGGCATCACCGGCATCCCGACCGGAAAGACCCGGACATTCCGGTATCTTCCCGACTGGGCGACGAGGCTGTACGGAACAAACAGAAACGTGTAGGGCTGTTCTTCGTGGATGAGCCGGGCGAAGGCGTGGGCGATGGCAATCCGCCGCTCCCGGTCGAAGGTGCGGCGCATCTCCTCGATCAGTTTATCCGCCTCGGCGTTGCGGAACCCGATGTAGTTGCTGCTCTCCGGCTTGTCGCACTGGCTGGAGTGCCAGATCTGGTACATGTCCGGGTCGAACGGCGAGGCCCATCCGAGGCAGCTGGCGTCGAAACGGCGCTGGTTCAACCGTTGCAGATAGACCGACCACTCCACATTTTCGATCTTCATGTCGATCCCGGCGCCGGCCAGCGACTCCTTGATCAGCGGCATCATCTTCTGCTGAATTGGACTGGTCGCGATCTGAAGCATGGTGAAGACGAACTTCACGCCGTCCTTCTCCAGAATGCCGTCGCCGTCGGTGTCGCGCCAGCCCGCCTCCGCCAGCTGCCGCTTCGCCCGTTCCGGATCGTAGGGCCAGGGCTGAATCGACGGGTCCGCGTAGGGGCCGTCCGGAAAGAACGGCCCGGTGGTGATCTTCGCCAGATTGAAGTAGATGTCCCGCAGGATCTTTTCGCGGTCGATCAGCATGGTCAGCGCCTGCCGCACCCGCTTGTCCTGAAAGAAGGGCCGGGTGAGGTTGTAGCCGATGTAGGTGTACTGCGGCAGCAGATAGCGGTATTTTTTGAGCTCTCCGCTGGTGAACTCCTTCCCGCCGGTCCGCTGAATCCACTGGTCCGGGGTGAGGCCGAGCTGGTCGAGCGAACCGGCGAGCAGCGCCTGAAAGCGGGTGTTGGGGTGCTTGATGATTTCGTAGACCAGATAGTCGAGCGAAGGGCCGGCGCCGAGCGCATTCCCGAAATAGGCGGGGTTGCGGCGGAAGATCACCCGGCGGTCCTTCTCCCAGCGGACGAACCGGTAGGGGCCGCAGCCGATCAGCATCCGGTTGCGGCGGTGGTCGTTGTTGAACCGCTTCCCGTCGAACGGGCCGTCGTAGAAGTGATAGAAGTGGCGCGGCAGCGGCGACATGCCGAGCGTCGAGGCGCGGGAGCCGTAGTATTCGACCTTCCAGCGGACGACGAACTCGAAGTCGTTCACGATTTCGACCGATTCGAGATCCTGGTAGTAGGAGCGGATCGCCTCACAGTTGACGTCGGGATTCTTCACCACGTCCACGAAAAATTTGAAATCCGCGGCGGTCACCTCTTTCGGACCGTGTTTCACCCCGGTTTCCGGATCGGTGAAGGGGTCCCAGAAGACGCCGCGGCGCAGCTTGATGCGATAGGTTTTGTGGTCGGGGGAGATCTCCCACGACTCCGCCAGCAGCGGCTGGTATTCGGTCGGGTCCGCGTAGTTCGGTTCGGCGAGCGAGGGGACGCACAGCCCGTGAAATTCCGACGCGGTCGCCTCGTTGTTGATGAGCGGATTCAGGTTCGGTGTATCCGCCGAAGTCGCCTGGATCAGACGCCCGCCCGGCACCGCCGCCGGGTCGAAAAACTGCCGGTTGGCGATGTTGTCGCCGGCGGGGGCCGCCGAAGCGGGGAGGGGAGCCCGGTCCGCCAGCGGCGTCGGCGCGGCGAGGGTGTGCTGGAGCTGTTCGAGCCGTTCGAGGACGCGCAGGTTGCTTTCCCGCACCCGGTCGAGTGCTCCGGTCAGCACCCAGCCGAAGTAGATCACCGCCAGAATCAGCACCGTCAGCAGAAACTTGACAAATCCGTTCCCGTTCATGGTGCCGCGCTCCTCAGCGTTGAGAGATGCGGTAGGTCATGACCGCTCCGAGAATCTGAAAGACGATGTTCGGCAGCCAGAGCAGATACTGCGGATAAAGTTTCGGGAAGGAGCTCAGCGATTCACAGAGGATGATCGACAGGAAGAACAATCCGGCGAGGATCACGCTCAGGAAGAGCCCCACGGAGGTTTCCCGGCGGCTGGTGCGGATCGCCAGCGGCAGACCGAGCAGCAGGAAGGCGATCGGCGACAGCGCGAAGGCAATCCGCTGATTGAGCTCCACCTCCAGCTCGGTGGTGTCGCGGTTGAGCTCCTTGGTCAGCCGGATGCGCCCCATCAGATCGGCGAGCGTCATGTATTTCGGGCGGACGCTGATCCGCTGGGCGTTGGCCTGCCGGCCGTAGTTGAAGCTGAACTCCAGCTCCTGCGTGTAGAAGCGGGTCGGCACGCCGCCGCCGGCTTTGTCCGCTCCGCCTGCGGTGGATTTCTTATCGATCACCAGGCAGTCGTAGAGGTGGACGATCAGGAGCTGTTTCTCCTTGTCCACCGAGAGTTCGCCGCGGGCGGCGGAGATGTCCTGCGCGACCGTCTGCGGATCGCTCAGCGTGTAGATCTGAACGCCCTTGATGCCGTTTTCCCCCTCCTTGTCGTCGATGTAGATGATGGTGTTCTCATACTCGATCGGCTTGCCGGGTTCGAAGATGGCCAGCGGCTGGTTGATCGCGGCGGTCTGCATGAGACTGCGGGATTTCCCCAGCAGCGGGGGGCCGATCTCCACCTGGAGATAGAGGCAGAAGAGGGTGAGAAAGAAGGTGATGATCAGAATCGGCGAAACGATCTGCATGATCGAGATTCCGCACGCCCGCATCGCGGTGATTTCGCAGTCGGCGGACATCCGCCCGAAGACCAGCATCACCGCCACCATGACCGCCCACGGCACCGTGAAGGTCAGGATGATCGGCAGAATGTAGAGCGTGAACTCCAGAAAGGTCCAGAAGGAGATTCCCTGCGAGACGTAATCGAGCACCTTGACCAGATTCGCCCCGGTCATGCCGAAGGTGAGAATGGCGATCGCCATCGAAAAAGCGAGCAGAAAACCTCGCGTCACATACCAGTTCAACGTTTTCATCGGTAAAGCAGACCTGTCGTTTGCAGTTGGATCATATCAGACGGTTCCATTTCATAAAAGATACATTGCAAAACCGGTTTTGGCAAACCGGATTGTTTTTTTTCCCCGGAATTCTCCGGGAATCGATAAAAAATCTTGAATATTTCGCGAATTGGTCGTATTGTATGAGTGTTTCGCATATCCTTTGAAAAAATCAAATCCCGGAGAACTCTTCTGATGAAAGTTGCTAAACTGCGTGTCTGGCTGCCGGCCGTGATCCTTGTGCTCGGCGCCGTTTTTGTATTCTGGATGAATCAGGCCTTCTCCAACTCCGCCGCGATGCGCGACATCTTCTGCGGCACCAGCAGTTCCGGGGAGGTGCTCGGGCCGGTTGCTCCCGGTTCGCCGAACAGTCTCGCCGCCCGCGGCGAACTGGCCGGACGCATTTCGATGCTGATCTTCTCGATCATCACCGTGATGCAGTTCCTCGCCTTCGGCGTCGCCTATGTGGTGGTGGACGGCATCCGGCGCAGTCCCGACGGCTGCAAGCTCAAGCTGCGCAAACTGGAGAATGCCGACATCTTCTTCGACGTGCCGCTGTACGTCGGTTTGTTCGGTACGGTGTCGGCGTTTCTGGTCATGACCTTTTCGCCGCAGAGCAGCCGGTTGATCGCCTACAGCTCGACGCTGATCGGAATCATCTTCAGCCTGATCCTGCGGCTGGCGATGCTCTGGCCGCTGCGACAGAAGCTCCTCTGCGGCAATGAAATCGGAGAGTGCGGCAAGTGAATCGGGCAATTCTCATCGTCATCTGCGACTTCCTGGTCTCGGCGATGCTGTCGATGATGACCGGCATGGTTCCGGCGCACGTCGGCGGCAGCGGGGTCGGGCTCGACGGGCGGACCACCGCGCTGCTCCTCTCCGAACTGCAGAACCGGCGGCAGCAGCTCGAGGCGACCCGGGAGAAGCTCCGGGAGGCACAGCAGAAGGAAGGGTTCTCCGAGGCGCGGGAACAGATGCTGGAAAAACTCGCCGGGGAACTTGCCGACACCCTGCTCAAGAGAGAACAGCTCGAGGAGCGGCTCCGGCTCACCCGGACCAACACCGGCGCGCTCACGCCCGAACAGCTGCAGCGCCGTCTCGACCGCGAAATCCGCAACCGCCACCTCAACCGCATCCGGCTGGAGGAGGCGCAGAGCGAACTGGCCGCGTTGCGCAAGAATTATGCGTTCGCTTCCGGAAACCTCGCCAAACTGAGCGAAGATTACGCCGCCGCGCGGCAGAAGATCAGCGACACCGGCGAACGGCTCGATGAAACCCGGGAGTCGCTCAAGGAGACGCAGCGGGATCTGGAGGAGCAGCGCCGCCGCCTGGAGAGCACCGGCGCCGACCTCGCGAAGACCCGCGAGACACTCGCCGCCCGCGAAACCGCTCTGGCCGGGATGCGGGAGTCGCTCAAGGAGACGCTGAACCGGATGGGGGAGGTTTCCCGCAACGCCCAGAAGACCGAGAGCGATCTTGCCTACACCCGCGGCCGGCTGAGTGCGACCGAACGGGATCTCGCCGAGAGCCGCAGCCAGCTGGAGCGCACCCGCCGCCTGGCCGCGGCGCGCGAAGTGGAGCGGAACGAGGCGCGCACCCGTCTCGACCAGATGAGCAAGGCGCTCAAGAGCGCGGTGACCGAACTCTCCCGGACCAAGGCGAGCCTCGACGTGACGAAGCAGGAGGCGGAGAATACCGGCCGCGAACTCATCGCAACCCGCGGAGAGGCGGAGACCACTGCGGTGAAACTCAAATCCGCCGAAGAGCGTCTCGCCGAGGCGGAGCAGAAGCTCCGCAGCGACGTGCTGGACCGGTACCACGAAGCCGCGGTGCGGCTCGATCTGGCGCTGACCGAGGAGCGGCTGCTGCTCAATCAGCACGGCGGCGGCGTCTACTATCTGCCGCTGGTGAAGCTCGGCGGGAAAAATGTGCTGGTCGCTTCCTTCCATACCCTCGCCGGGGATCTGGACACCCCGCTCAAGTTCGACCGGATTCTGGAACTCACCTACCGGACCCGTCCGGGCGATGCGCCGGAAGAGGGCACGCCGGGCGTCAACGCGGCCGGGCCGCTCCTGACCGTGCCGGAGGAGCCGAGGATCGCGGCGCTTGAGGTGGCTCCCGAAGGGCGGGTGCCGCTCGAGACGATGACCATCGGCAAGCTCCGCCAGCGCGGACTGCAGAATCTTTATCTCTTCAAGACCTCCTCGTTCGGCAAGGAGTCCGCGGCGCTCGGCGGGCGCTGTTCGATCGATCTTTCCGCCCGCGAACCCTATCTCTACATCCGCAACACCGGTCGCGGCACCGGCGGCAACGAACTGCGCGCCGAGCCGGGGGATCTCGTGCTGAGCCGGGAAGGGGACTTCATCGGCGTGGTGGTGGCGATTGAGAACTTCGACTTCGGCCGCCGTCAGGAGGCGAAATGCTTCGTGTTCCCCGACGAATTCAGCTGGGAGAAGGCGGGGAGCATCCCGATCGTCCGCCGTCCGGGCGAAGAGTATTTCAGCGCCTTCGGCGGCGCGGTGCGGCGCCACCTCGAACAGCAGGTGGAAAAAACGGAAAAAGGCGGGAAGTGACCCATGGCGGAATTCCGGGAAGATCCGCTCAATACGCCGGTGCCGCCGGATGACGAGGCGACGCTGATCTACGGCACCTGCAGCGAAAACCGCCTCTCGCCGGAGAAGCTGCGCGAAATGCTGGGCATTCCCTCCGGCGACCGGATTCAGGATTACGGGGAGCTCTCCACCATCGGAATCGGCGGCGTGGGGGCGGTCTTCGCCGCGCACGAACCCGGACTCAACCGCGACGTTGCGCTGAAACTGCTCCGTCCGCAGTACCGCAACAAGACCGAACGGATTGAAGCCTTCATCCGCGAGGCGCGCGCCACCGCTCAGATCGACCACCCGAACATCGTGCCGGTCCACCGGCTCGGGGTGTTCGACGACGTCGGCGTCTATTTTTCGATGAAGCGGGTGGAGGGGGAAACCCTGCGCATGATTCTGGTGAAGCTTGCCGAGGACCGCAGCGGCTACCGCCGCAAATACTCCCTGCGGCGGCTGATCGAAATCTTCATCGGCGCCTGCAACGGCGTCGCCTTCGCTCACCGCCACGGCATCCTCCATTGCGACCTCAAACCGGGCAACCTGATGGTCGGGGATTACGGCGAGGTGCTGGTCATGGACTGGGGGATGGCGCGGTATCACTGCGAACGGGACCAGGGGCGCTCGGGAACCAAACTTGATCTGGAGCTGAATGGCGAGCTCGAGGCGTCGAAAAGTGTTCCGCCGCCGGAGTCTCCGCCGGAGGGCCACGTGGTGGGAGGCACTCCGGTCTTCATGGCGCCGGAACTGCTGACCGGCGAGGTGCCGGAGGCGACCGAACAGTCCGACGTCTACGGCCTCGGCGCGATTCTCTATTCGATTCTGACCTGGCGCAATGCGCCGTTCGATGCAAAACTGTCGCAGGAAGAGCTCTGCCGCGAGGTGGCGCTCGGCAGGTTTGTTCCGCCCCGGAAGGCGGCGCCGGCGGCCCAGCCGCTCCCGCTCGAACTGGAGGCGATCTGCCTCAAGGCGATGGCGCGCGACCGTTCGCGCCGTTACCGCAGTGTCGCCGAACTGCTCGAGGATGTGCGCAACTATCTGGATGGATACCCGGTGGCCGCCTATTCGCCGACGCCGATCTACCGGCTTTCGAAGCTGATCCGGCGTCACCCGCTGGTGCCGTCGGTGCTGATGGCGGCGATTCTGACCTGGTTCGGATTCTACGCGTTTCAGCTGATCAGCAATCTGTCACAGAGCACGTCGCTCATCAATCTGGCCGAATTCAACTATGCGCAGGCGCGCGAATACAATCTGCTGGCGCAGCGAACCACGCGGCAGATCCGGCAGAATCAACGGCAGCCGCAGAACCGGCACAACCGGTCGCTCGAACGCGAACTGCTCCGCCAGCTTGCGGAGATGGAGAACGGATACAATTCCGCGCTGGAGTTCATTTCGCGGGCTCCGGAGCTCGGCATGCGGGCGCCGCAGGTGCAGCGGATGACCCGCGACATCTTCCGTTCGACGCTGGAGCTCTATCTGCACGGGCGCGACTACTTTGCCTTGCGGCGGGTGCTGCGGCAGTTCCGCGGGCGGTGGCGGCCGCTCTTCGACGAGGCGCTGGCGGAGGATCCCAAGCTCGAAGCGCTGGTCGCGGCGATCGATTCGCGCGAGGGGGTGCTGGACATCTCCGGCCTCTCCGGGAACGGCTGGCTGCTGACGATCCGCGATGCGAACGGCATTCTGGTCCGGCTTCCGGATGGGCAGACGGCGGAGAATCTGGCGTTCCACGACGGCAGCAACCGTTTCCGATTGCTCGAGGGGCTCTACACGCTGGAGTTCCGGCGGGGCGACGGCACCGCGCAGTTCAGCTGCCCGGTGATGGTGCCGCTGGCGGCGGAGAATCTGCTTTCGTTCGACTTCCCGGAGCGGAGTTACCCCGGCGAATGGTGTTACGTGCCCGGCGGCGAGTTTCACAGCGGCCGCTCCGGAGAGCGTTCCGGCATCGGGACGAGCCTGCTGCCCTCCTTCCTGATCGGCAAATACGAGGTGACCTTCCGCGACTATCTGAAGTTCTGGAAGAGCCTGACGGATCCGGCGCTGCGCCGCCGCTATCAGGGGTGGTTTGCGTTTGAACCCGGCTCGGGCGGCACCGCGAGGATCTGGGACGACGACGGAGAGCTGACCGCTCCCTTCCGGCCGGAGCTGCCGGTGGTGGGCATCACCGGCGAGGCGGCGGCCGCCTACTGCGACTGGCTCGGCCGGCAGATCAACGCCAGAGTCCAGCTCCCCACCGTGTTCGAGTGGGAAAAGGCGGCGCGCGGCGTCGACGGCCGATCCTATGTCTGGGGAGACACCTACCGCCCCGGGGAGGCGCTGCTGCGCGACCACCCGGCGGTTGCCAAATATCCGGCCGGAGCGCCGCCGGGGAGTTTCCCCGGGGACCGTTCCGGATACGGCGCCTTCGACATGACCGGCAACGTGCGGGAGATCGTCCGGGTTTCGAACGAGAACGGCACCTCCTACTTCTCCGCCGGCGGCTCCGGGCTGACTTCGCCGGAGCAGGCGCAATGTCCCAATATCTACTATATCAACGGCAGTGCCGGCGATCTCGGATTCCGCTGTGTGGTGGAACTGCCGCAGCCGGCAAAGCCGGTTCAGGTGAGTGTGAAGCAATGATCGATTTCAAGGATGTGGTCAAGACCTACGCCGGAGAGACGATTCTCGGCGGCGTGTCATTTCGAATCAATCCGGGCGACCGGGTCGGCGTCGTCGGTCCGAACGGGGCCGGCAAAAGTACGTTGTTCGGCATCATCACCGGCGAGGTCCCGCCGGACCGCGGCACGGTCTCATTGCCGAAGGATCTCCGGCTCGGCATCCTGCGCCAGCATCTGCCGGAGGACGAGGTTGAACGCCCGCTGGTGGAGTTCACCGCCGATGCGATTCCGGAGCTCCGCACCATGCATGAGGAGCTGCTCCGGCTCGAACAGCAGCTCCACGACGGGGTCGAGGACAACGACCGGCTCGACGCGCTGCTCGCCCGCCACGGCCGACTGCAGTCGCAGATCGAACATCTCGGCGCCTACCGGCTGAAATCGGAGGCGGAGGAGGCGCTCAGCAACCTCGGGTTTCGCGAGGCAGACTTCGCCAAACCGCTCCGCTCCTTCTCCGGCGGCTGGCGGATGCGCGCGGCGCTGGCGCGCGTGCTGATTTCGCGGCCGGACATTCTGATGCTCGACGAGCCCTCCAACTACCTCGACATCCCGGCGGTGGAGTGGCTCTGCCGGTTTCTGAAGTCTTTCCCCGGCACGTTGCTGCTGATTTCGCACGACCGGTTCCTGCTGCGCAAGCTCACCAACCTGACGCTGGAGGTCAACTCCGGGCAGGTGACCCGTTACGCCGGGGATTACGACTACTACCGCGCCGAACGGGAGAACCGCCGCCGGTCGCTGGAGGCGGCCAAGCGCAACTCCGACCGCAAACGCGAACATCTCGAACGGGTGATCGACCGCTTCCGCGCCAAGAGTTCGAAGGCGGCGCAGGCCAAGAGCTGGCAGAAGGCGCTGGACAAGATGGAGGAGATCGAACTGCCCGATGACCTCAACTACCACGGCGCAATCCGGTTTCCGGAGCCGCCGCCCGGCGGCGTCGAAGCGGCCCGGCTCGAAGATCTCTGTTTCAGCTACGTTCCCGGCCGGCCGGTGCTCGAGCATGTCAACCTCACCGTCAACGCGGGGGACAAGCTCGCCTTCATCGGCTACAACGGCATGGGCAAGACCACGCTGCTCAAACTCCTGGTCGGCAAGTTGAAGCCGACCTCCGGGCGGGTGGTGCTCGGCCACCACAGCGTCATCGGCTATCAGGCGCAGGAGTTCGCCGATCTCCTGGTGCCGGAGCAGACCGTCTACGATGTGGTGCGCGGCAATCTGCCCGCGGGCGCCAGCACCGCCGGGCTGATGAATGTGCTCGGCTCGTTCGGCTTCTCCGGAGAAGCCGCCTCCAAGACCTGCGGCGTGCTTTCCGGCGGCGAGAAAATCCGGCTGCTCTTCGCCCGGATTTTCGTCAATCCGCCGAACTTCCTCGTGCTCGACGAGCCGACCACCCACCTCGACATCGCCGCGCGCGAACTCCTGCAGGAGGCGATCCGGAACTACTCCGGCACGGTCTGCATCGTCAGCCACGACATCGAATTCGTCCGCAACACCGCGACCGGCATCATCGCGATGGAGCCGCCGGGCATCCGGAAGTACTTCGGCAACTACGACTACTATCTGGAGAAGTCCGCGGAACTGCGCGCCGCCGGAGTCACCACCTCGCCGGAGACCGGCTCCGGGCTGATGAACGGCTCCCCCGATCTCGCCCGCAACCGCCGCCGCGCCCGCGCCCAGGCCCGCGAAGCGCTCGCCGCCGAACGGAAGCGCGCCGAAAACGAGGTCGCCGCGCTGGAGGAGAAACTCGAGGCGCTGGAAAAGCGGCGCAGTGAACTGCTCGAACAGCTCTCCGGCGGCGGCAGGATCGATTTCTCCGGGGTCAACCGCGAGCTTTCGCAGGTCCAGGCCGACATCGCCGCGACCGAGACCGCCTGGGAGAGCGCCGCCGAGGCGCTCGAAGAGGTCCGCCGCAAAAACGCCGAAATCCATCAGGGTTGAATTTCCGCCGCCCCGTTTCCCGGGCGGTCTTTTTGTCTTCCATATGATAAATTTCTCAAAAGTTTATCATTTTACCATCAATATTTCTCATATAATCATCAAAAGAGGCTCTTGCATTTGGATTGAACCGGAGTATACTATCAGAGAAGACGGAAGAAATCCATTGATTCAGGAAAGAGCAAAATGAACCAGAAAACGAATGCTCCGGTGGAATTCGTTGCGATGGGGTACTGCAGCAACGACTACCTGTGCCGGGTCCCGCAGATTCCGATCGATCACAAGGTGGAGATCATCGAACATCAGATTCAGGGGGGCGGTCCGGCGGCGGATGCGGCGGTGGCGGCGGCGCGGCTCGGACTGCGGACGATGTTCGTGACCAGCGTCGGCAACGACGACGGCGGGAAGCGGATTCTCGCCGATCTGGCCCGCGAAGGAATCGATACGTCACGGATTCCGGTGCGGGAGGGGTGCGGTTCGCCGATGGCCTACTGCTGGATCGACTCCGACGGCAAGCGCAGTGTGGCGTGGACCCACAACGGCCTGCGGCTGCTCACCGCGGAGGAGGTGCCATACGATGTGATCGCCGGAGCGAAGATGCTCCACCTCGACGGCCATCACCCTGAGGCGGCGCTGGCGGCGGCGAAGTGCGCGAAGGAGAACGGCGTGCTGTTCAACTTCGACGCGGGGACCATCCGCCCCGGCGTCGAACAGCTGGTCGAGCTGGCCGATCTGCTGATCGCCTCGGAGTATTTCGCCCGGACCTTCACCGGCGAACAGGATCTCGACCGGGCCCTGCTGAAACTGGCGAAATATCAGGCGAAGGTGACCGGCATCACGCTGGGGGCGGGCGGCTCGATCTTCTACGACAACGGGGAGATCCGCCGGTTCCCGATCTTCCCGGCTCCGGTGGTCGACACCACGGGGGCGGGGGACTCCTTCCACGCCGGATTCGCCTTCCGATATCTGCAGACGCAGGATATTGCAGTGTGCGCGCGGTTCGCTTCGGCGGTCGCGGCGATCAAATGCGGCAAGCTCGGCGCCCGCGCCGGACTGCCGACGCTCGAACAGGTCGAAACCTTTCTCAAAGAACAGGAGTAACGCAGCATGAACACACAGAATCTCTTGATCCACTGTCCCGCGAAACCCGGATTCAACCGGATCTTCGACGTCGGCGAGTACAACATGAAACTGACCGGATTCGGATTGCTCGTGTTGCGCGCCGGCGAGAGCCGCCAGAGCGACACCGGTTCGTTCGAGGTGGCGCTGGTGCTCCTCGGCGGGAAATGCCGGGTCACCGGCGATGGCTTCGATTTCGCCGAAGTCGGCGGCCGGAAGAACGTCTTCGACGGCAAGCCGTACACGGTCTATCTGCCGCGCAACACGAAGTACACCGTCACCGCGCTCACCGATGTGGAGATCGCGGTCAACACGTCGCCGGCGAGCCGCGACACCGCGCGCCCGACCGTCATCACGCCGGAGATGACCCGCACCTTCTCCATCGGGCGGGACAACTTCACCCGGCAGGCGACCGTGATGCTCGACGAGACCTTCGATTCGGAACACTTCTACATCGGCGAAGGGCTGATCCCCTCCGGCAACTGGTCGGGATATCCGCCGCACCGCCACGACATCGACAATCTGCCCGACGAGATCGACATGGAGGAGACCTACTTCTACCTCTTCGATCCGCCGCAGGGCTTCGGCATCCAGAAGGTCTACACGCCGGACGGGCGGATTGACGAGACCTACACCGTCAAGAACTACGACACCGTCGCGATCGCCGAAGGGTACCATCCGCTCTGTGGCGCGCCCGGCTATCAGATGTACTATCTCTGGACCATGACCGGCGCGGTCAATCGGGGGCTGATCTCCTCGAAGGACCCCGCCCACGCCTGGGTGAAGTGACGCGATGAGTGCCCGCGACCTGCTGCTCGGAGTCGATTTCGGCTCCGGGGGGTGCAAAGTCACCCTGATCGACACCGCCGGTCATCTGGCCGGCGAAAGTTCGGTCGAGTACCGGACCTGGTACGAACACCCCGGCTGGGCGGAACAGGAGCCCGGCGACTGGTATGAGGCGATGTGCGCCGCGCTCGCCCGGGTCCGCGCTTCCGGCGTGGACTTCGGCCGGATCGCCGCGCTCGCCTTCGACGGCAGCACCCACAACGCGGTGCTGCTCGACGGCGCGATGAAGCCGCTCCGTCGCACCATCATGTGGACCGACCAGCGCAGCACCGCCGAATGTGCCGAGCTGGAAGCGGAGTATGGCGAACGCATCTATGCGACCGCCTACCAGCATCCGACGCCGACCTGGACGTTGCCGCAACTGCGCTGGCTTTCGAAGCATGAGCCGGAGGTGCTGCGCCGGACCCGGCACATTCTCTTCGTCAAGGATTACGTCCGCTATCTGGTGACCGGCGTCGCCGTGACCGACCACATCGAGGCGCAGGGAACGCTCTTCTACGACATGAAGAAGCGCGCCTGGTCGGAGGAGCTGGCGGCGCTGGCCGGTATCTCCGTCGAGGTTCTGCCGCAACTGGTCAATCCGGTCGACCGGGTCGGTGAAGTGACCGCCGAGGCCGCCGGACGGACCGGGATTCCGGCCGGAACTCCGGTGATCTGCGGCAGTTCCGACTCCGCCGCCGAAGATTACGGCGCCGGAGCGATCGAGCCGGGCGACGCGATCGTCAAGCTGGCCACCGCCGGGAACGTCAATGTGATGACCTCCGAAGCGCATCCGCACCCGCAGACGCTCACCTATTCGCACATCGTGCCGGGCATGTGGTACACGGTTTCGGCGACCAACGCGGCGGCGGTCTGTCAGCGCTGGTTCCGCGACCTCTTCTGCGAGGCGGAGAAGATCCAGGCGGAGAAGCTGGGCATCAAGAGCTTCGAACTGATGGACCGCCTGGCCGAAGCGAGTCCGGCCGGGGCGAACGGAATTTTCTTCCACCCCTATCTGCAGGGGGAGCGCTGTCCCTACTGGGATTCGAGCCTGCGCGGCAGTTTCATCGGGCTCGGGATGGGGAGCAGCCGCGGCGACATGCTCCGGGCGCTGCTCGAAGGGGTGGCGTTCAGCCTGCGCGACTGCCGGCGGCTGATCGACGAACTCGAACTGCCGATGAAGCGGATTTTTCTCATCGGCGGCGGGGCGCGCAGCCGGATCTGGAGCGAGATCGTCTGCAACGTGATGAACGTGCCGGTCGAACTGCCTTCGCCGGGCGACGCCAGCTTCGGCACCGCACTGCTGGCCGGGACCGGCGTCGGAATCTATCCCGACTGCCGGAGCGCGGTCCGCGCCTGTCTCGCCATCTCCCGCCGGATTGAACCGGACCCGGCGCTGAGCGCGAAGTATGCAGAACGTTTCGAAACCTATCGCGCCGTACATGACGCACTGGCGCCGATTTACAGAGGAATGAAATAACCATGGAACAGTTGAAGGTCGGGTACCTGCCGCTCGTCAAGGGCAGCTGGGTCAATGGAAAACAGGAGATCCGCCGCGCCGAGGTGATCGGGATGTTCTCGAAGCTCGACGCCGAAATCGTCGAAGAGGGGCGGATCATCGTCACGGAAGAGGAGGCGAACTCCTCCATCGCGAAGTTTGAACAGGAGAGAGTCGACGCGGTGATCGTCCACTTCCTGAGTTTCGCGCTCGGCGCGGTGGTGCCTGCCGCCGCGAGACGGCTCGGCGTGCCGGTGATCTTCTGGTCCGAACCGGAACCGCCGTGGGACGGCGGCCGCATCCAGAAGAACAGCTTCTGCGGCACCAACTGCAACGCCCACGCGCTCTGGAAGATGCGTCTGCCCTACACCTTCGTCTACGGCGAAGGGCCGGAGGCGGTCGAAGCGATCGGCCGCAAACTGCGCGTCGTCGCCGCGGTCAAGGGGTTGCGCAATCTGCGCATCGGCTCGGTCGGCGGACGGGTCCCCGGCTTCTACGCGAGCAACTACGATGAACTTCAGCTGCTCGACACCTTCGGCATCTCCACCGAGAAGCTGACCATGCTCGAAGTGGTGGAGAAGGCGCGGAAGATTTTCGCCGACAGCGCCGAACCGTGCGCGCCGGTGGCCGATCCCATCCGTTCGTTCGACATCTCCGACGAGGAGCGGCGGCGGCTCAAGGCGCTCTTTCAGGCGTTCGTCGAAACCGCGGAGAAGTACCGTCTGGACGCCTTCGCCATCCGTTGCTGGCCGGAGTTCAGCGACATCTACGGCATCGGCGTCTGCGCGCTGATCGGACTGCTGAACGAGGCCGGATTCGTCACCGGCTGTGAAGGAGACATGATCGGCACCGTGACGATGAAGCTCGGTTCGTTGCTGGTGCCGGGCGAGAAGCCCTTCTTCTGCGACCTCATCAGCTTCGACGAGAAGGCGAACACCGGCGTGGTCTGGCACTGCGGCGCGGCGGCGCCGAGCCTCTGCCGGAGCGGCTGCGAACCGCGCTTCTGCAAGCATTCGATCATCGACGGCGGCGGCGTCAAGGGGGTGAGCTGCGAGTTCCCGCTCAAGCCGGGCCGGGTGACATTGATGCGCATCGGCGAGGACCGCGACGGCGGCTACCGGCTCTTCATGGCCGCCGGTACCGCGCTGGAGACGGAGCAGCTGCTGCGCGGTACGCCGCTTCAGGTCAAATTCGACGAAAAGGTCTCCGACCTGATCGAGACGATTATCGACGAAGGAGTCGAGCACCACTATGCGCTGATCCACGGCGACGTGACCGCCGAACTCAAGCTTTTCGCGAAATGGATGGGTATTAAAATCATTTAACCTCAACAGGAGTGATCATGCAACTGGCAAAAGACAACTACATGTACCAGATGATCCGCTGCGAACTCGTCGACGCGGTCGGAGCGGAATTCGTCAACTCCGGCGCGGCCGACGGTCTCGGCCATTCGATCGACTATTACTGGATTCCGGAGATGTGGCACGACCGCGGGCGCGAACCGCAGAGACCCGACTTCATCGTCCACCCCGGTTCGACCGAAGAGGTCGCCAAGGTGATGAAGATCGCCAACCAGTACAAGATTCCGGTGACGCCGTGGGGCGGCGGTTCCGGTTCCCAGGGCGGCGCACTGCCGGTTTACGGCGGCATCATCCTCGACATGAAGCGGATGAACCGGGTCATCGAGATCGATACGCGCACCCTTTCGGTCACCTGCGAAACCGGCATCAACGCCCAGCATCTCGAATGGGCGGTGGAGAAGGCGGGCTATTCGACCATGCACTTCCCGGCGTCGATCGCCTGCGCCACCATCGGCGGATTCCTCGCCCACCGCGGCACCGGCGTGCTCTCGACCAAGTACGGCAAGATCGAGGATATGGTCATGTCGCTCGAGGTGGTGACGCCGACCGGTGAGATCATCCACACGCTCCCGGTGCCGCGCCACGCCTCCGGACCGGATCTTACCATGCTCTTCCTCGGCAGCGAGGGGACGCTCGGCGTGATGACCAAGGTGACGATGAAGATCCATCCGATTCCGGAGGCGCGCAAGTTCCACGCGTTCCTTTTCCCGGATATGCACACGGCGATGACCGCCGGCGCCGGACTGATGCACAGTCGTCTCCAACCCTGCGCGGTCCGTCTCTACGACGGCCCGGAAACCGCGAAGCTGATCAAGCGGGTGCTCGGCATCGACCGCGAAGGAGCCTATCTGGTCTTCGGATTTGACGGGCCGGAGAAGGTGGTTGACCTTCAGATGGAGCGCGCCTGCGAAATCTGCCGCGCCGCCGGTCCGAAGGAGGACCTCGGCACCGAATCGGGCGAAGCGTGGTGGAAGAACCGCTACAAGTTCTTCTATCCGCCCTACATGTTCCACATGCCGCAGGCGTTCGGCACGCTGGACACCGTCGCCACCTTCAGCAAGATCGAAAATGTCTACTGGGCGATGAAGAACGTGGTCGAAGAGAACTTCCCGGAAGCGTCCTTCATCGGTCACTTCTCCCACTGGTACGACTGGGGCTGCATGCTCTATGCGCGCTTCATCTTCGAGAAGGCGCCGGACGATCCGGCCGAGGCGGCGGCGCTCTACAACCGCGTCTGGGATCTCGCGATCCGCGCGGCGATCCGCGAAGGCGGCGTCATCAACGAGCATCACGGCGTCGGCCTCAAACTCGGCCGGCTGATGAAGGAGCTCTACGGCCCGGCGATGTACGTGCTCGAAGACATCAAGAAGCAGCTCGATCCCAACAACATCATGAATCCCGGCAAGATGGGTTTCAAAGGAGTCTAAATCATGCAGATCAATCAGTTTCCCGAAGTCATGTCCTCGTGCCGGTTCTGCTTCATGTGCCGCCATCTCTCGGCGGTCGGCCAGGTTTCCGGCCGTGAATCCGACACGCCCCGCGGCCGCGCGCTGATCGCCGACCGGGTGCGGATGCATCCGGAGGAGATCGGCAACGCCGATTTCATCGAAGCAATCTACCGCTCGGACCTCTCCGGTGCGAACCGCTTCCACTGCGACGGCTACCACGACGGCAAGGGGTACGACGAGATCGGGTTGCAGCTGGCTCTGCGCCGCGACATCGTCGATGCCGGTTATGCGCCGGAGAAGGTGAAACAGGTTGCCGCCGAACTCAAGGCGACCGAGAACTGGAGCGTCGAAGGCAAGGCCGACGTGCTCTACTTCGTCGATCCCGGCACCGCGGCGCGTCCGTCGGTGGAAAAGGCGGTGAAGGCGGTGCTCGACAAGGCGAACGTCTCGTACGCCGTGGTCCGGGGCGGCTGCATCGGCAAGGCGCTGAACGTGCTCGGCTTCGCGGCTGACGCGAAGGCGGCGATGGAGAAGTTCGCCGCGGTGGTCAACGGCACCGGAGCGAAGGTGCTGCTGGTCAGCAATCCGGCCGCGGCCGACGCTTTGAAGAGCGACTTCAAGGCCGCCGGAGTGAACCTTGTTCCGGAGGTGATGTTCACCGCCGGATACTTTGCGAAACTTGCGAAGGAGGGGCGTCTCACCTTCGCCGGGAAGACCGGCGTCGCGAGCTACCTGCCGAGCGATTACCTCAAGAACTACCTCAAGTGCGACTGCGCCGAACAGCTGCTCGCACTGCTCGGCGTGAAGAACCGGATGTTCGGCACCAACGTCGAAGAGTCCTACACCGCCGGGGAGGGGGCGCTGGTGCTCGACCGGCTCTATCCGGAACTCGTGAAGATGCTGGCGGTCAAGGTCGCGGCGCAGGCGGAAGCCGACGTGCCGGTGATCGTGGCGAGCGCCAACACCGCCGATGCGCTGGAGGCCGCCGGACTCAAGTGCGTCACGCTGGAAGAGGCGGCGGAGGCCGATCTATGCTAGTTACGATGAATGAGATCCTTCCCGCCGCCCGGCGGGAGGGGCGTGCGGTCGGTGCCTTCAACATCGGCAACTACGAGACGGCGCTGGCGGTGGTGCGGGCGGCCGAAGAGCTCGGCCAGCCGGTGATTGTCCAGCTCTACAGCCGACTGATCGACAACGGGCACGGAGAGCCGCTGGGGGCGGCGGTCCGCGTCCTGGCTGAACAGGCGTCGGTGCCGGTCGCGCTCCATCTGGACCACGGCTCTTCGGTCGAACAGGTCCGGCGGGCGATCGCGGCGGGATTTACTTCGGTGATGCTCGACGCGTCGAAACTGCCGTTCGACGAGAACGTCGCGGCGGTCCGCGAGGCGGTCAAGCTCGCCCGTGAGGCGGGGGTTTCGATCGAAAGCGAAATCGGCCACGTGCCGATGGGGGGCAGCACGATGGCGGTCTCCCAGCTCGATGAGACAATCCGTTTCTACGAAGAGACGAAGGTGGACGCTCTGGCGGTTTCGATCGGGACCGCCCACGGCTTCTACAAGGATACGCCGAAGATCGATGTGGAACTCGCCCGGCGGATCGGGGAGGCGATTCCGATTCCGCTGGTGCTGCACGGCGGTTCGGGAACGCCGCCGGAGAAGATCCGCGCGGTGATCGCCTGCGGCATCGCCAAGGTGAACATCGCGACCGAGTTCCAGTACGATTTCCAGCAGAAGCTCAAGGCGCGGCTGCTGGAGGCGGGAGACAAGTTCATCGCCGCCGACCTGCTGATGGCGCCGGTGGTGGACTCTTCGACCGAGTTTATCAAACGGGAGATCCGCTTTCTGGCGGGATTGTAACGGGGGGAGACGGGGGAAGGCAGGCAGAGCCTTCTCCGGTCGGCGGGAGACAGCGGAGCGATCCGTTGCCTCCCGTTTTTTTTGTTCACCGGGTGATGTTTCTGACCCACTTGTAGCGGCGGTAGTGCAGCATGACCCACGGCACCTTGCCGACCTCATCCACGCAGGTGCAGGCGTAGACCACCAGTACCGGCAGGTGAAAGTAGAAGGCGCCGAGAAATGCGCAGGGCAGGGCGATTCCCCACATGCAGACGGCCAGGCTGTACACGTCGAACAGCGTGTCGCCGCCGGAGGAGAAGATGCCGTTGATGACAACGGTGCAGACACAGCGGCCGATCATGTAGATCGAGAGGATGACGAACATCCCCACCATGTAGTGATGCGCCTGCTCGGTCAGCTCAAGAGAGTGCGACACCAGCGGAATGACGCTGAGAATGACCAGGGTGGAGAGAAAGCCGATCAGAAACGAGAGGATCATCGCCCGGTCCCCGTAGGTCTTCCCCAGCTGGAGGTTGCCGGCGCCCAGCTCATTGCCGATCAGGATTCCCGCTCCCGCGGCGATGCCGTTGCAGAGGCAGCACATGAGGTCGCGAACCACTGCGGCGATCGCGTTGGCCGCGGCCGCATCCGGCCCCATATGGCCCATGATGGCGGTGTAGGAGGTGAAGCCGATTCCCCAGAGCAGAAAGCTGCCGAGCACCGGGAGCGTGTAATGCCAGAAATCCAGGAAGAGGGTCTTGTCGAAGGTGAAAACCGCTTTGAGTTTCAGCGGAATGAAGCTTTTCTCGTAACTGGAGACGATGCACCAGACAAGTTCGATGACCCGGGCGAGCACCGTCGCCAGCGCCGCACCTTTGACCCCCATGGCCGGAGCGCCGCACAGGCCGAAGATGAAGATCGAGTTGAGGACGATGTTGGCGATGACCGCGCCCGAACTGATCCAGGCGGAACGGGAGGCGTGCTCGCTGACGCGCATGATGGCCAGATAACATTGCGAAACGCCGGTGAGCAGGTAGGACCAGCTGGCGATTTTCAGGTATTCCGCGCCGATCTCGACCAGCTCCGGGTCGTGGGCGAAGAGGAGCATGAGCTTTTCCGGGAAATAGCGGCAGCCGAGGAAGAACGCCACCGAAACCAGCATCGCTTCGTGGATGCTCAGACCGAAGATTCTGCCGAGGGCGGCGGTATCCTTTTTCCCCCAGTACTGGGCGCCGAGGATTCCCGCACCGCTGACGATCGCGCCGAGCAGCATGTTCTGGACGAACTGGATCTGGGTGGCGAGGGAGACGGCCGCCATGGCGTTCTGACTGACCTTGCCGAGCATGACGGCGTCGGCCGCCGCCACCAGGGCGAGCATCAGGTTCTGCATGGAGATCGGGAAGGCCAGGGACAACAGTTTCCGGTTGAAAATGTGGTCATTCAGAGGATTGAAGAGATTCATAGAACTGATCTGGTTGAGGTTTTTTGGGGAAATGCAACCGCAGGGCCGCCCGTTTCGAACGCATATGTCGGGCGCCCGGAGCGAATGGCTGCCGCCTACTATACAGCCATTTGGCGCAAATGCAAAGGCGAAAGAAGAGTTCCCTGCGGAAAACATTATGGCCGCACGAAGTCGGGCGAAGGGAAACGGTTGCGATTTTTCTGACGCGGAATCCGGCTGGAACTCCTCCCGGGGAGGCAAAAAAGTTGGAAAAAATATGTCCGGATCTATTGTAAACCGACCCGGTTTGTGCTATTATTATAAAATAAAATTGGAGCCGCCGGTTTCGACCGGCCAACGATTCATACGCAGATTCAGACGGGGGTGTGGACACGCGTAGACGGTCCCCTTTCGTACCTCGAATCTGAAGGAGGTGCAATGGTGAAATCTACCTGGGGGGTCGTTCTGCTTGCCGCCGCCGCCATGAGTGCGGCTGCAGCAGAAGAGGCGCCTGCCGTGAAGCTGCTGCGGAGTTATTCCCAGATGAACTACCCGGTGGCTCGCAAACTTGCCGAAGAACACCCGGAGCTGCCGGAATCCCGGCTGGTTTCCGGACTCTGCGATCTGTATGACCGCGCCAATCAGAAGATTGAAGCCGGTCAGACCAAACTTATGGAACTCTTCATTGATCAAAGTGTTCCGCTCCGTTACCGGTTGCAGGCGGGGCTTTCGCTGGCCCGCACTTCTCAGCTCATGAAGCAGCGCCGAGACATCTACGGAACGAAGGGCGACAAGTACGACCACGACGAGATCTACGAAAAGATACTCAAACTTGCCCCGGGTACGCAGGCGGCGCGCGACGCCTTCTTCTACATGATGCGGGAACATATGGAGTCGCCGAAGAGCTCCGAAGAGATGTTCAACCGGGTCGAACAGTTCATCGCCGACTTCAAGGGGGACCGGAAGCTGCTGCCGCCGATCCACCTGCTGGCCGAATATGAATACATCAACATGCGCAAGGACTACCGGACCGCAGTCCGCCATCTGATCGACGGGTATGAACTCGGTTTCGCCAATCCCAGCGAGGACCGTTCGGCGCTCTTCCGCATCGGATTCTTCCTCTACAAGAAGGTGGGGGATCTGCCGCTGGCGGTCAAATACTTCAACGAGTATCTCAAGAAGTATCCGTTTTCCGCCCAGGCCGTGGTTGCCCAGCGGTTTCTCAATGAAATCAAAGCAAAAGGCAAACAGAAATGAGCAAGATCGATGATGAAGTGACCTTCGGCAGTAAATTCCAGAAGGTCGGTGTCTGGCTCGCCGTCGCCTTTTTTATCCTTTCGGTGATCATGGTGATCCGGAACCACGGCGGCATGACCGTCTTCTCGCCGGACACCAAGGTGCTGACCTTCGCGCACTGGCAGCTGGAGGACGGATTCCGCGAGGGGTTCGAAGAGGCGATCAAGATCTATGAGAAAGAGAAGGAGCGCCAGGGAGTCAAGGTGCGGGTGCGGCAGGTCGCCGTGCCGGTGCGCGGCTACTCCCAGTGGTTTCTGACCCAGCTGATCGGCGGTGAGCCGGCCGATGTGCTGGAGCTTACCGGGAACTCCGATATCCACAACCAGTATTTCACGCCGCTCTCCCCGTTTATCGGGGAAAAGAATCCGTGGAACAAGGGAACGCCGCTGGAGAATTACAGCTGGCGCGAGAGTTTTTCCGACGATATGCTCGCCGCGCTCGATCTCTCCTACAGCGAGTTCTTCGGCGTCTGCCTCTTCGCCTCCACCACCCGCGTCTACGTCAATGTGGACCTCTACAAGAAGGCGGTCGGCACGGACAAACTGCCGGAGACCGTCACCCAGTGGCTGGATACCTGCGAGAAGATGCGCGAATACGGGCTGCGGCACAACCGCCCGATCATTCCGATCGGCGTGCGCGGCTTCGACAAGGGGACGCTCGGGCAGCTTTTCAGCAACTACACGTCGCAGCTGTGCAGCGGGCTCTCCGATACCGGAAACGACTTCGGCTACGGGGTTGCGCAGGGGACACTCTTCCGCCAGATCAACGACGGCGAGCTGGATAAAGAGGTTCTGCTCCGCCCGGTCGAGCTGGTCACCGAAATCGGCCAGTACTTTGCGGACGGCTTCCCGGCGATCGACCTGGAGCAGACCAAATACCTCTTCTTCTCCGGCAATGTCGGCTATTTTCTTGACGGCAGCTGGAATGCGTACAGCATGGTCAACAACTCCCCGTTCCCGGTGAAGATCATCAACATCCCGGTGCTGGCCAAGGATCACCCGCTGGGCAAATACTCCTACGGGCGGATCACCGAGCTGGGCAGCGGCATCAGCGGCAAATTCGGCATTCCGAAGAAGACGAAACACTTCGATCTGGCGCTCGATTTCCTGCGGTTCATCACCAGCTACAAGATCAATCAGCTGACGATGGTGGAACACTGCAAGTGGCTCTCGTCGCTCAAGAAGGTGAAATATACCGGCTTGATGGAGGCGCTTGAACCGATCACCAATACGCCGAACACTGCCGTCGCTACGCCGTTCAACACCGGCGTATACGGCACCCGCAAGACGCTGCAGCGTCTGGAGAACATCATCATCGCCAATCCGCCGAATCCGAAGGAGGCGTTCTGGAACGATTTCCTGTCGGTCCGCAACTTCCTCATCGACGAGATCAACGAGAACAATCTCGGCGTGATGCGGACGCTCTGGAGCATGGACGGCACCCGTTCCGCGCTGGCATTCAGCGAATGGACCGGCGACGTCTCTCCGGCCGACATTCAGCTGAGCCGGATGCGCGGAGCGATCAACCTCGAAGGCATCGTCAGCCGCTACCGGGCCGCCAAAAACAACGAGACACTGGTGCATGAACTGGGTCGATTGAAGGAATACAACGAAAATGGCAATTGAAGTATCGGTAAAAAAGCTGCGCTATTACTGGCCGGTCTATCTCCTGATCGTGGTGCCGCTCGGCATGGTGCTGCTGTTCAACTATCAGGTGATTTTCAACGGTATCTACCACATGTTCTACCGGTGGGACGGCGACACCGTCGAGGAGTTCATCGGGCTGGATTACCTACGGCGGGTGATGCTCGACCAGGATCTGCTGCGAAGTTTCTACGTGGTGGGGATCTTTGTGGTGGCGAATGTCGTCAAAATGATTCTGCCGATTCTGGTGGCGGTGGTGCTGCATCACGTCATCAACGACCGGATCGGGTATCTGTACCGGATTCTCTTCGTGATTCCGATGATCATCCCCTCGATGGTCGGAATTCTGATCTGGAAGTATTTCTACGAGCCGAACAGCGGCATCCTGAACGGGTTGCTGCGGTTGATGGGATTCATTGCACCTACGGAAACGGTGCAGTGGCTCTCCGACCCGTCGCTGGTGATTCCGTCGCTGGTGTTCATGGGGTTCCCGTGGGTGGGCGCATTCGGCGTGCTGATCTATCTGGCCGGACTTCAGGGAATCAGCGAGGACATCTATGAAGCGGCGGACATCGACGGCGCCGGTCCGCTCACCGTCTTCTGGCGGATCGAGCTGCCGCTGATCATGACGCAGGTGCGCATCAATCTGATTCTGATGATCATCGGCACGATTCAGAGCTGGGAGAACATTTACCTCTTCCTCGGCATCGACGGCGGTCCGGACGGGATCGCAACGGTGCCCGGTCTCATGATCTTCCGCGAAGCGTTCTCGCGCGGCCTCTTCGGTTACGGCTGTGCGATCGGGTTTGTCATCTTCCTGGTGACGCTGGTGTTGACGCTGATCAACAACAAATTCGTCCGGGTAAACAAATAGGAGTGTTGAGCAATGGCTCGTGTAGTTCGATCGAAATTTGTGGAATTCTGGAAGCACGTCTTCATTCTCATCATTCTCTTTTTCGCCTTCGTGCCCTTCTACCTCATGCTGACGATCTCGCTGAAGGACAATCAGCAGTTCGCCCGCAACCCGTGGTTCCCGGAACCTCCGTTCCACTGGGCCAACTACGTGTACGGCTGGGAGCAGATCGGCGGAAAGATCTTCAACACCGCTTTCATCGCCATGTCCACGACGGTGCTGACGCTGGTCTGTGCGGTGGTCGGCGCCTTCTTCTTCGCCCGCTACCGGATGCCGGGGTCGAAGTTCCTCTTCGGCATCTTCGTCATCCTGATGATGTATCCGGCCGTGGCGAACATGGTGCCGATGTTCAAACTGATCACCTCGCTCGGGCTGTACAACACCCATTTTGCGCTGATTCTGCCGGGCATCGCCGGCGGGCAGGCGTTCAACATCTTCGTGCTGCGCAACTTCATCGAGGACATTCCGCAGGATCTCTTCGACGCGATTGAGATCGACGGCGGCAACACCTTCTACCAGATCTGGCACGTGGTGGTGCCGATGTCGATGCCGATTCTCGGCACGCTGGGAATCCTCTCGATCATCGGCCAGTGGAACAACTTCGTTTCGCCGCTGCTCTATCTGCGCGACACCAACTTGCAGACGATCGCGGTGGCGCTGCTCCACCTGGAGGGCGAATACACCAAGAACTGGGGGCAGCTGATGGCGGGATACACGATCGCCTCCATCCCGCTGGTGATTCTGTTTATCTTCTGTATGAAGCTCTTTATACGCGGTCTGTCGTCAGGCGCGGTCAAAGGGTAAGGAAAACAACTCCCGGGGGGAAGCGGCGGTTCTGCCGCTTCCTTTCGTTTTTTAGAGAGAGGATGGTATGATTCAATTTGCTTCTGTGTTTTCGGATTATGCGGTTCTGCAGCGACGGATGCCGATTCCGGTGTGGGGAACGGCGGAGCCGCGGACGCTGGTGGAGGTGCGTTTCCGCGGGGAGTGCCGCCGGGTGCTCTCGACGCCGGACGGGCGGTTTCTGGTCCGGTTCAGCCCCGGCGAGGCGGGCGGACCGTTTGTGCTGGAGGCGGAGCTGCCCGACCGCGGGGAGCGCTGTTCCCTGCGCGAGATCATGGTTGGAGAAGTGTGGCTGGCCTCCGGCCAGTCGAATATGGAGATGGCGCTCGGTTCCGTGAGTGAGGCCGCGGCGGAGGAGGCGGAGAAGGCGGAAAATGTCCGGATGCTGAACGTGCCGCACTGTGCCCGGACCGGCGGACGGACGGAATTCCGCGCCCGCTGGATGCGGCCGGAGCGGGGAAACAGCAGAGTGTTTTCCGCCGCGGCGTTCTACTTCGCCCGCGAGGTGGCGCAGGCGACCGGCGTGACCGTGGGAATCGTCCACTCCTCCTGGGGCGGGACGGATGCGATGGCGTGGTGCAGCCGCGAAGCGCTGGTGCAGAATCCGGATTTTCGCGACTTCGTGCTGGAGCTTGAGGCGGAGATGTTCCAGCCGGAACGGTGGAGCGGAAATTGTGACCGCGATGTGAGTTCCCCGCAGTACGACGGGCTGGAGGAGATAATCCGGGCGACCGGCTGCCCGGAAAACGACGGCGTCGGCCGGGGCTGGGCGGAGCCCGGCTTCGACGACTCCGGCTGGAAACTGATGACGTTGCCGGGGCGTTGGAATCAGGCGGGCGAGAACTACAACGGCGTGCTCTGGTTCCGGCGCGAAGTGGAGATTCCGTCGGCGTGGGCGGGGCGGCCGCTCACGCTGGCGATCGGTGCGGTGGACAAGCATGACATCACCTATTTCAACGGCGTGCAGGTCGGAGCGACCGGTTCCGGCGTGGATACGAATGTCTGGTGCGAGTTGCGCGAATACCGGGTCGCGCCGGAACTGGTTCGGGAGGGCCGTGCGGTCGTTGCGGTGCGGGCCTACTCCTTCCTCTTCGACGGCGGCATGATCGGTCCGGCGGACGCCATGCGGCTCTATCCGGAGGGGGCGGCCCCGGAGACGGGGATCGAACTCTCCGGCCCGTGGCGTTACGCAACCGAGTTCAACATGGGGTTGATTACCCTGCCGCCGGCGGTTTCGCCCGTGCCGGGGACGGAGGTGCTTTACGGCAGTTGCAATATGCCCTATGTGCTGTATGACAACATGATCGCCCCGCTGGTCCCCTATGCGATACGGGGGGTGATCTGGTATCAGGGCGAACACAATACGCTTCGCCGCAACCGGGAGTACGGCGGCTTGATGAAGTCGCTGATCGAAGACTGGCGCCGGGCGTGGGGGCAGGGGGATTTCCCCTTCTACCAGGTTCAGCTGCCCGGATTCCATGCCGAAGCAGCTTACGAAGAGACGAGCACCTGGGCGCCGTTGCGTCTGGGGCAGCAGTTCGCCGCAGAGTCGACCGGGAACGATTTTGCCGTGACGATCGACCTCGGCGACGTGGAGAACATTCACCCGAAACGCAAGCGGGAAGTGGGCGAACGGCTCGCCCGCCTCGCGCTTCGCCGTGAATACGGGAAAAATCTGGTGGAGAACGGCCCTATGCCGCTCGCGGCGGTGTTCGAAGGGGACGCGGTCCGGCTCCGCTTCCGCCGCTGTGCGGAGGGGTTGCGGTTCGATCCCGGCCCCACGCTCTTCGCCATCGCCGGTGCGGATGGCGAATTCCAGCCGGTGGAGCCGGAAATTTCCGGGGAGGAGGTGCGGCTGCCGTACGCCGGTCAGGGACGGCCGCGCCGGCTCCGCTATGCGTGGGCCGACAATCCGCAGGGTGCGCTCCTGCGCAATGCAGACGGGTTGCCGGCTCCCACCTTCGAGCTGGAAATCCTCTGAAAAACAGCACGGGCTCCGGAATTCATCCGGAGCCCGTTGTTTCTGTGGGAGAAACCGCCGTCTTCAGCGGAGAAGTTTCCGGTACGCTTCGAAGTAGCGCCGCCCGAATTCACGCTGACTCTTCGCGTCGAAGTGAACCCGGTCCGGATTGGAGGTCAACCCCTCCGAGGTGACGAAAGCGGCCGGGGCCATCTCTTCGACCACCTTCCGCTGTGCGGCGTCGACCCGCTTCTTGGAGTCGTTCCACTTTTCACCGGGGAACTGGCTCAGCTGACCGACCAGAATCGGCAGTTCGGGATTGCCGAACTCACTCCGGAACCGGCGGAAGAGTTCCGTCAGACGCTTGTGATAGGTACGGCTGAGGGAGTTGCCGCAGTCGGCCTCCCCTTGGTGCCAGAGGATCCCTTTGAGCGTGCCGGATTCCATCGCCTTGCGGGTGCGGGCGAGCGCATCGTCGTAGGGGTGGCTTTCCGTCTGCTGCCAGAAGGCGCCGGGAGTCCAGGTCGAGAGCGGGGAGCCGCCGCAGGCAGCTGGGATCAATCCGACGGTGATGGAGGGATCGCTCTCCGCCAGCAAAATGGCGAACCGTCTGCCCGGACCGACGCCGGCGAAGGGTTTGTCAAAGTGGACCGGATCCACCGCCGGAACCCAGTTGCCGGAACGGTCGAGCATCAGGACCCGCGGATGAGGCACTTTGTCCTCCGGGGCGATGGCGCCGCGGCCGGCCATGTTGGATTGTCCGGCGAGCAGAAACAGATGAAACTTCTCCTTCGGCGGCAGTTCCGCCGCCGGAAGCAGAATCCCCGCGGCCAGAAGAAGTGCGAGAAAGAGCGACTTCATGATGCTTCCCCCTTACTGAATGGAGATGTCGAGGCGGGGATTGAGAAATTCCACCTTGCCGGAGGATTTCCCCAGATGGAACGAGACGCCGAACCAGCGCGCGCCCTCCGGAATCGCCGTCAGCGTCCGTTTGACGCTGCGGTCGCTCCAGTCGGCACTGCCGTTGAGCGGCTTGTCGTCGTAGAACCAGATCCGCTGGGCGTTGTTGTCGTAGAACTCCAGCGTGGCGAACGCTCTGCCGGAGACGTTCTCCATCTTCTGGCGGTAGACCAGTGTGATGACCAGTTTCTTCCCTTCCGGAATTTTCGGCAGAGAGGAGACGGCGACCGGCGTCTGCCGCAGGGTGAGCCAGCCGTCATTCCGGACGGCGGTGAGGGTCAGAAGCTGCTGTGGACTCTCCGGGGAGAACGGACCGACCGAGACGGAGGAGTCCATCTGGCGGCCGCGGAATGTCCAGTCGGTGGCCAGTTTATACTCCTTTGCCGATGTGGTGACCGCCAGTGCCGCGACGGCAAGACAAAGCCAGGTTTTTTTCATCGTCAGTTCCTCCTTGTGATCATTGTTCCGTCGGCAGTCCGTTGATCCGGAACTTGTCTGCCGACGCGTTGATTTGAAGCGGCCCTGCATTGTTCAGAAACCGCACGTTGTCCAGCTTGATTTCACCGCGGGAGTCGCGGAAGATCTCCACGCCGCACCGGCCGATGCCGTCAAATACGACATTCCGGAAGGTGATTTTCTGCACATTTTTTTCGCCCCAGATGACGGTGATGCCGGCGTTGACGTTGTCGATCGCGGTGATGTTTTCGAAGAGCACGTCGCCGAGATAGTCCCGCTTTTCCGCCCGCAGGACGATCGTGCCGTAGGGCAGACCGTTCCAGAACCAGCCGCCGCACCGCTCCAGCCGGATGTTCCGGAACACGGTGGTGCCGCCCAGCGGCCAGGAATCGAATTCGGTGGTCGCGGTGAGCCCTCCGCTGGTGAGCGTGTCGCGCCCCACGCAGTTCTCCACCCGGTTGTTGCTGCCGCCGAAGATGGCGAAGCAGCGCGCACGCCACGGCGCTTCCGCGGTACAGTTGCGGATGACGTTGTTGCTGGAGGCCAGCCGTCCCTTCGGCGCGGCCCAGATGACGAAGGAGTCGTCGCCGGTGCCGCGGGCATGGCAGTTTTCCACGATGGAGTTCTGCGTTCCGGCGCAGAGGTTGATTCCGTCGGCGAGCAGGTTGCGGAACCGGCAGTTGCGCACGGTCAGCTCTTCCGGAACCGGCTGGTTGTCACGGCCGACCCAGATGCCGCATTCGGCCTGTTCGATCCAGAGATTTTCCACCAGGGAACCCTTGCCCCAGTCTCCCCGGAGCGGGTGGGATTCTTCGCCGCGGCGGGTGCCGTCGCCGTGGATGGCGAAGTCGCGGAGCGTCGAACGCCCGTTCACCTGAAACCCGACTCCGTTGCTTTTTTCCGCCAGATTGTCCCGCCGGTTGAGAATGGTCGTGTACCACATGCCGGCCCCCTGGATTGCAATCTCGTCGATCGCAAAACGGCGGCTGGTCCGGTAGACGCCCGGCGGAAGGTAGACCGTCTTTTTCTGCTTTGCCGCCGCGTCGAGGCAGCGGGCGATGGCGTCACTGTCGTCGAAAAGCCCGTCCCCGACGGCGCCGAACTCCTTGACGGAAAGAGAATTTTCCGGGCGGGGAATCGGCGGCGGCACCTCTTCAAGATCGATCAGATCGATCACATAATACCGGGCGGTGTCAGAGGCATCCTTCTGCAGTCGGATTTTCGCGCCGGCGGGAATCGGTCCGGTGAGCAGACGCGCCTCGTCGAAGAAGCGGCGCGCCACCGTGCCGGGCAGCCGTTTCAGCTCTTCCGGATCGTTGACCGGATCATGCTCCTTGCCGTACAGCCAGGTGTGGCGGCTGGAGAGCTTCAGGTCGAACCGGTGTTTGCCGTCGACGTACCCGCTCAGCATGTGCTCCTCGCCGCCGCCGGGTGCGTCGGGAATCGCATAGCGTACCACGATGGAGTTCGCCGCCGCCGGCGCGGTGAATTCGACGTAATCTCCGGTCCGGTTCAGACGGACGCCGCTTTTGCCGACGCATTCCGCGGCGAAATCTCCCGCCCGGCGGGAGGGTTTCAGACGCTCGGCATTGGTCGCCGCCTCTTCCGCTTGAAGCGTGCGCCAGGGGAAGGTGCCGCCGATTTCAGCTGCGGAGACGGCGGTCGCAATCGACAGAAGTAACAGGGGAAGGCAACGGGGCTGCATGAGGAAGGACCTTTCGTTCAGTAGATATTGAGAATTTCCAGATTTTCGGTTGTCGCCTGGCGGATTTTAACCGCCATGGTGTGCCGCAGCGAGGGGCCGAAGTAACTCCGGCAGCTGCCGTCGAAGAAGGAGAAGTTGCTGAACCCGTCGTGAATCAGGTGGCCCATGTTGTCCTCCCCCATAGTGTTGGAGGTGGACCAGTAATAGAACGGCATGCCGCGGTACGGATAGTCCACCCCGTCTTTGTTGTAGGTTCCGCTCTTGATGGTGACGGAGTCGGCCATCAGCGGAGTCTTGGAGGGCTGTTTCAGCCGATTGGTTTTGTAGAAGATGAAACCGGCATGGTTGTCGATGTAGAATTTCCCCAGACGGGTGTCGAAATCGCTGCTCTGTTCCTTGTGTTCATTGTCCCAGCGCACGCCGTACATGCCGTAGACCAGATTTTGGCTCAGGTAATGGGGAATTCTCGGGTTGGCCGGGCAGAACCAGATCGGACTCTTTTCCGGCAGGTAGTTGTTCTGGTAGAGCGCCATGTTGTGCGTGATGAAATTGCCTCCGTCCGCCTTCGGATTGTGGTTGCTCTTGAAGAGGATGAAATCCTGATTGTCGTTGCTGTAAAGCAGATGGGCCGCAGTGATCTGCTTGAGGTTTGCCGTACAGCTCGCCTTGTGAGCTGTTTTGCGCGCTTTGTTGAGCGCCGGCAGCAGCATGGCGGCCAGGATGGCGATGATCGCGATCACGATCAGGAGTTCGATGAGCGTAAAAATTCTTTTTCTTTCCGGCATTTTTCTTCTCCATTCACGTTCGTGCGGCGACGGAATCCCGTTCGATGATCCGCATCGGCAGTTTGACATGAAATGAGTTGTATTTCCCCTGAAGACACTCCCGGATTCCCCGGAAGACGGCTTCCACTTCTGCAGATTGATCGTAGGCGACGATGGAGAGCGGCGGATGGATGAACTCACCGTCCGCATCGTCGGTATGCGCCAGAATGCTGATGTCATCCGGAATATGATAACCGAACTCCCGGATCGCCTTCATCACGCCCGGCACGCTCTCGCCGGCGATGACGTAGACTGCGGTGAAATCGGCCTTCCCGTCATGGGCGAGCAGATAGTTGCGTACCGCTTCATACGCCTGGTTGCGCGCATAGGTGAAATTTTCCATATGGCAGTCGAGCATGGAACACTCCATGCCGAGAATTTCTGCCGTATCGGGAAATCTCCGGCTCCACTCCCGTATCTTCTGCCCCGGTTCACTGATGACCATCAGAACCCGCCGGTGGCCTTTGCGGTGAAGGTAGCCGCAGGCAAGAATCGCTCCCGCGTTGTCATCGGAGCAGACCGAGCTGATTTCGAAATCGCCGACATCCATCCCCAGCATGACGACCGGAATGGACTGTTCGGAGAGCCAGCGCATGTCCGCGGCGGAAAAACTGCTGTGCCAGTAACGGATCATCAGTGCATCGAAATTCCGGGTTGAGATGGCGGAGAGCTCCTCGTGCTCCCCGTTGTAGAGCCGTCGAACCAGATTCCAGTTTTTGTGCTGTTCGGCATATTCCAGCGCGGCGCAGCTCCAGCGGCTGGTTGTGCCGGAGGGCCAGTCCGGTTCCGCCAGCAGAATCCGACGGGAGTCCGGCTTGCGGGTGACCTTGCTGAAACAGCCGACCCGGGGAATGCTTTCGATCAGCCCCCGGGATTTCATCTGAAGAATCGTCGCATCGATCACGCGGCGGTGCACCCGGAATTTGGTCGCAATTTCATGCAGGGAATAAAAGCGGGTCCCGGCAGGAAAGATACCATGTATAGGTGACAAGCAATTGTCGGAGTAGAAAAGAACTCCTT
>URVC01000047.1 GCA_900551245.1 uncultured bacterium | reverse complement strand
AGGCTCAAATAGGGTGGTTAGAATGACGATTTCAAAGAATTATGGGACGGCACTGTTTTGAATACTTTATTTTTGAAATCCACAACTCTGCAGTGCACCGGAACCGCATTTATTGTGCAGAGAACTGTATTCTCTTTCGCTGCATCGCCCGATATGCCCCGGGGGTCAGGCGCTTTTCTTTGTGGAAGGCCCGTATGAAGTAATAGGGATCGACAAAACCAGCCCGCGCTGCAATTTCATAAATCTTCAAATCCGTATCTTCCAGCAGTCGACACGCTTCGTCCAGCTGCTTTCTTCGCAGGTAGACGCCGGGCGGAACAAGGAACTGTTTTTTCCAGTAACGGAGAAAATTCCGGTAGGACATCCCGTGCTCCCGCGCCAACGCCTCCACATCTGGCTGCTCGGCAAAGTGGAGGTCCAGATACGAGGCAATCCGATAGATCTCGGACGCATACGGGAATTCCTGACGTTTCCGGTCCCGGAGATTCAAAGCCATTTCCTGTACAAGATGCATGCAGCAGAAATCCAGTCTGTCAGTGCTCCCCGGATGCCGGATCATGGCGGCCAGATGAAAAATCTCGTTCAGAATCTCCGTGAGGTTGAAGTCCCGGCGAAACGGTATCAGAACACATTCCGGCCGGGAGGTGAATTCCAGGAAAAAATCCCGGTATTCGGAAGAGTATGAGAAATAAAACTTTTCCACCGGTCCGGAATTGACGGCGCAATACTCCGGCCCGGGACAGGTGAAGACAAAAGCGGGAACCTCCGCTTCATACTCCTGATCTCCAATCCGGTAACCGGTCCGTCCCGTCCGGGAGGCGAGTACAACTCCGAAGTTGATGCTGGTTCGATGCAACGGCAACGAAGTCTGCAGGTTCTGCCGGTCGTATACAACACAACTCACCGGTGGAAACAATTTCGTTTCCCGAGGTGCAGAATCCAGATGCAAACTGAAGTTTTCCATTGTCCTTCCGTCCATTGCCGCATTTACGAAAATGTAATCCGGATTTTCTGCTTTACAAGCCTCCCGGAACGTTTCTGGTTCAACATTCCGCCTCCGGGCCGGGCCACGCCGCGGAATCCACCGGCTCAGTCCTCCCCTCCCCCTGCAACGCATAGAGCGCGTAATATCCCTGCATCCCGTCGGCATAGGCGGCAAGGATTTCATCCGCCTTCGCGGAATTCGGGCAGCAGGCCTTGAGCGCTTTCGCAAGATAAAGCTCTTTCAGCTGGCTGTTCCGAACCGAGGTGTCGTTACGTTCCGCCCGGTTGGAATCCAGCGCGTCCTGCAGAGTTCTTACCGCATGTCCCGTCACTCCAGGAAGATCCAGCAGGCGTTCCAGTTCCGGAACAGCCCGTGCATCCGGATGACGCATCAGCGCCATACTGATCGCGCGAATATGGGAAAATGCATGGTCGGAGGTCAGACTCCGGAGTTTATCCAGAACCAGATCCACCTCTCCACCGATCTGCGAAAGCGCCATAAGCAGACTGTCCAGTTCACTGAGGGAGCGACCGAATTGCCCCATCCCCGTGTAATTCCAACCTTGATCCCAGTCGCGGGAGGCGATTGCCTGCTCCAGAAGCGTCCGTCCGGAGGAATCCCCGAGAAACGCCAGTATGTGGGCGGTATGAAGATCCGGTTTTTCCGCGAACCGCCGACGCAACTGCGGCAGGGCCTTTGCCGGGTCGAGGAAGATGGAGGCCAGCTCATAGTGGCTGTCGTCAGGCGCGATTGTACCGATGGAATCGTACTCGGCAAGAACGGATTCCGGTAAAATCCCCTTGTCAACCAGTTTTCGCTGAAGAAGTTTCAGATCAAGTGCGCGCAACAGAGTATCCGACGCGGCAGACATGGCGCAGGCGAGTCCGGCGGCATACCCCTGATTCTGAACATCCGGCTGCATGCGGATCAACGGCATGCAGTCGCGATGAGCACTGACTCCGAGCCCCGTGACCAGAATGCCTTCCAGACCGCGCGGCAGAAGTGCACGGAAGGGGACTTTGGCATAATAGGGCTGATGTTCGGTCGGTTTGAGCATGAACATCGGATGCAGAATAAATCCATGGGTATCGAAGTTGCTCATGGCGATGGTGATGGTGTCGTCATACATCCGGTTGGCAAAAAAATCCTGAGGCTGAAGAACAATCTCCCCTATGATGCGCCGCCGTTCCCGCGTATCGAGCAGTTGCGTGCCGTCGAATGCGTCCCGGAACTTGTCGTGTGACATGGTGAATGCTCTGGTGGCATCCACGACGTCCGAATCGCAGATGAACGTGAAGTCGGAATTCGCATAACTGACATTCAATGAGCTCTCCGGCAATCCCGCGCCCTGAACGGCGACCTCGTCGGTAACCAGCGGAGCAGTTTCCGCTCCGGCCGCGGCAGCGAGATCGGCGTTCCCGGTGGCGTCGACGGCCGCTTTTGCGAAAATGATTCCCGTTCCGCACGGACCGGAGACCACCGCGCCGCAGACCCGGTTCTCTTTGACGGCTGCTGCGACGACCATGGTTTCGAAAAGCAGCAGGACACCGGCGTCATCCGCCTGCTCCAGAAGCCACTGGCGTTTCCACTGCGTGTTGGTCTGCCCGCGTTCCACATCGAAGTCGGGGTGGTCGCCCATACGGAAAATTCCCTGATCCATCTCCTTTGTAAAGCCGACCCGGTTTCCGAACCAGTAGGTCCCGATGCGGCCGGCGGTGCAGGTGCCGCCGAGAACATCCAGAGTCTCCGTGCAGATCGTTTCCGCACCGGCTCGCGCCGCGCTGATTGCGGCGGCGGCGCCGCCGGTTCCTCCGCCGGCGACCAGGACGTCGCAGTTTGCCAGTTCCGGAAGCGTGTTGAGATCAAAATCAACCGTCTCGCAATCCTGAAACCGGAAAAATTTATCTTTTCGAACAATGTCGTACGCCCCATTTCGCGATCGGGCGTGAAAACACTCCGGTTTTCCCGGTCTGCACTGTTTGAGCAGTTCCGCAATCTCCTCCACGCTGCTCCTGGCGGCCTCCGCAATCGGGCAGGCCGGCGTTGGCCGATAGCACTCCGCGAGACCGTCGCCGAGATGGAACCGGCAGCGATCAGCGATTTCCACGGTATCCGGATGCCACACGGCGCGCCGGATCGCCACGGCGGCTCTGGCGAGAGCGGCTGGCGAGTTCTCCCGGAATTCGATCTCTTTCGTAACCCGGACCACCGGATACTCTTTCCCGCCGTCGGCAACCGTCCCCTCACAGGGATGGATCCACAGGTCGGGACGGCAGGCGACCTCCCCGATGACATTCAGATCGACCGGGTAAACTCCCGGCTGAAACGGCAGGAATGGAGCACCGGCGAGACGCAGAACCAGCGAGCGGTCCGTCGCATCCAGAATCACTTTCGCCGCAATGATCTGAAACCCGCTCCGGTTCGCCACAAGCATTCCGGCGGGAATCCCGTTCCTGTCATACACAATCTGAACGGGATGAGTTTGAAAAAGATAGTCGATCCCCGCGTCGATGAATTTCCGGTCGAGAGTGTGTTTGATCTTCATCGGCAGCAAACTGTCGCCAGTCCCGAAGAGTTCGCGATATTCCCTGCCCTTCGGGGCAAAAAGATCGAGGGTCGAGCAGAGATCCTCGCCAAAATAACTGAATGGAGTAATGCAGAAAACCCGGAACCCCTGCTGTTTGAGTTTCCATGCCGTCGCGACGGCGCGGAGAGTGCCGCCGACAAGCAGAAGATCCACATGGTGAATGATCGGAGACTGGAGAATCATAATCCGCCTCGGTTGAGATTTCTTTTGTGTTGTCAATATACATCCGGCAGGCGAATTTTAAATGTATTCCCATGACAAAAAAATGGATTTTGCTGACAATACGGCATCCAGCAAAACTGACATGCCGACCCCCAAAAGCCGAGTTTTCTCCTGATCAAACTTGTCAGGACAATGAAATGACCGGGAAATACCTGCAGAAAATTGACAGACAGACCTCGTTCCTGCACGTGGTGCGACAAGTTGAAAATTGCAGGACGCACCCCGGTGAAACGCCCCTCGGTTCACCGGTTCCAGTTTCGCTGGCGCGCGGCTTCGTAGAGCAGAATTGTCGTGGCGGTGGCGACATTGAGGGAGTCGATCTTCCCCAGCATCGGAATCCGCACCGGCAGATCGGAGTGTTTCATCCAGAGTTCCGTAAGCCCGGTCTGCTCGGTCCCCACCACAATCGCAATCGACTGCGTCATATCGACGTCGGTGTAGATCGTGTCGGTGTGAGGCGTCGCGGCCAGAGTCCGGATGCCGTTTCGCTTCAGCCAGTCGTAGGCCTCCTGATTTTCCGCCTCCGCCAGCGGCACCGAAAAGAGCGCCCCGGTGCTGGCGCGGATCACGTTCGGATTGTAGAGGTCGGTGCATTTGTTGCAGATGATGAAACCATCCACTCCGGCGGCGTCGGCACTGCGGAGCATCGAACCGAGATTGCCCGGTTTCTCCACCGCTTCCGCGACCAGATAGAGACCGTTCGGGCGAAGCGGCAGATCCGCCAGCGTATGGCGCTTCATCTTCGCGATGGCGATCAACCCCTCCGGCCGTTCGCGGTAGGCCATCTTCTCGAGCAGAAACGGCGCCACCTGCACCACCCGGACCCCCTCGTTCGCCAGCGCCTCAAGCAGCGGGAACTCGTTGGAACCCAGAAAATGTTCCGGCGAGAAAAAACACTCCACCAGCTCCATGCCGTATTCGCGGGCACGGGTGAGCTCCCGATACCCTTCCAGCACCGTAAGCTGCTCCTTTTCCCGCGGACGGCGGTCGCGCAGTTTGATGACATGCTTGATCGAATCGTTCTGAGCGCTGGTGATCTTGATGAAGTCCATAGTAGTGAAAATCCGGAGTTGAATGATGCTTTTTTACATAACATAGCATCATCCGCCCCGGATTTCCACCGCGGTCACGGCTCCGCCAGCACCGCAATCCGGAACTGCCCCGGCTCCACGACGAGTTTTCCTTTGCGGATCTCGTACTCGCGGCCGGTGAAAAGTTCAACGGCATGGCCGGAACGGAAATATTCTCCGCCGATCCGCAGTTCGGCCGTCGGCGTCTTCGGCGGGAAGAAGACGAAGAGCAGACTCTTCCCCTCGCTCTCTCCGTATTTGAGGTAGAGAAAATTCTCCGGTTCCGGCGCGGGCGAAATCACCTCGATCGCCGGAGCCGCCCCCGCCTGCCGGACCAGATCGCGGATCATCCGCTCGAAATCAGCATAGGGCGCGCGCCGGTAGGCGTTGCCGAGATAGGTGCCGCAATAGACGATACGGCCGCGGCCGAACTCCCGCACGGCGAAAATTTCACCCGGCGCGGCTCCGGCCGGGGGCGTGAGCCACTGATCCGCCTGCAACCGGTAGCTGAATCCGGCGATCTCTACCGGAATCCACGCTTCCTCCAGCGTGCGGCGGCCGATTTCGGTCACGCCGGCCGGTACGGTGAAACGCTCTTCGGGATAGCGGTAGAATCCGGCGGAGGAGAAGGCCCCGACTTCGGATTCGGTGAAGAGCACGCCCCCTTCCCGGACGAAATCGAGCAGCGCCTCCTCCTGCTCCGGATCCAGAACCGGTACCCGGGGCAGGAAAAGGATCCTGCACTCCCGGAACGATTCCGTGCGGGTCGCCTCCAGGAACCGGCAAGGGATGGAATTGCGGGTCAATGCGCGGGCGTATCCGGTCAGAGAATCCCGCATTCTGGCGGCATTCGCCTCCTGCGCCCAGTCGAGGAAATAGCTCTGCGGCGAAAAGAGGATGCCGACCTCGGCGGGTGCGGGGCGGTAGTGGTCGAAACGTGCGGCATGTTTCTCCCACAGTCCGCCGGTAACCTTCATCGCGTCGAGCCGTTCGGCAGCGAATCCGTCGTTGCCGTTGAGGCCGAATCCGCTCGACTCCCGCCCGAACACCTCGTCGCGCCAGCACCAGATCAGCAGAGTGTCGGCGCCGGACGCGAGGCCGTTCCACAGCCAGCGCTGCTGCTGACTGGCGCGGACCTTGCCGTAAATTTCAAATCCGATCGCGGCGCGGCCGCCCTGAAGTTCGCTCAGCCAGAGCTTCTTCTTCCCGGCGGCGGAACGGACCATATCGATGCGCATGCCGAAGTCGGCGTCGTCGATGCCGGCCCATTGCGGGAAACTGGAACAGCCGATGCCGTCCAGCACCTCGGCCAGCGCCCAGTCGTTGCCGCGGTTGATCGCGAACTCGGTGGGACAGCCCGCCATCAGCGGACAGGGTTCGGCGGCATGGGCGGTGACCGCGTGCACCGGGTCGACCTGTTTGAGAATTTCGTACCGTTTGCGGGCATGATTCGCCGCCCGGGCGCAGATGAACTCCTGAAAAGCGATCATCTCCGTATAGGGGAGGTCCGGGCCGCGGCCGGGATCGACGTCGGCCCAGTCGGCGTAACGCCGCTTCCACGCCGCATTGAGTCCGTCGAGAGAGCCGAAACGCTTCTTCAGCCAGCTCCGGAAGGCTGCCAGCGTGTGTTCACAGTAACAGACCGGCGCGTCGGCGTGGACATTCCAGCGGAGTTCGTTCCACACATCCCAGCCGCGCAGATGACTGAGCCCGGCATAGCGTTTTCCGGTCGTTTCGAGGAAGCGGGCCATCCGGCGCCACACCTCGGGGTGGTCGGTACAGCCTCCGGGCGTAAGACCGAAGTGGTGTTCACAGCGCGCCACCGAACGGATGCGGTTGCCGCGGTTGTCGACCAGTTCGCAGTTCGGCACCACGCGGTGGATCCAGTTGGGCTGAATCTCGGCGATGGTGCTCAGCACGAGGCCGAGGTGATGCTTTTCCGCCAATTCGACGAGGCGGTCGTAATCGTCGTAGACGAAACGGTCGGGAGTGGCCTCTACCCAGCCCCAGCTGATCCAGAGCTGGACGGTATTGAGACCGCTTTCGCGGATTTTACGGAAGTCCTCCTCCCAGTATTTTTCATCGGGGAAAGGTGCGCGATAGTACTGCACGCCGAGATTCATGGCCGAACCCTCCTTCTGTCGGCGGAACCGGCCGAATCCGGTTCCCCTTGTTGCCGTTTTGGAGTTACTATAGGCGCATTTTTCCTGTCGTCAACCTGTTTTTTAGCGGAAAACGGTACTTTTTTATCGCAAGCAATCAATGACCTGAACACCAGGGAGCATCGACAAGCGGCAGGGCGGGAAAAGCGAGCTGATTTTGAATCACCCCGAGCCGGGCAAGTTCATACTTGAGACCGCGAATCACCCCCGGAGTGCCGGGCGCAGTGGCGTAGAAGCGGCCGAGTTCGACGATCTCTTTCTGCAGAGCGTCGATGCGCTCCGGCGCTGCCCCTTCCCGCACCGCACGGCAGAGAGCGGCGAAGAGTTCGGGGCGGAGGTTCGCGCCGCCGTTGACGCCGCCGTCGCCGCCCATCCGCAGTGCCGCAAGCGTCAGATGTTCGGGCCCGATGAGAAGCGAGAAGTCCGGCCGCCCCCCGAGAAGCGTGACGGCGCGGCGGAAGGCGTCGAGGTCGCCGGAGCTGTCCTTGTATCCGGCGATGTTCTCTCTTCCGGCAAGTTTCACGGCCAGTTCCGGCGTCACATTCACCCGGGTGAGAGCGGGCATGTTGTAGAGAAAAAGCGGCAATTCGATCTCTCCAGCCAGCCGTTCATAGTAGACCAGCAACTCCTTCTCTGAAGCGGGCAGATAGCAGGGCGGAGCCGCCACCACCGCCGAAACACCGCTCCGTGCGGCGAACTTCCCCGCCTCGATCGCCTCGACGCCGGAGGCTCCGGAGATTCCGGCCAGAAGCGGCACCGCTCCGGCCGCCGCCTCGACGGCGGTCTCGATGAATTCACACCGGGCATGCCGGGAGAGAGCCGGCCCCTCCCCGGTCGAGCCGAGCAGGAAAACGGCGTCGACGCCCCCTTCGATCACCCGGCGCACCATCCGGCAGGTTCCGGCACGGTCGATGGTTTCCGGGGTGGCCAATGGAGTGATGAGCGGTACGATGATTCCCTGAAGTTTCCGGTTCTGCATTCTTGCGGTCTCCTTGTTCTGTTTCCGGTCAATATAACCGGCGGCGTCTTCGGCGGCAATGTTTTTCAACGAAAAACAATGAAACAAAGTGTTGAAATTTTCTGAAACATTTCTATATTACCACAAAAACAGGAGGCGGCATGGGCAGAACAGTCAGAGAGATTGCGGCGGCGGCCGGGGTGTCCCCGGCGACGGTGTCACGGGTGGTCAACGGCTCCGGCGGAGTGGCGCCGGAAAAGCGGGAGAAGATCCTCGCGGAACTGAAACGGACCGGCGGTCCGCGGCGCACCCGCACCGGCCGGCCGCGCGGCGAAACAATCGGCATGCTGCTGCTCCCCGGTTCAGAAGGTGACCCGCGGGTGATCGTCAACAAGCTTGCGGCGCTGGTGGAGCGGCTGCCGCACCGCTGGAATCTGCAGTTGCTTCCGGCGGGGATTCTTCCGCTCGAACTGGAGAGCCGCCATCTGCACGGAGAGCTTGCCGGACTGATTCTCGCCGGGCACGGCGGCGGCTCCCCGGAGCTGGCCGATGTGCTGAGCCGGATTCCCCACGTCTGGCTCAACAGCCATCAGCTCCGGGAGGGCGGCCATTCGGTGCTGATGGGGAACGAGTTTGCCGGGCGGATCGCCGCCCGGTACCTGATCGACGCCGGGTGCCGGAACGCGGTGACGCTGACCGCGCCGAGCATCAATCCGGGCTTTGCATCGCGGATTGAAGGGTTCCGTTTCGAATTCTTCGCTCAGGAACGCGAATGCGGTCGAATCGATCTTCACCCGCCCCGGGAGTTCGAATTGTGTTCCCCCGACGAGCTGGAACAGACTCTTCACGCGGCACTCGCGGCAGCGGAGCCGTTCCCGGACGGCATCTTCTCGCCGGAGGAGCGCCTGACCGCCCTGCTCCACCGGACGCTCTGCCGTCTGCGGCCGGAGCGCTGGCCGCGGATCATCTCCTGCAACTACACGCCGGAGTACCTTGCCGGACTCTACCCGCGCCCGGCCTCGATCGATCTTGGGGCCCGGATGCTGGCGGAACTGGCGCTGGAGGAGCTCCGGAGACGGATTTCCGGAGCGGCGGGGCGCGCCGACAATGTCGCGGTCATCGCCACGCCGGAACTTGTCCCGGGAGACGAATTGCCCCCGGAAACGGGAAAAATCCTGCGGGAAAGTTAAGATATCCGAAAAAAAAGGTTGAATTTTCCCGGATTTATTTTATAATGTATTTTCATATTGTAACTTTCGATGGAACCATTCATGACCAAACAGAAGAACAGCGCACCACTTTCGACGCCGGAGTTGCTCGCCCCGGCCGGAAGTCCGGCCTGCGCCTTGGCGGCTTTCGATGCCGGAGCCGATGCGATCTACGCCGGTCTCTCCAAATTCAACGCCCGCGAACGCGGCGAAAATTTCAATCCCGACTCGATGGCGCGCGTCATCGATTACGCGCACAAACTCGGCCGCAAGGTCTATGTGACGCTCAACACGCTCGTCAAGGAGTGCGAATTAACTGAAATCGCCGAATACCTCGCCGAACTCGAAGAGCTCGCCCCGGACGCTCTGCTCGTTCAGGATCTCGGGCTGCTGCGGATGGCGCGGGAGTGCTTCCCGAAACTCACGCTGCACGCCTCCACGCAGATGGGGTTCCACAACTCGGCCGGCCTTCGGATCGCCCGCGAACTCGGCGTCACCCGGGTGGTGCTCGAGCGACAGATGACGCTTGACGAAATCGCGGCGGTCAAAGCCTCCACCGATCTGGAGCTGGAAGTGTTCATTCACGGGGCGCTCTGCGCTTCGCTTTCCGGGCAGTGTCTTTTCTCCTCCTACCTCGGCGGCTACAGCGGCAACCGCGGCAAATGCAAACAGCCCTGCCGCCGCCGCTACTTCAGCAAGGCGGGCAACGGCTTCTTCTTTTCGCCGCAGGACCTCTGCACGATCGATCTTCTGCCGCAGCTGCGCGAGATGGGAATCGCCTCGCTGAAAATCGAGGGGCGGCTCCGTCAGCCGGATTACGTCCGCCAGACGGTGAGCGCCTACCGGATGCTGCTCGACGCTCCGCCGGAGGAGTTCCCGAAACTGCTCGGCGAAGCGCGCAACCTCCTGAGTCGCGGATGCGGCCGGAAGTGGTCGCACGGCTTTCTCGAGCCGGAATCCGGCCGGACGCTGATCCAGCACAACGCGCTCGGCGCGGCCGGGCTGCTCTGCGGCACCGTGAGCGAACTCCGGGAAAACGGCTTCGCCTTCACCACCGGCAAACGGCTCCATCTCGGCGACCGGGTCCGGGTACAGCCGCAGTCCGGCGACGAAGGCCCCGCCCTCACGCTCACCCGGATCTATGTCGAAGGGCGGCCGGAACGGCGCGCCCTCCCCGGCCAGACCCTGTTCGTCTGCTGTGACAAACCGGTGCCGGAACGCGGGCTTGTGTTCAAGATCGGCGAAAGTTTCCCCGACGTTTCCGCCCGGCTGGCGGCACTGCCGCCCCGGCGGACCGCGCTGAATCTGAGCGTTACGCTCACCGCGCAGGAGATCGCCGTCGAGGTGCTCAACGTCCCGGCGGAACGTTTTACCCGTATGCTGGATCTCGCCCCGGCGACCGGCCGGCCGGTCACGGCGGAAATTCTCGAGGAGGAGTTCGCCGCCAGCGACTCCCCCGTCTTCCGGCTGGGGGAATTCACCGCTTCGATTTCGGGGAAATATTTTCTGCCGGCAAGCCGGCTCAAGGCGTTGCGGCGGGAGTTCTGGGAGACGATTCGCGAAACCCTCAAGCCGGAAGCGGTCTTCCGGGAGTCCGCGGTCGGGCTGGAGAAGTTCCGGCGGCAGTACACCGCGCTCTCCGGATGCACCCTGCCGGCCAAACTGCAGGAAACCGTCGCCATGAAGCCGAATGGCGCCGAGCCGGGCAACCGCCGTGCAATCCGAGCCGACCGGCTCTTCGACTTCAACAAACTCACCAACGAGGTGATTCTGCCGGAGTTCTGCCCGGAATCGAAACTCCCCGCCGTACGGCGCGCGATCAAGGCGGCGGCCGAAGCCGGCATCCGGCGGTTCCGGGTCACGTCGCTTTACGGACTCGCGCTCCTCGACGGAATCGAAGCGGAGGAGATCATCGCCTCGACGCCGCTGCCGGTGTGCAACTCGATGGCGGCGGTGGAGCTTGCCCGCTTCGGCGTCACCCGGGTAATGGCACACATCGAGCTGGAAAAGAGTTCGGTGGAACAGCTCCGGGACCATTCGCCGCTGCCGGTGGAACTCTATCGCTTCGGGCGGCCTGTGCTGCTGATCAGCCGGGCGGCGATTCCGGCGACAGGGGATTTCCGGGACGGGCGCGGCAACGAATTTTCGGTCCGCTTCGACCGGCGCGACGGCCTGACCCGGCTCTATCCGCGGAAGGTGCACTCGATTCCCCGGTTGCCGGGCGTTTACGACTACTACGATCTGACCAACGCCCACTGGAACTTCCCGGAGACCGGCACATTCAATTTCGACAGCGAAACCGGCTGGCTGTAGACAGAAGGAGAATCGTATGGAATCCGGCATCGAAAAAATCCGGCAGGTGGAAGCCGAACTCAACCGCATCATCCGCGGCAAATCGGAAGTGATCCACAATCTGCTCATCGCGTTTGTCTCCGGCGGCAACATCCTGCTCGATGACGTTCCCGGCGTCGGCAAGACCACGCTGGCCAAGGCGCTTGCCCGGCTGGTGGACGCCCGGTTCAGCCGGATTCAGTTCACCCCCGACCTGCTCCCGGCGGACATCATCGGCACGAACATCTACAATCCGCGCGAAGGGTCGTTTCAGTTCCGGCCGGGACCGGTTTTCACCAACATTCTGCTGGCCGACGAGATCAACCGCGCGTCGCCGCGCACGCAGTCCGCACTGCTCGAATGCATGTGCGAGCACCAGGTCTCCATCGGCGGCGTCAGCCGCGAGCTGGAAGCGCCCTTCATGGTGATCGCCACGCAGAATCCGATTGAATTTCAGGGGACCTATCCGCTGCCGGAAGCTCAGCTCGACCGTTTTGCCATGCGCCTCAGCCTCGGCTACCCTTCGGAAGAAGCGGAGGCGGAAATGCTGGCCGACCGGCGCGGCGGAGATCCCGCCGCACGACTGACGCCGGTCATCAGCGGCGAAGAGATTCTGGAACTGCGGCACCGTGCCGCCGCAATCGGCATGGAGTCGAGCGTATCAAGCTATCTGCTCGAACTGGTCCGCGCCACCCGGGGGGAACCGCGTCTGGCGCTCGGAGCGTCGCCGCGCGCGGCGCTGGTGCTGGCCGAAACCGCCCGGACCGCGGCTCTGCTGGCGGGGCGGGACTACGTGCTGCCGGACGAGGTGCGCGACCTCGCCCGGGTCGTTCTGCCGCACCGGCTGGTGCTGGAGTCGCGCAGCCGCTATTCCGGAGTGACCACGGCGGAGATTGTTGAAGAGATTCTGGGAAAAATAAAAATTCCAAGGTAAATCGCGGATTCCACCCGGCAGCAACCGCCGCCCCTGACGCGGCGCACCCGGCGGAATCCCGGAGGATAAGGAGGAACCATGGCAAAGAACAACAAATCGTTCAAGGTGGTGATCGCCTTCGACGAATGCAAAGGGTGCGAACGGTGCGTCATCGCCTGTCCGCGCGGGGTGCTCCGAATGGGGGTCCACCTCAACAAACTGGGATTTCCGGCGGTGGAACTCACCGGAAACGCCTGCATCGGTTGCGGCGGCTGTTTCTACACCTGCCCCGAACCCGGCGCGCTGACCATCATCGAACACACCCCGGAAGGAGAGTAATTCATCATGGAATACACCAACCGCATGCTGCTCAAAGGCAATGAGGCGGTCGTCTACGGCGCCCTGCTGGCGGGCTGTGAATGCTACTTCGGTTATCCGATCACGCCGGCGAGCGAGATCGCCCACACCGCCGCGCGCTGTTTCCCGAAACTCGGCCGGACATTTCTGCAGGCCGAATGCGAAATCGCCGCGATCAACATGGTCATGGGCGCCGCCGCCAACGGCCGCCGCGCGATGACCGCCAGCTCCGGGCTGGGCATCAGCCTCAAACAGGAGGGGATCAGCTACCTCTCCGGCTGTGAACTGCCCGCACTGGTGGTCGACATCACCCGCGGCGGTCCGGGCCTCGGCAACATCGCCCCGGAACAGGCCGACTACAACCAGGTGGTCAAGGGCGGCGGCCACGGCAGTTACCGCTGCATCGTGCTGGCGCCCGCGTCGGCGCAGGAGATGTGCGACCTCGCCTTCACCGCCTTCGACCTCGCGGAGAAATACCGCATCGTCGTCTACATGCTGACCGACGGCGTGATCGGCCAGACGATGGAGACGGTGACTCTGCCGGAGCCCCTCCCCCGCCGGGAGGTGCCGGGGTGGGCGCTCGACGTCTCGCGGCCGCGCACGAACATGATCAGTTCGATCTACCTCGAAACCGACGATCTGGAGGCGCTCAACCTGCGTCTGCAGGAGAAATACCGCCGGATCGAAGCGGCGGAACAGCGCTGTGAACTCTATCAGGCCGAAGACGCCGATGTCCTGCTGGTCGGCTACGGTATCTCCGGGCGGCTGGCGCGAACCGCGGTGGATGAGTTGCGGGAGCGCGGCATCCGGGCCGGACTGCTGCGCCCGATCACCCTCTTCCCCTTCCCGGTTGACGAACTGCGCCGCCTGCGGGCGAAGCAGCTGATCGCGGTGGAGATGAGCTGCGGCCAGATGATCGACGATGTGAAACTTGCGATCAACTGCGACCGCCCGGTCCATCTCATCAACCGGATGGGCGGCAACATCCCCGGCACCGGAGAGATCGTCGAACGCACAATCAAGCTGATTTCGGCGGAGGAGAAGTAATCATGGCCGACAAAGTTCTTTACACCCGCAGCAAAGGGTTCTTTCCCAGTTTCGAGCGCCGTCCCGGCCCGATCAAGACCAACATGCACTACTGCCCCGGCTGCGGCCACGGCATTCTGCACAAACTCATCGCCGAAGCGATTGAAGACTTCGGCATCAAAGACAAGACCATCCTGATCGCTCCGGTCGGGTGCGCCGTGTTCAGCTACTACTATTTCGACTGCTTCGGCATCTCGGTGCCGCACGGACGCGCGCCGGCGGTCGGAACGGGACTTTCCCGCGCCAATCCCGAGAACATCGTCCTCTCCTATCAGGGCGACGGTGACCTCGCCAGCATCGGCTTCAACCAGATCATCCAGGCGGCGAACCGGGGGGAGAACCTCGCGGTCTTCTTCGTCAACAACGCGATCTACGGCATGACCGGCGGGCAGATGGCGCCGACCACACTTCCGGGGCAGAAGACGCAGACCTCGCCTTACGGGCGCAGCGTCTCCAGCGAGGGATATCCTCTGAAGGTCTCCGAAACGGTCGCCGCGCTCGATGCACCGGTCTATGTGGAGCGGGTCGCGCTGAGCACGGTTCAGCAGATCCGCAAGGCGCGCCTCGCGGTACGCAAGGCGATCTCCAACAGCATCGAGCGCAAAGGCTTCTCGCTGGTGGAGTGTCTCAGCGGCTGCCCGGTGAACCTCAAGATGCACGCCAAAGAGATGAATGAATTCCTCGACAACCAGATGAGCCGCTACTTCCCGCTCGGCGTCTACAAGGACATCGCGGACAGCCGCGACCCGCTGGTGCGTCCGGAAAAGATCTTCGACGTGAAACAGGTGCGGGAACTGCTCTATCCGGTCAAAGTCTCCGACGGCGTGAGCGAATCCTTCCGCAATCCATCGCGCATCTTCACGACCGAACGGCGGGTGAAGCTGGCCGGCTCCGGCGGTCAGGGGGTGCTCTCGCTCGGCTACATGCTTGCGACGATGGGCAAACTGCGCAACTTCAACGTCTCGTGGCTGCCGAGCTACGGGCCGGAAATGCGCGGCGGCACCGCCAACTGCGCGGTCGTGCTCAGCCGCCATCCGATCGGTTCGCCGCTGGTGGACAAGGACTGCAACCTTCTGGTGGCGCTCAATCAGCCCGCGCTGGAGAAGTACCTGCCGACGCTCAAAAAGAACGGTATTCTGCTCTACGACGAATCCAACGCCCGCTGTCCGGAGGATCCGGGGGAGGAACGGGTCATCTACACCCTGCCGGCCTCCGACCTCGCCACGCAGCTCGGCGATCTCAAGTACGCCAATTCGGTACTGCTCGGCGCCATCGCCGTGATGATGGACGATCTCTACCTCGATGAAGAGGATAAAGTGGATTTCGACCGGGTCTTCGAAGAGGCGATCATGGAGTGTTTCCGCGAGAAGGAAACGGTGATCCAGAACAACATCAAGGCGTTCTACATCGGCAAGGAAAACGCCCGGCGCATCACGCGCCAGGGATAATTTCCCGCCGCAGTCAACTCCCGGTGTGCGTTTCGAACGGGTTTTCAGCGCGCACCGGGAGCAATTTTTTCGGCAAAGGCGTCGAGCATCTTCACCGTGCGGTCGACGCCGGGGAAGTCCCGGAACCGGTAGAGCCGCCCGGCAAGAGCGGGATGTTTCCCGCAGAGAGCGGCGAATCCGTCGTCATCGGCGAGTGCACGGTCAATGCCGAGCAGCAACGGCAGTTCCGGCCGCCGGTCGAGCAGTTCAAGCCGCCGTTCCAGCTGGCCGCGGTGCCAGCGGTGAAAGAGTTCCAGGTGGAGCTCCAGCCCGTCGGCGACGCGGCGAAAACTCAGATCGGGAAAGACCAGCTCCTGATTGCCGCCGTCGATGAAGGGGGATTCGCCGACGATCTTCCAGCTCGTCACCTCTTTGCGGAAAAGCGCGTGGAACATCCGGATCTCCTCCGGCACATAGCTGGAGAAGTTCCGGTAGTGCGAAACCAGCCCCGCGGACTGATCCAGTTTGAGTTCCCCCCGTTTCGCCCCCATTTTCACCTTCACCCGGATCGACCACTCCTCCAGATTGACCAGCGCCGGGAAAAACGCCGCCAGCTGAAGCGCATATTTGCGGGTGTTGGCAAAGAGCGAATAGGGTCCGCTGATCGACAGAGAAACCGCGCTTTTTCCGCCGCGCGGACGAGGCAGGCGCTTCACCTCCGCCAGCAATCGGAAGAACTTCAGATATTTGAAGAGCCGCCGCAGCTCCGCCGGTTCCGAATCCGCAGCCGTCGCCGCGATCGATTCCGCATAGACAAGCAGCCCCTGCACCAGCGCGATGTTGTAGCGTTGCAGCAGTCCGGCGGGGTAGAGCTCCCGGAATCCGGTAACCCGCTCATGGTCCGGCAGATCGCCGTAGATGTCGCCGGTCATGAACTCCACAGCTCCGGGCAGTTCCGCCAGAAGTTCGCGATAACGGCCGATGTCGCCGCCGCAACAAGTGAGCTGTTTCGCCGCGAAGGCGAAGAGTTCAGCCCGGCGGGCCGGATAATCGATTTCCCGCACCGGGTCGAACGAGCAGTGATCGAGCGCGAGCTTGTTCAGCCCGGCGGCCAGCACCCGGTCCGGCGCCTGCCGGATCAGTGCCTCCGTCAGCTCCTCCAGCTCCCCGCGGGTCATGCGCGCCTCCCGGGCCCCGCGGTAAATTTCGAGCAGCTCCCCCGCCAGCCGGAGCAGTGCAGGGTCGGCGGCATCGATGAAGGCGGGTTGAAAACCGCCCCTCCGCCGGAATTTCAACAGCTCTTTCGTCAGCATGGCACCAGTTCCCCCTCCCCTTCCTCATCGTGCCCGCGATAGGCGCGATGGTCACGGCGGCGTTCGCTGGTGCGTTCCTCACCGGTGCCGGAGCTGACCAGTTCGTAGAGCACCGCCTGCTCCTTGCCGGGCGCCGGGCGCAGAATGCGGCCGAGCCGCTGGACATGTTCCCGGACGCTTCCGGAACCGGAGAGGATGATCCCGACCGCCACTGCGGGCACATCGACCCCCTCGTTGAGCACCTTGCTCGTCACCAGCACCGTATAGGTTCCCTCCCGGAATTTCTCCAGAAAATCCCGCCGTTCGCCGGGGCGGGTGCGGTGGGTGATGACCGGCCAGCAGAAGCGGCGGCCAAGTTCGTAGGCGGTGTCATTGTCGGCGGTGAAAAGAATGATTCGCTCCCCGGCGTGGAGCTGGACCAGCTCCCACACCTTGCGGATTTTCGCCTCGCCGCCGCGGGCAATCCGCCGCTGTTCGAGAAACGCCTGAAACACCTGCCGCCCCTCCGGCAGACGGGCGCAGAGGCCGAGAAACCGCCCCCATTCGGAATGAAATTTGAAGTTGAGCTGATGGGCGCGCAGAAATCCGGTGTAGACGGCGCGGTTGCGCTCGTAGGCCTCCGCCTCTTCTGGATCGAGTTCAACCGCAATCCGGTGGATCACGTAGGGCGAGAGCACCTTGCCTTCGAGCTCGTCGATATGGACCCGGCACACCTCCGGACCGATCAGATCGGCGAGTACGGCGGCCCGGTCGTCGGGCAGTTCCGGCGTGGCCGAGAGTCCCAGCCGGTAGGGAGCGATCGACATCGCCGCCGCCAGCCGGGTTTCCGGCCCGGGCAGATGGTGGCACTCATCGGCGACCAGCAGTGCAAAACGGTTGCCGATGAACTCCATATTGAGCACGGCGGAGTCGTAGGTGCTGACCGTCAGTTCGCGAATGTCATGTTCGCCGCCGCCGAGCATGCCGATCCGGCGGCCGAAGAAGTGCTCCAGCACCCCGCACCACTGCCCGAGCAGGTCGATGGTCGGCACCAGGAAGAGCGCCGGGCGGCGCAGGCTGGCGGCCGCCATCACCGCCAGCACCGTCTTGCCGCTCCCGGTGGGGAGCGCGGCGACGCCGCGGTACATCGCCGCGCGCCAGGCATTGAACGCCTCGGTCTGGTGCGGCCGGGGAATCAGCTTCACCGCCAGCGTCAGATCCTCCAGCGGAGAAAAGGCGCGGGCGCGGTCGATGAAATTCACCTTCGCCATCTGCATGGCGATGACCAGAGAGGCGTAATCACAGGCGCGGGCGCGCCAGTTGCGGGTGCGGTCGTCGTACCGCAACAGAGAGCGGAGCGATTCCGGCACCCCGTCCTCAAACCCGTCGAGCGTCAGGGTTCCGGCGTCGAAAGAGAGGGTCGTCATCAGAACTTCTGCGGCCGGAACGCGCCGACCGCCCAGGCGAGGAGAGCGGCAACCACGGCACCTCCGAGGAGAATGAGGCTGAAACGCCAGAATCGCTCCCAGAATCCGGCAAGCGGTCCGGAGAGCAGAATCAGCACCACACCGAAAACCAGCATGACGAATCCGACAGCCAATCCCCATTTGTCCCCCCGGGCGTAATCGGGATAATCCGGCACACCCGAGGCCTCGACCTCCTGCAGCAGCAGCCGGAGCTGCGGATCGACCTCATCCGGTTCTGGCATCGTTTCCTCCATCGTGATTGCGGAAAAAGCCGGGAGCACACACTCCCGGCACAATGTGATGATTCAAGCGGCGATCAGAACGAGAAGTTCAGGATCGGCAGCACCGGGATCCAGGCGTCCTCGATGTAGTTGATGAGACCGAACTGCATCCCCTTGCCGCCGGAGATGTTGACCAGTCCGAGCTGGAGTCCGTTGCACTTCTCCACCTGGCTGTAGAGTCCGCACTGGACGCCGGTAAAGGTGCCGTTGACGATGTTGACACCCGCCGCCTGGAAACCGGTGACGTCACCGGAGATGTTCAGCCCGAGCGCCGCCTGCACGCCGCGCAGGTTTCCGGCCATGCTGACCAGACTGGCCTGCAACCCGTTGTAGTCGCCGGCATAGCAGAAGACCAGCGTCGCCTGAATGCCGTTGAACTGTTCAAAGTTGAGGCTGCTCACAAACGAGGCCTGCAGACCATCGAAGGTCTTATTCTGGTTGTGAACCCAGCACGCCTGGATTCCCTTGATGTGATCGGTGCCGGAGTAGACCCAGGAAGCCTCCAGACCGAAGACCCGGCCGATGCCGCCGGACGCGGGCTGACCGGTCTTGATGCCGAAGACATTCGAATTCCAGGTGGCATTGGGAACGTTCGGGAAGAAGACGATCTGGAACGGAGTCCACTGCGAAAGCGGGCGGAGCTGTTCGGCTTCGCACTTCGCCGGAGCGGTGACCTTCGGTTCGGCCGGAGCCGGCGCGGCGGCAGCGGCCTTCTCGGCCGCGCCGGAAATCAGGGCAACGCCGCAGAGTGCGGCCGCCGTCAACAGAAATTTCTTCATGGATTCAACTCCTCTTCTGAACTATTTGAAAAACGCGTTGACAATGGGCAGGCAGGGCATCGGGCTGTTCCGGATGATGTTGACGATCCCGAGCTGAAACGCCTCGTCGTCGGCGATGTTGACGATGCCGAGCTGGAGTCCGGCGACCTTGACCGAGAAGTTGACCAGCGAGAACTGCAGCCCGGTCGTCTCCTTCGAATCGGTGGTAATCAGACTCGCCTGCACGCCGTTGACCTCATCGGTTCCGGCATAGAGGATGGAGCCTTCCACGCCGTAGACCGGAGCCGGACCGCCGCTGGCGGGCACGCCGATCTTGACGCCGTAGACGCTGGTCGTCGCCGCATCGACAGGGATGTCCTTCCCGAACGAGAAGGCAATGAAGGTCCAGTCGTAGTCACGCGGCGGCTCGGCAACGGCCGGCTGCGGCGCACTCTTGGCCGGAGCAGCGGGTTCCGCCGCAACAGCACTGAAAACGCTCAGCGCCATCACGGCCAGCAACAGCAAGCTTTTTTTCATTTCAGAAACTCCTCCCTTTTTTCAAATTTGCCCGAATATACCGGGATTAGAAACTAATATACATCAACCCGCATCATTTACAAGCGCAAATTCTTCCGGCATCGGAGATTTGACGGTTACCATCTCTCCGGAGACCGGATGGCGGAATTCCAGCAGCGTGGAGTGGAGCGCCTGCCGCGGCAGGATCAGCTTCTCCCGGTCCGCGGCGGTGAGTTCTCCGGAGCGCAGCTTGAGAAAGAGCGTTTCATCCGGCCCGTAGAGCTTGTCGCCGACCAGCGGGAATCCCAGAGAAAAGAGCGTGGCACGGATCTGATGGAGCCGCCCGGTCACCGGAACGGCGCGCACGAGAGAGAACCGCCCGCCGGTCTGTTCCGGAGCGAAGAGAGTATGGGCCGATTCCGGGTGAACCGCTCCCGCGGGCGGTCGTTCACCGGTGACGAAGCGTCGTTTCTTGCGGACCGCGCTTTCGGTATCCGGCACCAGAAATCCGGCAGCGTCAACCTCTTGTTCGAACCGGCCGAAAACCAGAGCGAGATACTCCTTGCGCACCGGCCAGCCCGGGCGGCCGAGTTTTGCGGCGGCGGCGGGATTTTTCGCCACGAGCAGCAGTCCGGAGGTTTCACGATCCAGCCGGTTCACCAGATGGATCTGACCGAAGCGGGAGGAAAGCAGATGCCAGAGCGTGTGGCGGAAGAACGGTCCGGATGGGTGGACGCAGAGATTGCCGGATTTGTCGACCACCAGCAGTGTTTCATCTTCATATGCGATGCGGTAACGGAGATCGGCCTCCGGTTCGGGCAAGTCGCCCGGGAAATACTCGACACAGTCGTGCAATTCAAGGCGGCGCTCCGGTTCGACCAGCGTGCCGTTGAGCAAAATCTCGCCGGAGCGGATGCGTTCGCGCCACTCTTCCAGCGAACGGTAGGTAAAGCGCCCGGCGAGGAACTGCTCAAGCGCCAGCCCCCCCCCGGACCAGTCGATTGAACTGCGGATCACCCGGCGTTCCAGAGAATCAAAATGCTGTTTCAAAATAACCTCTTACTTGCAGCGATGTTTTCCGCATAATGTACCACGCCCCTTCTGATTTGCAACTGCAATGAAGCGCGACAGGGGGTAAACAACCCGCAGGAACGAATGGCAGAACAAAGCGTCGCCGCAGCCAAGGAAACCGGGAATCGTTTCAGGAAGAAATAGAGGTAAAAAAATTGGCTCCGGCAGCTGGAACGTCCGAAGATTTTTTCGCACCTCAAATTGTTTCCAATCAGGAAGATTTGAGCTCAAAAGTGGCGAATTTGGCCACTTTCACACAAGATAAAAAAGCTGGCTCAAACGGTAATTTCTGGTGTTTGCACCTTTAAAATGGCACCTTGTGGTACCAACGTCATTTTTCCTGTTTTCGCAGCTTTTTTATCTGGCTCCGTCTTCCTGATCCCCCCTTGTCAATATGACAGAGGTACCACTTGTTACCGTTTCAAAGAACTTTCGTAGTTCCCAACGATGATATCTTTACTATAATGGCTCCGTCAGTAAAAGTCAAACCTTGATTTGCAAATGCTTCCATAGATGATATATTTTACAAACTCAATGTTTTGAGAATAATCTATGGGAAAAGCTGCTGAACAGGGAAGATAGCAATGATTGTCTACCACGGTGGATATTGTGAAATACAGACTCCGGAAATAAAGCTGAGCCGGAACAACAAAGATTTCGGTCCCGGTTTCTATTGCACGGAGTTATTAGCACAAGCGGAACGCTGGTCACGACGGTTTGATACCCCTGTCGTCACTTCTTATGAATATACACCCAATCCTGATTTGGACATTTTGAACTTCGATCAGATGACGGAGGAGTGGCTTGACTTCATCGTAGCCTGCCGGAACGGAACTCCGCATTCTCATGACATCGTAGTCGGAGCAATGGCAAACGATCAGATATGGAACTATGTTGCCGACTTCATCAGCGGAATTCTTACCAGAGAACAATTCTGGGTCTTGGCAAAATTCAAGCATCCGACTCACCAGATTACGTTCTGTACCCCGAGAGCCTTGTCCTGTTTGACTTTTCTGGAAAGCAAGGAGGTGGGACGATGACCGGACGTGAAGACCGTCGGGAAAACGATCTTTTCTTTGTTTGTTCGCTGATTGAAGCGATTGGGAGGAAAACAAAAAATCATCGGCGTGTAGTCGTAAACTCTTTCGGAATTGCAGAGATTCGTCATCTGCTGGAACTGGCTGATGTCTACCACAGTGAGAATATGGAGAAGCTGATCGACAATCTGACAGAGAAATATTATATCCCGCAGGGGACGTTCGACAATGTTTCGACCTGCCGTTACGCGGTTCCTTCCATTTTCGATATTGGCAAAGTCTATAAGCGGTTGATTGTCGCAGTTACCCAGACAAAAGGGATTGACTTTCCCGATGCACTAATCGAAGTTTACAACTCCTGGATAGCCGACCGGCTGGATGATTACAACAGCAGCATGTTTTTTGAAAATCCGGAGTATATCTACCAATCGTATCTGATCGGCCAGCCACTACCCCAGTAACAGCAAATGTATAAAATTCCTCATCTGATGTCGTCAGACACCAGATGGGGAACGTTTTCATATCAATTGAGGAACTCCATAGCTCAGCTGATACGGTATCCGTTCAGCGTAAAATGGAGGTTCTCTCTGGTTCAGAATCCATTGATCCAGATGTCTCATTCCCTCTACAGAATTGTTCTCACGTGATACGGATGTTGTCCATCTGTTAGACCCGTGACAGGGAGTGGGATGTATAGAGCCGTTTGATTACAAACAGGAAAGCGGCGAGCTCGTATTGTCCGTATCCCTCGCAGATGAATAGGAAAAAATGGACTAAAAAGTCGTCTCAAGGCAATACGTCGGGAAGGCATCCCCTCAAATGACATCGACCTATCTCCTCGAACCAGGCAATAGGAATTTTCAGGCTCTCAAGCTTAAACCGCCCCACGGAATCATCGATTCAAGATGACAGGAGATTGTTGCATAAAGCCAATGTGGAGGAGCGGTTACTCCTGTTTCCATTTTCGAGTTTGTTGCGGAGCAGACACGCAGTATGGATCAGGCCCGGCTGAGAAATCTCTGATAAATCTGAATTTGCCAGTATCGCGCCCGACACGGAGCGATACTGGTATTTTCATGCCGTAAAAAAATGCAGTATTTTAAAAACTACACTTGACAAACGCATGGGTTTATGGTATAATTAAAGTAAAATTGGTAGTAACAAGGATACTGTAAATTGAAAGTGCGTTTGAAAGATCTGGCTGACATCCAGAGTGGCTATCCGTTTCGGGGGGCGGTCGTGGCCGGGCCACCGCAGTGCGGAGTGGCGGTTATCCAGATGAGAGATCTTGGGGAAGAACTGGTTCCGGATTTACGGGAGGTGGTCTGGAGCGATAGAATTTCTGTAAAACCGACTCATCCGGTGAAGGTTGGCGATGTTCTATTCCGAGGCCGGGGAAATGCTCCGGCCGGGTACTGTCTGCGGGAGCTGCCAGCTCAGTGCATCGCGGCGGCTCCGCTGCTGCGGCTCCGCCTCCGGAGCAATGTGCTGTTGCCGGAGTTTCTCGCCTGGTATTTGCGGCAGGAAACGGCTCAGGCCTATTTTGAGGGGAATGCGCAGGGGTCCGCCATGCGCATAGTGGGGGTCGATGTGCTGGAAAATCTGCCGATTCCCGTTGTTCCGCTGGAGAAACAGCAAAAAATCGTCGCACTTGTGGAGCTCTCGGAACGGGAGCGCAAATTGCGGCAGCGGCTTGGTGAACTGAAATCCATCTATGTAAATAAAGTGATCAATCAATGGCTGGGAGAATGAACCATGACAACTGGAAAAATCACACAGGACACGATTAATGACGCCGCCTGGAGGGCCTGTGATACCTTTCGCGGCCCGGTCAGTCCGGAGCAGTACAAGGATTACATTCTGGTGATGCTCTTTTTGAAGTACATCAGCGACACATGGCGTGCGCATTATGCGGAATACCGCCGTCTGTACGGCGATGATGACACCCGGATCCGGCGGAAACTCGAACGGGAGCGCTTCGTCCTGCCGATTGTCGAGTACAAGAAGGAGAATCCCGGAACCGGCAAGCTGGAGGTGATGGATTCCTTTGAGGCGAGTTTCTACAGCCTGCTCGACCGGCGGAATGCTCCGAACATCGGGGAGCTGATCAACATCACGCTGGACGCGATTGAAGAGAAAAACAAGGCGAAACTGGAAGGGGTGTTCCGCAATATCGACTTCAATTCCGAAGCCGCACTTGGGCCGACACAGGAACGCAACCGGCTTCTGGCGTTGTTGCTGGAGGACTTCAACAAGCCGGAACTGGATTTGAGCCCCGACCGGGTGACGGAGGATATCATCGGCAACACCTACATGTTCATGATCTCCAAATTTGCCGCGGACTCCGGCAAGAAGGCGGGGGAGTTTTATACGCCGGCTCCGGTGGCGGAGCTGGTGGCCAAGCTGGCGAATCCGAAACCGGGGCAGCGGATCTGCGATCCGGCCTGTGGGTCTGGCGGACTCCTGCTGGCGGCGGGGCATGAGGTGGGGAACAGCAACTATGCGTTATACGGCATGGAGGTAAATGGCGCGACCTGGGCGCTCTGCCGGATGAACATGTTTCTGCACAATGCCGACAGTGCCCGGATTGAGCGGTGCAATACGTTGACGGCTCCGGCGCTGGTGGAAGACGATCAGCTGATGAAGTTTGATATTGTGGTGGCCAACCCGCCGTTTTCGCTGGATAAATGGGGGGCGGAAGAGGCGGAAGCGGATCGCTTCAACCGTTTCTGGCGCGGCATCCCGCCCAAGAGCAAGGGGGACTGGGCGTTTATCTCGCACATGATCGAGGCGGCGGAACCGGGTTCCGGGCGAGTGGCGGTGGTGGTCCCGCACGGGGTCCTGTTCCGGGGCAGCAAAGAGGGGTTGATCCGCCGGGCGGTGATTGAGGAGAACTTGCTTGACGCGGTGATCGGCTTGCCGGCGAATCTCTTTTTCAGCACGGGGATTCCGGTGGCGATTCTGGTGTTTGACCGCAGCCGGGAGCGGGGGGGCGCCAACGAGTCGCGGCACGACGTGCTGTTCATCGACGCCTCCAGGGAGTTTGAGCAGGACAAGAAGCAGAACTCCATGACAGACGAGCAGATTGCACATGTGGTGGAGACGTACCGCAACCGTCGCGAAGTGGAAAAATACGCACATGTGGCTTCGATCGAGGAGATCCGGGAGAATGAATTCAACTTGAACATTCCTCGGTATGTGGATACCTTTGAAGCGGAGGAAGAGATCGACATCGATGCCGTCCAGACCGAGATCGACCAGCTCGAAACCGAGCTCGCCGAAGTCCGGAAAAAAATGGCCGAACTCCTGAAAGGAATCAAACGATGAAACTCCCTGACGGATGGAAAATAATAAAACTAAATGATGTTGCTGTTCCTTTAAAACGGCGTAACACAATTGGTAATCGCAATGTATTAACGTCGTCTGCCCAATTTGGTTTGATAAATCAGATGGAGTATCATAATAGATCAATGGCAGGAGAAGATCTTTCATCATATTACCTTTTATACAATGGGGATTTTGCATATAATCGAAGTAGTGCAAAGGAATATCCTTTTGGTGCAATTCGTCGTTTAGATAAATTTGACACAGGTATAGTATCCTCTTTATATATTCCTTTTACGTTAAAGAAAGATTCCTGTTTTTCTGATTTCTTAGCATATGTACTTGATTCTGAATTGATCAATCAATATTTATATCAGGTTTGCCAAGAAGGAGCCAGAAATCATGGCCTTTTGAATATTGCAAAAGAAGATTTTTTTCAGATGCCTCTCTATCTTCCAATTTGTCAAAATGAGCAGCGGCGGATTGCGGAGTTTCTAGGGACCTGGGACGAGGCGATCGAAAAACTGGAACGACTGATCGCCGCGAAGGAGAAGCGGTTTCGCGGCCTGATTCAACGTGCTTTGGCTTTTGAAAAATCAGAACACATAAGTTTTTCAAAAATTTTCGAGGTGATCTCTGAAAAGAATCAACCTGCACAACCATTGCTTTCTGTTACCCAAAATAACGGTGTAATTCCTCGGGATATGCTTGAAGGACGAGTTATGTCTCCAGAAGGGAGTCTGGAAGGATACAAAGTTGTGCAAAAAAAAGATTTTGTGGTAAGCCTTCGATCATTCCAGGGAGGCCTTGAATATAGTCATTTCACTGGGCTGATAAGCCCTGCTTATACCGTATTACGTGCACGAAAAAAAATAGACCATGAGTTCTATCGTTTTTTTTTCAAAAGCTATGCTTTTATTCATCACTATCTTGATTTAGCTGTTATTGGCATTCGTGATGGCAAACAAATCAGTATCCCTGATTTACTAACGATTGCAATCCCATTCCCTGATATTCAAAAGCAAAAAAACATTGCCTTCGAATTGGGGCTTAATGAAAAAGAAATAAATCTTTTGAAGAAGGAGCTTGCCGCACTCCAAAAGCAGAAGCGCGGTTTGATGCAGAAACTTTTAACCGGAACTTGGAGGGTCTGAATCGATGGACGTACAGTATTACATTGTCGGCGTCCGCTATAATCCGCGGCATATCATTTCACAGGTACGCATTTGGCAAGGGGACCGGCTTTTTGAAAAGTCAAAGGTGCTCGTTCTCCTCGATTTTGCTTCCGGCTATCTGATCAAAACCGCTTTTCGTGGAAAAGACGGCAAATGGTATGAGGGAGCTGTTGTGCAGAAATTCGTCAAGAACGGGTATGCTTATTTGAAAACTTGTCCAAACAATATAGACGAAGACAATCTCGGCGAACTGCCCGAGTTTTAACAGGAGACAGCAATATATGGCAAGAAGAAAAATCATCGCCGCGCTGATGTATGATTTTGACAAGACGCTATGTACCAAAGATATGCAGGAGTACAACTTCATTCCAAACCTCGGAATGACAGCGAAACAGTTCTGGGCAAAGTCCAGTGAGTTGGCGCAAAATGAAAAGATGGATCCGATTCTTGCCTACATGTATCTCATGATTCAAAAAGCCAATGCCGCGCAGCAACCAATTCGACGTCAGGATTTTGTCTCTGCCGGAAAAAATATCGAGTTTTTCCCCGGAGTTCTTGACTGGTTCGACCGGATTAATGCCTTCGGAGAACAATGTGGCGTCTCAGTCGAACATTACATCATCTCTTCCGGTGTGAAAGAAATCATCGAAGGCACGCAGCTGAAAGGCAAGTTCAAAAAGATTTACGCCAGCGAATTTCATTATGATCCCAGCGGGAAGGCAGATTGGCCGAAGCTGGCAGTGAATTACACCGGCAAGACTCAATTCCTCTTCCGCATCAACAAGGGAGTATTGGACATCTCCCGGAATAACGAGTTGAATGAATATCTCCCGGATCAGGCGCGTTGCGTTCCATTTTCGCACATGATCTATATCGGCGACGGCCTGACCGATGTTCCCTGTATGAAGCTGGTCAAGCTCAACGGCGGAAAATCTATCGCGGTCTATCAGAATCGCAAACGGAAGCAGGCCGAACAACTGCTTCATGACCAACGGGTGGATTTCATTACTCCGGCGAACTATTCCGCCGAATCAGAGCTGGAAACAATTGTGCAGGAAATTATCAGGAAAATCGCCGCATGCAACGTACTAGCTCAACGACATGCAAGACAATTTGGAACGGTCAAATAAAAGTTTCCAAAGGCAAGTATCCCATATTCGCGGAGAATCTGTTGGAATTCAGGGAAAGGGATTGATGATGAAATATGATTTATTCCCAAATGAGTTTGACCTGTTGCGTAAAGAGCTTGCCGCACTCCAAAAGCAGAAGCGCGGTTTGATGCAGAAACTTTTAACCGGAACTTGGGGGGTATAACGATGGCATGTAAAAAAATAGGACTCTTCTTTGGCGCTGGAGCAGAAATGGCGTATGGGTTGCCTTCCGGAGGGGAATTTGCATTGGATATCTTTCGTCAAAATATTTCTGAACCAAAAGAAAAATTCAAAGAGATATTACGAAGTATTGATTCAAGAAGTCCATATGCATCAAAATGGCTTCCTGATAATTATCAGACAAGATCAATCTCTACTTTTGGAAAAAATCAGTATGAGCAACTGGTTATTTCCAGCTTGGAGTATAAACGACAAGCAATCATAGATTTTTTAAATGATTTTGACACTTTTGCCACGAAAATCAAAGCTGATTTTTGTCAAGCAGGAGTACAGATTGATGATCGTTTTCAATCGGCAATGGAACAAGCTATAGGAACGGTCTTATTCTCACATGATATAAAATTAAATAAAGCTTTAGGTTCTATAAAACTTTTTGAATCAATTTATTTTTCTGGATTGCTACGGATATTAGAAAAGAAAGCAAGAGACCCTCAATATACGGATTTGAGGAAAATAGTAAAATCTTTCATTGAGTTGCTGATAGGTTCGGTAGGGGAAGACTTTCTACATAACATCAATGACTCAATTTTTGAGAAAAGACCTGATGATATTGATATTTTTGATGACTTTTGTGGTTTTTTTAAGTTTGACTATAATAAAATTACTGGGCTCGATTTGATTTTAGAGGAACCTATGGAAGAGGTTTCATCTTCCGCGTCTGATGCAAAAATAATTACGCTGTTTGCTAAAAAGTTATTAGAAAAAATATTTACAATTGCATTGGATTATCAGTCATTAATAGATAGCTCTTACCGCTATCTTTTTTCTCCTAAAACAGACTGGGCAAAGTTCTGTAAGATTTCTATTTTTCTGATGTGCGTTAAGGACTATTTGATGAAAAAAGCAGATGAACATCGCACTAAAATTACCGAGCATGAAGGTTACTATCAAGATATAAGAAATTTATTGGGTAAAGTTACTGTCGAAGCTATAGGGACCACGAATTATAATGATTTTATTGAATCAGTAGATGAATCATTGAGAGTTAGTTATTTGAATGGATCTATCAATGATGAATATGATCCTTACAAGAATGCAATTATTGAAAACTCAAACAATCAACGTTCAGCAGGTCCTGCGCATATTACTGTTCCATTTCTATTCACCCAAAGTGGAATAAAACCATTGACATCTATCACCATGTCAGAACGTTATGTAAACTTGTATAACAGTTTTTTTGCCTGTGATGCTATTGCGGTTATTGGTTTTGGATTTAATACAGATGACGGACACATCAATGGATTGTTCCGTGAGTTGATAGAACGGGGAAAAAAAGTGCTAATATTCAGTTACAAAAATAATAATCTGGATGAATATAAAGAAAAACTCCGCATAGACTCCCCTTGCAATATGCAGGTAGTTTCTATTGATGATAATCGCAAAGTAGATAATAAACTATGGACTCAATTTTTGATTGACTCCTTGTAAAAAACTAATCATGAACAACTTATCGAACCTGCACGAAAACTGTCTCGTTCTGGAACCGAAAACCGGATTGATTTAATATACCGTTCCGGAATCCCCCACCAGCCGCAACCAGAAATGTCGGCTGACAGTGTGTGGGGAATTCATCATGGGAGGAAAATAATCATGTTCTCAGAAAAATATGAATCGCAGATTCCCGCTTTGCAGCTGCTCGCTGCTTCCGGCTGGACGATTCTATCCGCGCCGGAGGCGGACCGCCTGCGTAACGGCAAACGTTCCAACGTCCTTCTGGAAGCCGTGTTGACACGCAAACTTCAGGAGCTGAATTCCATCAATCACAAAGGGGGCGTGTACAAGTTCTCCGAAGCCAATATCCAGGACGCGGTACAGCGTCTGAAGAACATGCCCTACGATGGACTTCTCCGGACCAATGAGAAAATCTATGATCTTCTGACGCTCGGCTGCGCCCTGGAACAGAACATCGAAGGTGATCAGCGCAGTTTCCAGCTGCAGTATATCGACTGGCGTCATCCGGAGGCCAATGCGTTTCATGCCGTTGCGGAACTTCCGGTCGAGCGGCGCGGTACCCACGAAACAGTTCGACCGGACATTCTCCTGTTCGTAAACGGCATTCCGTTTGTCTCCATCGAGTGCAAGGCTCCGAGCGAAGAGATTGAGCAGGCCATCAGCCAGACGCTGCGCAATCAGCAGGAGGAGTATGTCCCCCGACTGTTTACCTACATTCAGCTGACGCTCGCTCTCAACCGGCAGAAGGCTTTTTACGGTACTGTCGGAACACCGCGCAAATTCTGGGCAGTCTGGCGGGAGAAATCGGATGCGCCTGAGACGTTGAAAAACTTGATCAACACGCCGCTCCTGCCGGCGCAGAACGATGCCATTTTCTCCGGCCCCTTTGCAAGTGCCCGGGCCGATTTCGAAGAACGGGCGGCTCTGCCGCGCGAAGTTACCGCGCAGGATGAAACCCTTTACGCTCTCTGTCGCCCGGAACGGCTGCTGGAACTGGCGTGGCGTTTTATCGTATTTGACGGTTTAGAGCGTAAAATTGCCCGCTATCAGCAATATTTCACCGTCAATTCCATTCTGGAACGGATTCAAACCTTCACCAGCAACGGTTCCCGCAAAGGCGGCGTGGTCTGGCATACCCAGGGCTCCGGTAAGTCGCTTACGATGGTTATGCTGGTCCGCAGCCTGATGCTCTGCTCTGGTATTCCCAACCCCAGAGTCGTTCTGGTAACCGACCGGGATGATCTGGATAAACAGCTCGGTAATACCTTTCGCGCCTGTTCACTGGAACCGGTGCGTGCCACCAGCGGTAAGCACCTGCTGGAGCTGGCGAAATCCGATAAGGCGGCGATTATCACCACGCTGATCCAGAAGTTTGATAAGGCGTTGAAATCCCGGAGTGAAAAAATCGATTCCCCCAACATCTTTTTGCTGGTCGACGAAGGGCATCGGAGCAATTACGGCCCGCTCGCCGGAAAGATGCGGATGATGTTTTCCCGGGGCTGTTACATCGGCTTTACCGGTACACCTCTGGCCAAGAAAAACAAGAACAGCTTTGAAAAATTCGGCGGTTTGATTCGACCAGTCTACTCCATTCGTACCGCGGTCGAAGACAAAGCCGTTGTCCCTCTGCTCTATGAAGGGCGGCATGTCGATCTGGAACAGAACCGGAAAGCCCTCGACCTCTGGTTTGAACGGCATACAAAGGATCTTTCCGACGAACAGCGTCGGGATTTGAAAAAGAAATTCGCCCGGGCGGAGATGCTGAAAAAGTCAAAAGCATTCGTCTACATGTGTGCATACGACATTTCGGAGCACTACCGCGACTTTTGGCAGGGGACCGGATTCAAAGCGCAGCTGGTCGCTCCGGATAAGGAGACCGCTATTCTCTATCAACAGTATTTGAATGAGCTCGGTGTCGTCAGCAGCGAAGTGATTATTTCCGCACCGGACACCCGCGAAGGCAACGACCCGGAAGGCCGGGTCTCTCCCGATGTTGTCGAGTTCTGGAAAAGAATGATGGCCCGCTTCGGCAATAAGGAAGATGAATATAACAAGCAGATCATCGATGCGTTCAAAACCGCTTCCACACCGGAAATTCTGATTGTGGTGGATAAGCTCCTCACCGGTTTTGATGTACCGCGCAACACGGTGATGTATCTCTGTCGCTCCATTCGGGAGCCGGCTACACTGCTTCAGGCGATAGCCCGCGTCAACCGGCTGTGCGAAAACAAGGAGTTCGGCTACATCATCGATTACGCTGGTGTTCTGGATCTGCTCGATGACGCATTGCTCAAATACAGCGAAATGGAAGGGGTCTCCGAGGAGGACCTGACGTCACAGGTGATGCCGATTGCAGATGAGATTGCGAAACTTCCCCAGCAATATGCGAAGTTATGGGAGATGTTCAAATCCGTCCGCAACAGCAACGACAGCGAGGCTTTTGAACTTCTGCTTCAGCCGGAGGATCTCCGTGAGGCGTTCTATGAAAATTTGAACGCATTTGCCAAAACCCTCGAACTCGCACTCTCCAGCATCAAATTCATGCGGGAAACGCCGGAAGAACAGATTGAAAAATACAAACGTGATTTGAAGCGGTTCTGGAACTTGCGCTCCGCCGTCAAACGTCGGTATGCGGAAGCGGTGAACTATCGGGATTATGAACCGAAAATCAAGAAACTGCTCGATACCCACATTCAGGCGAATGAGGTGATTCAACTCAACGAGCCCGTCAATATCTTCGACGAGAATACGTTCCGGGAAGTGCTCGAAAACCAGGGAATCGATCATGTGAAAGAGCAATCCGCGATGGCGGATTCCGTTGCTCACGCCACCAAGCGGTATATCACGGAACACATGGAGGAGGATCCTGCGTTTTACCATAAGTTTTCGGAAATGATCCAGCAGGCAATCGATGAATTTCGCGAAAAACGGCTGCATGATCTGGAGCATCTCGACGAGATTGTCCGAGCCTATTGGGAGAAGGTCAACCACATCCGGCGGATGGTGACGACCCGGACTCACGACGATATTCCGGAAACTATTCGTCATCGAGAGGACGCCATGGCCTGTTACGGCCTTCTGCTGCCGTTCCTGAACAATCAGGAAGAGCTGACTGCGGAGGACGCACTGCAGATCAGCGACATCATCAACAGTTTCACCTCACGGATTCAATTCTGGGACGATGCCGATGCGCAGAATCAGCTGAAAAACGCCATTGACGATTTTTTGTACGATGAAGTGATGGCAAAACAGAAAATTAATCTGACCACAGCGCAGATGGATGAGATCATTGAGCGGCTGATTACGCTGGCGAGAAACCGGAGCATGCGCTCATGATGTACGAGATCGATTACGGCAGTCGCAAGATTACTTTTGGTGTGGAGTTTCGGCGACGTACCACCATGGAAATCGCCGTACTGCCGGATGGAACGGTTCACATCAAAGCGCCGGTCGGTACGGAGGAGAGTCGCATCCTTGAAAAAGTTCACCGGAGAGCCGCCTGGATTGTAAAGCAACAGCGTTATTTTGAACAGTTTGCTCTCAAGACGCCGGCACGTCAATACCTCAGCGGTGAAACGCATCTATATCTGGGGAAACAGTACCGCTTGAAACTTGTTCAGCAACCACGGTGTGGCGTGAAGATGAGTCAGGGATTCCTGCAGGTATTTTCACCAGATCTTTCTCCGGCGGCTGTTCAGAAAATCTTGGAGCGTTACTATCGGAAACGGGCTCGGGAGAAGTACTCCGAATATTTAAAACGGGTTGCTGCCCGGTTGGAACTTACAACACTTCCCAGGATGCAGATCCGTGCGATGAAGACCAACTGGGGGAGCATGTCGCCCGGTGGTATTCTTCTGCTGAATCCGGAGCTGATCAAAGCGCCGGTTTCCTGTCTGGAATATGTGATTACCCATGAACTTTGCCATCTGCGCTATCGGGAGCATAATGCGGATTTTTATGGGCTGTTGCAATCGTATCTCCCTGATTGGGAAAAAAGGAAATTGAGGTTGGAATTAGCTCTTCTGTAAAATTTGCTGAGGGGAAGTAATATTGGAAGCGTGCAGTTCAATGATTTTCGTCTATATATAACCATTGTGATGGCAGGCTAAAATAACGGCCTGAATGAGTGATCAGCCCTGTCGGTCTTTGCGGACCGGCGGGGCTGATTGGTTTTAATCGCATGGAGGTGATGAAGATGAAGATCAGAAAGAGTGTGTTGCTGGAGGCGTTGAAGGTGCTCAGGAAGGTCGTGGCGCAGACTTCGCCGGTGGAGGTGGTGCGGTCGGTTCGCTTTATTGGGGATGCCGGGCGACTGCGGCTTTTGGCGACCGATGGCGTGGAATGTGTCGCAGTGCGTGTGGAGTGTGAGGTTGCGGAGGCGGTCGATTTTGCGGTTGAGTATCGGGCATTACGGGAGCTGATCCGTTCCACGCGGGGCGGTGAGGTCGAGGTTACCGGGAAGCCGCTCGAATGGCCGGAGCTGGAAGAGCTTCCCGAGGAGGCGGTTTCGGTCGAGCTTCCGGCCACGTTCGGGGAGTTGCTCTCGCTGGCGGCTCCGGTTACGGATCGCGATGGCGCGCGGCTCATCCTGCGGGGCGTCAACCTTTCGCCGGATGGCATCACTGCGACGAATGGGAAGGAGCTGCTGCATCTCCCTTGTCCGCTCACGATTCCGGAGGAGGTTACACTGCCGTTTCCGCTCGCGTTGTTGACGGCGAAACCCGCCGCTCCCGGTGTACTCCACCTCTGGAGTCGGCGCAACGAACGGCTCTTCCGGATTGAGATCGGCGGTTTTCTGTGGCAGGGCAAAGCGCTTTCCGGGAAATTTCCCGCCTGGAAGCAGGTGATTCCGTCCGGCAATGCCTTGGATTATTCGCTGGAGTTCTTCGAGCCGGAGCGGATCATCGCGTTTCTGAAGACGGTTCCCGATCATGAACCGCTGAACGGAATCGAACTCAACGTAACACCGAACGGTGTCACGCTCATTCCGGTCGATACTCCGGAGATGTCGTTCGAGACGGACGCGGAGTTTCTGGGTGTCCGGCCCCGGGCGGTGCTGGTGCTCAACAAGTACATCCTGCTGCGGATGCTGCAGCAGCGTTACACGAAGTTCAGCGCCCATTCGGACGGGCAGATGCCGGTCGTGACCGAGGGCGGCGCCGGCTGTTACGTTGCGATGCCGATTCACCTTAGTCCCAAATCCAAGCCACAAACTAACCAGGAGGCAAACAAAATGGAAACGAACGAAATCAAAGAAACCGACTCCCGTCGGGAGTCCGCAAACGAAACTCTCGACCCGATGGAGGAGCTGAATCACGGGATCGACGAACTGCGCGGCAAGCTCAAGCTGTTGCTCGATGAAACCGGCATGTTGACCCGCAAGGTCAAGGAAGCCGTGCTCAAGCAGAAGCAGAAAGAGCGGGATTTCATCCTTGCCAAGCGCGCCATCGAACGGATCAAGATGGCGATCTAGCCGGGATCAGTTCCACTTGATATTCGGTCTGACTTTTCGTTTGGCGCAATCGTTCAAATACGAATTGATCAACGTCTGATAAGGCAGTGACACCTCACTCGCCAGCGACTTGAAGTAATCCACCGTCGCCGGATCGAGTCGGATGGTCACTGCCGTTTTCCGGGGCTTCACATACGGGTTTTTGACCGCGTTTGAGAAATCGTATTCTGCTCTCATGATCCTTTCCTCCTCTCGTAGGTGGAACTCTCGTTCCGGGTCGCTTTCCGCGCGGAAATGATCCGGATCACATCATCGTTGGCGCGATAGCAGTGGCAGACCACCAGAATCCGCAGAACCGCGCTCACCCCCAGCAGGATGAACCGATCCTCGTCCTCCGAATGGTCGGGATCGAAAATCTGCAGCGCATCCACATCCTGAAATACGGTTGCCGCTTCCTGAAAGGTCACACCGTGTTTCTGCCGATTGGACTCCGCCTTGTTGGCGTCCCACTCAAAATTCATTCGCGTCTCCCTCGTTAACATCAATATAATGTAAATATAAAATATTTCAATAGGAGGATGAAAAAATGTTGAAACTCAATGCGTCGTATTCGAAGAAGGTTCCGGCCGGGGAGGAGTATTCGAGCCAGAGCTTTCATGCGTCGGTCGAGGTCGAACTTCCGGACGGGTTGACACAGGATCAGCTGCAGGCTCGGATTCATGAGACGTTCGACCTCGTACGGAATTCGGTGGAAGCGGAACTGCACGGAAATGTCCCTCGCAATCATGAGGGGTATCCCCCCGCAGAAGAGCGCAAAACCGCGCCGCAGGGCAACCGGGCAGCAGGGCGTCAGAACGATGTTCCGGCGAGTCCGAAACAGCTCTCATATCTGCTCGATCTCGCCCGGCAGCGTGGAGTGACTCCGCAGCAGATCGCCGCGCAGCATGGCGTGCCGGATGTGCGGCAGCTCAGCAAGTGGCAGTGTTCGGAACTCATCAACAGCTGGAGGGCGGCATGATGGCGACCATTGACGAACTACGGCAGGAACCGCACTGGTCCTATTCGGCGTTGAATACCTATCTCAACGTCTGTCAGCTGCAATACTTCTACCGTTACGTGGAGCAGCCGGAGATCGAACGGACTTCGGTCTGCCTTCCGTTCGGCAAGGCATTTCATTCAGCCTTGACCGCGCAGGCGTGGGAGTGTCTGATGGGGAGTTCTCTGACCCGGGAAGAGATCGTCAACCTCTTTGCAGAGTCGTTCAAAATCGAAACCGAAATCGCGCCGAATTTGATCTACAAGGAGGGGGAGAACTTCGATTCGATGATCGCGCTGGCGACCCGGATGCTCGATGCAGCGCTCGCGAACTGGTCGGACTTCTACACGATCAAAGGCGTCGCGCAGGCGTTCAAAATCGACGTTCCCGGACTCAAAAAGCCGCTGATCGGCGAATGGGACTTTCTCGTGCAGGACGGGCGGGATGTCTGCATCGTGGACTGGAAAACTTCCGCGA
>URVC01000046.1 GCA_900551245.1 uncultured bacterium | reverse complement strand
GTCGACCGGTTCCTGAACCGGGAAAAACTCCACGGATACCGCGGGGAAAAGATCCGGCTCATCATGAACGGCTGGTTCATGTTCCATCCGGAAAACTGGCCGCCGTCGCCCGACATCGAACCGCTCTTCGTCGCATTCCATATCAACCCGAAACACGCCGATGCGATGCTGTCTCCCCGGAAAGCCGATTACCTGCGCCGTTTCGCGCCGATCGGCTGCCGGGACGAACAGAGCCGGGCCGTACTCGAAGCGCACGGGATTCCTGCCTGGAATTCGGGCTGCCTTACGCTGACGCTCCATCGCAGCTACCGCTGGTCGCCGACCCCGGACTCCCCCGTCCTGCTGGCGGACGCCCTCTTCAAGGCGCCGACCCTGCGAAGCTGCTTTAAAAGTCCGAACGCCTTCGTGAAATCGCTGAAAAACGGCAGATTATTCCGGATCGGACGACGCCGGGCGCTGCTCAACCGGCTGCTGGCCGGAGTCGGGCAGCGGAAAGAAGAGTGCACCTGCGACTACCCGTCGAACGCATTTCCCGCGCCGGAAGCCCGTTTCAAGCTGGCCGAACAGCTGCTGGAACGCCTTGCACGCGCCCGGCTGGTCATCACCTCGCGCATTCACGTCGCGCTGCCGTGCATCGCGATGGGGACGCCGGTCATCTTTGTGGACAGCGATCTGGCCAAGAAAAGCGAGCGCGCGCGCATTGAGGAGTTCCTGCCGCTTTTCAACCTCGTCACGGTGCGGCCGGACGGAAGCTATGTCACGAGCTTCGACCCGGCGACCCCGCTCTGCGAGCTGAGAAACCCCGGCGACGCGTGGCGGGAAAAGGCCGAAAAGCTCGCAGCGCTCTGCACCCGCTTCGCCGCAGGACAGCCGTAATTACCGGAGCTCCTTCCGGAACGGAATCGAATCGGCCGCCCCGGCGCGGCTCACTGTGATTGCGGAAGCCCGGCCGGCCAGCTCCATCGCGGCCTTCAATTCCATTCCTTCGAGCAGCCCGGCGAACAGATAGCCGATGAACGTGTCGCCGGCGCTCGTCGTATCGACCACCTCCGCCGGACAGGGCGGAACGGGCACCATGACGCCGTCGTCGCCGAGGAAGGCGGCCCCGGCCTTGCCGAGCGTCAGGATGACCCGGCAGCCGGGATAACGCTCCTTCAACGTCCGGAGAATCGCCTCCGGCTCCGCGACGCCGGCGACGCCGGCGCCTTCGATCTCGTTCACGATGAGGTAACTCAGCAGTCCGAGCGGCAGCGTTTTCGCGTCCTCCGGGTCGAACGGGGCGAAGTTGAACGCGGTCCGGATTCCCCGCGCATGCGCCTTCTCCAGAATCGTTCCGAGCGAATTGATCTCGTTCTGCAGCAGCAGGATGCCGTCCCCGACCGCGTCGAGCGCCGCATCGATTTCAGCTTCGGTGATCCGCCGGTTCGCGCCGCCGTAGAGAATGATCGCATTTTCTCCCTTCGCATCGACCTGAATGATCGCATGTCCGGTCGGAACGTCTCCCTCGACGAGCAGGGAGACGTCAACCCCGGCCGCTTCAAGGGCGGAACGCAGAATACCGCCGTCATGCCCGATCCGGCCGGCATGCATGACCGGCGCACCGGCCCGGGCCAGGGCGATCGACTGATTCAGCCCCTTCCCGCCGCAGCCGACCGAATAGGATTCGGAGCCCAGCGTCTCGCCGGGACGGACAAAGTGATCGAGCCGGTAGACGTGATCGAGATTCAACGACCCGAGGCAGACGATTTTTTTCATGCGCTTGCTTGCTCCTCCGCGAGTTTTTTCAATTTGGCCAGATCGAGTTTGCCGCTGCCGAGGAGCGGCAGGGCGGGAATCCGGATGAAGTCCTCCGGCTTGGGAATCCAGAGATTCGGCAGTTTCTGTTCGCGGAGTCGGGCGACGATTTCGGCCGGGTCGAAATCCTCCGGTGTGTAGAAGACCACCAGCCGTTCTCCCCGCCTGGGGTCGCTCCGGCCGGTGACGGCGACCTCCCGCTCCTCGCTGCCGCGGATGGCGGCGATCGCCTCTTCGACCAGCTCGTGCGGAACCATTTCGCCGCCGATCTTGCTGAAGCGCGAGGCGCGCCCGGTGATGTAGACGTAACCGGACTCGTCGATGCGGGCGATGTCGCCGGTGTCGTAATAGCCGTCTCGGATCACCCGGGCGGTCAGCTCGGGGTCGTTGAGGTAGCCTTTCATGACGATGCCGCTCTTCACCTGAAGTCTCCCCGGCCGGTCCGGCCCGAGTTCGACGCCGGTGTCGGGATCGACCACCCGCGCGTGGATTCCCGGCAGCGGCGTGCCGATGCTGCCCGGGTGGTCGGCGTGGCGGCCGAGACGGAAGATCGAATTGCACAGATTGATCGTGACGATCGGCGAGAGTTCGGTGCAGCCGTATCCTTCGATGATCTCCAGACCGGTCATCTCGTGGAAGCGGGCGGCGAGTTCCGGCCGGAGCTTTTCCGCACCGGTGATGACCAGCCGGAGCGAACGCAGGTCGCCGGCCTTCGCCTTGCGCAGGTAGTTCTGCAGGAAGGTCGGCGTCGCGGTGAGCAGCGTCACCTTGTATTCGGCGATCGCCTTGACCGCCGTGGCCGCGTCGAGCGGATTCGGCACGTAGATCACCGGAGTTCCAGAGAGGGCGGGGAAGGCGAACAGCACGGTGAAACCGTAGGCGTGGAAGAGCGGCAGGTTGCCGAGCACCCGGTCGAGGTTGCGCTGCCAGACGATCACCCGCCAGAAGGCCCAGAGGTCGCAGTTGATGTTGCGGTGGGTGAGCATGACCGCTTTCGGGCGCCCGGTCGAACCGCTCGAGAAGAGCAGAACCGCTTCATGCCGCACGTTGAATCCGGAGAGCGGCGCGAAGTGCCGCACCAGCATCCGGCGGGGAAGCAGAATGGCGAGCAGCAGGACGCGCCGCTTCTCTTCGGGCGTGACCTGTTTTGCGACATCTTCGAGGAAGAGCATCTCCGGCGTCGGTTCCCAGCCGAGTTTTTCGAGGAACTTCCGGCTGGTGAGGATGTGCCGGATTCCGGCGCGCCGGGCGGCTTCGAGGGCGACCTCCGCGCCGGCGCTGAAGTTGATGACCGCCGGCGTCCGGTCGGCGAACTGCACCCCCAGCATCAGCGCCGTCATGATCGAACAGTTGGGCAGCAGTACGCCGACATAGCCGGAACCTGCTTCGTCGAGTTCCCGGATCCGGCGGGAGAGGAGCAGGCTCCGCACCAGCAGTTCGAAGTTGCGCACCGCGGTGCCGTCGGCATCGCGGAAGGTGCTCCGGAAGGGGTGTCGCTTCGCCTGAAACGCGAAGGCGGTGTGGATCGGCACCTCGCCGGGCTGGGGGCCGGTCTCCGCTTCCGCGCCGAGTTCGGAGATCTTCTGGCGGAGCTGGAACGCGGAGAGTTCCGGCGGAATCGGTCCGCCGACCGTGACCCGGAACTGCACCGGAAAGCGGAGCGGCCGCTGAAACCGGAACTTCTTCCGGTAGACCGTGAGCAGCCGGCCGTGCAGCATTCCGATGCGGACCGGCAGGATCGAGACCTGGATTCCCGGCGGCAGCAGCGGCGCCGCGCCGGAACGGAAACGCATCAGCACGCCGTTGCCGGAGATGCCCCCCTCCGGAAAGAGGCAGAGCACGCCGCCCTGCCGGAGCTCCTCCCGGCCGCGTTCGAGGAAGCGCCTCATCGCTTTCGGCCGCCGCTGGTCCGGCACCCGGATCACGCCGAGGTACCAGAAGAGGAAGCGCAGCAGCGGCAGTGCGTCGATCACCTCCTGCCGGATCATGAACCGGACCGGCCGGGGCGTCAGCGACTGAATCAGCAGGAGATCGATCAGCGAAACGTGATTCGCCACCAGCAGAACCGGTCCGGAAGCGGGGATGTTCTCCTTCCCGTCGGTCCGCAACCGGAGCAGCGTGCAGCGCAGGAGCAGGAGGATCAGCCGCAGCGTCAGCGCCGGATTCAGAAAGAAGATCAGCATCCCGGCGATCAGGATGAGTTCCACGGCGAATACGGCGGACGAGCTCCAGGACATACTCTACTCCAGATGTTGCAACAGGGATTGAAACGTTTCGAGATCGGGGCAGTTGAGGAAGGGGTTCTCCCGTTTTTCCTCGCCCAGCGTGCGGAACGGCACCGGGCCGTAGTCGTGCCCGGAATAGACGACGAGACGATCGTCCAGCGGAAGGATCTTCCGGGTGAGCGACCGGTACATGTCGCGCGACCGGCAGAAGCCGATGCAGCCGACGAACAGCACGTCTCCGGTGAAAAGCGCCGAATTGTCGGTGAGCCGGTAGCAGACCGAATCGCGCGAGTGGCCGGGGGTGAAGAGCGCTTCGATTCCGGCGTCGCCGAAGGGGAGAACCTGCCGGTCCCGCAGATGGAACTTCCCCGCCATCGGATTGGTGGGGTGAGCGACGACCGGGGCGGGGAAGAACCCTTCCGCTTCGCCGAGCGCCTGATGGTGGTCGAGGTGACCGTGGGTGAGCAGAATGTAGCGCGGCACGATCGCTCCGGCCGCTTCGACCGCGCGGCGGATGATCTCCGCGTCGCCGGTCGGATCCACCAGGGCGGCGTCGCCGTTCTCCGCCGTCACCAGATAGGAGAAGTTGTGGTCGAATCCGCCTACCGCGAGCTGCCGGACCTGAAATTCCATGGTTCAGTACTCCCCCGTCGCCAGCGCGAGCGCCGCATAGTCGCCGATCTTTTCGCCGAGCTGTGCCGGCACGACCCGGCAGTGGGCCGCCGCCGCCGGAATCGCCTCGCTCCGGAGGGTTTCCTCCATCGCCGGACGGATCCACGTTTCCGAGCGGGCGAAGATGCTGCCGATGACGATCCGCTCCGGATTGAGCAGATCGACCAGAAGGGCGAGGCCGCGCCCGAGCCAGCTGCCGCACTCGGAATAGATCGCGCGTGCGAGAGGATCCCCTTCGTCGGCGGCGATGCCGACCGTCTTTGCGGTAATATTCGGCAGGTCGGCCTGCGTGGGGCACCAGGGAACCCTTTCGCCGCGCTGGAGCGCCTCCTTCGCCCGCACGGCGGCGAGCTGAGCGATGCCGCCGCCGGAGCAGAATCCTTCGAAGGAGCCCGCCTTGCCGAAGCCGACCGGACCGAACGGGGCGAGACGGATGTGGCCGCACTCCCCGGCGAGGTCGCAGCCGCCGGAGTAGAGACGCCCGTCGAGGATCAGCCCGGCGCCGAGACCGGTGCCGAAGGTGAGGAAGATGAGCGATTGAACCGCTTTCCCCGCCCCGTACTTCCATTCGGCGACCGCTCCGGCGTTGGCGTCGTTCTGGAGTCGGACCGGGCAGGGGAAACGCTCCGCGACCATGGCGCAGATCGGGACATTGTCCCACCCCGGCAGATTCGGCGGGGACTGAATGATGCCGCGGCGGCTGTCGAGCGGCCCGCCGCAGGAGATGCCGACGCCGTGGAGGTCGCCGGGCCGGCGTCCGGCCTGCCGGAGCGCCTCCAGCCCCAGGCGGCAGAGCTTTTCAATGCATTCGCCGGGCGTGGCGCATTCGCGGGTGGCGAACTGGGTGCGGCTGAGCGGTTCAGGCTCTCCGCCGTCGCGGATGGCTCCGAGGATGGCGGCGCATTTGGTGCCGCCGATGTCGAAGCCGAGCAGGTATTTCTGAGTCATATCGAGAGTTCCCGGATTGGCTGAGTTGTTTTATCACATTATATTGTACCGCCGGAATCGGACTTTTTCAACCGGCGGTCGGGAGGAAGAGGCGCTTTTCATGGAGAATCTTGTCCGGCCGCCTTGAAAATCGGCAAAACTGTGATATATTCAATTGTTTATTATGGATTCTGTCTTGAAACCCGGGCCGGCGATTCGGATGCGGGAGTGTTGCGGAAAACAACGAAATCCAAGGAGTTGATAAAATGGCTGTTCCGAAAAGAAAAACCTCGAGAATGAAGAAGCGTCAGCGCAAGGCCGCCAACCGCTACGAAGGCGTCCAGGCGAACTTCTGCACCAACTGCTCCGCGCCGGCGGAGCCGCACCGGGTCTGCCCCTCCTGCGGCTGCTACAACGGCAAGCAGGTTCTCAACGTCGAAGCGTAAGCACGGTTTGCGGGCCGGAGACGCCTTCGTCGAAACAAATTGAGGCGTGTCGGAGAAGATGAAGATTGCCGTTGATGCCATGGGCGGAGACTACGCCCCGGGGGTGGTGGTCGAAGGACTCGCCATCGCCCTGACCGATTTCCCCGAATATGATTTCGTGCTGGTCGGGCATGCGGAAAAACTGGCGTTTTATCTGGAGAAGTACGGCATTGCGGGGAATCCCCGGGTGACGGTGGTCCATGCCGCGTCGGTCTGCGAGATGTCGGAGCCTTCCGCCATCTCGTTGCGCGCCAAGCGGGATTCTTCGATCACCGTCTGCGCCCGTCTTCTCAAAGAGAAGAAGGTCGATGCGATGGTGACGCCGGGGCACACCGGAGCCACCGTGGCGGCGACCAAGGTGCTGGTGCGGACTCTGCCGGGGATCGACCGGCCCGCGCTGGCGGCGAGTCTTCCCTCCCGCGAAGGGCGTTTCATCCTGATGGATGCCGGCGCCAATCCGGACTGCACGCCGGTCAATCTCGTGCAGTTCGCCGTGATGGGGGAGATCTACGCCCAGTACCTCTTCCATCTGGAGCGCCCCCGGGTCGGCCTGCTCAGCGTCGGCGGGGAGGACATCAAGGGGTGCGAACTGACGAAGGAGTCGTTCCGGCTGCTGGAAGAGGTGCCGATCAATTTTGTCGGCAATGTGGAGGCGGATGTCGTCTTTGAGGGGGCGTCCGACGTTTTGATCAGTGACGGATTTGCCGGCAATGTTCTGCTCAAGGGCGTGGAGGGGCTGGCGAAGTCCACCATGTTCTGGCTGAAACGGGTGCTGACCAAGAATGCGCTGCGCATTGTCGGAGCCATTCTGGCCAAGAATGCGTTCCGCGAACTCAAGGCGTTCGGCGATGCCGACGATATCGGCGGAGCTCCGCTGCTGGGCATCAACGGGATCTGCATCATCGGGCATGGGTCATCCAGTCCGAAGGCGGTCCGCAATGCCATCCGGGTTGCCGGGGAGTGTGTGTCGTTCGGGCTCAATGAGCGGATTGTTGCGAAAATCAATGAGGCGGGTTGCACCACCGCCGAGCTGGAAAAGAAAATTGCGGACGGCAAGTCCAGAAAATAACCATTCACACGCCGGGGAGCGTAAATGAGCATCAGAATTGCAGGTACCGGGTCGTATGTCCCTGATAAGGTGTTGACCAACGCCGATTTGGAAAAGATGGTGGAAACCAGTGACGAGTGGATTCGCACCCGCACCGGCATCCAGGAACGGCGGATTGCCGCTCCGGATCAGGCGACCAGCGATATGGCGTACATCGCCGGATCGCGGGCGCTGGAGATGGCCGGGGTCAAGGGGGAGGAGCTTTCCGCCATCATTGTGGCAACCATCACTCCTGATCATGTGTTTCCCGGAACCGGCTGTCTGCTGCAGAAGCGTTTCGGAGCGCCCGGCGCGTTCTGCTTCGATCTGGAAGCGGCCTGTTCCGGGCTGCTGTATTCGCTCGAAGTGGCCTATTCGCTGATGCGGGTGAACCGCAAATACAAATATGTGCTCGTCTGCGGTGCGGAGAAGCTCTCCTGCATCACCGACTGGACCGACCGCAACACCTGCGTGCTCTTCGGCGACGGTGCCGGAGCGGTTCTGCTGGAAAACGTCGATGACGACCAGCCGGGTTGTGTGCTGGCCAGTGACCTTCACGCCGACGGCAACTACGGCGACATTCTGCTGATGCCGGCCGGCGGCAGCCGGATGCCCGCCAGCGAGGAGAGTGTCCGCGAGCGGATGCACTCGATCCGCATGGCCGGCAAGGAGACCTTCAAGCTGGCGGTTCCCTCGATGGTCAGCGCCAGCCGGAAGGTGCTGGAAGAGGCGGGCGTCGCTCCCTCGGAAGTCAAGCTGGTGATCCCGCATCAGGCCAATCAGCGGATCATTCACGCGGTGGCTCAGCGGCTCGATGTGCCGGAAGACCGGGTGTATGAGAACATCAGCCATTACGGGAACACCTCTGCCGCGTCGATCGGCATCTGCCTCGACGAGGTGGTGCGGAACGGGCTGATCGAGCGTGGCGACTATGTTCTGCTGACCGCGTTCGGCGGCGGCCTGACCTGGGGCGCGCTGCTGCTGAAATACTGACGGGCATCGTGCCCGAAGCGCACGCCTCCCGCCGGGAGGCGTGATTCCACTTTTCCGTGACTTGAAAAAGGACGGATTGTGTGATATAGTATATCATTGTTGCAGTTAACCTGCATTTCTGGAACCTCAGTCCTGCAACCGGACTGAAGCGGCGGCGGAAATTCTGCTGCGGCTGCGCCACGAGGTTTATCTTGAAGAGAGCGCTTTCGCCGAATCGGGCGGAGCGTTTTCTGCTGATCGGCCTCTTTCGCGCCCGGCTCCGGGGATGCGAAAACAATGGAACAAATCCAATGGAAGAGGCAAAGCACATTTGTGTGTATTCCGGCAGTGCGCATCCGGAGCTTTCACAGCAGATTGCGAACTATCTCGGCATCAGCCTGGGCAAGGTGCACCTGACCCATTTCCCTGACGGCGAGATCTTCGTGCAGTTCGAAGAGAACGTCCGGCGGGCCGATGCATTTCTGATTCAGCCCACCTGCAAACCGCCGAATGACAACCTCATGGAGTTGCTGATCATGATCGACGCCGCCCGCCGGGCAAGCGCCGCGCGCATCACCGCTGTGCTTCCCTTCTTCGGTTACGCCCGGCAGGACCGCAAGGACAAGCCGCGGGTTCCGATCACCGCCAAGCTCGTGGCGAATCTGCTGACCGTTGCCGGTGCGGACCGGATCATCACGATGGACCTTCATGCCCAGCAGATTCAGGGCTTCTTCGACATTCCGGTGGACCATCTTTACGCCCGTCCGGTGCTGGTGCCCTACCTGAAGAAACTGATCGGCAACAACGGCGTCGTGGTCGCGCCCGACTCGGGCAGCGCCAAGATGGCGATGAACTACGGCGACATGCTCGAAGCGGGATTCGCCGTGGTGACCAAGCGGCGGATCAATGCGACGACGGTGGCGTCGAGCCATCTGGTCGGCGACGTCAAGGACCGCATCTGCGTCATCACCGACGACCTCACCAGCACGGCGGGAACCCTCTGTGCGGCGGCGAAGATTCTCAAGGCGAACGGGGCGGCGAAGGTCTACTGCGCGGTCTCGCACTGCCTGCTTTCGGACATCGGCAAGGAGAAGCTGCTGGCCACGCCTGAAATCGAGCAGGTGATCACCACTGACGCGGTTCCGATTGATGACGATCTCGGCGGCAAGATCAAGGTGGTCAGCATCGCTCCGCTGCTCGGCGAGGCGATCCGGCGCATTCACGACGGCAAGTCGGTTTCTTCGCTGTTCTATATCAATCACTAAGCATTCAAGCAACGCAAAGCTCATAAAATTACCAAGAAACAAGAAAGGAATTCCATGAGCAAAGTCAACAATGAAATTGCGGTGCAGGAGCGCCGGGAGTTCGGCAAGAACGCGTCCCGCCGCGCCCGCAAGGCCGGTCTGATTCCGGTCTCCGTCTACAGCAAGGGCAAGGAGAGCCGGTCTTTTCTGATCGATGCCGACGAGTGGAAGGTGCTTTCCGGCCACGGCGCCCACATGGTGACGCTGGTCAACGGGGCGGCGAAGATCCCGGCGCTGGTGAAGGAGATTCAGTTCAACTACCTCAAGAACTACGTGCTGCACGTGGATTTCCAGGAGGTGGATATGAACGAGGAGATTACCGACTTCGTTCCGATTCACGCGCACGGCGAATCGGTTGGCGCGGCGCACGGCGGCATCCTCGAGCAGGAGCTGCATGAGCTGGAAGTCACCTGCCGTCCAGACCATTTGCCGGAAGCGATCCGGGTTGATGTTTCCGCTCTGGCGATCGGTGATTCGCTGCACGTGAAGGATCTGGTGCTGCCGGAGGGCGTCCGTGTCGACATCGATCCTGAGACGACCGTGTTCCACGTGGTCCGGCCGAAGGAGGAAGAGGTCGCGGAGCCTGCTGCTGAGGCGACCGAGCCCGAGGCGATCAACGAGAAGAAGGCCGAAGAGAAAGAGAAGTAATCCGGCTGCGGATCCGGCGGAGAGGTGACGAATGGATGAGATCGGCTTGATTGTAGGGCTGGGGAATCCCGGGCCCGAATATGCCGGTACCCGTCACAATGCCGGATTCATGGTGATCGACCGGTTGCTGGCCGGATTTCCGGCCGGCCGGTTCGAAGAGCGGCACACGGCATCGAGCAGTGTCTGGGCGGGGAAGTTCCGCGGGCGGGCGCTGCTGTTGCAGAAACCGCTGACCTTCATGAACCTGAGCGGGCAGGCGGTCGCGCTTCTGGCGCGGCGCAGTGGAATTCAGCCGGAGTCGATTCTGGTGATTTCCGACGATCTGGATCTGCCGGTGGGGCGGTTGCGGCTGCGCAACGGCGGCGCCGATGGAGGTCACAACGGACTCAAGTCGATTATTGCGGAGCTCGGCAGCAGCTCGTTCCGCCGGTTGCGGATCGGGATCGGGCGGCCGAAGCCCGGAGAGACGGTCGATTATGTGCTCTCGAAGTTCGAGGGCGAGGAGGAAAGGCGGTTTGAAGCCTCGCTGGCGGCGGCGGCCGAAGCGGTCCGCACCGTGCTGACGGGGGGGATGGCCCGGGCGATGAACCGGTTCAACGCGTGGACTCCGGTCGAAGAAAGTGAAACAAACCAAAAAAAAGAGGTTTTATCTTGAAAAAATACGAAGCGGTATTCATTCTGGACATCCGCAAGACGGATGACGAAGGTGCGGCGTTCAGCAAGGAATTTGCCGAGCTGATCGCGAATCTCGGCGGCAAGCTGGAGTCGACCACTCCGATGGGGCGCCGCCAGTTCACCTACGAGATCAACAAGCGCAAGGCTGGTCTCTACTTTGATTTCCTCTTCGAGCTCGCGCCTTCCAAGGTGCTTGCGATCAAGGAGAAGTACAAGCTTGACGAGCGTGTTCTGCGCAATATGATCGTTGCCGACGAGCGTCCTGAGACGGTTCCGGCCGGTCCGGTTTCGCTCAAGATGGAGTAGGCTTCGGCCGATGCGGCTGAAGAGGGGTTATTGCGCGAATTCAATCACAGGAGATACGATCCATGGCATCGCTGAATAAAGTTTATCTGCTCGGCAACCTGACCCGGGATCCGGATCTGCGTTCTCTGCCGAGCGGGCAATCGGTCTGCGAACTCGGGCTCGCCGTCGGTCGCCGCTACGTCAACAGCAATGGACAGGAGGTGGAAGACACCTGTTTCGTCGACGTCGTCGTCTGGGGCAGAAGCGCCGCCAACTGCAAGCAGTATCTCGAAAAGGGTTCGCAGGTGCTGGTCGAAGGGCGCCTCCAGCTCGACCAGTGGGAGGATCGCAACGGCGGCGGCAAGCGCTCGAAACTGCGGGTGGTCGCCGAGCAGATCCAGTTTATGAACCGCCGCAGTGACGGCGGCAACGCCGGCGGCGCCCCGGCCTACGGGAACGGCGGCGGAAACAGTTACGGCGGCGCTCCGGCCTACGGGAACGGCGGCGGGAACTACGGTGCTCCGCAGCAGCAGGGCGGCTACAGCCGTCCCGCGATGCCGCGGCAGCCGATGCCGCAGGCGGCTCCCGGCGGGATGCCCCGGCAGCAGCAGCCGATGCCGCCGATGCCGCCGGAAGGTGCGTTCAATCCCGACGAGGGAATGGAGGACGACATCCCCTTCTGACAGAGGGGAGTTGTTTGGTTGCAGACGAGAAAAACGAGTATTTCTATAGAACGAAAGGGAATGTTTCATTATGCAGCAGGGTGCGAAAAGACAAGGTCGCCGCAGATCGCCGGCGAAGCCGAAGGTTTGCCGTTTCTGCGAAGCGAAGGTCGCGTACATCGACTTCAAGGATGCTGAGACGCTGATGAAGTTCCAGACGGAAAAGGGCAAGATCATGCCCCGCCGGATCACCGGTACCTGCCTGGATCACCAGAAGATGCTGGCCGCCGCCGTCAAGCGGGCGCGTGTCATCGCTCTGGTCTACTGAGAAAAAGGAGGGAGTAACAGATGGCTAACGTTAGTTTGATCCTCCTCGACGACGTCGAAAAGCTCGGTCTGGCCGGCGAAGAGGTGCACGTCGCTCCGGGGTATGCCCGCAACTATCTGATTCCGAAAGGTCTGGCGGCGAAGGCTACGCCCGGAACGCTCCGGCTCATCGAATCGCGCAAGGCGCTGATCGCGGCGCGTCGCGAGAAAGAGCTCGCCGAGGCGAAGGCGCTGGCGGAGAAGCTCGCCGCAATCGAAATTTCGATTCCGATGCAGGCGACCGACGACGATCAGCTGTTCGGTTCGGTCACGGCCCGCATGATTGCCGAGCAGCTGGCCGCGCAGGGTTGCGCTGTTGAGCACACCCGCATCAAGGTCGAGCCGCCGATCCGGACGCTCGGCAGCTTCGAAGTGGAGGCCAAGCTCCATGCGGATGTCGTCGCCAAGCTGAAGGTCTGGGTTGTCCGGGGCTGATGCATGAGTGATGACAAGAGAGCGTCGGCGTCGCGTCCGGCCGGGATTTTGCCCGACCGGGCCCAGCCGCACGATCCCGCGGTTGAACGGGCGGTCCTTGCGGCGATGCTGCGGGACCCCGACAGCTGCGTCAATACGGTGATAGAACACTTCCGGGATCCGGAAGTGTTCTATTCCCATGTTCACCGGGAGATTTTTCAGGTCATCATCGACCTTTACAACGATCCGGATCAGACCGTCGATCTGGTTTCGGTGGCCCATCGTCTCCGGACGCTCAACAAGCTTGACGCGGTCGGCGGAGAGGTTTTTCTTGCGGAACTTGACGGTGCGATTTCCACCACGGTCAACATCGAGGCGTGGTGTCTGATTCTGCGCAAATACTACATTCTGCGCAAAATGATCGATGTTTGCAGCGAATCGCTGCTCAAGTGTTATGATTCCGATGCCGATGCGGGCCGGCTTGTCGAAGAGATTGAAACCGATATCTTCAATGTCCGCAGTCAGGAAGAGACCAGCAGCATCGTCGAAATCTGTGACAAGATTGAAGACGAATTCCACATGCTCTGGGATATTTACGAGGGCAAAGTCGAGGTTGGCATTCCGACCGGCTACGCCCAGCTCGACAGTTACACCGGCGGACTCAAACCGGGGGAGATGTTCGTGCTCGCCGCCCGGCCGTCGATCGGGAAAACCAGTCTGGCGTTGAATGTGATCCGCAATCTGGCGCTGCCGACCCGGTCGCCGCGCCCGCGGAGGGTGGCCTTCTTCAGTCTGGAAATGACGGCCGAGCAGATCGCCAGGCGCCTGCTGTGCACGGAGGCGGGGCTGTCGGAGTCGGTGTTCTGGAACAAGACCTTTCAGGCCAGCGAACTCACCCGTCTCACCGGGGCGGTCGCCGCGTTCAAGAAGGCGAAGATCTTCATCGACCCGACCGGCGGCATCACCATTGCGGAACTTCGCGCCAAGGCGCGCCGGCTGAAGATGAAGGAGAACATCGATGTGATCGTCATCGACTACCTTCAGCTGATGCACGCCGACGGCAGGGTGGACAGTCGTCAGCAGGAGGTCGCCGAAATTTCCGGCGGCATCAAGAAGCTGGCCAAGGACCTCAAAGTGCCGGTTCTGGTGCTTGCGCAGCTGAACCGTGAAGTGGATAAGACTGCGGGCGCGGGGGCGCGTCCGAAACTGGCGCACCTGCGCGAATCCGGTACGATCGAGCAGGACGCCGATATTGTCACCTTCCTCCACCGCAACCGTGAGGATGCGAAGGAGGTCTCTTCGCCCAACCAGAGCGTCGAGGCGGAGTGGATCATTGAAAAGAATCGTAACGGCCGGACCGGAAATCTCAAGCTGCTCTTCTTCCCCTCGCGGATGGAGTTTCTTCCGGCGGCGCCGTACAGTGAGGAAGACTGTCCGAAATAGTTTTCCTCCCATAAGATGTATTGATTTGAAACTGAACAGTACCCGAGGGAGACCAGCAACGTGAATTGGGTGAAACGATTGGGAGGGGCCGCCGCCGTGTTGGCGCTGGCGTCGGTTCCGGTGTTTGCCGCGAAAGTGGGCGAAGTGAAGTTTGACCAGCAGGGAACGCAGCAGCTCCCGGTGGAACAGCTCCGTTTCAATGTGCAGCTCCGCCCCGGGATGGAGTTCAAGCGGGAGATCCTCGATGAGGACGTCAAGCGGCTCTACAATACCGGGAACTATGCGGACGTGGTTTCCGAGGTGCGTGAACTGCCCGGGGACAAGGTGGAGGTCACCTTCCGGATCCGGCTCAAGCCGCGGGTGTCGAAGATCCTCTATCAGGGCAACGAGAAGTACAAGGCGCATGAACTCGCGCGGGAGGTCTCTCTGGTCGAAGGCGGGCTGCTGAACGACCGGGAGCTGCGCGAGAGTGCCGCAAAGCTGCGGAAGTTTTATCAGGAGAAGGGGTACTCCGACGCGACCGTCACCCCGGTGGTGGAGCCGGACGGGCAGGACCGGGTCAAGTTGACCTTCCGGATTGCCGAACATCTCAAGCAGCGGGTCAACGACGTCCGGTTCGACGGGGCGACCGTGTTCAGCCAGTGGGATCTGCGCCATTCGATCAACAACCAGTACAGCTACATGAACTGGCTGCCGTTCGTCAACGACTATTTGAACTACGGACTGCTCAACCGCGGCGAACTGGAGCTGGACAAGGCGCGGCTGCGCGACAAATACCACGATCTCGGGTATCTCGACTTCAAGATCGATGAGGTGAAGATCACGCCGACGCCGGAGGATCCGGAGTACATCGATATCGACTTCAAGGTGACCGAAGGGGAACCGTACAAGGTGGACAAGCTCTCCGTCACCGGGAACACGGTGTTCACCAATGCGGAACTGGAGGCGCTTTTCCAGCTCCGTACCGGGGAGACCTTTTCGCGGTCGCTGGAGGATGCGACGATCCGGGTGATCACGGCGATGTACGAGTCGCTCGGTTACGCCGACGTCGTCTGCCGCGCGGTGCGCAGCGAGGATTTCGAGAAGCACAAGGTGGACGTCAAATTCGAGGTGACCGAAGGGCGGAAGTACCATGTCCGCGACGTGGTCATCGTCGGCAACACCGAGACGAAGGACAAGGTGATCCGGCGCGAGCTGGCGATTCAGCCGGGCGACCCGGTGGACCGCAACCGGATTGAAGTGAGCAAACAGCGCCTGATGGGGATGGGCTACTTCGAGAAGGTCGAGGCCGCCGCGGTGGGTGCCGATGCGCTCGACGAGAAGGATGTCCAGATCACGGTCAAGGAAAAGGAGAGCCGCTACAACTTCCGCATCGGCGGCGGTGCGTCGGATGTGAACAGCGTCTTCGGTATGGCGGAAATTTCATCGAACAACTTCGACATCACCAATCCGGGCAACTGGTTCTACGGCGGCGGCCAGCGGTTCCGGCTGCAGGGTATCTTCGGTGTGGACAACACCGGCTTCAATGCGGATTTTGTCGAACCGTGGCTGTTTGACCTGCCGTTGCGCTTCGAACTCTCCGGCTACATGAACGAGGTGGAGTACGACCAGTGGGATGAAGAGCGCATCGGGGTGCGCACCTCGCTGTCGCGCCGCATCTTCGACGATTTCACCCAGGTGACGGTCGGATACAAGTTTGAACATGTCGATGTGAACCATCTCGGGCGCCACCTCAAATACTACATGAAGAGCAACAATCTTGACGGCGGCAGCTACGTGAGCCAGCCGTCGATCATGATCGGTCGCGACACTCGCGACAGTCTGACCGACCCCACCAGCGGCTACAACATCAACTTCTTCGGCTCGATCACGCCGAAGGTGCTCGGTTCCTCCAGCAACTATTACCGGCTGGAAGGGAAGGGGAGCTACTACATGAGTTTCTTTGACAAGGCGATCATCGCGATGGTCGGCGGAAAAATCGGAACCGTGGCCGCATTCAACCGCGAGGATGATGTGCCGATCTTCGAACGCTACTTCCTGGGCGGCAGTGATTCGATCCGCGGCTTTGAGTACCGCACGGTTTCGCCGGTGGTGAACCAGCGGAACATCGGCGGCCAGACGATGCTGCTGCTGACCGCCGAGGTGACCCATCCGATCTGGGGACCGGTCCGCGGCGCGATTTTTGCCGATGCCGGCAATGCGTGGCGCAACTCCTACAGCATGGGATTCAGCAAGATGAATGTCGGCGTGGGTTACGGACTGCGGATCAAGCTGCCGGTGGTCAATGCGCCGATCAAACTGGATCTGGCCTACCCGGTGGTGAACAATCAGGACCACGAGGCCAACCGGCTCCGGTTCCACTTCAACATGGGCTTCACGTTCTGACGAAGGAGGGGCGGCAATGGCTGGAGAAGAGATGTATGAACCGACCGCTGAGGGGCTGATTCAACTGCTGAAGCGGCTCCGTGCACCGGACGGCTGTCCGTGGGACCGGGCGCAGACCCGGGAGACGCTGGGGCGCAGTCTGGCCGGCGAGACGGCTGAACTGCTCGACGCGATCGACCGCGGCAGCGCGCCGGAGATCTGCGACGAGCTCGGCGACGTGCTGATGAATGCACTGTTTCAGATTGTGCTCGCCGAGGAGAAGGGGGAGTTTACCGCGGAGGATGTGTTTCGCGGGGTGATCTCCAAGATGATCCGCCGCCATGCGCACATTTTCGGCGACGAGAAGGCGGAGACGCCGGAAGAGGTCACCGCCATCTGGCGCAAGGTCAAGGCGGCGGAGCAGGCGGATTCCGCCGTTCCGGAATCGATTCTTGACCAGGTGCCGCACTCGCTTTCGGCGCTCGACCGGGCGGAAAAACTGCAGAAGAAGGTGGCGAAGGTCGGGTTTGACTGGAGCGACGAAGCCGGCATCCTCGCCAAGATCGAGGAGGAGCTGGGCGAACTCCGGGAAGCGATGGCTTCCGGGCGCGGGGAGGAGATCGACGCGGAGCTGGGGGATCTCCTCTTTGCGGCGAGCAACCTGGCCCGGTTCCGACACGGGCGGACCAGCGAGGAGCTGCTGCGGCAGACCAACCGGCGGTTTGAGAGCCGGTTCCGGTTCATTGAACAGGAACTGGCGAAGGAGAAGATTCCGCTCGAATCGGCCGGCATTGAACGGATGGAGGCGCTCTGGCGTGAAGCCAAGCGGCGCGAAAAGGAAGAGCGCACGGAACAATAACCCGGCCCGGAATACGAACCGGGAGTGCGGAAAAGAGGGCGCGCCGCCGGTGCGCCCGGAACCCGGGAGGAGAGAGATCATGCGGAAAGAATTTCTGCCGTTTACCAAACCGGCAATCAACGAAGATGACATCCAGGCGGTGACCGCGGTACTGCGTTCCGGCTGGATTACCAACGGGCCGAAGAATCAGGAGCTGGAGGCGGGGGTCTGTGCGTTCACCGGCAACCGCTACGGCGTTGCGCTCTCTTCGGCGACTGCGGCGATGCACCTGCTGCTCAAGGCGATGGAGATCGGGCCGGGCGACGAGGTGATCACGCCGTCGATGACCTGGGTTTCGATCGTCAACATGATTGTGCTGGCGGGGGCGAAGCCGGTCTTCGTCGATGTGGACCGGGAGACGCTGCTGGTGACGCCGGAGGCGGTCCGGGCGGCGGTGACGCCGCGGACCCGGCTGATCGTGCCGGTCCACTTTGCCGGAGCCGCGCTGGATCTGGACGGCATCCGCGCCGCGGCGGGGAGTGTTCCGGTGGTGGAGGATGCCGCGCACGCGCTCGGGACCTTTTACAAGGGCCGTCACATCGGTTCGACCGGTTCGGCGATCTACTCGTTCCACGCGATCAAGAATGTGACCACTGGCGAAGGGGGCATGTTCGTCACCGACAACCGGGAACTTGCCGACGCCATCCGGCTCTGGAAGTTCCACGGCATCGGCATGGATGCGTTCGACCGGCAGAATCGCGGCCGTTCGCCGCAGGCGGAGGTGCTTCATCCCGGATTCAAATACAACCTCACCGACATCTGTGCCGCGATCGGCGTCAGTCAGCTGGCGCGCATCGGCGAGATCAATGCGAAGCGGCGCGCGCTGGCGATGCGCTATCGGGAGCTGCTGGCCGATGTGCCGGAGATCCGTCCGCTGGCGGATCCGGTCGGGTACGATTTCACACATGCGTGGCATCTGTTTGTGGTGCGGGTCGACACGCCGAAGATCGGCCGGGATGCGTTCATGGCCGAACTGAAGGCGCAGAATATCGGGACCGGACTGCACTTCCGCTGTGCCCACCTGCAGAAATATTACCGCGAGGTGATGGGGTTCCGCGCCGGGATGCTGCCGGCGACCGAATACAACAGCGACCGGATCTGTTCTCTGCCGCTTTTCCCGGATATGCAGTTGGAAGATGTGGACGATGTGGTGTCCGCGATCAAGACCGTGCTGGCGGCGAGGTGAATGATGGAGCTGCGTTTCCCGGCCGGAGAGGAGGGGGGAGCTCCCGCCGGCCGCCGGAGTGAGATTTTTTTCTGGGGATTTGCGGCGGTGGCGCTGTTCCTGTTTCTCGGGCACAACGCGCTGTGGGCGTCCGAGGACCGCTGGGCGGAGATCGCGCGGGAGATGGCTTCGACCGGCGACTGGCTCCATCCGGCGATCAACTGGAAGGTGCATTTTGACAGGCCGCCGTTGACCTACTGGCTGATTCTGCCGTTCGCCATGCTGTACGGCGGGTTCAATGAGCTGATCGTGCGTCTGCCCGGCGCGCTGGCCGGTCTGATCGGACTGTTCGGCACCGTGTCGCTCGGGAAGAAGCTGTTCGACCGCCGTACCGCTCTGCTGGCCGGCTGGATGCTTCTGAGCAGTTACGGGTTTCTCTTCTGGAGCCGGGTCGCGGCCGCCGAGATGCTCTCTCTGGCGATTTCGGTTCTGGCGGTGGCATTCTTTTATCAGCGGGATTCGCTGACCCGGTTCTGGAGCTGTTTCGGCTTCTGTCTGATCGGTTTCTTCGGCGCGCTGGCCGGAGGACTGCCGGCGCTGGTGACGCCGTTTGTGATGGTGGCGCCGCACCTGCTGGCGGAGGGGCGTTGGCGGAAGGTGCTGAAATTTTCGAATTTCCTTGCGTTTCTGCTGGCCGGCGCCATCTGTGCCGCGCCGGTTTATTTTGCGGTGGTCACACCGCTGCCTCCGCCCCTGGAACTGCTGCCGGGGCAGAAATTTTCCGGTCTGGAGCTGATCTGGCAGGCAAACGTCGTCGAGCTGTTCCAACTGCCGGGGCGGGAGGCGGTCGTCGGGTTGCTCTGCAGCCTGCCGCGCTGTCTGCTGCCGTGGTCGCCGGTGATTCTGGTCGCCATCGCCGGACTGGTGCGGAACTGGAAGAGCCTGCCCGGAACCATCCGGGAACTGCTGATCGCTTCTCTGCTGCTCTTTCTGCTTCTCTCGTTTGCTTCCGGCGGCCGTTGGTACGGGGTTCTGCCGCTGCTTCCCTACTGCACGCTGCTCGGCGCCGCCGGAATTGCCGGGCCGTTCGGCGTGGAGAAGTGGAATCGCCCGCTCTGGCAGCTGATGCTGATTCTGGTGATCTGCCTTGCTTCGCTCTGCGTGGCCGCTCTGGCGGCGATTCCGCTCTGGTACCGGTTTGCGCCCTTTGAGCCGCCGCTTCTGCTTCTGGTGTCGCTCCCGGTTGCGGGAATTCTCACGCTGTGTGTCATGATGTTTGACAGCCGTTCCGGCGGGGCGCTCGAACGGCTGACCGGGATGCCGTTTCAGTTTGGCGCTCCGGTGCTGGGCGGGGCGATTCTGGTGGCCGCTCTCTTCGATTGCGTGTGGCCCTCGTTCACGATCTACCGCACGGAAAAACCGTTTTACCGGGCGTTCCGCAAGGCGTATCCGGAGATTCCGCCGGACCGCATCTTCTGCTGGGGGAGCAATGTGCCGACGAAGATGCTGTTCTACCTGGGCATTCCCGGGCCGGTGGCGGATTCGGAGGAGGTTCCGGCGCAGGGGCATTCCGGAGAGGCGGGGTATCTGAGCCGTCTCCACCGGTTTTCCGCCTTTCTTGTGCGCAACGCGGGCTGCCGCGTGGCGGTGCTGGTTTACAACCGGCCGGGACATCGGGAGTCGTTTGCCCGAGCGGTGAAGGAGTTGAATCTGCCGGTCGACGTGCAGAAACCGGATTTTTCGGAAGATTTCCTTGAAGTGATCAAATCCGAACGAGATGAGCGCAATCGGAACATCTGGGTCTTCCAGGTTCCGGAAAAAACAGAGGAGCAGTAATGGGGAAATGGAAAAGTCCTCTCTGGTGAATTTTGTTTCCGTCGTGGTGCCCGTTTTCAACGAGGAGGGGTGCCTTCAGGAGTTGATCGACCGCACGCTGAAGGCGTTGCGTTCCACCGGCAAGCGGTTTGAGTTCATTCTGGTCGATGACGGCAGCCGCGACCGTTCGGCGGCGATCATGAAGGCCGCGGCCGAGGAGAATCCGGATGAGGTGATCGCCTGCATCCTCAACCGCAACTACGGCCAGCACTCCGCGATCATGGCCGGGTTTTCGCTGGTGCGCGGCGACCTGATCATCACCCTCGATGCGGACCTGCAGAATCCGCCGGAGGAGATTCCCCGGTTGATCGCGGCGGCGGAGGAGGGGAACGATGTGGTGGGGACCGTCCGGCAGAACCGGCAGGATACTCTGTTCCGCCGCACCGCGTCGAAGATCGTCAACATCGTCGCCCAGAAGGCCACCGGCGTGCACATGAAGGATTACGGCTGCATGCTCCGCGCCTACCGCCGTCACGTGGTCGAGGCGATGCTGCAGTGCAACGAGCGCAGCACCTTCATTCCCGTGCTCGGGAACAGTTTTGCCCGCAACACCTGCGAGATTCCGGTCGAACACAGCGAACGGGCGGTGGGCGAGTCGAAGTATTCGCTCTGGAAGCTGATCAACCTCCAGTTCAATTTGCTCACCTGCATGACGACCGCGCCGCTGCGGATGCTGACCTACTTCGGGCTGCTGGCGGCGGGGAGCGGTTTCCTGCTGAGTTTATACATCATTTTCCGGCGCGTTTTCGACGAGGACGGCGACCGCTGGACGAACGGCGGAACCTTCACGCTGTTCGCGATCATGTTCATCTTCACCGGAATTCAGATGGTCGGCATCGGCATGATCGGCGAGTACATCGGGCGAATCTACACCGATGTGCGCAACCGGCCCCGCTATTTCATCGAAGAGGTGTTCGGCCGCCGTTCCGGGGATGACGGGAAGTAGGCGCCGGCATGGGGCAGCTTGTCATCATCAGCGGTGACGACGAGTTCACCGTCAAGGAGCGGGCCCGCGCGGTGGCGCGCGAGCTTGCCGGCGGGGAGATCGAGGAGAATCCCGCGGTGGAAATCATCGCTGGCGACGGGGATGAGCTCAAGCCGGACGAGGTGATCGCCCGGTTTCTGGATGCTCTGCGGACGCCGCCGTTTCTGTGCGACTCCAAACTGGTCTGGCTCCGTCACCTGCGCGATCTGGAGCTCTTTTCCGCCCGGGAGCCGGGCGACGGGGTGGCGGGGGTGCTGGAGATCCTCACCCAGCCGTTGCCGCCGGAACTTTCCGTACTGATTGACGGCGGCGGTCTGGATCAGCGCAAGTCGTTCTGCAAAACGGTGAAAAGTGCCGGTGCGGCAGTGGAGATCTTCAACGCGGTGAAGGCGACGGACCGCCGTTTCGCCGACGGCCGGAAGGAGAGCCTGCGCGAAATCTGCGGGTCGCTCGGCAAGTCTCTCGAACCGGCCGCCGCCCAGTTCCTCACCGAGACGATCGGCGGGGATTCGGGGATGCTCCGCAACGAACTGGAGAAGCTCTGCAGTTACGTCGGCGACGCCGCGGTCATCACGCTCGCCGACTGCCGCGAGGTGTGCAGTCGCACGCCGGAGACGGTGAGCTGGGAGTTCACCGGCGCCATCGTCGGGCGCGACCGGCCCCGGGCACTGCGGCTGCTGGATATCATGCTGCGGCAGGGGGAGCCGGAGATCCGGCTGATGTATGCGCTCTCCGGCGAATTTCAGAAGCTGATTCAGACGCGTCTGGCGATGAAGCAGCTGAAGCTAACCCGGGTTACGCCGCGGACATTCGATTCCCTGCCGGAGTCGCTGAAAAAGGAGTTTCCCGACAATCCTCTGCTCAAGCTCCACCCGTTCCGCGCCTTTAAAACCTGTGAAGGCGCGGCCGGTTTCACCGACGCCGAACTCGCCGGCAACCTGGAAGCGGTCCGGAACGCCAGCCGGGCGCTGGTCTCCGGCGGCGGGGAGCCGCGCATCATTTTGGAACAGCTCGTCCTCCGGCTGACCGCCCGCCGTTGACCTCTCCCGGGCGGCAGAGCAGTTCCAGCGTGCCGGGAATGGCCGATTCGTTCACCGGTTCGGGCGGCGGCGGGAGTTTCCCGGCCGGCGGGAGCGCCAGATCGGTCAGCAGCCGGTACCAGGCGAGCCGCCAGGCCAGCGTGGCGTCGATGAGTTCGAGCGCGCTCTTTTTCTCCCCGGGGTGAAGCTCCTGTTTGAGTCCGGCATGCCGGACCCGTTTCCATGCGTCGCGGAGGTGCTTCAGATCGAGGTCGATCTCAAAGGCGGCCCCCAGGGCGTTGGCCAGATGAATCGCGTACATGGCGTATCCCTCCGTCTCCTGCAGCGAGTGGCCGGCCAGGCGGCGCGGCAGGCGGTACAGCGCCTCGGCGAGCATCGCTTCGGCCGCGGCGTCGTCGCGGTAGAGCCGCCGCAGAGTATGGACGGTCGATGGTGCCAGGCGGAAGCCGGCGCTTTCGGAGCGCCGTTCCGAGGCGGTGATGTAGAGCGGGTCCGCCTGTTCCGGCGGAGCGGCGGGCGTGGCGAGCGAGGCGCCGCTGAATTCAGCGATCTCTTCGGCCGAGAGGCCGGTGAGAACGCGCAGCTCCAGCGCGAGTTTCTCCTCCCGGCGTCTCTCCTCCTCTTCCGGAGCGAGTTTGAGGCGCGCCCGGCTGGCGGCCAGCCGGGAGGCGAGCGCCGCAATCTGATAGTCGAGCAGTTCGCCCGCCCGTTTCCTGCGATGTTCGGTCATGTCGACTCCGGCCGGGAGGCTGAGCAGATCGTTGTAGGCGATGGCGTCATCGAGCAGTTTCAGCCGGGGGTCGCGGTCGGCTTCGTAACTCCGGACCGAGGTGCGTTGCTCGTCGATGAATCCGGGAATTTGGAGCAGTCTGGCGTTGCCGACATGTTCCCCCGCCAGCTCCTGCAGGGACTCGATCGTCTGAATTTCCAGCATATTCCGCCGGGCGGCGGCCAGCATCTCCCGGAGCGGGAGCGGGTCTTCCGGTTCCGTCTCTTCCGGCTCCGTTCTGTTTTCCGTGGTACGGGGAGCCGCCGGCGCCGGAGGGGGGGCCTCCCCTTTCTTCTGAGCCTCCGCAACAGCGGTGACGGCCGGTTCGGCCGACTCATCCGGCGTCGAGGTCACATAGACCGTACAGCCGCCGGCAAACAGCAGGAGCAGTGCCGCCGGAGCGAGCAGAGAGGTGCGGCCGGCAGGGAAGGGGGTCATTCGGCACTCCGTTCCAGAAGACGGGTGATCTGTTCGAAAATTTCCGCCGGTTCCACCATGCGGCCGGGCCCGTCCGGACCGCAGGCGACGTGTCCTTCCGCCGGACCGGCGAAGAGTACGCCGCGCCGCCGGAGGGTCTCCACGTTCTCCCGGCAGGCGGAGTGCTGCCACATCTGCGGATTCATGGCCGGTGCCAGCAGAGTCGTCCCGTTGAAGGTGGCCGCAAAGGTGGTCAAAGCGTCATCCGCGATGCCGCAGGCGAGCTTGGCGATGAAATTCGCCGTGGCGGGCGCGACGACGAAGAGATCGCATTGCGACGCCAGCGCCACGTGTTCCGGACGCCACTCCGGCACCTCCCAGAGCGACGTTACCACCGGCTGGCGGGAGAGGGTGCGGAAGGTGAGCTCCGTGACGAACCTCCGGGCATTTTCCGTCATGATGACCTGAACGGTGAAGCCATTGCGTACCAGGGTGCTGCACAGCTCCGCCGCCTTGTAGGCGGCAATTCCGCCGGTGACGCCGAGAACGATGTGCTTACTCATGGAAGAGATCCTCCGGAATCGCCGCGGTGCGGAGCGCGAAGGAGCGGAACAGCCCGGTCATCTCCTCCGCCGCAACATCCAGATCGTCGTTGATGACCAGATAGTCGTATTTGTTCCAGCAGGCGAGTTCGCGCCGCGCGCCTTCCAGCCGCAGCCGGATCTGCTCTTCAGAGTCGGAGGCGCGGCCGCGGAGCCGGCGCTCCAGCACGGCGACCGAGGGCGGCCCGATGAAGACGAACACGGTCGCGCGGGCCAGTTCCGGATCGTTTGCCGCGGCGGCCCGGATCTGCATGGCACCCTGCACGTCGATGTCAAGCACGACCGAACTGCCGCGCCGAATCCGGTCGAGCACCTCACACTTCAGGGTGCCGTAGCGGTTGGCGAACACCTGCGCATGTTCCACAAACTCTCCGGCGGCGACCCGGCGTTCGAACTCCTCCGGCTCGAGGAAGTAGTAGTGTACGCCATGCTGTTCGCCCGGGCGTGGCTTTCTGGTGGTGCAGGAGATGGAAAATCCCAGCTCCGGCATCGCCTGGCGGACGCGCCCCACCAGAGTGGATTTGCCGACCCCGCTCGGACCGGAAAGCACGATGATCGTACCGAGTTTTTTCATTCAGGCCTCCCATGTGGCATTTGTTTTGTTACTGAAGAGCCGCTTTCCGCCTCCTGCTTCTCTGCAGCGGCCGGTGCTTTGCCCGCTGCGCACTCCTCTTCCCAGCCGGGGAAGTTCCAGTGCTCCGGAAAACGACGGCACTGAACCGGTTTCACCGGGTCGATCCTGCAGCGTGCCGGTTCGCCCTCCTCCAGAAAGCAGCAGCTGCCGTCCGGTTTTTCCGGCAGAGTCAGACCGGTTCTGTCCGGCAGAAGTTCGGTGTACTCCGTCAGAAACTGCTCCAGCGGAATTCCGAGATAGGCCGCGATCGCGTCGATTTCGGCCTCGCCGACCCGGACCGCGCCCGGCCAGCGGCAGCAGTTGCCGCACCGCAGGCAGTGAAACTGCTCCATTTGGTTTCCCATAAAACGTCGAACGGGTACTCCCGGATTCCGCCGGAAATACCCGCCCCTCTCTCTGTTTGCCGGAATTTACCGGAAATCGTCAAAGGTGAAATCGTCACCCTTGATGTCGATGAAGAAGAACCCGAGCGCGAAGTCGAACCACTCCACCGGGTGAATGTAGAGGTCGCCGGTGACCAGGCAGCCGAGAGAACCGCCGATGGCCCAGTAGTCCCGCTTGCCTTCGAAGAAGTCGTAGATCCGCATGTCGGGGGTGGGGAATCCGGCCCGGTTTTCGATGTATCTCTTGACCAGCGGGGTGCTGTCCACCACGCTGTAATTTTCATCGCTGATGGTGACGAACGACCAGTACCAGCCCTCTTCAATGCCGAAGCCGTACTGACGGTTGTGCGCCTTGTACGCCTTGTACGCGAGCCCGATGCCGGCGCCGCCCCAGACCGCGCGGGTGGCCATCAGCTGAGCTTCCACGATCGGACCGACGCCGAGGTTGACGGTGAACATGTCCAGCGCGTCCATCAGGCGGTTCGGGATGTAGAGCAGGAGCTTTTCGGCGATTTCCGAATCGCTGCCGGAGCTGGCGGCCTGCGCCGGAACGCCGGCAAAAATGCACCCTGCAATTGTCAATGCCAGAAGGAACTTTTTCATAGATGACGAACTCCCGAATATTGTTGTTGTAAAAGAGATAAAAATCTGTTTTCCCATCTTATCGGATGTACTTTATCACATTTCCCCTCGATTGTCCAGTAAAAAGTCGGAAAAATCAGATAATTTTAGGAAATTTCTCCGGCGGCCGTTTGATCGGCGGCGGCTCCGGCGACTCCTCCTTCTCCGCCGGGGCGGCGGCGGGCGCCACCGGTTCCTCGACGATTTCGAAGTCTCCGGTCAGTTCGGCGCGTTTGAGGTCGAGCAGCTCGACCTGCAGCCGGGTGAGCCGGCGCTGTTCCACCAGCAGTTCGGTCAGCGTGGTCTGCATTTTCTTGAGCTGCCCAGCCATGCCCAGCAGATTGGCGTCCAGCTCCCGGCGCGCCTCCCGGAACTTTGTATAGAAGCGGGAGAGCTGTGCGACTCCCATCATCACCACGATCCAGGTGAGCGCGGCGACGATCCACAAGGTAACTGTCGGAAATTGAAACCCATCCATTTGCTGCATCCTCCGGGTAGGTGGAACTGTGAGTACTTTCTATAATTAACATATTCCCGGTTCCGATTTTTGCAATAGCCGCAACGGTGACTGCCCGCTTTTTTCAGGATTTTTCTGCGAAACCGTTCCATTTCTTCCGGAGGGACGGAGAAATTACGCCTCCGCTTCCGTCCGCAGCCGGGCGAGCGCTTCGGCCACGCTCTCCCCGGTATCGGGGAATCGCATTTCCGGCGCGATCTCCGCCAGCGGTTCCAACACGAACAGACGCTGCCGCGCCCGCGGATGAGGCAGCGTCAGCGCCGGAGAATCAAAGCACTCCCCGCCGAAAAGAATCAGATCCAGATCGAGCGTCCGCGACTCCCGGCTGGAGTGTCGGGCGGGGCGGCCCGCCTCCCGTTCCAGTTGCTGGGTCAGCGCCAGCAAATCGGTTGCCGTGCCGGTCCACTCTCCGGTCAGCGCTGCGTTGGAGAAATCCGGCGTCCCTGGAACACAGTCCACCGGCGCGGTGCGGTAAATCCGGCTCTGCCGGATCGATTGGACGCCGTTCTCCGTCAGTTTCCGGATGGCCTGTTCGAAGATTTCCGCGGAATTTCCGAGATTTCCTCCCATTAAAATGGCAATTTTCACAGTTTTTAACATAAACGGCTCGTTTTTTTGCAGATTGCGTTTTATATTTATTATCGCACCGGATTTCACCTTTTGCAAAGAGATGTGATGACGAATCAACCGAAAATTTATTTTCTCGGCTCCGGCCAGATTGCCGTGCCGGTCCTCAAGGCGGTCGCCGTCGCTCCCCAGCTTCGGCTGGTCGGCGTCGGCACGCAGCTCGACCGCCCCGCCGGCCGCAACCGCAAGCCGACGCCGACCCCTGTCGGCGCCGCCGCGGAGGAGATGGGGCTCCCGGTTGACAAGATTCCCAATGTCAACACGCCGGAGTTCCTCGCCGGACTCCGGGCAAAGGAGCCTGATCTCGTGCTGGTGGTCTCCTTCGGGCAGATTCTGCGCCGCGACTTCCTCGAGTTGCCGCCGCTCGGCTGCGTCAACATTCACGCCTCCCTGCTTCCCCGTTACCGGGGCGCGTCGCCGATCACCCAGTGCATCCTCAACCGCGACGCCGAGACCGGCATCTGCTTCATGAAGATGGAGCGTGGGCTGGACACCGGCCCGATCTACAGTTCGATCCGGGTGCCGCTCGATCATCGGGAATACGGTGAAATGCTCGAAATGAAACTCGGCGTGATTGCCGCCGAGATCACGCCGGGCACCCTCTGCTCCATCGCGGCCGGTGAACTCGAGCCGAAGCCGCAGGATGACACCGAGGCCACCGTCTGCACCAAGATCCGGAAGTCGGACGGACGGATCAACTGGGCGTTGAGCGCCTATGATATTGAAGCAATGGTGCGCGCCTACTATCCGTGGCCGGGGGCGAGCTGTACGATGCTGACCACCCGCGGCGAAATGCCGGTGACGCTGACCCGGGTACTGCCGCGGCGCGACCTCGGCGGGGAGCCCGGAACGGTGTTGCAGGCGGACAAGTATGCACTGATCGTCGCCTGCGGTTCCGGTGCGATTGAGATCATTGAACTTTCTCCGCCCGGGCGTCGCGCCATGCCGGCGGTCGCATTTCTCAACGGTCTGCGCGGAGAAAAACCGGTTATCCTGCCCTGACGGCACCTTTCCGGCGGGGGCGTCGGCCGCCCGTCCGGTTCTGGAAACAATTTTTGAATGGTAAAGAGTTATGGAAAAGAAAGGCAAACAGATCATTCTGAACTGCGAGAAGCTGGAGCGGCGCTTCGCCCTGCTCAACAACGGCCGCCTCGAAGAGTATCAGATTGAACGTGACGATCATGAGCCCAAGGTGGGCGATATCTATCTCGGGAAAATCATCAACCTCGAACCCTCCCTGCAGGCGGCGTTTGTCGACATCGGCGCCGAAAAGAACGCCTTCCTCCACTATCACGAGATGCTGCCGGGATGCGGCGAAATGCTCGAACGGCGCGGAGAACGCGACGAGGAGGCCGAGGAGGAGGTCGGCGAGGAGTCGATTCAGGCCCGCCGCCAGAAGCGGCAGGAGGCCCGCCCCGGTTCGAAGGTCGGGGCCGAGGCGCAGCGCCGCAAGAAGAAGTTGACCGTCGCCGATATCCCCTCGATTTTCCGCCCCGGCATGGAGATTCTGGTTCAGGTGGTCAAGTCCCCGATCAGCACCAAGGGGGCGCGGGTGACGACCGACATCTCCATCCCCGGGCGCTACCTTGTGCTGATGCCCTACAGCGAGCACATCGGGCTCTCCACGCGCATTGAAGGAGCGCAGGAGCGCGACCGGCTCCGCAAGATTCTCGCCGCGCTCGAACTGCCGGAAGGGATGGGGCTGATCTGCCGCACCGTCGGGGAGGGGCGTCGTTCCACCTTCTTCAAGCGCGACCTCGACCTTCTGCTCGACTACTGGCGCAAGGTGGAGAAGGAGATGGATTCCCGCAACGCTCCGGCTCTGCTCTTCACGGAGCCCAACCTGGTCGAGCGGACGATTCGCGACTTCATGACCGAAGAGATCGAGGGAATCGTCGTCGACGACCCGGCGGCGGGCCGGCAGATCATCGATACGCTCAAGCGGTTCGGCGGACGCAAGATGGCCGAAAAGGTGATCTGTTACAACGGCGCCAAACCGATTTTCGATCAGTACCGCATCAACGATCAGCTCCGGGAGGTGTTTCAGCGCGAGGTCCGTCTGCCCGGCGGCGGCGGCATCTGCATCGATGAGACCGAGGCGTTGATCGCCATCGACGTCAACTCCGGCCGCGGCCGCAAAGGGGCTGACCAGCCGGAATTCATCCTCAAGACCAATCTCGAGGCTGCCGAGGAGATCGCCCGTCAGCTCCGGCTGCGCAACATCGGCGGGCTGGTCGTGCTCGATTTCATCGATATGCGCAGTGCCCGCGACCGCGAAGAGCTCTTCCGCTACATGAAGAAGCTGGTCAAGGACGACCGCGCCAAGACCAAAGTTCTGCCACTCAGCAAGCTCGGACTCATGGAGATGACCCGCCAGCGCGAACATGAGAGCATTCAGGATCAGGTGTTCAACCCCTGTCCCTACTGCTCCGGGACCGGGCTGGTGAAATCCGCTGTCACCATGAGCGTCGAGATTCAGCGCCGGCTCAACACCGTGCTGCGCGACCGCCGCTACAAGGATCTGCCGGTCCGCGTCATCATGCACCCGGATATCCTCGCCCGGCTCCGCAACGAGGACGCTCAGCTGCTCCGCGACATCGAGGAGAAATACAAGCATGACCTCAGCTTCCGGGCGGACCCCATGCTCCATTACGAGGAGTTCCGGATTGTCGACCCGGAGACAGGGGTGGAGTTGAAGTAAGGCTCTCGGTTCAGCCGTTCAGCAGGGCCGGAAGACGGTCGGAAAGACGGCGGAGCGGCAGGCCGATGACGTTCTCAAACTCCCCATCCAGGTGCTCGACCAGCTCGTCGCCATACTCCTGGATGGCGTAGGCTCCCGCTTTGTCGAGCACGTTCACCCGGCTGAGATAGCGGGAGATTGTCTCGTCGCTGAGGGGGCGGAACTGAACCGTTGTCGTCTCCTCCCACACTTCGCGCAGCTGTTTTTCCTCGCAGAGCAGGGCGAGGCCGGTAATCACCTCGTGGCGGTCGCCGGAGAGCGCGTGCAGAATGGCCGCGGCGTCGGCCGGATCGCGCGGTTTGCCGATGATCCGCCCGCGGTGGAGGATGACGGTATCCGCCCCCAGAACGAGAGCGTCAGGGTGGCGCGCCGCGACCGCGGCGGCTTTGCGTTCCGCATTCAGCAGCGGAACCAGACGGGGATCGGCCGCGGTCGAGAGCTCCTCCGCCCGGCTGTTTTCCACTTCAAATGCGAAGCCGAGCCGGGCGAGAAGTTCACGGCGGCGAGGCGACTCAGAGGCCAGGAACAATCGCATTGTCCGACTGCTTCTCCGATGGGGTGCCCGCTTCTTCGTGCGGAATCTCCGAGGAAAGTGCTTCGATCTGGAAGCGGATTTCCTGCAGGGTGTCGATGCCGAATACCCGGTGCAGCATTTCCAGCATCCGCGGCTTGACCTCGTCGGAGATCGCCGGCAGACCTTTCCCCTCCGCCGAGAAGGAGCAGCAGAGCGTCATCGAAAAACGTTTGCCGCGACGGTAGAGCATGATGCGCCGGACCGCAAGTTGCGGAAATTCCGCGAGCACCTGTCGCGCGGCATTCTCAATCGCGCTCCGGGAAACGACCAGATCCCCGGTCGGACAGTGCACCGGAATCGCACCGCACCGGCGGGTGCGGAAAATCAGTTTGAAGATAATCTTGACGATCAGCAGCAGAAGCAGGAGCGCGAACACCAGCCCTATGGCCGCCGCGTACCCGCGATTGAAATCACTGCTCAACAACTGCCGCCAGAACTCCGGATCGGCCCATTCTGCAAAATTCATGCTTCAATCCTCCTCCCGTTGCCGCGGGGGTTGATACGGCACAGCCGCCCCATCCGGCGGACGAAGCGGCTCTGCGGTGTTCCCCGGAATCAGTTCAGGGGAAGCACCGGCGCGCTGCCTTCGGTCTCCTCCTCGTCGGAATCCTCCAGCACCGGGTCATCGATCTCCTGAACCACAACGTTGACCTTGAGCACCGTCATGCCGGTGGTCTTCTCGATCTCTTCGATCACCGCCTTCTGCACGGCGGTGGCCACCTGCGGAACGTTGTAACCGGCTTTGATGTTGAGCTTGATCTCAACGGAAACGCGGTTGTTTTCCGCCATGTCGACTGTGATCGCGCGGGCCTGCATGCGGCGGCTGCCCACGATCTCGGCAATGTTGTCGACCAGAGTGCTGCCGGCCAGGCGGGAGACCCCTTCAATGGAAAGCGCCGCACGCCGCACGAGCGAAGCGATCACATTTTCATGGATCTTCACTTCTCCCATTTCGGAGCCTTCCAGCACTGTGGTGGCCGCCGCTTCGGCTGCCGGTGCCGCCGTCTTCTTGGAATCTGCTGCTGCTTTCATTTTCCTTCCTCCTTGTGCGGGGTGGCCCGCTCCTGCATTAATCTCTCGACAAATCCGGTATCGTATTTGCCTTCGATGAAACTCTTGTGATTGGTGATCAGCTTCTGGAACGGAATCGTCGTCTTGATCCCCTCCACGGTGATCTCATCCAGCGCCCGGCGGCAGGTGGCGAGCGCATCCGCCCGGGTCGGCCCCCAGACGATCAGTTTCCCGATCATGCTGTCATAGTAGGTCGGAATCCGGTACCCCGAATAGGCGTGCGTATCCATGCGCACATTCGGCCCGCCCGCCGGAATGAAGAGTTCAATCCGCCCCGGGCAGGGGGTGAAGTTGTTGAAGGGATCCTCCGCATTGATCCGGCATTCGATCGCGTGACCGCTGATCTGCACATCCTTCTGCCGGAGCGAAAGCCGTTCGCCCGCCGCCACCCGGATCTGCTCCTTGATCAGGTCGAAGCGGGTCACCGCCTCGGTCACCGGGTGTTCCACCTGGATACGGGTGTTCATCTCCATGAAGTAGTAGTTCCCCTCTTCGGTGAAGAGAAACTCGATCGTTCCGGCGCTGGTGTAACCGGCCGCCTTGGCCGCCTTGACCGCCGCGGCGCCGATCCGCTCCCGCAGCCGGGCCGAAAGCGCCGGCGAGGGCGCCTCTTCGATCAGCTTCTGGTTGCGGCGCTGGACACTGCAGTCGCGCTCGCCGAGATGAATCACATTGCCGTAGTTGTCGGCGATGATCTGAATTTCGATGTGGCGCGGGTTGACCAGGAATTTTTCCATGTAGAGCGCCCCGTTGCCGAAGGCGTTCTCCGCCTCGGTCTTGGCCGCGTGGTACCCCTGCACCAGACTGGCGTCGTTGTGGGCAATCCGCATGCCGCGGCCGCCGCCGCCGGCAACCGCTTTGATGATGACCGGGTATTTGAGCTGATGCGCCACCTTGAGCGCGTCGGCTTCACTGACCAGGATGCCGTCGCTGCCGGGGGTGGTGGGGACGCCGGCCTTCTTCATGGTCTCCCGGGCGACCGCCTTGTCGCCGAGGGCCCGCATCGCTTCGGGCGTCGGCCCGATGAAGGTGATGCCGTGCTTGCGGCACGCCTCCGCGAAGTAGGCGTTTTCCGACAGGAATCCGTACCCCGGATGAATCGCATCGACGTCGCAGATCGCCGCGACCGAGAGAATCCGGTCGATCAGCAGATAGCTGGCGCTCGACTGCGCCGGTCCGATGCAGACCGCTTCGTCGGCCATCTTGACCGCCATGCTGTCGGCGTCGGCCTGCGAATAGACGGAAACCGTGCGAATTCCAAGTTCACGGCAGGCCCGGATGACCCGGACCGCGATTTCGCCGCGGTTTGCGATGAGTATTTTGTTGAACATGGGCTCGTTCCGCCTCCGGTTATTCGATGACGAAGAGCGGCTGGCCGAACTCCACCGGCTGGCCGTTCTCAACCAGCACCTCTTTGATCACTCCGCTCTTTTCCGCTTTGATCTCGTTCATGACCTTCATCGCCTCGATGATGCCGATCACCGTATCCGGCGCGATGTGGTCGCCGACTTTGACGAACGCCTGCGCTTCCGGCGAGGCGGCCCGGTAGAAGGTCCCCACCAGCGGAGCGTCGATCGTCTCCACCGAGACCGGAGCCGCCGGAGCGGGAGCCGCCGCCGGAGCCGCCGGGGCCGGAGCCGCCGCCGCAACCGGTGCCGCCATCTGGACCGGGGCCGGAGCCGCCGCAACCATCACCGGAGCCGGCGCTGCCGCACCGGAACCGCGCCGGATGCACAGATTGTACGCCTCCGCCTCGATCTTGAACTCGGTGAGATCATGGTCGCTCATCAGTTTGACTATCGTCTTGATTTCTTCGATTTTCATGGTGAGAAACTCTTCTTTGGTTATTTTTGTTATGTATGCGGAAACATGAAACTTTATTTCTCGAGATGCGCGATCAGCCCGCGCAGCGCGAGAAGATAGGAGTCGGCTCCGAACCCGGCGACGACTCCGATGCACATCGGTGCGGTCAATGACGTGTGGCGAAACTCCTCCCTCGCGTGGATGTTGCTCAAATGCACCTCGACCGTTGGCAGTTTGACTGCCGCCAGTGCATCGCGAATGGCGACGGATGTGTGGGTGTAGGCGGCCGGATTCATGACGATTCCGGCGAAGCCGTCGGCACGGGCGCTCCCGATCCGGTCCACGATATCCCCTTCGTGGTTGGACTGGAAGTCCGCAAGTTCATACCCCGCCTCTTCCGCCGCCTTCCGGACTCTCGCGACGATCTCCGGCAGCGTGTCGCCGCCGTAGATCCCCGGTTCCCTGACTCCGAGAAGCTGCAGATTCGGCCCGTTGATCAATAGAATTTTCATATGCAATACTATAGCACCATTGTACGGTTTTGTCCAGTTCCGCCTTGCAATATCTCGCGATTCAGGGAACCAGTTCCGTGATGATTAATTTTGGAGTATCTTGAATCTCAATAAGTTGTGATTCTGCGAAGCGGGATGGGGCCGCCGGCTCCGCCGAGCTGCGCAATCCGGTCAGAATCAGAATTCCCCCCGCCACCAGCAGCACCGCGATCAACAGCGCCCCCGCGGCCAGAATCAGAATGAGCTGCCGGATTTTGCGTTCGTTCTCCTCGCTCACCTCGTGGTCGATGACCGTTTTGGTGATATCCTCCGGAACTTCGTACTCGAGCCGGTCGCGGAGCTCCGCGGTGATCTGGTCGGCACGCTCGGGGGAAACGTGGTAGAGACTGCAGAGTTTCCGCACATACCCGAGCACGTAGACCGGCTGCGGCAGGCAGCCGTAATCCTCATTTTCCAGAGCCTCGAGGTAGTCGGATTTGATCTTGGTCTCATCGGCGATCTGGGCGATGGTGAAGTGGTTCCGTTCCCGCAATGCCCGGAGGTACTGCCCGAACGACTGCTCCCCCTCCACATCGCTGATCCTGGGCTGGAGGCCCGGCGGCGGCGCAGTGCGTTCCGCGGGCGGCACCTCGCGGATCTCCTCCTCGAAATCCGGCAGCGGAGGCATTTCGCCGGTCTGTTCCGGTTCCTCTCCGAAGAGCTCCAGCGCGTCCTTGTCCTGTTGATCACTCATGGTTCACCCGTCCTCAAATGGTTAGGGATGAAGTTCATCCTGCAAATTCAGCCTCGTCAAAGACGAGAATTTCCCGTTTGTTCCCGCTCCCGGAGGGCGGCCCGACAATGCCGCGCTCCTCGAAGAGATCGATGATCTCCGCCGCCCGGTTGTACCCGATCTTGAGCCGCCGCTGCAGGTAGCTGGTGCTCGCCTTCCGGTCGAGCAGAACCACTTCGAGCGCGCGGCGGACGTTGTCATCGTCGCCGGGGCGCAGATATTTCCGGATCAGCGGCGCGATGTCGGCCGCGTCTTCCTCATCGTAATCATCGACCATGTTCTCATCGATCTCTTCGTCCTGCGCCTCCTCTTCGGCGACGACCTGGGCGTTGAAGTTCTGCGGCCGCTGTTCGGAGACGAATTTCACAATCGCCTTGATGTCCTTGTCGTCGACCAGCGCGCCCTGAACGCGTTCGATGTTCATCCCGCCCGGAGCCAGATAGAGCATGTCGCCCATGCCGAGCAGATTTTCCGCCCCGGGCACGTCGAGAATCACCCGGCTGTCGACCAGCTGCATCACCCGGAAGGCGATCCGGGTCGGCAGGTTCGCCTTGATTACGCCGGTGATGATGTTGGTCGAGGGGCGCTGCGTCGCCACGACGATGTGGACGCCCGAGGCGCGTCCCAGCTGGGCGATCCGGGCGATGTAGGTTTCGGAGTCCTTCCACGAATCCTGCATGCGCAGTTCGGCCAGCTCGTCGATGATGACGATCAGAATCGGCATCTTGCACAGCGGTTCTCCGCTGTTGTCGCAGATCACGTTGCCGTCGCTGTCCAGAATCGGTTCCCCGTTGTGGGAGAGCGCGTTGAACTCCGCCAGTTTCTTGACACCGGCGCGGGCCAGGATCTTGTAGCGGTTTTCCATCTCGGTCACCGCCCAGCGCAGGGCGATGGGAACCTTCTTGGCATCATTGATCACCGGCGTGATGAGGTGGGGCAGCTTCTTGTAGTCTTCAAATTCCACGATTTTCGGGTCGACCATGATCAGCCGCAGATCATCCGGATTGAATTTGAAGAGCAAACTCATGATGAGCGTATTCATGCAGACCGATTTCCCCGATCCGGTGGAACCGGCGATCAGCAGGTGAGGGGCCTTGGCCAGATCGAGCACCACCGGTTTGCTGGCGACGTCCTTGCCGAGCACGATCGGAATCGCCGCTTTGCCGTTCCACGCGTCCGTCTCCATCACCGCGCGCATGTAGACCGCTTCGCTCCGGGTGTTGGGGACCTCGACGCCGACCACGTTGCGGCCGGGAATCGGCGCGAGCACGCGGATGCTCGGCGCGGAGAGGTTCATGGCAATGTTGCTGGAGATCTGTTCAACTTTCTTGACGTTGACCCCTTCGGCGAGGCTGATCTCGTAACGGGTGATCCGGGGGCCGGAAATGTGGCCCACCACCTGACCCGGAATCTTGAAGCTGTCGAGGGTCCGCTGGAGCAGCAGGGTGGCGCGTTCGATCGCCTCGGGGGCTTCTCCCACGGCGTCGGTTCCTTTGCTGAGCATGGTGATCGGCGGCAGCGTGTATTTCGGGGTGCTCTTGGCGGTCAGTTTCTCGCCCTGTTCGATGACTTTGGCGTTGACCTCCACATTCCGCATCGGCGCGGCGGCGACCGGCGCGGCCGGCGCCGGTCCGCAAACACAGGAGGAGAGAGCATGAGACAGGGTGTCATCTGTATGCTGATCGCGGCGCTGGTGCTGCAGCTTGCGGGCGGCGTGGTCGCAGGCG
>URVC01000045.1 GCA_900551245.1 uncultured bacterium | reverse complement strand
ATAATATAGCACAAGGAGCTATTAAAATCAATTTATTAGTTGATAAGCTCTTAAATTATTTATGTGTAAAGAATAAAATATACAGTTGTATATAATTTTTTTCTTTCAGCTCAAATGCATCATTCAATAATACAAATTTTTCTTGCCTTCAGAATCAGTCTTTTTACGTCAGAGAGAAAATAATGCCGAAAGTATCCATTCTGCTGCCCAATCTGAACACCTTTCCCTTTCTGAAAGAGCGGATGCGCTCCATTCTGTCGCAGACCCTTTCCGACTGGGAACTCATCATCGCCGACAGTTTCTCCTCCGACGGCTCCTGGGAGTTTCTGAAACAATTCGCCGACCGCGATCCACGCATCCGCGCATGGCAGGTTCCTCCCGGCCTCTATCAGAGCTGGAACTTCTGTCTGGAACAGATCCGGGGCGAATATGTCTACATCGCCACCAGCGACGACTCCATGACCGATGACTGTCTGGAAAAAATGGTCGATGCGCTGGAACGGTTTCCGCAATGTTCCCTCTGCCACTCCGCGTTGGGCTTCATCGACGAATCCGGAAAGGAGGTCGCCGCTGACGCCTCCCACACCTCTCTTTTCATCGATTATCCGGAGGACCGGCTGCATCTGCGCATGGCTCCATACGACGGCCTCCGCGCTCTGGCCGGAGATACCGTTTATCCCTCCATCACCCAGGTCCTCTTCCGCAGTTCTCTGCTCAGAGAGACCGGTAATTTCCCCTGCAACTTCGGCCCGATGGGAGACTTTTTGTGGGACATGAAAGCGGGACTCTTCTCCAACGTGGTCTACCTGCCGGAAATACTCTCTTTCTGGAGAATCCGTTCCGGTCAGGCCACGTTGTCCGATGCAGAATTCCGGAGGAGAAATCTGTATTTCACCCGATTCGAAACCCATCTGGCCATGGCGGAAACCGCCCTCGCGGAAACAAAAGGGCAATGCGCTCTGCCCTGCTCCCGGCATGCCGGACTCAAACCGATGCGGTTCCGCCTCTTTTTGATGCTGCTGACCGGCAACGGGAACTCCCCCCGTCGATTCCGCAAGCTGACCGGTTACCTGCTGAAATATCCGGAGGAGATTTTCCTCTATCCGTTGCTGTTTCTGTACAAACGGCTCACCGGAATCCCCGATCTCAGCGTCTGGCGAACCCGCCGATTCCTCCACCGCTTCTCCAGCCTCATCCACATTCCGGAAAAATAACTGCAGCGAAAAACACCGACGGCCTCCGGAACTCATTCCGAAAGCCGTCGCTCAGAAAAATCATTCAATTTGTGAGAGCTACTGCGCGGCCGGCTCCTCCCCGACCGTGATGGTGCCCTGCTTTTTCTCCGGTGCCGCGGCGGGATCCTCCCCGACCGTGATGGTGCCTTCCCCCGGAACCAGCTCCTTCAATTTCGAGACGTCCGGCACGTCGAGGCTCTTCATCTGCGGCGTGCTGTCCACCGCCTCCTTCGCGATGAAACGGCCGCCGGCCAGCTTGTCCAGCAATGTCCGCGGACGCTCTCCGGCATAGGTGAAACGGCGCAGCTCCTGCTGCCCCCCCTCCTTCGGCTCCGCCACCAGAAAGACGGCAAACCGGTCCACCGCATAGCGCTTGATCAACTCATCGCAGAACGCCTTCTCGCGCGCCGACATCTTTGAGGTATCCTGCGGATAGTCCACCAGCAGCAGCACGTAGTTGTTTTCCACAACCTTGAAGCCGGGATCAGGAAAGATCGATTTCTTGAGCCGGTCACTGTCCGCATGCCCCTCTTTGAGAAAAGCGATCATGATCTGCTTCTTCTCGCGGCGCGCTTTGTCGCCGGCGGTACTGATATCGGTCTTCCAGTTCAGCCCGTAGGCCTGCCGGTCGTACTGCCGCTGCGCCTTGTAGACCAGCCAGTCGCGATTCTGCCAGCACCACCATGCTCCGATCGCCAGAATCACCAGAACCACCAGCGTCACGATTCGACGCATCAGGACCCGCGCACCGGTAATCTTCACCAATCCCATGTTTTCCGCTCCTTTCGCGATTGCTGGACTTGACGCCGGGGAAAAGCTCCCGCCATCCTGTTTTAAAGGTAATATATCCTGCCATTTTTTCAATGTCAAGTCGCGGAAAAAGCGCTTCCGTCACTGGCATTTGCCCCCCTTTTGTGCTATTGTATGACATGATGAATACCAGTGACAATATCGCGGCGCCCGCAACCGGAATCGGCGGAGCGATTTCCATCCTCCGCATCTCCGGCCCCGACGCCCTCGCCATCGGCAACCGGGTGTGGCACGGCAAGACACCGCTCTCCGCGGCAAATGCCAGGAAGATGCTGCTCGGCCGCGCCGGCAGCGACAGCGCGCTCGCCGTCTACATGAAGGCCCCCGCCAGCTACACCGGTGACGATGTGGTGGAGCTTCACTGCCACGGCGGAGCGGCGGCGGCGGATGCCCTGCTTCGACTGCTGCTCTCCTCCGGATGCCGGATGGCGGAGCCGGGGGAGTTCACCTTCCGCGCCTTCGTCAACGGCAAGATGGATCTCGTTCAGGCCGAAGCGGTCGCCGATGTGATCGGCGCCGGCAGCGAACAGGCGCTGAACGTCGCCGAACGCCAGCTGGCCGGCTCGCTCAGCCATCGCCTCGACGCGGTCTGGGAGAAACTGAACGAACTCCGGGCAGAGTGTGAATCCCACCTCGATTTCCCGGAAGAGGAGCTGGCGTGGGATCCGGATGTCGCGGCGAAGATCAACGCCGTCGCCGCCGAACTCCAGGCTCTTCTGGAAACCCGCGAGCTCGGCGCGACGCTCCGCGACGGCGTCAGTCTGGTCCTCGCCGGGCGGCCCAATGCCGGGAAGTCCAGTCTGCTCAACCGGCTGGTCGGCTACGACCGGGCGATCGTCACGGCGATTCCGGGGACGACCCGGGACACCGTCGAAGTTTCGACCGTGCTCCGCGGCCTGCCGGTACGGCTCACCGACACCGCCGGACTGCGCCGGAGCAACGACCCGATCGAACGGGAGGGGGTCGAGCGAAGCCGCCGCTCCATCGCCGCGGCCCGCATCACCTTCTGGCTGCTCGATGCCTCGGCGGAACAACTCGACGAGGAACTCGCCGAAATGGAACGCTCCGCGCCCCCCGGGAGAATCGCCGTCTGGAACAAGATCGACCTCGTTCCGGAGCGGGAACTCCCGGAACTTCCGGGCCCGGTGGTGAAGCTCTCGGCGAAAACCGGCGCCGGATTGGATGCCCTGCTCGACGCCTTCGCCGCCGCGGCGGTGCACGACCCGCATCCGGCGGAACCGGAAGTGGCGGTCAACGCCCGCCACGCGGCCCTGCTCCGGGAGGCGCTCGCACAGCTTCCGGAAGCGGTCCGCAACGTTGAATCCGGCGATTTTGAGATCGCCTCCGCCCAGCTGAGGGAGGCGCGCCGCCTGGTCGGCGCCATCACCGGCCGGAGTGTGGAGCCGGATATTCTCGATCATATTTTCAGCCGTTTCTGCATAGGGAAATAGTGTTATGGGTAAAAAAGCCAGACTGTTCCGGAGAATTCTGCTGATTCTCCTGTTTCTTATCGTACTTCTCCTGCTCGCCGGCACCGCGGCCGGGCTGATCGCCTGGCACTGGTATCTGCCGGACTGGCTCGCCACCCGGCTCGTTCCGCAGCTTGGCCGCAGCTTCGGCCAGGAGAAGGTCGAGCTCAAAATCCGCCGGATCGGCCTCACCGGTGCCGACCTGGAGGGATTCCGGCTCACCGATGCCGAAGGCGGCATTCTCTCGGTCGATTCGATCCGGGCGGACTACGCGCCCCGCCTGCCCCGCGACGGCAAAGAGATGCTCCGCGTCGAAAACCTGACACTGAGCGGCGCCGAAATCGGCGTGCGCTGGAGCAACGGCAAATTCGCACTCTCCGGCGTCAGCCTCGACCGCCTGCAGCAGGCCCTCGCCCAATCGGCAGAGAAGCCGGAAGCGGCCGCCGTTCCGCAGGAGGAAAAATCCGCCGGGCAGGTCATCATCCGGCGCATCACGCTCCGTGAAATGCGGCTCCGGCTCGACTATGAAGGGCGCGTACTGCTGATCCCGATTGAAGCGGTCATCACCCCGCAGGATCCCGCCTGGAACAAGATCGAAGCCCAGCTCACGCTCTCGCCGCGCGGCCAGAATCTCTATCTGCAGCTCGATTTCGACCGCACAACCGGCAAACTCACGGCCAAAACCCGCACGAAACTGCGCCTCGAAGCGCTCACCGGATTGACCGGAATCCATCCGGAAGGCACATTGAAATTCGACCTCGATCTCTCCGCCGGAATCGCGAGCGACCAGATCGAACTTGCCGGGTTCAGCCACATCGCGCTCGACCTGACGAAGGACACCACACTTCCGCTCCGTTTTGAACGGCCGATCACCGGGGAACAGCGGTTCAGTCTGCGCTGGAACAAGCAGGACAATCTCGTCAGCGCGGTTGCGTCCGGCTCGCTCCCCTTCCCCGCGTTCACCGCCTCCGGGGTCAACGTGGCCGCCGAAGCGCCGATCGAGTGGAAACTTTCGCTCGCCGGTTCCGCCGACGCCATCCGTATCGCCGACGCGGAACTCACCACCGGGAAAATCATCGCCGAAGCCTACGGATGCACGCTCAAGGCTCCGCTGCTGCGCCTCTATCGCGCCGGCGGCCTCTTCCTGCTCTCCGGCAGCGGCATCACCATCGACAATGCGGCGCAGAAGCTGGCCATGCGGGAGATCGCCTTCACCCTGCCGCTGCCGCCGACCGAAACCAATCCCGGCACACTGACCGCGGGGAGCATCCAGCTGGACCGCTCGAAAATCGGTTCGGTTTCGAGCACCATCCAGCTCAGAGGGCGCGACTTCCTGCTCGCGGGGACCTGCCGTTCACCGCTCGCGCCGAAGGCGCAGCTCAACTTCCGCGGCACCTTCGAGCCCAAGAGCGGAGCGACGCCCGAAATGCTCTTCGAATTCAATCTGCCGACCTACACGCCCGACAAGCCGCTCCGGCTGGGGGATTACGTTCCCTCGCTCGGCGACGCCGCGGCCAATGCTTCGCTCTCGCTCGGCGGCGCCGTGCGGCTGGAGAACGGCAAACTCACCACCGGCTTGCAGGTCATGCTCCGGAACGGCTTCTTCCGGATGCCGGATTCCGATCTGGAACTCTCCGGTCTCTCGCTCGACCTCCGGTTCGACGATCTCTTCAAGCTGACCACTCCGCCGGCGCAGAGGCTCAAAATTGCAAAAATCCGGGCGGGCAAGATCAACATCACCGATCTTGAGGTACATTTTGAAATTGAATCCACCTCGCAGGTGACCATCGAAAACGCCGAATTCCACTGGTGCGGCGGCGAACTCTACATGCGACCACTCCGGCTCCGCACCAATCAGCAGGTGTGGAACACCACCTTCTACTGCGAAAACATCAACCTCGCCACCATGCTGCTCGAACTCGGCATCGCCCCCGCCGGAACGGTCGGAGACGGCACCGTCTTCGGGAAACTCCCGGTGCGGTTCGACCGGAAACGGGGCTTCTTCTTCGACCGCAGTTATCTCTATTCGCGTCCGGGCACCGAGAGCCACATCGCAGTCTCCGAGCCGGATAAACTGCTCGCCGGCGGCGGCGCGGTCCTGAAACAGACCCAGCTTGAATTCGCGTCGGAAGCGCTCCGCGACTTCAACTACAACTGGGTGAAATTCCACCTGCAGACCGAGGCGGACCAGCTGGTGATTTCGCTTCAGTTCGATGGCCAGCCCGTCGGCCCCCTCCCCTTCGGCTACGACGAGGAAAGCGGCGAGCTCCGGCGCGACCCCACAGTCAAAGCCCATTTTCAGGGAATCCAGCTCAACATCAATACGAGGGTTCCATTGAACCTTCTGCTCAATTTAAACAAACGGCTGCAATCCATCATCTAAAGGAGAAAAGGACATGAAATTTTATCGGACCATCCCCCTGTTCGTTCTCGCCGCCGCGGCGGGATGCACCCCCACGATCAAAACGCAGAATGAGATCACCGTCAAGCCGGTTCAGGTCACCGTCGACGTCAATCTGAACGTCAAGGTGGATCAGGCGATCGCCGAAGAGATCGCCGCCCCCGCCCCGGCGCAGAAGAGCACCGCCAACGACGAGCGCACTCTCCGTCGCAAGCGGTTCGCCGAGCGCCGTGCCGCGCTCAATTCGGCCCTCAAGGAGAAGCTGATCGGCGAAAACAACCGCGGCTTCCTCGAACTGCGTGCCGATGACACCAAAGTCAGCGCCGAGCTGAAGAAGCTGGTCGAGGCGGAAAACGCCGACCGCACTACCATCTTCACCAACATCGCCCGCCGGCAGAACAGCACGCCGGAATTCGTCGGCGAACGGTTCGCCGCCCGCATGGCCGAACGCGCGCCCTCCGGCATTCCGATTCAGAACGCCCGGGGCGAATGGAACGTCAAACCCTGATCATGACCGGCCGTTCCGTCGCTCTCAATCCGGAGCAGACCGCCCACTGCCTCAACTGCGAAACCGGCTGCTGCACCCTCTTTGAGGTGCAGGCCACGCAGGAGGAGGCGGAAGCGATCATGCGCCTCGCCGTGCCGGGGACTCCGAAGACGTTCGAGGAGTGTTTCACCCCCTCGAGTGACCGCCCCGGCGAATTCGTCATGCGCAAGGGGAGCGACGGGCGGTGCGTCTTCGCCGACGGCCGCCTCTGCGCCATTCACAAGCGGCACGGCATGGCGGCCAAACCGCTGAGCTGCCGGATTTTTCCGCTCCACATCCAGCCGTGGGCGGATGGCGGGCTTTCGGCGGAACTCCGCTTCATCTGCCCCTCGGTCGGGCTCCCCGGTGGAACTCCGCTCGGGGAACGGACTGACGAGATCCTCCGTTTCGCCCGTCAACTCGGGCTCCGGCGCGGCATCAACGACTGCATCTACTCCCGCGCCAACCCGGCGCCGCTGGGAAAGGTGCGGCTGGTGCACGCCGGATTCCGGCAACTGCTCCGCAACCGGGAACTGCCGCTCAAACTGCGGCTCTACGCCGCCGCCAGAATCCTCGATTTCCACGACCGCAAGGAGATGTTCGGCGCCATTCAGAATGCAGATGAAGAGTTCGCCGCCGACCTCGCCGCATTCGTGGAGAAAGCGCGGCCGGAGCTGGAGCGGGAACTTGGCCGCGGCCGGTGCGACGCGCTCGTCCGCTCCGAATTCCGCAGTCTGCTCTGCGGCTATCTGCGCGACGACCGCCCTGAGGATGCGGCGCTCTCGCGGCGACTGCGGCGTGCCCTGAGCCATCTGCGCGTCTTCTCCGGCGTCGGGGCGCTCACTGAACTCAATCCGGCGGCCCCGCCGGTGTCGATGCTGCTCTTCCCCGCCGTCGGGCGCGTTCCGGAATTCTCCCCGGAAGCGGTTGCGGTCTTTGAGATGTTCTTCTTCGGCAAGCTCGATTCGATGCACTTCTGCGGGACGAAGATCCAGCGCTTCGACTACGTGACCGGCTTGCGCCATCTGCTGCACAGCGCGCCGTGCGCCTTCGCGATGGCCGCCGCCTTCGCCGTCGCCCGCGACCGGAAACGGGTCGAATTTGCCGACATGCACCGGGCGGTCCGGCTGCTCGACTTCACCTTCGGGCGCTCGCCGTTCTTCCGGATGCGCCTCGCCCGCAAATGGATCGACAATCTCGCCCGGCCGCGGCGGTTCGCCGGACTCCTGAACCAGGTCTTCCGGTAAATCCCGCCGCGCCGGACAACGCGGCCTCTAGCCGCGGGTGCAGACCTTGCCGGGGTTGAGGATCCCGGTCGGGTCGAACACCTTCTTGATTCCGGCCATGAGTTCGATGAGGTCATCGCCGAGCGACTCGACCAGGTAGGGCTGTTTGACGTAGCCGATGCCGTGTTCGCCCGAAACCTGCCCGCCGAATTCGCGCGCCTTGTCGTAGAGTTCGCGGAAGACCGCCGACAGAGTCGATTTCCACTTCTCCTCCGGCAGGTCGTCGCGGAGCACATAGATATGCAGATTGCCGTCGCCGGCGTGACCGAAACTGCGGATCCGCGCGCCGTATTTCTCTTCGAGCGAGGCGGAAAACTTGATGAAATCCGCCACCCGGCGGCGCGGCACCACCACGTCGCACTCATCCATTTCGGTGGTCGAACTCTTGATCGCCTCGAGGAAGGCGCCGCGCGCCTTCCAGATCGATTCGTTCCGCTCGGGCGTGTTGGAGATGAGCACGTCGAGCGCGCCGTTGTCGATGCAGGTCTTCGCGACCGCGTCATAGGCGGACTCGATCTCCTCGCGGCTGTTCCCGTCGAAGGTCAGCAATAAATAGGCGTCGGCGCTCTTGTCCGGATAAGCCCGGCCGAGAAACTCCTCCGCCGCCAGAATCACCGATTTCTCCATGAATTCGATCGCGGTCGGAATCGCCTTCGATTTGATGATGAGCGGCACCGTTTCGATCGCCGAAGCGAGGTCCGGGAACGGCACCAGCAGACTGATCGCCTTGCGCGGCAAAGGCAGAAGACGCAGAATCGCCTTGGTGACGATTCCGAGCGTCCCTTCGGAGCCGACGATCAGATTGAGCAGACTGTAGCCGGAGCTGTTCTTGACCACCTTGCCGCCGAGCTCGATCACCCGGCCGTCGGGCAGAACCACCTCCAGACCGCGCACGTAGTCGCGGGTGACGCCGTATTTCACCGCGCGCATGCCGCCGGCGTTGGTGCTGATGTTGCCGCCGATCGTCGCGGACTTCTCACCGGGATCCGGCGGGTAGAAGAGCCCCATCGGCTCGACCAGCGCGGCGATCTCCATCAGGAGCACCCCCGGTTCCAGCGTCAGCGTCAGGTTCTCCTCATCCACTTCTAGCACCCGGTTCATCTTCGAGAGGTCGAGCATGATTCCGCCGCAGCGGGCGACGGAGCCGCCGACCAGACCGGTGCCCTGCCCCCGGGGCGTGACCGGCACATGGTGCTCATACGCATATTTCATCACACGCGAAACCTCTTCGGTCGAACGGGCCCGCACCAGCACCTCGGGGCGGCAGTGGATTCCGGCGAGTTCATCGTGGCAGAAATCGTCGTGAATCTCCGGACCGGGAATCACCTCTTCGGCGAGACCGCGGATTTCGGCAACCATTTCAGGAGTGATCTTCGTAAATTCCATTTCAGCGCGCGCCTCCCTCGGCAATCAGTGTCTCCAGTCTCGGAAGAACTTCGTACAGGTCGCCGACGATTCCGATGTGGGCGACGTTGAAAATCGGAGCGGCGGGATCGGTGTTGACGGCGATGATCTTTTCCGCCCCCTTCATCCCCGCCACGAACTGCACCGAACCGGAGATGCCGCAGCAGAGGATCAGCTTCGGACTGACCGTCCGCCCGGAGAGCCCGATCTGACAGCGGTGGTCGAGCCAGCCGTTCTCAACCAGGCAGCGGGTTCCGGCGAGCTGGCCGTTGAGCTTCGCCGCGAGCCGCCGGAAGAGCTCCAGATCCTCCTGCTTCTTGACACCGCGGCCGACGGCGACGATCACTTCGGCCTCCTCGATCCCCACCTCGGGCGACTTCGGTTCGACCGCGACCACCCGGATGTCGCTCACCAGCTTCGACGGCTCGACGGAGCAGTGCTCGATCACGCCGGAGGGATTCTCCACCGGCTCCGGCAGAGCGAAAATCTTGTAGCGCACCGTCGCGAACTGCGGCCGGTGGTTGGGGGTGTTGATGTGCGCCATGATGTTGCCGCCGAAGGCGGGACGGATCTGTTCGAGATCGGTGTTCTCCTTGATGTCCAGCACCGTGCAGTCGGCGGTGAGTCCGGTGCGGAAACGGGCCGCCAGCCGCGGCGCCAGCGTCCGGCCGATCGGAGTGCCGCCCGCAAGAAGCACCGCCGGATGAACCTTGACGATGAAATCCTCGATCACCGCGCTGTAGGGTTCGATGCGGAAGTTCTCCAGCTCCGGATGCTCGTAGACGTACACGCGGTCGGCGCCGTAGGCGACCAGCTGTTTTGCGGCCGCGTCGCAGGCGGCGCCGGGCAGCACCGCATAGACCTCCTGCCCGACCTTGGCGGCGAGTTCCCGCGCCTTGCCGAGCAGTTCGAGCGAAACCGGGTGAAGCACGCCGCCGGAGAGTTCGGCGTAGACTGCGATGCCCTTCCACTTCGACTTGTCGATCACCGGGCGCGGGGTGTCTTCGAACCGGATCGCCCCGCCGGTGTCGCGCTTGAGGCAGAGCCGGCACATCCGGCAGCTGCCGTTGATGATGATCTTGCCGTCGACATACTCCATTGCGCCGAACGGACAGATTTCGACGATCGCCTTCGCCCGCGCCGGGTCGAGGTTTGCCATGTTTACAACGATTCGCGCCATTTTGAACTACCTCGGCTGCTGCAGGAATTTGTGATCGGCAAGGTACGAGTAGAGCTTTCCGGCCAGTTCCGGACCGCTCCCCTCCCAGATTTCGCGCTCCCCCCCGGTCTCCGGCGGGAAGATGCGGATCACCTGCGTCGGCGAACCGTTCAGCCCGTAGTGGTTCTCGTCGCTGTCGGGCAGATCGGCCAGCGAGAGGCGGCGGATCTCCGCCCCGGCGGTCGCCAGTTTGAGCCGGTAGGAGGGCAGCCGCGGTTCGCCGACGTTCTTCTCCACGCAGATGAGGGCGGGCAGCGGCAGAGCCAGCGTCACCTCTTCCAGCGGCAGGTCACAGCGGAGGATGAGCTCCGCCCGGTTCGCGCCTTCGATGCGGATGACGTTCGCCACGTGGGGAATTCCGAGGAATTCCGCCAGCTCCGCCCCCACCTGCGCGGTGTCCCCGTCGGTGGTCTGGCGGCCGCAGATGATGAGGTCGAACGGACCGGCCGCCCGCAACGCCTGACTGATCGCGTAACTGGTGGCGAGCACGTCGGCCCCGGCGAATTTCCGGTCGGAAACCAGCACCGCGTCGTCGACGCCCATCATGTACGCTTCGCGCAGAATCTCCTCCGCCTGCGGCGGCCCCATGGTGAGCGCGGTGATTTCGGCCCCGAGCTGTTCCTTGAGCCGGAGCGCCGTTTCCAGCGCGTAGAGGTCGTACGGATTGAGTTTGGACTCAACGCCGTCCCGTTTCAGCGTGCCGGTGACCGGGTCGACCTCCACCTGCGTGGTTCCCGGCACCTGCTTGATGCAGACTGCAATCTTCATCCCTGCTCCCTGTTTGATGTTCCCCCGGCGGCGGCAGGAGCCGTTACCGGCTTGCATTTCCCATATCCGGTAAAATTAGCATTTCATGTCGCTCTCTGCAAGCGCCCAAAGGGTAAAAAACAGGAAAAAATCAAACGCGAAGGAGCCTTCCGCCCCTCTTCACCGCCTCTCCTGCTCCATCTTCGCCCGGGTGCGGGTGGTGGGGAGCGCCTCCGCGGGGTTCTCCGGCCAGAAGTGCTTGGGGTAGCGCCCCTTCATCTCCTTGCGGACCAGTGGCCAGTTCCCCCGCCAGAATCCGGGCAGATCGGTGGTGACCTGAACCGGACGCCCGGCGGGCGAGAGCAGTTCCACCCGCAACGGCCGACGGGAACGGCCCAGCACCGGATGCACCTGCACGCCGTACATCTCCTGCACCCGGACCGGCAGAGTCGGCTCCACGCCGGAGTAGTCGATCTTGTGGGCGGCACCGGCAGGCGAAGTGAAGTTTTCCGGATAATCGCGGTCGAGCTCGCGCAACCGTTCCGGGCCGAGCTCCGTGCGCAGAACTGTGAGAAAATCGGCGCGGGCGAGATCGGAGAAGCTCCGCACCTCCGGGAAATAGGGCGCGGCAAGCTCCGGCAGAATCCGGCGGAACGCCTCTTCCGACCACTCCGGATAGCGTTCCGGCTCCTGTTTCGCGGCGTAGCGGACCCGCTCCAGCAGTCGCCGTGCCGCCTTCTGCTCGAACGGCGGCAGTTCCAGCTTCCGGTCGAGCGCCGAAGCGAGCACCGCGCGGGGCAGTGCGCCGGGCGGCGGCTCCACCGGAGTGCTTTTGAGCAGCAGAGCGCCGAACCGGAGCTCCTCCCGGGCGACCGCGCGTTCCCGCTCCGGATCGAACTCCACCGTCACGCGGGTGGTCAATCCATCGGCGAACAGCAGTTCCAGCTCCTCTTCGTCGAGCGGCGCCGCCAGCCGGATCACCGCCTCGCGCCCGGCGGCGCCGTCAAGGCGGGCAACCGCGAGAAACTCCTCGCGGCAGAGCGCATCCCCCTCCTCCAGCCGGGCGCCGGAGCCGCCGCTGAGCAGATAGCCGGTGCTGTGGCGGCCGCGGGCGCGGCCGATCCGGCCGGGATAGGCGAACGCGGTGAGAAGGCCGCACTTCTCCACCGGAATTTGCTCCTCCTTACCCCGGAGGAGCGAGAGAAGCTGTTGCTTGATCACCAGCTGGTTGCGGAACTCCCCGGGGTGGCGGCGCATCCGTTCGACCCGCTCGCGCAAATCGGCGCCGGAAAAGCTCCGGCGAACGTCACGTTCTTCCAGAAGCGCGGCAAGTTCCGCGCCGAGCGGGGCAAGTCCGAGTTCGGCGGCGCGCAACAGCATCATCCCTAGCCGGGGATGGACCGGCAACGAGGCAAGTTTCCGTCCGCGCGACGTAAGCTGCCCCTCCCGGTCGAGGGCGCCGAGTTCGGTGAGCAGTTTCCGCGCGGCGGCAAATCCCGCCTCCGGCGGCGGGTCCAGCCAGGCGAGATCGGCGGGCGAGGCCCCCCACGCCGCCAGCTCCAACGCAAAACCGGCCAGATCGGCATCGAGAATCTCCGGCCGGGTCCGCACGTCCAGACTCCGGTGCTCAAGTTCGCTCCAGAGCCGGAGGGCGGTTCCGGGCGCGGTCCGTCCCGCCCGGCCGCTGCGCTGGGCGGCGGACGCCTGCGAAATGCGCCCGAGTTCGAGAAAGGAGATGCCCGCCGCGGGCGAATAGCGCAATCTTCGCTCCAATCCGGAATCGACCACCAGCGTCACCCCGTCGATGGTGAGACTGCTTTCGGCGATGTTGGTGGCGAGCACCACCTTCCGCCGCCCCGGCGGGGCGGGCTGAAGCGCGCGATCCTGTTCGGCGGGGGAGAGCGAACCGTGAAGCGGCAGCAGAAGCGCCTCCTCCGGCAGCATCGTCTCCAGCAGTGCCCGGGTCGCTTCGATCTCCGCCATGCCGGGCAGAAAGACCAGCATGTCACCGGCCTTTTCGCGGTAGAGTCCGGCGCAGGCGCGGGCAACGGCGGGGGCCGGATGAAACCGGTCGAGCGTTCCGGGGGCGCTCCAGCGCTGTTCCACCGGGAACTGGCGGCCCGGCGCCTCGATCACCGGCACTCCGCCGAGCAGTCGGGAGACCGCTTCCGTCTCCAGCGTCGCGGACATCACCAGCACCTTCAACTCCGGCCGGAGCGCGCCGCGCAGATCGAGCACCAGCGCCAGCCCGAGATCGGCGTCGAGACTGCGTTCGTGAAATTCGTCGAAGATGACCAGCGCGGTGTCCTCCAGCGCCGGATCCTCCTGAATCCGCCGGATCAGCACCCCTTCGGTGACCACGAGAATCCGGGTCTCCGCCGTATACCGGGAGTCACCGCGCACGATGTAGCCGACCCGGCGGCCGACCGGTTCGCCGAGCAGAGAGGCGATGCGGCGCGCCGCGGCGCGGGCGGCGACCCGGCGCGGCTCCAAAAGCAGGATGCGGCCAGAAGCGAACTCCGGTTCATCGAGGCAGGCCCCCGGCACCAGCGTGGTCTTGCCCGCACCGGGCGCGGCGGCGAGCACGGCGCCGCCCGACGAACGGAGCGCGGCAAAGAGTTCCGGCAGGACGGCGCCGACCGGCAGGAGCTGTTTTTCATCTTCCATCATATCCGGATAATATACACCCGGAAAACAGGATTCTCAAATCCGCCGCCCGGCCCTCTCCCGCACGTTCAGCGCCCCCAGGAGCACCGCGACGGAGGCCAACGCCAGCACGGCGAACACCGCAAGGTAGGAGTTTCGCGGATAGACCAGCGTGTTGCCGACCGTTTCCGGCGGGAAGGTGTTCAACAGCCAGCCGGCGAGATTCCCGAAAAACGCGACCGCGAGGTAGAAGCTGAAGTTCATGAAACAGACCGCCGGTCCGGCCAGTTCGCGCGGATTGGTTTCGTGCAGCAGCGGAATCGCGATCGACGACATGCTCCCGGTGGAGGCGAGCAAACAGAAGAGCAACGCAATCCAGCCGCTGTGGAGATCGCAGAGCAGAAGGAGCGTGATGAGCCCGCACACCGAAACGCTGACCGCCCCCGCGATGCGGCAGAAGACGGCCCGCCGGTTTCCGGCCAGACGGCTCAGCAGCGCGAGCAGGGTTCCCGCGACCGCCGAAATCAGTCCGGTCAGCGAGAGGATCCACGCCGCATCCGGCGAGGAGAACCCGCAGAAATCCTCCAGAAATTTCTTGCCGATCACCGTCTGGATCACGTAGTAAAGTCCGAAATTGAGGCCGCTGAAAAGGAACACCATCCGGTTGTTCCCCACCGCCAGAACCTGGCAGAAGGGGGAAAACCGGAACGGGACATCGCGCCGCACCGGCGGCAGTTTCCGCAACGAGGAGACCGCCGCAAACAGGAGGCAGCAGAGGATCGTCAGCCCGGCGACACCGAGCAGTGTCCGCTGCCACCCGGCCGCCCGGACCACGGCGACAAACGGCGCGTTGGCGACGATGCCGCCGGCGTACCCCGCCGTGATCACCAGCGAGACCACGATGGCGTAGTTTTTACGGCAGGCGCGGATTGTTTCGTCGATGAGCGCGAGATAGAGCGAACTCGCCCCGAATCCGGTCAGCGCCCGGCTGACGTAGAGCCAGATCCCCGAAGAGAGCGGAAAGAGCAGTGACCCCAGACAGAAGAGCAACGCGCCGGGCAGAATCACCCGCCGCCCGCCGTAACGGCTGACGAAGAGTCCGATCAGCAACTGATTCAGTGCGTAGACATACATGAAGACCGAACCGAGCGCGGTGACGCCCGGCGCGGTCAGATGCAGATCCTCCTGCAGCAGATCGAAGATCGCTCCCGGAATCGCCACCCGCTGGATGTTGGCGAAGAAGTAGAGCCCGGTTCCGCTCAGGATCAGCCAGAAACAGAATCTCCGGCAGAAAACGAGCGGTTCCGCCGCCCGGCTGCGGGAGGCTCCGGAACTCATCTCAGTCGATCTCCAGCACCACTTTGCCGATGTTCCCGTTGCGCTGCAAAATCGCATGCGCCTCTTCGGCCCGGGCGACCGGCAGCACCGCGTGGATCACCGGACGAATCTCCTTCGACGCGAATTTCAGCCAGACCTTCTCTTCGAGCCCGTGCAGAATCCGCGCCTTCATCTCCGTCGGCCGGCTGCGCAGCGTGCTCCCGATCAGCCGGATTCCCCGCTTGAGAATCGGCCGGAGACTGATCCGGGCGAACTCCCCGCCGAGGGTTGAAATGAGGATCCAGCGGCCGCCGGGCGCGAGTTTTTCGATGCAGTTCCCGAGCACCTCGCCGCCGACGCAGTCGAGCGCGATATCCACCGGGTGCGCCTCGAACGCCGCAACCGGATCATCTCGATGGCGCTCCAGCACCCAGTCCGCCCCGATGCGGCGGACCGCCTCGGCTTTCTCCGGCGAACCGACCGAGGTCATCACCTTCGCGCCGAACGATTTCGCCAGCTGAATCGCCGCCAGTCCGAGCCCGCTCGCCCCCGCCTGCACGAAAACCGTCTCCCCTGCCCTCATATTCGCCTCGAAGAAGAGATTCAGATACGCGGTCGCAAACACCTCCGGCAGAGACGCGGCTTCCGCCATCGACAGCCCCGCCGGAACCGGCAGGACCATTCCTTCCGGCACGGCGATCTTTTCGGCGTATCCGCCGCCGCCGAGCAGTGCGCACACCTCGTCGCCCGCCTTCCAGCGGCTCCCGGCGGGGGCGGCAAGGACGGTGCCCGCCACCTCCAGCCCCATCCACTCGGGCCAGCCGGGCGGCGGCGGATACTTGCCCGCCCGCTGGAGCAAATCGGCGCGGTTCAGCGCGGCCGCGCGAATCTTCAGCAGAACTTCCCCCGCCTTCGGCACCGGGTCGGGGACCTCCGTCCAGTGCATGGCCTGCGCATCATCCACTTTCATCGCATACATGACCTAATCCTCCTGAAATGGGTTCCCCGCCCCTGCCGAAGCGAGCAGTGACAAAAGATTGCCACAGTAGAGTTTCCCGCGCATTTCCGGGTCGGGAAACGCGTGGCGCGACCGCAGCAGAAACGATTCCGGCTCATACACCGTGAAGTCGGTACCGAAAAGCAACCGGTCCGGCCCCATCTCCCGCAAGGCGTACTCCATCGAATTGAACCGGAGTCCGCCGGCAAACCCGCTGACGTCGAGCATGACGCCCGGACACGCCGCGAGCTCCTTCAGCAACGGAATTTCAACGTGGGAGTTGACGATCTTCAGTTCCGGCAGACGCTTCGCCAGCCGGATTACACTCGGCGAAGAGTGCAACTGAACGATCATGCCGAACTCTCCGGCCAGCTCGAAGAGCCGGATCCACTCCGCACTGTCGTAGTCCCCCCGGTTCGCCCGGTAGTGGACCAGCTCCCCCACCCAGACCAAACCCCGCTCCCGGAATCTCTTCAACCACTTTTTCGAACACTCCGGAAAGGCCGGGTGGATGCTCACCCCGGGGTAGAGCCGCCGGTCACACTCGTGAATCGCCAGCGCCTCCCGGTTGGCAGATTCCAGCTCCTCCTCCGTGTCGGCCCACACCCCCTCCCAGGTGGTGAAGATCATTCCATCGATTCCGGTCCGGCGGGAGTAGTCGACCGCGGAGCGCCAGTCGGGGAAATAGGAAATAAAGACGCCCTCCTCCTCTTTCGCGTGATTGGCAGAGGGCAGATGAACATGGGAATCAAGAATCATTTTGCAACATTCTCCTGCTTTTCCAGAGGATGTTCCCGCTCCGCGAGCGGCAGCGGAACCACCCGTCCGGTCAACTGCGACGCATAGGCGCCGTTGATCATCTCCAGAACCTTCCGGGCGTCGTACGCGCTCGCCAGCGGCTGCCGCTCCTCCTCGATCGCACGGATCAGATCCCACGCGGCAAACCGGTTGTTCTCCCGGAAATACCAGAAGTAACCGAAATCGCGCAGCTCTTCCGCCCCCGGAATCTGCCGCGTCTCAACCAGCGGCACCTCCTCGTAGGCGGCTTCGTCCTCCGGCGGATACGGCGTGCGGCTCAGCCGGAGTTTCCGGTCATTGTCATAGCGGACACTCAGAATTCCTTCGGTACCGACCACCGAAACGCCCATCCGCACCTGCTTCCGGAACAGCCCTTTGCGGCTCTCGAAGATTCCGCGGACGCTGTTCGGAAAGCGGTAGAGCGCGAACACATTGTCCCCGGCGACCGGACCGAGCGGCTCCTTCGTGACAGAGCGGTCCTCCCGGCGGAGCGGCCGCCCCTCGACCGTGATCTCCGCGCTGACCGACGCCGGAGCGCCGAAGAGATAACAGCCCAGATCGAGGATGTGAGTACCGAGCACCACCATATCCTCGCCGCCGCCGCGCTCATCCTCCTTGCCCCGGCCGTAGAAGGTGAGCGGGGTGCCGATCGCGCCCTCTTCGATCATTCGTTTCATCGTCTGAAACACCAGAGCGTGACGCGCCAGATGGGCGACAGCGATCTTCGCGTTGTGCTTCTTTGCAAGAGCGATCAGTTCGTCGGCGACGCGGAGATCGCTGGTCATCGGCTTCTCGCAGAACACGTGGATCCCCCGCTCCACCGCCGCCCGGATCTGAACATCGTGATCCTCCGGCAGCCGGGAACCGAGCACGACGATCTGCGGTTGTTCCCGGTCGAGCATCTCCAGATAATCATCGTAATGACGCTTCGCCCCGAGCTCGCACATGCGTTTCTCAAGCCCCTCGTGATTGGGATCCGCCAGCGCGACATGCTCCACCCCGGGCAGACCGACGAACGCCAGGTGAGTGCCGTGTCCCTTGAGAAAAATCTGCGTCGTGTCGAACGCGACCGCGACACGCCATTGCTTCGCCATGATTCACCTCCCTGCGCCGTTTCGATCCATCGCGGCAAGGTATTCATCCATCGCCGTGTTGACCGGCCAGACGGTATCCTTCGGACAGCGGCCGATCTCCAGCTTCAATCCCTCGTAGAGCGGCATAAGATCGCTCTGCTTCATTCCGACCGCGGCGAGGATCTTGCTGTTGTCGGTCACCCGGGTGAAGAGCCGGGCGTATTCAAGCTGCCAGCGCGGCCCCATGATGTACGGGTCGGGCGAAAGGATGCGAAGGTAATCCTCCTTGTCCACCCAGACCGCGTCGAGATTGCAGATGTCCTTGTAATAGGCGGCAATCTCCTCCCACGAATGGTGCTCCCCGGTCGCCACGTTGAAGTCGTCGCCGAGCGCCCGGTCGAGGAAGAGGAGTCCAGAAAGCATGCGGGCGACGTCGCCGCCCCAGCTCAGCGTCGCCTGCTTCTCCCGCGCCTGTTCCGGCACGACCACCCGCTTCCCGGCGAAGGCGCGGCCGACGTTGTTCGCCGCCTCCAGCGTCACCAGCTGGTAGCGCATGAAGGAATAGGTGGTGGCGGGGCGGACGATCGTCCAGTTCCGTCGGGCGGAGGCGCGCAGGATGTTTTCGCCCCGCGCCTTGTAGATGCAGTAGTCGTCCGAATTACGCAGCAGAACATCGGTCGACGAGTCGATCAACCGCGGCGAACTCTCCCGGACCGGGTGCTCTTTGTCATCGAACACCCGGCAGCTCGAGAGAAAGATGTAGTGATCGGTGTGGTTCAATGCCTGCGGCAGATACCACGGCAATTCCGCGGTGCTGTAGGTGAGGAAGTCGACGATGCCGTCGTAGTTCTTCGCAAGCAGTTCGCGGTAGACATTCCGATCCTTGGCGTTCGCGCGGAGGTACGAAACCCCCGACAGCGGATTTTTCACCTCGTCCAGCGAAACACCGTCAATCCGGTACCCCAGCTCCACCAGACGCGGGAGAAGGTACTGCCCCATCGCCCCGGAGGCGCCGAGCACCAGCACTGTTTTGGGAGAGTTCATCACAGATCCTTTCTTTCCAATCGTGAAAACGACATTCTTTGCGCTTTGCAGATCAAAGACAGCCGGAAGCGCGCAGCAGCGCCTCCTGGACAATCCGTTCATGCGGGAACGGCCACGGGTTCTCCATCTCGTTCCGGATGATCTTCGCCAGTTCGATCAGCTGGTTGTCGTACCGCCCGTTCATGACGCCGACATCCACAATGTGAGTGCCGGCCTCGAAGCTCTCGTTCCCCTCCAGCAGCGTCAGTCGCAGATGGAGCGGATCGAGCCGGTAACGGTCCGCCGGGTGTTCCAGCGGACAGATTTCGATCGACCCCTTCGTGCCGCAGACGATCAGCCGCCGGTGCTTCATGCCGTCCACCTCCGTGACGCCGGTCCGCACCGTGGCGACTGCACGCGGATACTCCAGCACGGCCACGCCGGTGTCGTACAGATTGTCGTCGCGCGTCTTCGTGAGGTAGGGCGTCACCCGCAACGGACGACCCAGCAGCGCCACCACCAGATCGATCAGATGCCCGGCGAAGATGTAGACCGCCCCGCCCTGAAACTGCGCGAGCCAGCGGCGGTAGGCCTCGTCGTGCCCGTCGTAACGGTTCATCACCGCGTGCACCTCGAAGATCTCGCCGAGCCACCCTTTGCGGACCGCCTCAAGGCAGTACTGAACCGCCGGATTGTTGCGGTACATGTAACCGAGCTGAATCGTCAGGTGTTTGCGGCGGAACTCATTCAGAAGGTCGCAAAACGGTTCGAGCTTCTCGCCGCCGGGTTTATCCATGTGAATGGAGAGATTCCGGTCGACACAGCGGCGCGCCGTCTCCAAGAGTTCGAAGCCGTCGGTCTCCACCGCGACCGCCTCCAGTCCGGGCGTGTTGAAAAGCTCCTCCTCCGTGAGGCGCGGGATCCCCTGGTACATCGCCCATCCGCCGCGGCGGCTCCACCAGGAATCATCCTCCTCGACGATGCCGACCACCTCGTAGAAATCGCTGAGGCGGCGCAGCGCGGCCATCTTTTCCGAGGCGTGGTTGTGGCCGACGCCGATCTGCCCGATTCTGATTTTCCGCATGTAAGATGCTCCCTATTTCTTCAAAAAATTCTTCCAGTCGAAAATAACGCCGAGCAATTCCGGATCTCCGCGGGCGATGCGCTCGAAGATGAGCGGAGCGTCCGCCGGAGAAGCCACTTTGTCCACCAGAGATTCCGTCCGGATCCGGCCGGCGGAAAACAGCCGCAGCAGCAAGGCCATATCCTCCCGCATCGTCCAGTATCCGGGGCGATTATCGTGAAGCGGCCGCGCCATGTTGTGCGCACCGATAATGCTGATCCCGGGGCGGTGAACCTTGTGATAGAAATCGATCTCATGCGTCGGAGTGCGCGAGCATCCAGTGAGCGTAATCCTCCCGTAAGGAGCGGTGAAATCGAGCGCTTCGTTGAGCGCCTCCGGATTGCCGGTCACTTCGACCACCACATCCACCCCGTTTCCCCTGGTGAGATGCCGAATCCTCTCCAAAAGTTCCGGCTCGTCAGGAGAAAAAACCGCATCGGCGCCGAACTCCAATGCGAGCTTTCGCCGCCGTTCGTTGAAATCGAGCGCGATTACAGGGAAAAGTCCGTCAAGATATGCGCATCGAACCGCAAAAAGCCCCAGCAATCCCAGCCCCATCACCGCCAGCGACTCCCCGAATTCCGGTCGCGCTTTCCGAACCCCCTGCAACCCCATCGAGGCTATGACGGCAAAAACCGCCACATGCGCCGGCAGGGCGTCATCCTCAATGCGGACAAGATCCCGGGCCTGCTTCACCAGATGGGTGGAGTGTATGCTGTGGTAGACCAGAACCCGCTCTCCCGCTTGAAAGCCGGCTTCTTCGCCGGCGCGCAGGACTCTTGCCACTGCACTGTATCCGAGGTATTTCGGGAACTCTCCATCGGTGAGCCCGAGCAGGCACGCCCGTTCGGTTCCCGGGCTGACCAGAGTACATTCGGTCTCAAGAAACACCTCGTCCCGCTTCAGTTCCGGTTCGGTCAGATCACAGCTCTCCAGCTCCACCCGGCCCGGTGCAGTGAATGCAATCGAATATCGTTTCATTTTCTAACTCAGTACTCCTTCCGCATTTTTCGCTTTCAGAATACTGTAGCAATGCGCATTTCTTTTACAAGAACTCCAACCGCAATCTTTTGAAAAATAAGTTGTAAAAAGAATTTGTTTTCAATAAAATTCAAGATATATTGTAAACAGATCAATTTTTTTTGAAAACATACTAGATCAGGCGAAGGACGGATGAAGATTCAGGAGATTGCGAAAAAGGCGAACGTTTCCACCGCAACGGTGTCGCGGGTGTTCAGCAACCACCCGAACATCCGGGAGGAACTGCGGGAACGGGTCCTTGCGGTGGCCCGGGAAACCGGCTACCACCCCCGGCTCTCCCAGAAGCAGCAGAATGTCATCGTCATCAGTCCCTTCCGGGAGATCTACCCCATCCGGAGCTACGTCGAAATGGTGACCTCGGAACTTGCGCTGACGCTGTCGGCGCGCGGCTACCGCATCGAAATGCTCCCGCAGGACAACCTCCGCCAGCTGGAGCATCTCCGCTTCTGCGGAGCGGTTTCCATCGGCATCGACGCGGAAAAGTTCGGGAACTGGGAGGAGCGTTTCGCCGCACCGCTCGTCATCATCGACCGCGACGTGCCTCCGGGAAACGGCGAAATCTATTCGGTCCGCTCCGATGAAACCCAGGCGATGCATCTGGGCGTCGACTGCCTCGCCCGGCACGGCTGCCGCAAGGTCGGCGTCCTCATCTACGGCGAGGCGGGGATCGGTAACACCGGACTCCGCCGCGAAGCCGTGCTGCACGCCCTGCGCCGTCACCAGCTTCCGGTCTCGGAGCGGCTGGTGCGTTTCGCCCTCGCCGACTCCTACATGGAGGAGATCGGCAAGCTCCTGAAACTCGGCATCGACGGGCTCTTCTGCCCCGGCGGAAACGCCGGAATCATCGCGGCCTACGTGCTCTCGCTCTACAACCGGCGCATTCCGGACGACATCTCGCTGGTCGCCTCCGAACGGAGCATGTACTCCCGCTACGCCATTCCGCCGCAGACCACGATCACGCAGGACTACGCCGCGCAGGCCGCTGCCGTCGCCGATCTGCTCGACGCCCGGCTGCGCGGCGACGCCTTCCCCCGCCACACGGTCATTCCCTACCGGCTCCTCGAACGGGACAGCGTGCGGGAGGCCGCCGCCGGAATGGATGCCCGCCCCTGACGTACCGGCAGTTCACCGCAGCGCGGCGCTCCGGAACTCCGTGGGGGTGCAGCCGACCTGTTTCCGGAAGCAGGAGGAAAAATAGTTGCTGTCGGCAAATCCGACCGCGCGGGCGACTGCGGAAACCGGCATCGGCGAATTCAACAGCAGCCGCCGCGCATTATTGATCCGCAGTGCATTCAGGAAGCGCATCGGCGACTGCCCCGTCCCCCGGATGAACAACCGGTGAAGCGTGCTCACCGAAAGAAAGGCGTAATCGGCAAGCGCCGCAAGCGTAATCTCATGCATGTAGTGCTGCTCCATGTAGCTGAGAATTTTCTCCAGTACGACCGATTCCGGCCGTCCGGCCCGCGGCCCGAGGGAGGAAAAATAGTCGGCGAGCTGGAAAACGATCTCCATGAAGCGGGCGACACCGAGGAAGTGGCGTCCAGGCAGGTCGGATTCCAGAATGTCATGAAGCTGATCGAGTTTCAACGAAATCGCCGCCAGTTCCGGCTCGTCGAGCAGCAGATGCTCCGTGGGTTCCTCATGCAGGAACAGCGCCCGGTATCCGGAATTGGTTTCAATATCGTGCAGCGGCAAAACCGCCGGATCGTAAAGGATGTTGTAGATGTGAAAATCCTCCACCTGCTCATATCCGTGCAACGTGCCGGGTTCGACGGCGAACACCTCCCCCTGGGAAACCCGTGTACAGGAGTCTCCCACCCGGTGCAGACAGCTGCCGGAAGCGACCACAACCAGTTCCGTGAAGTCATGTTGATGAAGCGGTTCCGCCATCCGGTGGTGGCTGCTGATGCAGCGCAGCGCAATCTTCTCTTCGAAGAACTCCCGGCGGGAGCGGAACGGCTTACGCGTCCGCACCCGGGTAGTCTGTCGTCTGGTATACAACGCCATGGCCATTCCCCCGCGCGCTCTGCTGCGGCGGAATCACCGGACGGGGCGTTTTTCAAGCCGGTGGTCCTTTTCCGGCAATCGTTTGCCCCCGGTCCGTTTTCTGCCGCAGTTGCTTTTTCAAACTCTTTTTGACAAAAAAATACAGCCAAATGAACATTTTTTCAAGGTATTTCTTCCGGATTCATCTATATTATCCATAGAGAAACCAACTGACGGAAAGGATTTGACGATGGCTAGATCAACAAATTTCATCCCCGCCGCCTCCCCCCTGCCCGGACTCAGGAGCCGTATGTGTTTTACTTTGATTGAACTCCTCATTGTAATTGCGATCATTGCAATTCTCGCCGCCATGCTGCTGCCGGCGCTGAACGCGGCAAGGGAGAGGTCGAAAGCGATCAGCTGCGCCAATACTTTAAGCTCCTTCGGAAAGTTTTCTCTCTTTTATCAAAGCGATTATGACGGCTGGTGCCCCGCGATAAACACGGTGGGGGATCTATCCAGTCTGCGCTGGGTTTTTCAGCTGCGCCCGTACGCAAAGTTGAGTGCGGATGATGTGTATTTCTGGCCGAACAGCCTGATCTGCCCCAATGCCTCTCTGGCACGCGCCACCACATCGCCCAGCTACCCGGGCTGCTCTTATCTGTCGAATTCCTACGGACTCAACCGGGAAGGTCTGCCCAGTCATGCGGAACACAGCAACGGTGTATACCGGGGAGTGCGCAACACCCAGCTGAACCGCCCCTCCTCCAAACTTCAATTCGCGGACGGAACGGACTGGATGATCTGCTATGAACGCGCCAACAAGTTGATCTATTACGATGTTTACGGAGAATCCTACGCCGCCTCCTACAACAATATGCCGGCCTACCGCCATTCCAGCCGGTTGAATGCGGTCTTCTTCGACGGCCATGTCGCCGCCCCCTCCTACGGGGAACTCTGGGATGGAACAAGTACGGAAACGAGCCGCAATTACAAGGAAAAATGGAATCTGAAACAGAAATAAATCCCGGAACAAAAATGAAGAGCAAGGCCCTTTTTCTGAACATCGTGCTCCTGTCCTTCTCGTTGCTGCCGCTCCATGCATCTGCGGATTTCACCAGAAACGTGAAAATTTCTCCCGACGGCAGTTTCACTCTCGACGGTCGATACCGCTTTTCTCTGATCCGCTACGATCTGAAATGGAGACCGATCCGCCAGGTCAGGGTGAAACCGGATCATGGGTATCCTCGATCGGAAGAGACGCAGTTCTCACTGCGGGGAGAGTTCAGCCGCTTCCGGATTTCCGAAATCATCCGAATGCAGCAGAAGACGACAGCGCGGTTCCGCTGGGAAACCAGCCTGACCGCAGAAAAGGAAACCATCCCATGCCGACTGCTGTTCCTGGGGACAGATCTGCCGCTCAACCGGAAAATAGAATTGCGGATTGACGGGAAACCGGTAACCATGCCGCCGGACTGCAGAAAAAAAAATGTGTTCAGCGGCCAAGCCCGGCTGGTGGAAGTAAAGGATCCCCACGGCGTTTTTACTGTCGCCGGAAACTTTTACCTGTACTGCACCGGGAAATTTCTTCAGGGAGAAGACGAGTACTACCAGCTTCGCTTTCTGCCGGCAGAACAGCACCCGGAGCAGGTGAAAAAATGGCATCTCTCACTGGATTTCCAATATGAGTTTGCCCGGAACGATCTCAAATCCATCCCGCTGGATCTCTCCGGAATTTTCAACCGGAGCTTTCGCGACGACAGCGCAGTTCCCGGCTGGACCGGACAGGGAAAAGATATGGATCTCCGCTCCCTGCAAACCGGAGAACACAACTTCTACAGCGTTCGAATCAACACACTCTCCCCGGAACAAAATGGCGGGAAATCCTGTCTTATCCTCGGTCAGACCTTCGAACCGAAGTCTGCCGAGGTGGATTTTGCCCGCCTTCCGACCGGAATGACCTACCTCTATCTCTTTCACGCCTCGGCCTGGACGCCGGTGAACAGCAAACCGGTCGGATTTCTCGTCCTCCGGTATGCGGACGGGCGTTCCGAGAAAATCGCAGTCGCCGCCGGTCGCGACTGCGGGAACTGGTATCGTCCCGCCGGAGAGAGCAATGCCCATCTGGTCTGGACTGGAAAGGTGCCTTCTGCCGAGGTTGGTCTATATCTCTCCGCTTTTCGGCTGAAAGGAGAGCTGGCCGGCCTGAAATTTCTCCCGGCTTCCGGAAATACGCTCTGGATGATCGCCGGAGCCTCGCTCGCGGATGGACTTGCCCGCTTCCCGGTCGAAGAGGAATTCGTTGTCCGGCAGGGACCGGACTGGCTGCCGATCCATTTTTCAGGGACGACGGCAGAGGGCTCGCCGCTGGACTTTTCCATTTTCCGCGAGCGGCCCGCCGGGAAATACGGCCATATCATCGCCGATGCGAACGGCCATTTCGTCTTCGAGAAAGCCCCGGCAAAACGGATTCGCCTGCTGGGCCCGAATCTTGTCGGCAGTGCCAACTTCCCGGACCGCCCGGAAACTGAGCAGTTCATCCGGAACGCGGAACGCCTCGGATACAACACCGTCCGGCTTCACCATTTTGAGGAAGGGATCCTGAAGCGCGATGCCGCAGACAGTCTTTCCATCGATCCCGGACAGTTGAAGAAATTTCACTTCCTGATCGCACGGCTGAAGGAACATGGATTTTACGTATGTCTCGATCTCTATGCCAGCCGGAAACTGAAAGCCGGCGATCAAATTCCTGAATTCGACAACACCGGTGAATTCAGCATGAAAAATCTGATTCCCGTCAGTCCGGCCGCCATGCGGAACTGGAAGACGTTTGCCCGGAAAATCCTCACCGCAAAAAACCCGTATACCGGCCTCACTCTCGTCGAAGATCCGGTCCTCTATTCGGTAAACCTGGTAAATGAAAATGCTCTGATCGGCGTCTGGAACAGTGGCAGGACTTCACTCGGCGCACGAAAGATCTACCTGCAGAAATTCGAAGAATACCTGCAGGCCGGGCAGTTGACCCCCGACGAAAAACAACTTACCCGCAACGGCATCTTCATCGAATTTCTCAATGCGCTGCAGAGCCGGTGCATTCAGGAACAGATGCGGTTTTTAAAAGAGGAAATCGGCCTAAAAGCGTTGATTACCGATCTGAACAACTATATTCCATTCACGCTGACAGGCCTCCGCTCCGGTCTCGACCATGTGGATAATCACCTCTATTGGGATCATCCGCAATTCCCCGGGAAGCGCTGGGGCATTCCCTTTGTGTTTCACAACCGCTCCGCCATCAGTGTCGATGCCGCCATGCCGCGGGAAATCATGGCAACCCGTGTATTCGGCAAGCCGTTCACCGTAACGGAATTTAATTTCTGTGTTCCCAACACCTGGCGGGTCGAGTGCCCGGCCCTCTTCGGCGGATATGCCGGGCTGCAGGACTGGGACGGTCTCTATCGATTCGCCTGGTCCCACGGAATCAACGGCATGAGATCGAGCAACCGCCCCCTGAATCATTTTGACATCGCCAACAACATTCAGGCGCAGATGGCCGAACGCATTCTCTACATGCTGTTTATCCGGGGCGATGTCAAGGCGGCAGCAGACGCCTACGCCTTTACATTCAGCCCGGAACAGCTGCGGTCGTTGAAGGGGAACAGTCGTGCCGGTGATTATCCGGCGAGGTTCCAGAAGCTCGGTCTCTTCGACCGCATCGGCTCACTGACCGAACAGCAACAGATCCCCGGCGTAAAAAAGGTCCATCCTCTCCGGGAAGGCTGGGATCAGGAGCTTTCCCGCAAAGCACGTCAGGCGCTGGACTCTTTGCGGGAAACGGGCAGCATCACCTCCTCCACCGGAGAGATCACCTTGAACCGGATGGATAAATCTCTGCGGGTCATTACATTGCGGAGTGAAGTTCTGACCGGTTCCGGCACGCAGAAGGGAGCCGTTATTGCCTCCGCAAAATTGAGTAACTTTCAGACCGTTGCCCTGATGTCGCTGGATGGGAAAAGTCTCACGGAAAGCGAGCGACTTCTGCTGATACAGCTGACCGATCTCTCCAATAACGGTCTGCGCTTTGAGGACAAAAGCAGGCGTGTCCTGCTCAGCTGGGGAGCTCTCCCCCAGATGCTTGAGCGCGGAACGGCGGAGATTACGCTCCATTTGCCGCATCCAATGAAAATCCGCCCTCTGGAACTGGATGGGACGGTGTCACAGAAAGAACTTCCGGCAGAATTCAGCAATGGGAAACTGCGCTTTCACATTGCAACGGATTTTCTGCCCGGTGGAACGCTCGCCTCCCTGCTGATCCGCGAAAAAAACAAGGCAACAGGCCGTTAGCGGCAACGCCCGGGTGAAGGCCCTTTGACGCACTCCGGCAAAACAACCGGCACGCTCTGCGAAACTTTCATGAGAGAATGGATCTCCTGCGCCAAAAGAGATTTGTATTTCCTCCGGATCATGATATGTTATTTAAAATATATCCACTTAGTTGAGAACAAAGAGGATTTCATCATGTATCCGGTTCCGATTACTTACCTGTTTGATTTCGAGTTCAGCACGGAAAAAATGCGTCCCTACATCATGGCGGAGTTCGCCGCCAACGGCGCCCGCCACCTGGTGCTCACCGATGTGCTCATCAGCCAGTGCATGCAGAATCCGCGCCTGAAAAATCAGCTCAAAGAGGAGATTGCTCAGGCCGGCTTGACCTTCGTCGACGCGCATGCGCCGTTCGGAACCAATGAGGACCTCAATGTACCCGATCCCAGCTTGCGCGGCGCCATGCTCGACCGGTTGAAGCTCGCTCTCCGCATCACGGCGGAATTCGGCGTCGACAGCATCACCATCCACACCGGCAATGCCGTCAAGGAGTGGCGGGGCTACACCCTTCAACAGCTCCACGACGCTCTTCTCGCTTCGCTGGAGGTTCTGCTGCCGGTCGCGGAGGAGCTCGGCATCACCATCGCCATCGAAAACATCTGGTTCGCCAACAACACGCCGGAGAAACTGCTCGACGCGGTCCATCACTTCCGTTCCCCGAACCTCGGCATCTGCTACGACTCCGGCCATGCCAACTTGATGAAGTGCGACCGCGGATTCGGCGACGACTGCGCCCCGCTCAAGGCGTGGAAGGATTGGGCGCCGATCCAGTGGGATGACCACATTCTGGAAAAACTCCTCCCGGAAGTGACCACCTGCCACCTTCACGACAACCAGGGGCAGTATGACGAACACAAAACTCCGGGCAGCGGCACCATCGACTGGCCGCACATCGCCGGTCTGCTCAAAACCGCCCCCCGGCTGAAATGCATCCAGTGTGAAACGATTCCGGTGAGAACCGGCAGCAGCATCGCCGACATCTGCCGGGCCATGCAGCGCCTCTTCGAATAAGCGTTGCGTTGTTCCCGGCAGGGAACAATCCTGCTTGAACCCGCTTCCGCGTCGAAGCGATTCGCGCAGAGTGCGGGTTCCTTACCGTCGCAGGCGACCGGAACCTTCCCCTTGTTTCCCCAGACCATTCGCGCAATCGTGGAGAACAGGAACCTTTCCGTGCTCCATTTGCATCGCCCAAAGTCCGGCATTCCGAGGTGCAGGAACTGCTGTACGAAGTCTCGCAGAAGGTTGGGTGCCATCATTCCCGCAACTCCCATGGCTGCAGTTCTACATGAAACGGCAGATCCGGTTCCGCCGTTCGAGCAGTTCGCAAGTTAAGAAAATATGCCTCGTTCCCCAATATGCCCGAGAGGTACAGATCCCCCAGTAACTGCAGGGCGATGCTACATCCCACCAGATAAAATGCCCAGCCTATCCGCCCGAATCACCATTTTTTTGCAGCTGGCGGCAGATTTTCCGGCAGGATCAGTTCCCCGAACTCCAGCGAATTCTGCGTGCTGCCGATTCCCGAACTCCATTGCAGAAATCCAAGTCGTCCGGTCCCGTCATTCTGGTTGACCAGAATGGAGAATCCCAGGCGCATTCCCGGCCGCAGCGAAAACTGCGGGTGGATTGCCTCAACCGGAATTGCCGCTTCATAGAGAGTTTCGGTCCCCTCCCGGCGGATCTGTATCCGCACCCCGGCTGGAGCTTTGCCGACCCGATAGGCAGGAACGATATCTTCCGCGGGAAGCGTTCGGAAGCGGAACGCGGTCGGCGTCCCGTCAATCAGCCCGAAACCGAACTGCACAGTACGGACACTCCGACTGCCGTCGGAAAGATCAAAATCAACCTGAACACTGTCGCCTCTCCAGAGAGATTCCGCATTTTTTCCACCCTGCAGAACCTTGTCATGCACCCGCACCGCGAGATAGAGATGGCGCGTATCGGCGGCGACCGCATAACTGGCGGTCAGAGGATTCTCCGGATTTTCCGGCAGGTTGCTCCGATCGGGAATCTCCTGAAAGGAACCGGCCGGGAAACCGGTCAATTTTCCGTCAAGCAGCGGAGTTACAGCAGCAGCCGTGATCTTGTAAAGTTGACGGTTGACGGGAACGCCTTCCCGCAAACGAATGAAATTCAAGTGAGAAAGTTCAAATTCGCCGACAGTATTGTATTCATAAAAATGGAGTTCCAATTTCACCACATCGACAGGGCAACGCCATTCACAGCGGTAATTGTTCCACTGGTCGGAAAGTTTTTCCGAGAGCAGGTTGTGAGACAGGACACGCGTTTTTCCGCGCCGGTCCACGCCGATCGCCATGACTCGCAGAATCCCGGAACCTCTGGCCCGGAAATCGAGCAGATACCGCACCTCCGGTGTCACATTCAGGCGACGGCATGGAGTCAAGGCCCCGGTTGCCGCCCGATCAATCTTCATCGAGACACCGCCATCGGCAAACCGGACCCTTCCCTCGCCCCATTTCCGCCAGTTTTCCGCGGAGAACGGCGGCAGCAGAGAGACGCCGGGTGCCTGCTCCTCAATGATGTATTCCTGATAACGGACAACCGGCAGCCGCCGGTCCGGCAATTCCAGTTCTCCAGTCAGTTTCAGTGTGACAACGGAGTTGAGCAACTTCCGGCTGGTCAGCATCGAAATGCGCTTCCGTTCCCCGGGGCGGAGGCGGAACCGCATCGACGCTCCGTCGGAACGAGTCACGGAAAATGCTCCGCCGTGAACTCCGTCAGGCAGAATGACATCCATCTCAGTCGGCTCTCCGGGACGCAGATCACTGCGCGGAATCGAAACCTTCAGTTGCGCCAGTTCCCCCAGTGATTTCACGTCAATGCCAGTCAACATCACCGGTTCCCGACCGACTTCAACCGGAACAATCCGACCGGGAGCGGCAACTTCGGAGGCATTGTCCATAAGATCAATCACCTGACAGCGCTCCGTCAAGGCCGGCAGCAGCAGGGATTCCGGTTTTTCCGCCTGATTGCACAGGATAACCAGATATTCTCCCCCATTCTGTTCTGCCCGCGCAGGAGTGACAAAGCGGTAGAGAAAGAGTTCCAGGCTGTTTGACAGCCGGTGGTAACGTTCAAATTTCGCACCAGCGGTGCGGTTGATCAAAGTCTTCATTACGCTGAAGGTATATTTCGGCGTATTATCGGGACCGACAACGCCCCATTTCCGCCAGGTTCCACCGGTAATCACAAAGTTATACAGCCGCCGGAATCCCTGAGAATTGGCATAGAGTATATTGCGAAACAGCGTTTCCGCTGCACGCCGCCGGGAGGGTTCATCGACCTGCCCGAGCGGATTGCCGGCGTTCTCCATCTTGGATTCATTGCTGATCAGCGGAGCACCGGGCGCATATTGCCCGATGATCGCGATATCTGCGGCAATCCGTGCATCAGTAATATAGTGATCGGCATGAATATCCACATACCGGGCGATGCCGAGATTGAAAAGTCTGCGGCTGAATTCTTCCTGCCGGGGCCAGACGGTTTCCGCAACAATTTTTGCTTCCGGTCGAACCTTTTTGATCGCCTCCGCGGCGTCTTTCACCAGTTCAACATATTGTTTCGCATTGCCGCCCGGCCAGAATAGAGACTGTTCTGATACTTCGTTCCAGATTTCAAACTCTTTTACCCGATCTCCATACCGCCGGGCAACCAGAGAGCAGAATTCACGCCACTTTTCCCGGTCCGGCGGAGGAGCGAAGTAGTGTTCAGAAATATGACGATACTTCCGGCCGGGGAATTTCTGATCCATCAACCACTTCGGTGTCCCAAGCAGCGTCAGCTGCACCTGGATGCCGTTGGCGATCTGCGACTCGATCATCAAATCCCAAGGCTCCCAGAAATACCGATTTTCCTCCGGTTCGATAAAGTGCCAGCAGAGAGAATGAATCCGCTCATGCCGGATCTGAAGAATCTTCTGCCAACGGACGTATTCCGCGAATCGCTTCCGGCATGCCTCAAGGAATTTCACATCTCTCTCCGGCGGGAAATACAACCCGAGATCGAGTCCGGAAAACCCGATGAAACTCAACGCCACCTCCTCTTCCGTCAAGGGCGTAATTTCCCGAACTCCGGCAATCCGGGTTTCCGGAGACAGTCCCCCTGCCCCCATTGCCGCAGCCCTGACCCGGAAATGTCCGCTCCGCTTCTTCGGCACCGGGATCGCTGTTCTGGCAAAACCATCGACATCCGGTGCAAGCTTCACCTGACGCTTTTCGACGACATTGCCTCGATAGTCGACAAAACTCACCTCGGTACGGAATACTTTTCCCGGTTCAAGATTGTAAAATGCCAGACCGACCCGGGCCGGGTCCCCAACTCGATACACGGAGGAATTCAAAAAATTTTCATGCTCGCGGAACTCTCCGTAAGGAGCTGGACGTCGATCCGCGCTGAGCCGCGTCAGTTTCAGATAATCGAAATGGAATACTCGACCGTAAGTATTTCCACTGGTTTCCGTAAGTTCCAGAATATTTTCTCCTTTTTGAACAGGGAATGCAATTCTGACGATCAGCGGGGAACTGCGTCGGGCGAGAAATTGCTCAACATCATACGGTACCGCTTGAAATACCACACGATTTCCCGGTGCGGCAACACGCACTCCGGATTCCACCCAGGTCTGGCCATCGATATCCATGTTCTCATTCGGAGAAATCCGGTGACTCTTATAACTCCGATCGTTGGCATAGATGATACGAAATTCAAATTCCCGGAACCCGGGCATATCCTCATTCCACAGTAGCCGCAGTCGACGCAGTGGAGTCTTGTTGCCGGCAGTACCGCCCGTCAGAGCCGGAGGAATGGAAGGAGCTGTAAATACTTTGTTCTCCGGAATACGACAGGAGAGAGTCCCGGTCGCAGCATCGTAATCCGGCGAATTCAGCAGCAGCGGAGAAGTTCGAAATTCGCGACTGGAATAAGGCTGAAATTCATGACTGGAGTTATCCGGCACGCCAAGCTGCCAAATCGGTTCCGTTGCGGCAGCCAGCAACGGCAGCAGAAAAAAAGCATATGTGATTTTTCTCATCGTTTCCATTCCAGTAGATGTAAGAAAGCAAAATATCTTCTTACCAGTTTTCCCACCCGAGAACTTTCTTGCCGACCTCATTGTTGATATCAAATTCCGGACAGGTGGTATGTGGATCAAGCGGCACGCGTACCTGAACTCCGGAAACATGCCAGTCCAGCCAGAGAACATTCGCCGTCCCACCATGGCGCCCTGCAGGGCATCCGTACCCATTGCTCGTATAGCTTCTGACATTGGAATAGGCAGGTCCGATCCGAAAATATCCGGCGGTTGTTTTCGCCGTTTTCGCACTGGTATCGGTTGACCATGCATCTGTTACAGCAATTTTCCTGGATGCGTAACGCTGTCTTCCTATTTTACGGGAACCGCGTTCCCCCTGGCAGGAAAAAATAGGATCATTTGTACCGTAATGAGGCCCCCAGCACCACCAGCCAGCGGTGGAATCCGTTGAAAAATTTCCCGGCTGTCCGGGACACTTCAACTGGGCAATCGTTAAATAGCCGGTTTTTCCTCTGGCATTCCCCGGCGAGCGTGTAGAGCCGATCAGCGCATCGGTCCACATGATGTTGTAATTGGTTGCGTGCCCCCAGACCGGCGGCAGGCAATCATCAAAATCGACGATGTAGGAGGCGAAAGCGGAACCGATCTGTTTCAAGTTGTTGGCGCAACTGCTTGCCTGTGCTTTGATCCGCGCTTTGTTCAGCGCGGGCAGCAGCATCGCGGCAAGAATTGCAATGATTGCAATAACAACCAGAAGTTCTATTAGCGTAAATAGAGAGACATGTTTTCTCCGTTCCAATGGCCGAGCGGAGAAGAAAACCTGCGACAACAACAGCAACGAAAATTTTTTCATTTCCAGCCTCCCTTTCCTGCCGGTTTTTCTTATTTACTCTCTGACATCAAAACCTTCAACTGAAAATTTCTCACCTCAAACCAGCCGCTCTGATGGTAGAAAAAGAGAGCCGTTGCGAGTTGATCTTTATCCTCCGGAATCCTGACTTCCGCAGTTATTTTCTTCCACTCTTCATTGAGTGCGGTCGGACGGATGTAATCTTTACGCATTCCATTCTTCCCGCCCTTGTTCCAGACAACCATGGCTTCCAGCCTCACGTCGCCGCGAACTTCAAAGGTAATCCTGCACGTACTTCCCGGCGATACCGCATGCGGTGCGGTGGCAATTCCAGCAGTATCGTCATCCACTGGACTAAACACCTTGATTTTTTCATCAGAACGCTCGATTTTCGTCTGTTTTCCCCATTTCCACATCAAATTCTGCAATGTGAACAATGGAGCAGCTCCAATGAGCGAAGCACAGATGAATGACAGAAATAAAACCTGGACAACAAGAAAATTCCGACTCAATTTTCAACCTCCCTTTCCTGTTGGTGGATTATTTTGAAATTCTGCAATCGCAGTTCTGCAGCCGTGCGGTCGTCTCGCCGGGAAGCAGCTCCGGACCGAGCATCTGCAGCGCCGGCGCGGAAAGTTTCCCTTCTATCAGATCGATCAGCATGGTTCCTCCCGCGTATCCCAGTTCCGGCAGCCGGTGGTCAACCACGGTCGGCAATGTTTCCAGCATGTGCAGATAGGCATAATCATCGATCCCGATGATGCTGAGTTCGCCGGGCACCTTCACCTTTCTCTTTCGCGCTTCATGCAGCATCATTGTCGCAACCATCGAATTGTACGCGACCACCGCAGTGGGCGGAACCGGAAGCGATAAAAAATATCGCATGGCCTGGCACCCCTCCAGCTGGCAGCGCGGGCTTGCCGGATCAATCAACGGCTCGCAGTTGTCGATGTTGTGGATCAATTCGGCAGACTGGTCAAGGCCGAATTCCGCCACCGCCGCCCGGAACGGTGTCTCCCGGTCAGCAGCCTCTTCCAGACCATCGACGGTACAGACACCGGCGTATCCGATCCGACGGTGGCCCAGATCGGCCAGATGTTTCACCGCCATCCGAATCGCCGCAACGTCGTCGAACAACACACGACTCAGTTTCCCGGTGGCATCACAGCAATCGACCGCCACGACACAGTCGCTGATTGCAGCGAGCTGATCGATCCAGTCGGCACGCCGGTCGGCATGCAGCAGAATCAAACCATCGATCCGGCGCTCCGCCAACCGTTCCGCACAGATCTCCGGCAGAATCTGACTGTTCATATTGAGCACCAGAATGTCATAACCGTGCTCAACGGCGGCGCGTTCAATGCCTTTGAATATCGATATTTCGTAATCGTTGCCGATATCCCGCCAGACTTTCGGCTGCACATAAACCCCGATCGTACGCGAACGGGCCTGCCGCAAACTTCGGCTGGCAAAATTGGGGTGATAACCCAGTTTCGCAGCAGCAGCCTTGATCCGCGCCCGTCGTTCCGCACTGACACCGGAGTTGCTCTGCGGATTATTCAACGCCGTGGAAACTGCGGCGACCGAGCAATGCGTCAACTCTGCAATCTGCTTGAGAGTAACCGGCTTACCTGTTGCGCTCCGTTTCATTTGTCTCGCTTTGCACTCCTTGTCACACCTCGAATGAAACGTTTCATAACGCTTTCATTCCGCCCCAATCCGAGGAAGACGCGGGGATTGAAAATCAAAATATGAAACGTTTCATATCTTGGATGATATTATACCATATTTCTTTGTGAAAGTCAAGAGGGCACAAATTTTTTTCCGAAAAAAGTCGGCTTTCGCTCACCCAACCTGCCAACACCGGAAGAATCGGCAACTGGCCGGAATATTTCAGGGAAATCCGCGTTCATCTGGGGAACCAGCTGAAATTTCATTCATTGCATCCGTCCGAAAGACCCAAATCGATATTCTGCGGCACCCGGGTGTACAATATGAAGTACTCATATTACAAGATAGATACGTCACATCTTCCGGTTGAAGCAATCCGCCCGGCGCACGACACGGCGCCCCCCTTCCCCTGATGATGGAAAAAGCTCCCGAATCAGAGTTCGGGAGCTTTTTGGTACGTAAACCGTTCAGAACCGGAAAAATTCAAGCTTCGATCATTATCAAGACGCACTCCGGTTCCTGACAGTTACCGGCCCCGCTCAACGGCGGTTTTTCCGGAACGCTTCCACAACGACCCGCATGCGCGGATTGTCTTTCGAAGAGAGGATCTTTCCGTCAGGGGTGGACTCGTGCTCCAGACTCCAGCCGTCCCATTCGCGGAAAGCGTGATAGGTCCAATCCCAGCCATACTCTTCCAGAAGTTCGATCATATCTTTGAGATAGCGCTCCCCTCCCGGCGCTCTCACGATCACGCTGAACTCCCCGACGAAGATGGGAACCTGATACTTTCGTTGAAATTCGATCGCATCCTTCATGCTGACCCGCAGCTGTTCCTTATCCCAGTACACCCCGTTGATCCAGCCGGGGTAGCGCCAATGAATCTTCCAGGCACCGCCGACCCCTTGATGGGTGTAGGCGAACGGTTCATAGAAATGCGGGCTGTAAATGATGTTTTCATAGCGCAGCGGCTTGAAATTTCCAAATTGAGAGATGCTGAATCCCGCCGCGATAATGATGGGGGTTTTCCGGTCAATCGCCCGGATCGCCGACGTCACACACTCGGCCGTCTGCTGCCACAAGTCAACACTCGGCGTCCGGTTGTTCACCGGTTCATTCAAAATGTCGTAGCCGTAGATCAACGGATTCCCTTTGTAACGCTTCGCCATTCTGCGCCAGGCCTCGGTCAGCGTATCGACATCAAGCCCGGTATCGATCTCATTGCTGGAAACCTTTGAAATCCGGTTGCCCGGCCCCGCATGAAGATCGATGACCGCTTTGATGTCATATTGACGGCAGAGCTTGAGCACCTCGTCGAGCCGTTGCATCTCCGCCTCGATCCATCTGAGATATCCCTCCCGGGTGGAGAGATCGATTTTCGGCGTATTGAGCCCCGGATTGAGCTGATAGCGGATTAGATTAACTCCCCAGTCCGCAAGCCGCCGGAAGGCTTCCGGCGAGAGATCTCCCCCCGACATCACGCCACGGTATTTCGTGCCGTGCCCCGGTCCGCGGGGAATCGCCGCCGCAATCGGATTGGCCGGAATTTCACGGCTCTCCTCCCTGCCCTCGACACAGCGATAAATCCTGACCGTCGCGACGCGGAACTCCCCGGACGCCCCTTGAATCCCCAGGTACAGCCCCAGATTGGCGGCGTCAGCGGGAATCACTTCGGCCATGCCGGCCGTACTCCACGCATAGGTGCCGAAATTCCGGGAGGTTTCCGGCCAGCGGCTCTTTCCGGCGCTCTGGAAGTTGAGCATCACCTTGCTGCCCCAGAAGGGGCGCCCGCTGGGAGCCAGATCTTTGCCCGATACGACCGCCTCCAGCTGAATCATGCCGGCAAGTTTCCCCGCCGGCAGAGGAATCCGGATCCAATCGGTTTCGGTGTTCCGACGCGTCCGGAACACCAGAGCCCCCTTGCCATCCGGCCCCGCGTCCGGCCGGAAATGCTCCAGCGCCTCTTTGCCGGCCCGCGCCGCCCCTTCCCGGGTGGTGAAATCCCCCTCCCAGAGCAGCTCGCCGTTGACATACGCCCCCTGGAGTCCCGCGGCCGCGGCCAGAACCGCAATCAGACACCTGACTTTCGAAAGATTCATTCAGATACCTCCTGTTCTGAAACTATGGAGCCAATTTCAAAAAGATTGGCTTTTTCCTGTAAATAACTCTTTTTCTCATGTG
>URVC01000044.1 GCA_900551245.1 uncultured bacterium | reverse complement strand
AAGGAGTTCTTTTCTACTCCGACAATTGCTTGTCACCTATACATGGTATCTTTCCCTTTTCCCGTAATACAGGGAATATAGATTCTTCCGGAAGAAGTTGCAAATATAAAACCGGAATTTTTTCTGCCCCGGAAGCAGTTCCGTTACAAAACAATACCGGCAGCGTTTCCCCCTTTCCCCGGAACCCGGGAACCGGAGAGACGCTGCCGGCCGATGCGGAACCGTGCGGTTTACAGCACCTTCACCGCAAGTTCAAAACCATCCCCGTCGGCGACCGCGGCGGCGCTGGTCACCGGATTGGTGAAATCGGCGAAAATTCCGCCGATCACAATGTAGGAGGCGGCGCATTCGGCGCAGACCCCGTCGAACCCGGTCGTAACCTGATGCTGGCTCGGCGTGTTCTTCTCGTAGGTGGAGAGATAACGGACCTCGCCGGGAACCAGCGGGAACTCCCGCACCAGCAGCGCATCCTTGCGGATGATTCCGAGATAGCCGACCGGCTTTTTGTTGCTGACGACCGCGACAATCCGGGGGGTGTCGAGGGAATCCTTCTCGTAATCCATCGCCAGCAATCCCAGGCTGATGGCGTCGCGGGGCGGAATCCCCATGGCGATCTTTTCGACGATGGGATCGGTCTGCGAACCGTTGGTGGCGACCGCCCACTCGCCGGCGATGCGGATGCAATTGTAACTGATGTAGGGATTTTTCCGCAGGTCGGATTCAAATCCCGCCCGGGGGAGGATCGCGACCTGGCCGCCGATCAGCACGGCCTCGCGGTTGGGGAAACTGCGGGAGGAGACACGGTACATGGCGGCGGCCTTGCCCGCCGGAGTCATGCCGATGGCGACGATTCTGCCGAGATACATGGTAAAGAACCTCTTTTGGTTGCAAATTGAGAATGACGTTCCTATAAGAGACCACAGCAAGCAGCCGAAATCAAATCCGAAACCGGAAAAATCGGCAAGATTCCCTGAAAAACCGTTCCGCCGGAATCAACGGTGCAGGCCATCGCAGCGGAGGAGAAAGCGGAACGCATCCGCCCAGCTCCGGAGAAACGCGCGTACCTCTTTCCGCGGCGTGACAGTCAGCAGTTTAATGGCATTGCCGGCCAGCCGGCAGAGTTCCGGAGAATAGAGGTGGTAGTTGGCCGCCGGACACCCCGTTTCACGCCGGAAAAGCGCGTCGAACGGCCCATCCCCGGCAAGGCTCATCTTCGCCGAACTGCGGCGCACCGGAATCCCGTCACGGTTGCGCCCGAACTGATTTTGGAAAGAGGGCGAGAGCAGAAAACTCACCATCTGTTCAATCCTCCGGGAGTCCGTACACTCGTTGCGCACACAGAGCAGTTCCACGCCGTACACATTGATCCGCCGCCCGTTTTCGGGAAGTGGGAGCGGAACCGCCCCGAATGCGCTCCCATCCTCGTCCGGGAAAAGCTGGGTGATCTCCTGCCGGGTCAGAATCAGCAACGCCTCCGGCGGCGGACCATTGCCGTCGAGGCGGAATTTCGGAGGCCCCAGAATCTCCAGCAGTCGGCAATACTCCTCCACCGCACGAACCGTGGCGGGGGAGTCGATCTTCACCGGATCCCTCTCCGACGGGTCGAGAAAGCATCCGCCGAACCTGCTGATGATCGCAAAGAAATCGAACAGCCGGCTGGGATAGGGCAGCACAGCCTCCGACGGCAGCCGGCGACGGAGGTTCCGGATGCACTCCAGAAACTCCTCCCAGCTCCACTCCGGCCGCGGCTCCGGACAGCCGCATTCCGCGAAAATCCGGCGGTTGAACACCACCACCCGCGGGGAAAACCGGATGGGCAGTCCGCACAGCTCTCCACCGAATCGATAGGGCGCGAACGCCTCCTCGCAAAACTGCGACGAATCGGGAAAACATTTCCGGAAATACGGCGCAAGATCCAGGTAGTCACGATGGTTCTGCAACAGATCGTAGGAGACACGGAACTCGAACGCAGCCCGCTCGAATCCGGTGACAATCCGCAGATCCGGGAAACGGCTTCTCAGAGAGGAGACAAATTCCCGCCCCGTCCGGCTCCGGTCGCGGGACTGCGAAAGAAAGAGCCGGATCGTATCCGGCAGCAACCGGCGACGCCAGTGCTCGCACACATAGGTCCCGCTGCGGGAGATGCTGACGAACACCCCCTGCTGAACCAAACTCTCGATCACCGACTGCATATAGGTGAAACTGCACTGCGCTTCAACGGCGAGCTGTCGCGCCCCGGGGAGCTTGGCGCCGCTCGGCCACTGCCCGCTCTCCACCCGGTCGAGGAGGAAGTTGCGAAGCGCGACATTCTTTTCCTGCATCCGGACCAAGTTTCGCCTCCATTTCATCTGTTATCTCTTCCCGGATAATGTAATCCGACATCTGACGAAGTCAATGGCGGAATGGAAAAATTTCCACGGATATCCTTCCCCGCCGCATGATCCTCCTCTCCATAGCCTCTCTCAAATCGGTCCCTCCCCCCGAACAGGTTTCAACTCCAGAAAAAGCATATTTTTTCCTCCCTCTCTCTTGCATTTCCGGAAAATTCATCTATTTTAAGAAATGTTATCAATTTTGAGGAAAGATATGAGAGTCAGCATCACAACCAGTGTGAATCCGGGAATCGGCGGTCATCGTCCGGTTGCCGCTGCCGTATCCGCCCTCCTGCCGCTTCGACTTACTCGCGCCGGCCGCGCCTGAGCAGGTTGCAAGCACCATCCTCTTCTTCCTGCATTCCGGTTCCGCCGGCGTGAACCACGAGAGGGAGAACCGTCTCTTTTCCGCAAGGTCCGAAGTTGAGCTCTTCTCCCCGCAAGCATTTTCATTTCGTTACAGCGGTTTCATCATTTTGAGAGATAAAGGAGAATTTCATCATGGCAGAGTATCCGAAATACCGTTCCGCCGATCCGGTGGAAATCGAAAACCGACAGTGGCCGTCGCGCCGCATCACCGCTCCGCCCGTCTGGGCGTCGGTCGACCTGCGCGACGGCAACCAGGCGTTCATCCGCCCGATGGATGTGGCGGCCAAACTCCGCTACTTCCAGATGCTCGCTCAAATCGGATTCCGGGAGATCGAAGTGGGATATCCGGCCGCGTCGAAGGAGGAGTTCGCCTTCCTCCGGCAACTGATCGAAGAGGGGCAGATTCCGGAGAATGTCCGGATCTCCGTGCTCACCGCCGCGCGGCCCGACCTCATCGAACGCACCATCGAGGCAATCCGGGGCGTGGACCGGGCGACCATCCACTGCTACGCCGCCACCTCCGAACTCCACCGCCGCTTCGTCTTCAACAAGAGTGAACAGGAGCTCACCGAGATGGCGGTCGAGAGCACCCGGCAGATCCGCGACGCGGTGGAATCCGCCGGGCTCCGCGGCCGCATCGCCTATGAATTCTCGCCGGAGGAGTTCAGCGACAGCCGCCTCGGCTTCGTCGTCGACCTCGCCGCCGCCGTCGAAGAGGCGTGGGCGAGCCGCGGCAAGGAGGACTTCATCCTGAACCTGCCGGAGACGGTGGAGCGCCGGCCGCCCTACGAGTACGCCGACATGGTCGAGGCGTTCGTGCGGCGCTACCCGGCAATGGAGCGGACCATGCTCAGCGTCCACACCCACAACGATCAGGGCGGTGCGGTCGCGGCCGCCGAGATGGCGGTGCTCGCCGGCGCCGAACGGGTCGAAGGAACCCTCCTCGGCCACGGCGAACGCACCGGCAACATGGATCTGGTCACCTTCGCGCTGAACCTCAAATCGCGCGGCGTGGAGCCGGGGCTGGATTTCCGCTGTCTGCCCGAAATCGTCGAATTCATCGAAGAGGTTTCCGGCATATCGGTTCACCCCCGCGCCCCCTACGCAGGCGAGCTGGTCTTCACCGCCTTCTCCGGCACCCATCAGGATGCCATCCGCAAAGGGCTGGCCCAGCAGGAGGCGATCGCCGAAACCTTCCATCAGGGGTGGAAGGTTCCCTATCTGCACCTCGATCCCCGGGATGTCGGGCGCAGTCATGACGGACTCATCCGCATCAACAGCCAGTCGGGCAAAGGGGGCGTCGCCTACGTTCTGGAGAACGTCTACGGCATCGAGGTGCCGAAGGCGATGCAGCCGCAGGTTGCGGCGGCGGTCCAGCAGGAGGCCGAACGTTCCGGAGGCGAACTTGCCGCGCCGGACATTCACCGGATCTTTCTCGAGAAATTCGTCGAACCGTCAGGCCGGATTGAACTCAAGAACTTCCGCATCCAGCGCCCGGCGCCGACCGGCATCGACCAGACCGGCGTCGAACTCGCGCTCAAGGCGGGCGGTTCGGTCTACGCGGTCATCGGCACCGGCGGCGGCCCGATCGAAGCGGCGGCCGCGGCACTCCGCCGCTGCCCGGCAGTTCCGCCGTTCCGGGTGGAGGCCTACTCCGAACACGCGCTCGGACGCGGCTCGGATGCCCGCGCCATCGCCTTCATCGGTCTGAAAACCGACGACGGCAAGGTGATTTACGGCGCCGGAGTTCACGAGAACGTCAACATCGCGGCCATCACCGCGATGGTCAACGCCCTCAATCGTTTTCCGGAATAAGTTCGAAATCGGCGCCGAGGGCATGGAAATCCCGGACGAAATCCGGGTAGGTGACCTCGGCCGCCTCGATCTCCCCGACGACCGTCTCCCCTTCGGCGGCGAGTCCGGCCACCGCGAGCGCCATGCCGATCCGGTGGTCGCCGTGGCTGTGGACCTTCGCCCCGTGCAGGGAGCCGCCCCGGATCACCATGCCGTCAGGCAATTCTTCGATCTCGGCCCCCATTTTGGTCAGCTCCGCCGTCATCACCGCGATGCGGTCGGTCTCCTTGACCCGCGCCTGCGGCACGTTGACCAGCCTCGTCTCCCCGTCGGCCAGTGCGGCGGCGACCGCCATCACCGGCAGGGCGTCGGGGGTGGCGTTGAGGTCGAGCGTCCGGCCCTGAAGTTTTCCGGATGCCGGTTCGACGAAGAGCTCCCCGCCACGGCGGATTTTCGCGCCCATCTCTTCGAGCAGGGCGAACACCTGCTTGTCCCCCTGCGCGTCGTCAAAGTCGAGGTTGCGGATCTCCACCCCCTCCCCGGCGACCGCGGCGGCGACCAGCGGAAAAGCCGCGGTGGAGAAGTCCGCCGGAATCACCCGTTCAAAGGGGTGATACTTCTGCCCGCCGGGAATCCGCCAGTGAAGCATATCCTCACTGCCGCTCCAGCGGATGCCGAGCGCATCGAGCCAGGCGAGCGTGATGCCGACGTAGGGCTTCTCATGCAGGAACTCCAGATCGATCGTCGAATCCTCCGGAAGCACCGGCAAGGCAAAGAGCAGCGAGGTAAGGAACTGCGACGTGGTGCCGTCCACCTCCGTCGCGCCGCCGTGGAGCGGGCCGGAAATCCGGAACGGGCACTTCCCGCCCCGCGACTCCACCTTCGCACCGAGTTTTTCCAGCGCCGAGAGAAGTCCGGACATCAGCCGGGTGCGGAGCGACGAATCCCCGTCAAATCCGATCGGGAAATTCTGGAGCGCCGCCACCGAAGTGAGCATCCGCAATCCGGTTCCCGAATTGCCGAGGTCGAGCGGCGACCCGGGATCGGTGAACCGCCCGCCGGTGCCGGTGATCTCCCAGCGGCCGGGCAACTCCTTCACCGTCGCGCCGAGACGGCAGGCCGCCGTGAGCGTCGAACGGGTGTCGGCGGATTCCAGCGGTGCGACAAGGGTGCTGGTTCCTTCGGCCAGCAGGGCGGCGGTGATGCCGCGAATGGTGTGCGACTTCGACCCGATGACCGCGATCGAACCGCGGATTCTGGAGGGAACAACTTTCAAATCCATAATTTTCAACGCATCCTGTTTGTAGAATTAATCATCGAAAGAACCATTTCCGCCCGGCGGGAGCGGCTGCCCGACACGCAGCAGCTCGCGCTCGAGCGCCTCGCGTTCGGTAAAAGGAAAGAGTTTCCACTTCCGCCCCGGCTCCGTCAGCAGCGGCTTCAACACCCGGCTGGAGACGAGCGCGTAATCGGAGAGGGCCAGCGTCAGGCGCTCCGGAGCCTTCACACCGGTGACCTTCCCCGCCCGGCTGACCGAAACCGTCACGCCGGTGAATCTCGGAATCCGCTTCCACCGCTTTGCCAGCGCGAACTGCTCTTCGGCGAAACGGCGGAGCTCCTTCCCGGAGAGTTCGATCGTGCAGACCCGGTTCTCGTAGGGGATCAGCCGGAACAGTGCGTCACGCGTCACCTCCGGCCCGATGGATCCATCTCCGCTCCGCACGGCGAAGAAAGCGGCCTCCGCCCCGGTCGCCCGCCGGAGCGCTTCACAGCCGGTTTTCCCGAACGCGAAATCGTACTCCCGTTCCTTCGGCTGGCGCAACGGCCGGCTCAACCGGACAAACGGGCGGAGCGCCTCCGCGCGCCAGGCGGCGCGATAGGGCTCAAGCAGCCGGACCGCCTCGGAATCCACCTTCTCCGGCACCGGACGAAGCAGTTCGGAACGGATTCTCCGGATCTTGCGGGTTTCGTCATCGACCTCGACCCGGATCCGGGCGACGGCCGCGGCGTGGGAACCGGCCTGCACATACCAGGCGCGCCCGGCCCGCTCCCCCGGATGCTCCTCGTGGCTGTGGGCGCCGAGCACCAGATCGATTTCGGGGAAATCGCGCAGAAATGCGGAAAGCGCGCCGACCGAACTGTAAAGCCCGTTGTGCCAGGCGAGCACCACCACATCGGGCCGCGCGGCGCGCACCTCCGGCATGATCGCGCTCAGCGCGGAGTACGCACCCCGGAACTCCAGACCGCTCCCCGGCAGAACCCGCTGCGCCATCTTCGGGTCGGTCATGCCGATGACGGCACAGCGAACTCCATTCCGTTCGAAAAGCTTCCATTTTCCGGCCGCCGGTTCCTTCCAGTCGGCGGCGAGCACCGCGCCCTGAAAGGAGCGCACGAGCCCGAGCAGGTTGTCGCGCCCGAATTCGAAATCGTGATTGCCGGGCACCCAGACGTCGTACCCGAAGAGATTGAGCAGGGCGATCATCCCTTTTCCATTGCTGTGGCACGAGATCGAACTGCCCTGCACGGTGTCGCCGCAGTCAATGCGCAACGCCTCCGCGCCGCCGGTGCGGAGAACGGAGCCGAGCGACGGCATCTTCTCCAGCCGTCCGTGAAGATCGGCGGTGCAGAGAATTTCAAGCTCCGCGCCGGCAAGAAGAAAGAGCTGAAGCGCGGCAAGAAGAATTGCGAAACATTTCATAGTCACTCAACATAACACCGGAGCCCCCTTTTTTCAACCGCAAAGCCGAAAAACTCGTTTTTTTTACAATTCCGGACTTGCATGATGGAGGAAACGGGTCCATATTAATAGACGTTATCGCTTGTAATTAACGAGATATTGAATCAATATAGAACATACGAGGTGTCAAATGTCTCAGCATCCGAGTCTCCGCGTCGGCGGCAAGATCCGCAAAATCCGCAATGTGATGAAGCGTTATGAGCGCATCAACGTCCTGCTGGCCGACGGCCGGATCAAGGAGGACAAAGTCCTCGGTCTGCCGAAGACCAAACCGGTGGAAATCTAAGCTGCCGCCGGGAACGGGAGGCGCGGAGCGGGCAACCGCTGCCGCGCCTTTTGCATTTCCGGGCGGGAGGGACACCGCCGGAGGAGAATCGATGCAGAACAAGTTCGACACCCTGGTCCCCGACACCATCTTCGCCGCGACGGAGCGGGCGCTCGAACGCCGCTTTTCCGGCGTGCTGCTGCCGCTGCCGAGCTACATCAACCGCGTCTACGAGATGGAGAGCTGCCGCCGCGAACGGTTCATTCTGAAATTCTACCGCCCCGGCCGCTGGAGCCGCGACGCCCTGCTCGAAGAGCATCTCTTCACCCTCGAATGCAAAGCGGCGGAGATTCCCGTCGTCGCCCCGCTCCGGCTGGCGAACGGAACCACGCTCGGCGAGACGGAGAACGGGATCTATTTTGCCGCCTTCCCCAAGCGGTGGGGACGCGCCCTCGAAGAGGGAGAGGACGAACTCTGGATCCGGCTCGGCGCCCTGCTCGCCCGCGTCCACACCGTCGGAGCCGCCCGCCCGGCGCCGCACCGGGAGATCCTCGCCCCGCGGGAAAACACCCTGTCGGAAACAGCGCGGCTGCTGAGCTCCGGCGTGGCCGAAGGGCGCTCCCTCGACGAACTCTCCGCCGTGCTGAAGGCGATCCTCCGGGTCCTGCTGGCGAAATTCCGGGATGGGGAACGCATCCGCCTCCACGGCGACTGCCACAAGGGGAACGTCCTCGAACGCCCTGGCGAAGGGTTGATGCTGATCGATTTCGACGACATGCTCACCGGCCCGCCGGTGCAGGATCTCTGGCTGCTGCTGCCCGGCCCGGTCGAAGAGTGCACCCGCGAGCTGGAGCTTCTGCTGCGCGGCTACGAGTCACTGCGGGAGTTCGACCGCCGCAGTCTCGACCAGATCGAACTGCTCCGCGCCATGCGGATGATCTACTTTCTGGACTGGAACGCCCGCCAGCGCAGCGACCGGAACTTCCGCGAACGCAATCCCGACTGGGGGTCGGATTCCTTCTGGCGGCGGGAAATCGCCTCCCTCGCCGAACAGCTCTCGATCATTAATCACGACGGAATTTCTTGAAAAATCGGCAATCCGGTGTTACCTTAACGCATTATCATGGCGTTTCTGCAAAATCGGAAAGGAGACCGCATGAAGCCTTTTTTTGTTTTTTCAGGACAGGGAGCCCAGACGGTCGGCATGGGCAAGGACCTCGCCGCCGCCTGCCCGGAAGCCCGGGCGTTCTTCGAAGAAGCCGACTCCGTACTCGGCTATGACCAGAGTTCCATCATCTTCGACGGCCCCGTCGAAAAACTGACCGAAAGCCGCTTCTGCCAGCCCGCCATCTATACGATGAGCTGCGCCGCGCTGGCCGCATTCCGGGTGAAATTCCCCGACGTCAAGCCGGTCGCCTGCGCCGGGCTCAGCCTCGGCGAATACGGCGCGCTCTACGCCGGCGGTGCCTTCCGCTTTGCCGACGGCCTCCGGCTGCTCGCCCGCCGGGCCGAACTCATGGACGCCGCCTGCCGGAGCACCTCCGGCGGCATGGCGAGCGTCCTCGGCGGTGATCCCGCGGCAATCCGCGAAGTCTGCGCCGAATGCGGCATCGACGTCGCCAACTACAACAGCCCCGGCCAGATCGTCATCTCCGGCGAGAAGAGCAAACTCGCCGCCGCGGTCGATGCACTCAAGGCGCGCGGAATGCGCAAGGTGATCCTGCTCAACGTCGCCGGCGCCTTCCACTCCCGGCTGATGAAACCCGCCGGCGATGCGCTGGTCAACGTTTTGGCCACCGCGCCGATCGAACTGCCGTCGGTTCCGGTCTACCACAACTTCACCGCCGCTCCGGCGAAGGACCTCACTGAACTGCGGAACAATCTCGCATCGCAGGTGGCCGGCTCCGTCCGCTGGGAGGAGTGCGTGCGCGCGATGGTCGCCGCCGGCGGCGACACGATGATCGAATTCGGCCCCGGCAACGTGCTGACCGGGCTGCTGCGCCGGACGCTCCCGGAGATCCGCGGCATCAACGTCAACAGCGTCGAAACACTCGACGCCATCGAACTGTGAACCCCAGAACGAAACGATTTAAGGAAGGGAAAGAGGAAATGAGTCAGGAAAAACGTCTGGAGGGCAAGGTGGCCCTCGTCACCGGCGGAGCCCGCGGCATCGGCAAAGCGATCTGCACCCGGCTGGCCGCGGAGGGCGCCGCTCTCGCGATCGTCGATATCATGCTCGACGTCGCGCAGGCGACCGCCGATGAATTCAAGGCGGCGGGGGTCAACGCCCGCGCCTACGCCGCGAACGTGGCCAAGTTCGAAGATGCCGAAAAGACCGTCGCCGCCGTCGTCGCCGACTTCGGCAAGCTCGACATTCTGGTCAACAACGCCGGCATCACCAAAGACACCCTGATGCTCAAGATGACCGAAGATATGTGGGATGCGGTGATCGCCGTCAACCTCAAGGGCACCTTCAACTTCACCAAGGCCGCGGTCCGGCCGATGATGAAGCAGCGCGCCGGCAAGATCGTCAACATCGCCTCGGTCGTCGGCCGCATGGGCAATGTCGGGCAGGCGAACTACTCCGCCTCCAAGGCCGGCGTGATCGCTCTGGCGAAGACGACCGCCAAGGAGTTCGCCACCCGGAACATCCAGGCCAACGCGGTGGCGCCGGGCTTCATCGAGACCGACATGACCGCCAAGCTGCCGCAGGAGGCGCGCGACGCCTTCCTGACGGTGATTCCGGCCAAGCGCGGCGGCCGGCCCGAGGATGTGGCCAATGTGGTCTACTTCCTCTGCTCGCCGGATTCGGACTACGTCACCGGTCAGGTGATCAACGTCGACGGCGGCATGCTGATGTAAGAGGGATTTCCGGCTCGAAACGGGCCGGAAATACAAAAAATTTCGCCTTTATTTCAAAAAATATTTGACTTTTTCCGTTTTTGGCGGCATAGTATGTGAAGCTATGCTGATAAATGGAAAAAGCAAACGACATTGAGAACTGATAAACCAAGAAAAGGGGATGCCAAAAATGTCTTCTGTTGCTGACAAAGTGAAAAAGATCGTCGTCGAACAGCTCGGAGTTTCCGAGGATCAGGTGACTCCGGAAGCCAAGTTCATCGAGGACCTCGGCGCCGACTCGCTCGACCAGGTGGAACTCGTGATGGCGCTCGAAGAAGAGTTCGGCTCCGACATTCCGGATGAAGATGCCGAAAAGCTGACCACCGTCGGCGACGCGATCAAATACGTCGAAAGCAAGAGCCAGGAGTAAGTTCTCTCTCTGGTCGGCACTGCGTGTGACTCTACGGTCCGGAGCGGTGTCGTTGATGCGGGCCACTCATCGTACTGTACGTTGGTGGCCCGTTTTCATGACGAGAATCCGCCGGCTTCTCCGTTCCGGCAGGGGTGGAGGAGCGGTTGCAGATACGGCGTCCGCGCCGGAATATGGAGAATGAAGTAGGTATGAACAATCGACGGGTAGTGGTTACCGGTTACGGCGTGGTGTCCTGCGTCGGCAACAATGTACCGGATTTCTGGGATTCCCTGGTCAACGGCCGGTGCGGCCTGGGCCGGATCACCCGCTTTGATGCGTCGGAATACCGCACGCAGATTGCCGGTGAGGTCAAAGATTTTGACGTCACCAAATATATGACGGCGAAAGAGGCCAAACGGCTGGATCTCTTCTGCCAGTATGCCATCGCGGCCAGCGACGAGGCGATGGATTCCGCAGGGCTCCCGAAAGAGCTGCGCGGCAGCAACATCGACCCGAACCGGGTCGGTGTGATCGTTTCCAGCGGCATCGGCGGCCTGCACACGATGAGCGAACAGGACAAGCTGCTCATCGAACGCGGACCGGGGAAGATCTCCCCGCTGCTGATTCCGATGATGATCGGGGACCTCGCCTCCGGCAACATTTCGATCCGCTACGGTGCGGGCGGCCCGAACCTCGGGCTGGTCACCGCCTGTTCGACCGGCTGCCACTCGATCGGCGAATCGTTCTGGTGCATCAAACGCGACGACGCCGATGTGATGATCTGCGGCGGTGCGGAAGCCTCTGTCGTCGCCCTCGGCGTGGCCGGGTTCTGCGCGATGAAGGCGATGAGCCAGCGCAACGATGATCCGTTGCACGCCAGCCGCCCCTTCGACCTCAACCGTGACGGATTCGTGATGAGCGAAGGCGCCGGCGTGATGATCCTCGAAGAGCTGGAACACGCGAAGAAGCGCGGTGCGAACATCCTTGCGGAAGTGGTCGGCTACGGCGCCACCGGCGACGCCTACCACATCACCAGCCCCGCTCCCGACGGGAACGGCGGCGCGCGGGCGATCCGGATGGCGATGCGTCACGCCGGGCTGAGCACCAATGAGATCGACTACATCAACGCCCACGGCACCAGCACGCAGCTGAACGACAAGTTCGAAACCATGGCGATCAAGGGCGCGCTGGGCGAAGACGCCTACAAGGTGTCGGTGAGCAGCACGAAGGGGACCACCGGTCACGGCCTCGGCGCCGCGGGCGGGCTGGAATCCATCGCCTGCGTCAAGGCGATCGAGACCGGAATCATTCCGCCGACGATCAACTACGAGACGCCGGATCCGGAGTGCGACCTGGACATCACGCCGAACACCGCCCGGGAACGCAAGGTGGAGGTTGCGCTCAACAGCAACCTCGGCTTCGGCGGGCACAACGGAGTGGTGATTTTCCGCAAGTTCCGGTAAAATCCGATATCCGTTTTTCTCTGAAAGAGGCTGTTCCCGGGAGCGGGGACGGCCTCTTTTGCGTTTTTTTGCTTCGACGATTTGTTTTTACGAAACTATCGGAGTATATTTATTGAGAGTGTGGATACTGGGGTCGCCCCCGGGCAGAAACCGGAGGAGATCCTGTTACAAGGGAGGCAATACGATGAAATTTCTCGCATGGAGTCTGTCGGGTGTTGCATTGGCGCTTTTCGTCACGGGGTGCCAGCCGGATCTGGCACAGGTAAAACCGGGAACGCAGGAAGAATACTGGGAGCAGTTTGTCGACCGCAGTTACTCCGGCTTCCGCCCGTCCCGCACCGCTCCGCCCGCGATCGCCGACAAAGTCTCCCCGAACCTGCTTGAGCAGGAGCGGCAGCAGCCGGCGAACGAGGAGGAAGCCGTCGAGGAGGCCGAACAGCTCCCGGCCGTCAACGCCGCGGACGTCGCTCCGGCGGATGATCCGGTCGTCGTCGAAGTCGCCGAAGAGAAGGCAACGGTGATCGTCCCGGAAACAACCGCCCCGGCGAAGACCGAAGAGAAGCAACCGGCGGCCGATACGGCAAAAGAGAGTGTGGTCTACGTGGTGAAACCGGGAGATACGCTCTCCTTCATCGCCAAGAAGTTCTATCACAACGGCGCCCGGTACGATCTGATTCTGAAGGCGAATCCGCAGCTCGTCAATCCGAATGCGCTCCGCCCCGGCATGAAGCTGCAGATTCCGCAGCTCTGAGGAAGAATCCGCCGGACCACCGGGAGCGGCGCACGGGATCGATCCTCCCGGGTGCCGCTCTTGACTCGTTTTACCAGATCGCTGATACGCATGGAAAGTCGATTTTATTTTGAAAAAGGGCTGACGCTTCATACCGCCTGTGCCGGAGATGAGGTGAAGAATCTGCGCTATCTGCAGAATCTCTTCGGCGTCCGGCTCGTCGCCCGGGAGAACTGGGTCGAAATTCACGGAGAAGAGGAAGCGGTTCAGCGCGTTCAGAATCTGCTGGCGGAACTGGCGCGCTTCTACGAACTGCGTTCACGGCAGCTGGAGACGCGCGATTTTGAGTTTCTCTGCCGCTCGTTTCGCGATCACCGCGAGGGAGATCTGCACGAGCTGTGGAACGAACGCATCGCGGTCAGCCCGAAAAAGCGGGAAGTTCTGCCCCGCTCCCGCCGGCAGCTGGAGTATGTCCGGCAGATGCGCTCGCGGGATATGGTGTTCGGCGTCGGCCCGGCGGGGACCGGCAAGACCTACCTCGCGATGGCGATGGCGGTTTCCGAATTTCTCAAGGGGAACGTCACCCGGATCATTCTGACCCGTCCGGCACGGGAGTCCGGAGAAAACCTCGGCTTTCTGCCCGGCAGCCTCGAAGAGAAGATCATGCCGTACCTGCGGCCGCTCTACGACGCCCTCTACGATATGATGCAGTTCGACGAGGTCTCCTCGCTGCTGGAACGCAACATCATTGAGGTCGCGCCGCTGGCCTTCATGCGGGGGCGCACGCTCAACAACGCCTTCATCATCCTCGACGAGGCGCAGAATACGACGGTCGAGCAGATGCTGATGTTTCTGACCCGGATGGGTTTCAACTCCCGCTGCGTGATCACCGGCGACCCCTCGCAGTCCGATCTCGGGCCGAAAGAGAACTCCGGTCTGCGGCACGCCATCTCCCATCTGCGCGGCATTCCGGAGATCGGTTTCACCTTTTTCGAAACCGGCGACGTGGTGCGCCACGCCCTGCTGGAGAAGATCATTCTCGCGTATCAATCCGACCCCGCGCCAGGCAAGGAGGAGTGAGCAATGTTCAACCGGCTCCGCATGATGTATGAACGCTACCAGGCGCGGCGCGAACTCCGCCGCAAGGGGATCATCAACCCGCACCGCATTGTAGACTGGGATTCGTTTGCCAACACGATCGACCGCTCGCCCGCGCCGGCCATCTTCATTCTGGTGATGGTCTGGGTGGTGAGTTCGGTTCTGATGACCCTCTCGGCGCTGCAGCAGAACATCGACCCCGGCTGGGTGATCGGCCAGGAGGCGACCCGGACGATCCACGCCTCCTGCGAGTTCAACTACATCGACAAAGAGGAACTCAACCGCGCCCGCCAGGCGGCGATGGAGCGGCAGCCGGAGTTCTTCCGGGTGAACACCCTCCGCTCCGAACAGATCCTCCGCAACTTCAACGCGTTTTTCAAGGCGGTCGAACAGAGAATCCGTCAGGAGCGGGACAAAAAGAAATACATCCCGGATCCCGATTCCCTGCCCTCCCGTCTGGCGGCGGCGGTGCAGCCGCCTCTGCTCGAGGAGCTCGGCAAATTCTGCCAGCTGCAGGAGGGATTCGGCAACTTCGAAAACCGGCTGCGCATGATCGTCCGTCAGGGGATCATCGGCGCGGAGGACAAGGCCGCCCGCAACGTCGGCCAGCGAATCCGGGTGATCACCGTCGGAGACCGGCGGCTCCAGGAGCGGGCCGTCACCGATCTCTGGGACAACGCCTCCGCGGCGGCGGAGCTGGCGAAGAACGTCTTCCCGCCCGAACAGGGAGCCGTCCCGGAGACCATGCGTTCGGAGTTCATCCGCATCGCCGCCGAACTGATCGGCAGAGGCGGCGACCTCGACTTTGACGATGCGGTCACCCGGACCGTGCGCGAAGAGGCGGCGGCGGCCGTTCCCGCGGTTCCGCACAAAATCGCCAAAGGCGAACTTCTGGTCAGCAAAGGGGACATCGTCACCCCGTCCCTCAAGGACAAACTGCAGGTCCACCGCGAAGAGGAAAAAAAGAGCGTGACCATCGACATCGGAATCGCCCTGCTCAGCCACAACATGATCTGGAGCCTGGTGCTCATCATCTTCGCCGCTTTCTACCTCTACAACCTCCATCCGGATGTGGTGCGGGCCAACAAGCGGATCTCGCTCATCGGGCTGGTGGTCATCATCTCCATGCTGGTCAACTTCGGCGCGATCCTCTCCTACAACATGGGGGTGAGCGCCAGCCGCGACCTGAGCAGTGCGCTGGTGGTCAACGCGATTCCGATTGCGCTCGGTTCGGTGCTGCTGGCGGTGATCTTCGGCTACCGGGTGGCGCTCTGCGTCGGATTCTTCATCTCTTCGATGACCGCGATGATGGTGGTGCCGGAACGGGCGTTCGACCTCGCGCTCAAGGGGATGGTGATCTCTTCGCTGGCCGGTCTGGCGGTTCGCTCCGCGACCGACTACCGCTCCTACTTTCTGCGGATTGTCGCGACGGTGTTTCCGCTGACCTTCGTGTTGAACTTCAACCTGCTGCTCGGGGAGAACACCGACTTTCTCCACCAGCTCAGCGGTGCCGCTTCGCTGGCAATCGGCAACGCCTTTCTGACCGCCATTCTCGCGCTGGTGCTGACCTTCCTCTTTGAGATCGTCTTCAACGTCAGCACCAACATGGCGCTGATGGTGCTCTGCGACTACAACCACCCGCTGCTGGAACGGCTCAAGCGGGAGGCGCCCGGCACCTTCTTCCACAGTTTGATGGTCGCCACGCTGGTCGAGGATGCGGCCCGGGCGATCGGCGCCAATCCGCTCAAGGCCAAAGCCGGAGCGCTCTTCCACGATATCGGGAAGCTCGCCATGCCGCAGTATTTTACCGAAAACAACCTCGACAGCGCCAACCAGCACTTGAATCTCAATCCGCAGATGAGCAGCATCATCATCCGCGACCACGTCAAGGAGGGGCTGGCGCTGGCGCGGCAGTACCGGATGTGCCGGACCGTGCGCGACGCGATCGAACAGCACCACGGCAACGACCTCGTGCACTACTTCTACGCCAAGGCGCTCGCCGACAAGCGGCGGGAGGGGGGCAACGCGCCGGTTCTGGAATCCCAGTTCCGCTACTCCGGGCGGCCGCCGCAGGACCGGGAGATGGCGATCATCAGCCTGGCGGATGCCTGCGAAGCCGCCAGCCGGTCCCTGGACAAGCCCTCCGCCGCCAAAATTGAAGCGGTGGTGAACGGCATCTTCCAGAAGCGGTTCGAAGACGGTCAGCTCAATCAGGCAAACATCACTCTCGCCGAACTGGAAAAGGTCCGGCAGAGTTTCATCAACACGCTGATCAGCATGAAGCATGGAAGAATCGCCTATCAGCGGGAGCAGAGAGAGGAAGATGAAGAACCTGCAGTTCTCGTGGGAGACCAGGCGGTACCCCCGGCCGAATCGAAGTGAGCTTCTCCGTCTCGCCCGGCGCGCCGCAACGCTGGCCGGCCTGCCGGATGATTTCGACTGGGATCTGGGAATCCGCTTCGTGGGGGACCGCTCCATGGCACAGCTGAACGAAGAGTTTGTCGGGCACGAGGGAACCACCGACGTGATCACCTTCAGCTACTTCGACGACCCCGCCGGACTGTTTCCGGGGGATCCGGCCGTCGAACTGATCATCTGTCTGGACGCCGCCCGCCGCGAGGGGGAAAAGCGCGCCGATTCCAGTTACGCCCGCGAGGTGACGCTCTATCTGGTTCACGGGTTGCTCCACTCCGCCGGCGAAGACGATCTCTCGCCCGGACCGCGGCGACGGATGCGCCGCCGGGAGCGCGAAGTGCTCTCCGCCCTGGCTGGAGAGTTCTATTTCACCGCCATTTTCCCGGCATGAAACATCCCCGCGACACCGGGAGAAACCGGAAAAGTCGCGGGGAATTTTTTCTGAAACAGCTATTCGCCGAGGGAATCCCAGATCGGCTCCAGATCGACCAGCTCACCAGTCTGAGCGGCGCGGTCGAGCGCCAGCGCGAAGACGGCGCTGCGAAGCCCCTCCTGCCCGCTGCACTTCGGCGGAACCCCCTTTGACATGGTTTCATACAGCTCCTTCATAATGTAGCTGTCGCCGCCGCCGTGACCGTCGCCGGAGAAATTCAGCTCGGTCACCCCTTCGTCGCCGAGGCGGCGGTAGCGGAGGAGGTTGCTGTAAAGATCCAGCTTCATGGTTCCTTCCGTGCAGGCGAAGGAGAGCCGCCGCTCCGGGATGGCGTTGCTCATCGTCGCGGTGAAGGTGACCCGGATGCGGTTGCGGAACTCGGCGATGGAAACCATATTGTCCATGAGATCGGTATCGTCGGTGAAGGGGGTCTTCTCCGCATGCGGATCCCACCAGCTCTTGAAGGTCTTCTCGCCGTACTTCTCCATCAGGAAGTTGTTTTCCGGCTTGAAGAAGTCGCGGCCGCCGAACGCGGCGACCCGGGAGGGGAGCGAGTTGCAGAACCAGTTGATGAGATCCAGGTCGTGACAGCACTTTTCCAGAATGTGCGGTCCGGCAAACTTCGTCAGCCTTCGCCAGTTGCACATGATGTAGCCGCCGTGATCCGGTGCGATGTTCTCATTGCCCTCAATCAGGAGCAGCCGCCCGAACCTGCCGGAATCCAGCAGCTCCTTCGCCCGGCGGTACATCGGCGCATAGCGCAGGACAAATCCGGTGGCGAACACCCGCCCGCTCCTCTTCTGCGCGTCGGAGATCTCTTTGCACGCCTCGATGGTGGTGGCCAGCGGCTTCTCCGAGAAGACATCCTTCCCGGCGGCGAAGGCGGCGAGGATGTGATCCCGGTGGCAGGAGTTGGGGGAAAAGACCATCACCCAGTCGACACCGGGGGCGTGAATCGCCTCTTCCGCCGAAGCGGCGGCCAGGGCATCCGGCGTCTCCCAGATCTTGCCCAACGTCTCCTTGAGCAGCTCCCGGTCGGGATCGAAAGCGGATACCACCCGGACGGCGCCGCCGGAGTCCCGCAGCAGATTTTTGACCACATAACGCGCCCGATTTCCCGTGCCGAGCACGGCGACACCGAATTGTTTTCCCATGATCCACTCTCCTTGCCTTGTTGATAAAACTGGATCCTTGTGTTATAGTATACAGCGGAATTTATATTCCGAAATGGAAAAAAACAGCATGCCTAATGACAAAAAAATCGAATTCGACTACAGCTCCCCCGATCTGGTGATCCACCGGATCGTCAGCCGGACGCCGGAACTGCACCGCAACTACGGATTCTGGATCATCAACGCCTCCGTCGGGTGCAGTTCACCGGCCGGCGGGTTCCGGCAGTGCCGGGAGCGGAAGTTTGAATTCTACTCCCTCTCCCACCTCTATGACGGCGGCGGGGAGTTCTGGCAGCCGGGCGGGCGGGAGCGACCGCTTCACCCTGGCGAAGCGGTTCTGATCGCGCCGGGCGACCTGCACCGCTACGGGGGAAGCGACAGCAAACCCTACATCGAGGACTCCATCCGTTTCACCGGGCCGCTGGCGGACCTGCTGCATCGGACCGGAATCATCCGGACCGGGGTGTACGAACTTGGTCCATTGCGGCGGATTCCCGCGCTGGCGGAGCTGATCGCCGACCCCTCCTCCCCGGCTCAGATCAAGGCGAACATTCTGCTGCAGCAACTGCTGACCGACCTGTATTTCGAACACCGGCGACGGGAAGAGAGCTCCCCCATCGGCGAAGTGATCGCGCTCATCAAGGCGCAGCCGGAAAAGTGGTGGACCGTCGCCGAACTCGCCGAACTGTGCAATTTAAGCATGGATCAATTCCGGCGCAACTTTCTGCGGCACACCGGGATGCTCCCCAAGCGATACCTGGAGGAGCTCAAGTTGCGCCAATCCGCAGAACTGCTGTTCTCCACCCGGGAAACGGTGGCGGAAATTGCCGGGCGGTGCGGCTATGTCGACCCCTATCACTTCAGCCGGCGTTTCAAACGGCTGTTCGGGGTCTCGCCGGAACGTTATCGGCGGGATTCCAATCTCTTCCGGCTCCGTTGAAATCGACGGCCGAACGCCGCCTTCCGAAAACCGGCAACCTCCGGTGTTTTTTTCATAAGGCGTTGAAATTCCAGCGCGATGCATCTATATTAATAAAATCGGGATAAAATCAACCAGCCAGCCAGCAAAACAGGGATTGGGAACAAAATATGGAAAATAACGGTTTTTTCTTTGTGATGGACTTTTTCAAGCGGAAATGGCGCCGAATTCTGCTCACCGCCACAATCAGCCTCTTTGTTGCGATACTGTTGTTTCTTCTTCTCCTGCTTCTTCCCGCAAACCGGCTCTTTGTGCAGGACATTCAGGTGATGCTGGAAAACAGCAAAGGTGGAATCGGCCTGGCCTATCCCAGCAAAAAGCCGTTCAATAAACTCGACATCATCAGTCCGGTTGTGCTGAAGCAGGTCTACCGGAAGAACAATCTGGAAAATGTTCTGCCGTTCGATGAGTTTCAGGAGATGTTCAGCGTTTCGGACTACTCCCCCAAGCGCGCCTTTCTCGACTCGGCGTTTGCGCAGAAACTGGGCAAACGCAATCTCTCCGTTGTGGATATTGAGCGGCTGGAAACCGATTACCGGCGGCAGCTGGCCTCTCTCGATCTGGGCATGTTCCGGATCTCCATGGGGAAGAATTACCGGATTCCACCGGAAACCGCTTCAAAAATTCTCAATGAGATTCCCCAGACCTGGATGGAAATTTATCGTCAGCAGGAGGGGGAAAAGCTTCCTCAGGTCGATCTCGACAGCAATATGGAAAAAAGACTGCGCAACGAGCTCCAGAACAGTCGCCTGCTCGCCATCGACCGGGCTGCCGTTTACAACGAGCAAATGTTGGAACTGTGCGACAAACTGATTCCTCTGTTGCAGGAAAGAAATATCGCATTGCCGACTGGGGAGTATCTCCCGGATCTCATCAAAATGCTTCAGAATGTCAAAACCTATCAGCTGAATATCCTGCAGAGCATGGTCTTCAGCAGCAAAGAGTTGCAAAATAACCTGGATCACCTATTTCTCCAGAGCCAGATTCAGCAGCTGGAAAGCGAGCAGAACTATGCAAAATTGAAATACCAGAACATTGACCAGGCTCTCTCCATTCTCCAGGACAAAAATCCTTCGATACGTGCCAACCTCCCTGCGCAGCCGGAAGGAGCCACGCAATTCAGTCTTGACGCCAATATCTTCAATCAGATCATCGAGTTGGTTCGGCGTGATTCCAGCAACATCATGCGCCGTCAGCTGGCGGATCTCTCGCTTGAACTCGGCGAAGAAATGGCCCAGACGGAATCCAAACTGCAGTTCTACAAGCAGCTGCTCCAAAATATGAACAACAAGGTGACCTCGGGCTCCGCGACCAAGGAGCAGTTCGACAGCCTCTTCAATGCGACGCTCGCCAACATGGCGGAACTGGGGAAGAAGGTCAGTCAGTTCAAGCAGATGCTGACCGAAGAATATCTCTCCGGTCTGAATTTTTACGTGCCGGTCGGCCAAACCATCCAGACAACGGACCGACTGATCTCCATTCCCAAGCTGGGGGTGATCCTCCTCGGACTCTGGGTCATCTTCAACGCCCTCATGCTGACTGTCTCCCTCGGCAAAGAATGGCTGCAGCGGGAAGACGCCGCCTGAGTTTATGGAAGAGAAAGCAGAACAGGCGCGCCGGCTGTTTCTGAGTGGCGCCAACTGCGCCCAGGCGGTGCTCGGCGCATTCCACGAGGAGTGCAGGCTGGATCGCGAAACAGCACTGCGCCTCGCCTCCGGATTCGGAGGCGGGATTTCCCGGTTGCGTGAGATGTGCGGTGCGCTTTCCGGCATGATTCTGGCGGAAAATCTGATACACGGCTACTCCGATCTCACCGACAAGGCGGTCAAGGATGCGCATTACAAACGCATCCGCGCCCTCGTGGAAGAGTTCCGGCGGGAAACCGGCGCAATCCTCTGCCGGGAACTTCTGGGGCTCGCCCCCGGCCAGAGCGATGAACCGGTTTCAGAGGCCCGTACCGGGGAGTATTACCGCAAGCGCCCCTGCGCCGAAATAGTCGCACTCGCAGCCGGAATCCTCGACCGGTTCGAAAAAAACAACAGCTGACGCCACCCCGCCGGCGATGGAAGGAGCTAACCAATGCGCACAGTTCTGGACCGTTTTCTGGACTACATCGGATTCGACACCCAGTCGAATGATTCCACCGGAACTCACCCCTCAACGCCCGGTCAGTTCGAACTGGCCCGCCATCTGGCTGAGGAACTCGAGGCCATCGGCGCAGAAAAAGTCCGCGTTTCCGAACACGCCTGCGTCACCGCGTGCCTGCCGGCCACGCCGGGGCTGGAACAAATTCCTCCCCTCGGCTTGATCGCCCATCTGGACACCTCCGACGCCGCCAGCGGGCGGGAGATCCATCCGCAGATCGTCAAGTACACCGGGGGAACGATTCCGCTGGGCAAGAGCGGGAAAACGCTCGATCCGGCCCGTTTCCCGTTTCTCAACCGGCTGACCGGCCACACGCTGATCACCACCGACGGCACCACGCTGCTCGGCGCCGACGACAAGGCGGGAATCGCGGAAATCATGACCGCGACGGAACAGATTCTCACCCGGAATCTGCCGCACGGCACCCTCTGCATCGGCTTCACCCCCGACGAAGAGATCGGCGAGGGAACCCTCTGTTTCGACGTCGCCGCCTTCGGGGCCGCCTATGCCTACACGCTCGACGGAGGCGCCGCAGGCGAGATCGAGTACCGGAACTTCAACGCGGCGGAGGCGGAGGTGAAGATCCGCGGTGTCAACGTCCACCCCGGTTCGGCGAAAGGGATCATGGTCAACGCCCAGAAGGTCGCATTCGCATTCGACGCCATGCTGCCCGCGGCGGAAACGCCGGAAGCGACCGATGGATTGGAGGGGTTCTACCACCTGGCCCGCACCTCCGGCACCGTCGGGGAGGCACAGCTGACCTATCTGCTGCGCGACCACGACGCGGAGAAGTTCGCCGCACGCAAGGAGAAACTCCGGGAGATCGCCGCACAACTGAACCGGCAATACGGCGAAGGAACCGTCACGGTAACCTGCCGCGACCAGTACCGCAATATGGAGGAGGTGATCGCCCGCCATCCGCAACTGCTGGAAATTGCGCGCAGGGCGGTCCGCGAGGCGGGTCTTGTGCCGTCGGAACCGCCGATTCGCGGCGGCACCGACGGCGCCCTGCTCTCGTTCCGCGGCCTGCCCTGCCCCAACCTCGGCACCGGCGGGTACAATTTTCACGGGGAGAGCGAATTCGCCTCGCTGGAGGAGATGGAGAGGTCGGTTGAGGTGATCCTCGGAATCGTCCGGGGTTTCCTCCGGGAACCGCCCCGGCCGACGCACGGCTGAGGCGGAGCAACGGAGTTTTGCACCCTCACTGCCGACCGGGAATCTCCACCTGTTCCACCTCCATCACGCAGGGGTAATCCCCGGAACCAACGGAGTAGAGTTTGCCGATGAAGCGGCATTCTCCGGCGGCGGTGATCTCGTCGAAGCGGGATTTTATCGCCGGAGGCAGCGCCGCCGGAATCGACGCCTCCACCCCGCCCGGCGACACCAGTTGCACCTGCAGATATTCGCCCGGCTGGAGGTTCGGGAAGACCACCCGCTCCGCCCCCTCGCCCGCCGGAGCGATCCGGGCGGAAAGCATCGCGTTTTTCCCGTCGAAACGGCGCCCGGAATCCCGATGGAGCATCTCGAATTTCACCGTGGCGCAGCGGTCCGGCATCAGCGGTTCGAGCAGCAGCAGTCCGGCAATGCCGATCACACCGGCGACGACGGTGGAAAGCAATCCGATTTTCAGCCAGTAGAAGAAGGTGATGTTGACCCCGGAGCGCTTCTCAAGCATGCCGAGCGCGACGATGTTCGCGGTACTGCCGATCATCGTGATGTTGCCGCCGAAGCAGGCGCCGAGCAGCAGCGCCCACCAGAGCGGAAGATCCTTGACGCTGGAGGAGAGCTGTTCGATCACCGGACAGAAGGCGGCAACGAAAATCACGTTGTCGATAAACGCCGAACCGACCGCAGACACCGTGAAGATGAAGGGAACCAGCGCGGTGATTTCCGTGCCGCAGACGCCGGAGAAATATTTCGCCATCACCCGGTCGACATGGGTGTATTCCAGAGTTCCGGCGACGGCGAACAACAGCATGAAGAAGAGGAGGGTCCACCAGTCCACCTCCTGTTCGATGTAGTAGCGTGCGCGGTTCTGGCGGAGAATCATCACCACACCGGCGCAGATCAGCGGCGTGATCAGCAGGACACTGTTCTTGGCCAGCCCGAAAAAGCTCTCCAGCGGGTGGTGTGAAGCGATGGCGAGGATGGTCAGCGTAATCAGCACCAGTCCCGGCTTGTAGGGGACGTCGACCACCGGAGCGAGCGACAGCCCCTGATCGAGCCGGTTCTTCAGCCGCACATCGAACTCCCGCAGCTGGCGGCGGAAACAGAAGAGCATCAGCGCAACCGTGGCGAACAGCACCGCCAGCATCAGCGGGAACGACCAGATCATGAAGTCGCCGAAGGTGAGTCCGCCCTTGTTGCCGATGTAGATGCCGACCGGGTTGCCCATCATGGTTCCGGCGCTGCCGACGTTGGTGGCGAGCACCGCGATGAGGATGTAGGGGGTGGGATTGAGCTTCAGCCGGTCGCACACCTGAAAGATCAGCGTCGAGACGAAGATGATCGACGTGACCTCATCGACCGCGCAGGCGAGCAATGCCGAAGCGACGGCGGTGACGGCGGTGAACTTCCAGCCGGTCAGGCGGGGCATGGAGACGATCAGCTGCACGATCCAGGTGAAAAAGCCGAGATCCCGCAGGGCGCCGACGATCACCATCATGCCGACCAGAAAGAGGATCACCTCCAGCGAGGAGGAGGAGACGAACTGTGGAATGTTCAGCGAATTGGTGAAGATCAGCACCGCAAGTCCGAGGAAGGCGATTGCGAGCCGGAACCCCCAGAAGAAGAGCGTCCCGAAGATGATGGCGACGAAGACGGCGCAGGCGGTCGCCTGATGGGATTCCAGCACCGTGGCGGCGCCGCCGATGCCGACCAGCAGGGCGGCGCCGAGCAGGATGGCGAAGCGGATGAGCATGGCCCGGGGAGAGAGCGGAGCGGAAGCGGATTCTTCATGCATGGCAGAGGTCCTCCCGAATTATTCCCAGAAAAGTTTTGCGCAGAATTCCTTGAGTTCGACCACGCCGGCGAGTTTTCCGCCCGGCCCGGTGATGATCAGCTTGCGGATCTGGTGCACCAGAAAGAGCTTCGCCAGCTGAACCGCCGGAACCTCGCGGTCGACGGTGACAAACTCCTCGCGCATGATGTCGGCGACCCGGGTGTCGTCCGCGCTCTTGAGCATGTCCGCGAAGGGCTGGAAGCGATAGATCGGCGTCAGGTCCTCCATCCAGAGCAGGTGTTCCGGCAGGCTGAATTTGAGCAGGTCCGTGAGGGAGACCACGCCGCGCAGATCGCCGGTGTGGTCGATGACCACCACCTCGTCGATGCCGCTGGTGGCAAAGGTGCGGATCGCCGTCTGGAGGGTATCGTTTTCGTAGAGCGTCACCACATTGCCGCGCATGACGTCGGCGGCTTTGAGGTAGGTCGGCATCGTGTGTTCACTGCCGGAGAAGCAGCTGATCACCTCGGCGGGGGTCTTCAGCGCGGCGACGTGGTCAACCATCCCCTCGCTGCCGAAGTCGCCGGCGAGCGCGGCGAGCAGCTGCATATGCAGATTGGGTTCATCGACCGGGGTCAGCAGCAGGATGACGACCTTGACCGGCCCCATTTCCGACGCGAAATCGATCCCGTCGGGGAGGCACGCCATCGCCACCAGCGGTACGGCGAGATCGGGGATGCGGGCGTGGGGCACGGCCAGACCGGGAGCGATGACGGTGGGGAAAAGTTCCTCCCGTTCCTTGACTTCACGCGCGGCAAGTTCAAGATCCAGCTCCGGATGGTGTCGTTTGAGCATGGCGAGCAGCAATCGGAGCAGTTCGTCACGATTGGGACTTTTCACGTTGCAGAGAATGTTGTTCGCAGACAGGAAATCGTGGAAATGTCGCAGGGTCTCGGTCATGAGCAAATTCCTCCCGGCCGTCTGGCGCTTCAGAGTGTTGACTGCTTCGGACAGGGGTAATATATGCCCGGATTTTCCGGATTACAAATCCCCATGCCGCGCCGGGGGAGAAATTCCGGTCCGCCGCGGATGCGGAAGTTCCGGCGGCCGCCCGTGCTCCGCCCCTCCCGCCAAGAGGAATCCGCCTACCCGGCAGGCGCTTCCGGCAGAACGGATGTTTTTCACAAGAAATTCCATTTTTCTCTTGACAACACGAAAAAAATGGGTATATTTAATAACGTCATACGTATGATTCAACAGTTTTCCGAAATGGTTTGCGTGACCGGAAGAACAGCGGAAGGATATTTTTCGATTATGGCGATGACGATGACGGAACTGGCGAAGCGGCTGAATCTGTCGCAGTCCACGGTTTCGCTGGTGCTGAACAACCGGGACAAGGGGCGGGTTCGCCCGGAGCTGGCGGAGCGGATCCGGCAGGAGGCGGCGGCGACCGGGTTCCGGCTGAACCGGGCGGCCTCGGACCTGCGCCGGCGGCGCTCGAACACGATCGGCGTGGCGCTGGCCTACTCCAACAACTTCTATCGGGCGGAGCTGGTGACGGCGCTGCACGCCGAGATCGTCCGCCGTGGCTACCGGCCGCTCTTCGCCTTCTTCAACAACGACATGGAACAGCGGTCCGCCACGCGGCTGCTGCTGGACAACAACCTCGATGCGATCATCACGCTGGAGCCGCAGTGGCTGCCGGACCATCTCGATCTGCCGGTGGTCAGCCTCTTTCATCCGGATCCGCGGTTCGACGCGGTCCTGCAGGATGCGGAAGCGGGGTTGCGCCTGACGCTGGAGTGCCTCCGTGAGCTGGGGCACCACCGGCTCGGCTGGTATGGCTATGACGAAAGCGACGAACGCTCCCGGCTGCTGCCAATTCTGGCGCATGAATACGAGATGGAACTGCCGGAGGAGTTCACAATCCGGCGTTCGGATATTTACCGTCTGGTTGAAAACCGGCAAATCTTTGAACCGCTGTGCCGCGCGCCCCGCGCCGAACGGCCGACCGCGCTCCTCTGTCACAACGACACCATCGCGATCACGATTCTGCGGCGACTTCACGAATGCGGACTGCGAGTTCCGGAAGATCTGAGTTTGATCGGGCATGATAACGTCGACTTGTGTGAACGGCTGGTGCCGACGATCACTTCGGTCGGATACGGGAGCCGGGAGCTTCTGGCCCGCAAGCTGGTGGACCGGGTACTGGAACGCCTGGCATGTCCGGAACAGCCCCGAAGCGTCGAAGTTCTGCCGCCGCAACTGTTCTGCCGCGAGAGCATCGGTGCTCCGCGCATTTGAGAAAGGAATCGAAAAAGATGAATCTGCAGGAATTGGAAGAGGCGCGGAAGCGACTGGATCAACTGCCGCCCTCTCCGGAAAACTGGCATGCCCGGCTGCCGCTTCTGAAACGGCTGGACGATCTGTTCAGCTGCCCGGAGCTGGAGAACGACCCGGCACTGAACCGCTTCTACCATGAGGTATGCCGCCGGGTGATTGCGGAAATCCGCACCTGGCACGGCCCCGGCGTCCGGCTGTGGAAGCTGTACAGCTCGGCCGTTCTGGTCAAGGAGGAATCCGGACGGGTAACCGGTTTCGATCTGAACGAGGGTTGCACCCCGGCAGGCGAACGGCGCACCCGGCTGCGGCTCTCCCCGGGGCTGGTGGAGGAGTTCGCCGAGTTGGTTGACCGGATGTTCTACACGCACGGCCACCTCGATCACCTCGGGCTGGCGGTGGCGGATGCGCTTCTGCTCCGCGGGAAACCGGTTGTCGCGCCCGGGGATGCGGTACGTCAGTGGCTGCTGGAGGGGGCAACTCCGGCGGAAGAGCTGCACGAACCGGAGGTCCGCTGCTACCGCGGCGTTCAGCACATGGCGGGCCGGGAAGATGTGCCGAACAGTGCGTATGCGGTCACGTTTCAGCCCGGAGTCACACTGCTGGTGCGCGGCGACATCTACCACTGGGAGGATCTTGCGCCGATCTACGAGCGGATTGAAGCGGAAAAAATACGGATCGATCTGATGGCCACCAGCCCCTTCTATCAAAGCGGACCGGATCCGGTGCTGGAGGCGTACCGCAGGTTTCACTGCCGTTTTCTGCCGATCCACGAATGGGAGTTCGGCCACCGGCTGCCGGTCGGGAAAGCGGGGCGCGCCACCCAGACCTATGAGGATCTTTATGAAAATTTCCGCATTCCGGGTGAAGCCGGGGATTGCATGGTTTTGACATGGGGCGAATCCGCCGAATTGATTTCAACCGTTTCAGCCAACAGGAGGGAAAGAAATGAAAAAGCGGTTTACACTTATTGAACTTCTCGTAGTAATAGCAATTATTGCGATTCTGGCGTCCATGCTGCTGCCCGCGTTGAATAAAGCGAGAGAAAAGGCGCGCCAGACCACCTGCCTCAACAATCTGAAGAGCTGCTGGCACGCCCAGGCCCTTTATGCGGAGGATTTCAACCAGTACAATATCATCTGGATGAAATGGGGGGGCGCCGCCCAGGTCACCTTCAGTTCGGTTCTGACTCTGGGGAAATACAGCAACGGCTGGCCGGATGAGAGCAAGCCGGATCAGAACTACATTCCGATCCGTTTCCTGCGCTGTCCGACCGCGTTCGCCGGCGTTTCCCCCGAAGTGGAGAAAAGCAAGAAATCGGAGGTGCTCAACTATCTGGTCTACGGAATGCATCGGGAATACGGCAGGGAGAACTATCAGGATGAACTGGGAGATTACTGCATCGTCTCCCCCAACGGCACGGTCGCCCACTCTCTGAAGAAAATGAAGAAGCCGAGCCGGACCATCCTCTTCGCGGACACCTTCGGAAACAACGCGGGCAGCCTCGGTACGGCCGGCCCGTGGTACATCTGGAATCCCGGCGGGTTGAACGGCAATGCTGGCGTCGCCTTGATTCACTCCGGCAGGGCAACCGCGGTATTCAGCGACGGGCACGCCGCCACGCTCTCCAAAGGAGACCTGATACAATCCCCCTACAAATTTTCGGAAAACGCAATTTACATGCCGTGATTTCAGGAGGGAAAAGGGATGAAATTTCTTTTGCTGCTGCTGGCCCTGTCCAGCTTCCCGTGGAGTGCGTTCTGCCGGGAAATCACGATATTGGACTGTGAACGCGAACAGCCCGACCTCACCCTGTTCCAGGCAGACAGAAACGGTCAGGAATATGACTACCTCCCCCGGGATGGACGAACCATGCTCCAGCTCCGCTACAATCCGGAACGGGGAACCCATTTCGAATTCTTTTTTCATAAACGATTTCCGCTGCCGGAATTCAAACGGGCCCGGTTCCGGGTGAGCGTCGACCTGCCGGAATCGGCACAGCTGTCGCGGTTTTCGCTGCGGCTGCGTGACAAGGACAATGAGATCTTTCAGTTTCCCTGCGTCCTGACCGGGAAGAAGCCGGGAATTCAGACACTCATCTTCGACGTTTCCGCGGAACCGGGCATCAAGACCTGGGGCGCCGGAAACAAAGGAAACGGAAAAATCAATTTCCCGGCGGTTCTGCACGGCTTTGCCGGGGATTTTCTCAAGGGGGCCAGAGGGGAAGGCAAGGTCGGAATCGCCGCAGTTTCCATGGAGTCCGACCGTGCGGCCGCGACGGAAGAGCCGCTGGAACTTTCGGTGGAAACCGGCAATCCGCTTCCTCTTCTGACGCCGGATTCCGCTGCAACGCCGATTCTCCGGTTCCTCAACCGGCAGGGAACGCCCTTTTCCGCCGAAGCCGATTTCACGCTCCGTGATGCAATGGGAAATATCACCGGGAATGGAACGCTGACACTCTCTCTTCCGCCGGGGCAGAGCACGGCCCACCCGCTTCCCGTTCCGGAACGGTTCGGCGTCTGCTACGTCGATGTGACGGTCAAGCCGACGGGGGAAAACGGCCGCGACATCCGTCGGACCGTGCAGTTCGCCAGGCTGGTTCCGGCCGGTCCGACCGCCGGATTTCCCCGGGGATTCCGCTTCGGCGTCTGCGATCACCCGGAACGGTATCCGCTGGACGAGCAGAAGAAAATGGCTCTGGCGGCCGCGCTCTGCGGCGTCAAGACCTTCCGTTGCGACATCGGCTGGCAGACCATGCAGCCGCGCCCGGACCGGCTGGTCTTCCGAAGCTTCGACCGGATCGCCGCCGACTACTCCGAACAGGGAATCGAACTTCAACCGATCTTCAGTTTCGTGCCGTCCTGGGCGGTGGATCGGAACAAGCCGCTGCTGGAACCCGGCTTTCAGGGCGGCTGGGGCTGTCCGCGGGGCGACGCCGTACGGGAGTTTGCCGCGAAATTCGTGGAACGCTACCGCAATAAATTTCATTACATCGAGATCTGGAACGAGCCCGATCTGTTGATTTTCGCCCGGTTCTCCGGTGACGATTACGTCGAACTTCTGAAAAACGCATTTCAGGCGATCCGGCAGGCGGCGCCGGAGGTGAAGGTGATGACCGCCGGATTCACCCGGCTGCCCGGACGGGGACGGATCACCAGTGATCCGGATGTGATGATCAAAACGATCCGGGACGGCAAGGGCTATTACGACATTTTCAGCTACCACGGCCACGGAATGTTCTGGGGGTTCGCCAACGGAGTTCTCGGATTTCAGCAGCTTCAGCGGCAATACGGCAACGTCACCCCCTTTTACGCGACGGAAACGGCGGTGAGCGCCGTCAACATTGGAGAACTGCCGCAGGCGGAAACGTTGTTCAAAAAACTGATTTTCGCCTGGGCGCACGGTGCCGTCGGCTACAACTGGTACAATCTGCGCAACAAGGGGAACGATCTGCGCAACAGCGAACACAATTACGGCATGTTGACACACGATTTTCAGCCTAAAGCGGTTTATGTCACCTACAATATGCTCTCCGGAACATTCCGGGACGGGCGCTTTCTGAGTGAGGTCCCGCTGAATGGAAAAGCTCTTGGTTACTTTTTCAAAGGGCGTGACGGCGCCATTCTGCTGCCGCTCTGGAAGGAGGAACGCAACTCAAAAAATCCGACATTTCTCTTTAAGGGGATCTCAGGCAAAGCCGAACGGATCGACCTCTTCGGCAACGTCAGCAACGTTCCGGTCAGGGAAGGAGTGGTTCTGGCGGAAGCCGGCGAACATCCCGCAGTCTACCGTTTTCCCGGCATGAAGAAGCCGCCGGAAGCGGCAGGAGAGCTTTTCCGCAACGATTTCAGCTGGACCATATACCCCGGCCGGAAGCAGGAGTTTCGCGGCATGCTGCGCAATCCTTTCTCCGCGTCCCGCCGGTTCAATCTGAAACTGGAATTGCCAGAGGGGATCAGGTGCGAAACGGAGACGGTTTCCGTAACTCTGGCAGGCAATGCAGCCCGGGAGATCCGCTTCCCGCTGTGTTCGAAGAATGAATTCGCCACGAAACCAGGTGTTCCCCTTCAGGCGGAGCTGCAAATCGAAACAATCGGATTGAAACAGAAACTTCATTATCCGATCAGCTGCTCTTCGGCCTTTCCCTCTTTCGGATTCAGCAGCAGGCCGAATTTCACTGCCGACGGGGCAGATGCGGTGAAGATTCTGGTCCCCTCGGAACCGACCAGCGCGCACCTGGTGTGGCGCGGTCCGGAGGATCTCAGCTTCAAGGTGTGGGGGGCTTACCGGGGTGATACTCTATGCTTGAAAGTGGAAGTCCGGGATGATGTTCATTTTCAACCCTTCACCGATGCGGCAAAACAGCCGGACGGCGATTATGTGCACCTCTTTCTGAAGCTGCCGGAACAGAACGGCTACTGGGAACTTGGCATGGCAAAAGCGGAAAAAAATCGACCGCAAGTCCACTGCCGACAGTTGCCGCCCGCATTCGCCAGCCGCCGAAAAGAAATTGAGCAAGCAATGAAAATCGAATTCAGCCGGGACGACAAACGAAAAGTTTCTCACTATTCGCTGGAAATTCCAAGGAAGAGCATCGCCCTCTCTCCGCAGTGTGCCAAAACCGGCTTTCTGTTCAACATTCAGGTTGCCGACAACGACGGAGAAGGCAGGGAGAGCCTGACCTGTCTATCGACAGACTTCTGGGATGCCGCCCAGGCATTCCCGGTTCACAAACAGTAACTCGCCTCCCTTTATGCTTCTGCCGGGAGATGAAACACCCGGCAGGAGTTGCTCCCGCCGGGTGTTGATGTGCCGGATTCCTTACGCTTTCGGCGGCTCCGGCGTGGCGGCGTCCTGACGGTCACTCTTCACCTTGCCGAGGTAGTCCGGCAGGTCCAGCCCCGCCATTCCCGCCACGTCGTGCAGCGGCGGCAGACTCTGTATCATGCCGGAGAGAAAGTTCGCCGTCGTGGTCTTGCCGTCCGCACTCTTGCTGCCGCCATCCCAGACCGTGACCTTGTCGATCTTGATCCCCTTGATCGCTTCGGCCTGCAGCGCAACGATGTCCTGCAGTTTTTCGATCAACAGCATCTTCGAGGCGGCGTTGGCGTCGTTGTCGCAGGCGGCGATGATCTGCTTGTAACCTTCGCCCTTCGCCTTCAGAATTTCATAGTTGCCGCGCGCTTCGGCTTCCAGTTTGGCGTAGATCGCGTCGGCCACACCCTTTGCCTCGCGGCGGGTCTTCTCCGCTTCGGCGTCCGCGGCGATTTCGATCTGCTCCTTGCTGATCTCCGCCGGAACGATCACCTCCGCCTTCTGGCGCTCCTCCTCCAACCGGGCGCGGGAGATCTGCGCATCGGCTTCCGCTTCATACTTCGCCTTCTCAATCTGGGCGGCGGCAATCTGACGCGCCGCTTCCGCGCGGCGGTAGGCCTCGGCCTCCTGTTCCGCCCGGGTCGCATTCGACTGGGCAATCTCAATTGCCGAAATGTTTTCCCCCTGTGTCGCGGCGGAGTCCGCCTGCTTGACCGCGATACGGCGATCGCGTTCGGCTCCGGCTTCGCCCGCGGCCGCTTCCGCTTCGGCCTGTTTCACCGCGATGCGCTGGTCGCGTTCGGCTCCGGCTTCGCCGACGGCGGCGGCGGCTTCGGCCTGTTTCACGGCAATGCGCCGTTCCCGTTCGGCGTCGGCTTCGCCCGCAGCCGCCTCCGCCTCCGCTTTCGAAACGGCAATGCGTTCGAGTTTGTGCGCCTCGGCCGCACCGATGCTCCCCTTGCGGGTCTCTTCGGCCACGTCGATCTTCGCCTTGTTGATCGCCCCGGCGGCAGCGCGCTGCCCGATCGCCTTGATGTAGCCGGATTCATCGGTGATGTCGGTGATGTTGACGTTGAGCAGTTCCAGACCGAGCTTCTTGAGCTCTTCGGCCACGTTCGCTTCGACGGCGCGCAGGAAGGTTTCGCGGTCGGCGTTGATCTCTTCGATCATCATCGAGGCGATCACCAGGCGGAGCTGACCGAAGATGATGTCCTTGGCCAGTTCGGCAATCGCTTCCGGCGTCTGCCCGAAGAGGCGCTCCGCCGCGTTGCCCATGATTTCCGGACTGGTGCTGACGCCGACGGTGAAGACCGACGGAACGTTGATGCGGATGTTCTGTTTGCAGAGCGCGTTGTCCAGGTTGACCGCGATCTGCAGCGGCCGCAGCGAGATGTACCCGTAGTCCTGAAACACCGGCCAGACGAACTTCGCACCGCCGTGGATGCAGAGCGCCGCTTTGGTGCCGTGGGTCTTACCGAAGATGACCATGATCCGGTCAGACGGACACTTGCGGTACCAGGTGACCAGCGAAATGAAGATCATCAAAAGGACAAATGCGGCCAGTGCGGCCAGTACGACAGTTCCCATTCTTCCGAAGTCTCCTTGGGGTTGGATGGTTTACGGGAAAATTTCAATTCTCGTTGCGGCGGACGAGAAACACCTCGCCGCCGAGGTCGCTTTCAATCACCACGTCGCAACCGGTGGCGATCTCCTCGTCGGCGCGCGCCTTGACCTGCCGGGTGCAGTTCTCCAGCAGGACGGTGACCATTCCGCCAGGCTGCCGCCCGGCGGGAATGGTGAGGTAGACCGTGCCTCGTCTGCCGAGGAAATCGGCGCTGCGGAGATTGCCCGACTGCTGCAGTTTCAGCAACAGCGAAATCACCAGCGCAGTGAGGAACATCATCAGCAGGCCGCAGCCGAACGCAATCGCAAGCCCGCCCCAGCCGAGATGGCCGAAAAAGAAGCCGCCCCAGCCGAAGAAGGTCAGAAACGCCACGATGCTCTTGAGCGAGAAGAAGTTCAGCCCCTGGATGTCGGCGATGTCGTGCGCCTCCGGCTGGAAGTCATCCGGAATGCCTTCCGCGCCGAGGTCCGCCTCGCCGCCATGGAGCCCGATGACGGTCAACGTGAACAGAATCGCGAAAATCACCGATCCGAAGACTGCGATAAACAGGTAGATCTTCTGGCTGTTGGCGAGAAATTCCCCGGCGGATTCCATCATGTGTCCGTCCCCCCCGTTTTCTGGCATTGAAAAACAAATTCCGTTTCCGCGTTTAGCATATCATACATGAGCCGGATTTCAACCGGGAAATCATCCCGGCGGGAAAAAAATCCCGTTTTTTTACCGCCATGCAGTCAGGATGTTTTGTTTTCCTCTCCAGTTTCGGGAAAAAACACCGTGTTTTCACCATCGGTACATTCGAATTGCACTCCTGACGCGCAACGGCAGTACGGTCGCCGCGGAAACCGGATTTCGCTGAATCAAGTGAAACACCGACTCCTCACGCCGTAACCAATCCGGTATTTTCTGCATGCTTTTCCGGCAGGGGAATATCGCTCATGAATGCCGGATGATAACTTTCCGATTTCATGGGGAATGGCAGAGAGATCGCATTCCGAATCCGCCCGGGAACCGGCGATACACCCTATTTTCATAATGAAAAATCATTTGACGTACTTCGCAGGAACCGGAAGAGAGAAAAGGATTCCACTTCGCCGTCTCTCCTCCTTTCCGATGCCGCGCCCCGGTCATAGTTCCTCGGAAATCGATTTGATCGCCCAAACGCCTTCCTTTGAAATCAGGCTGAACTGGTATACCCGTCCGCGCGGTTCGCTCTTCACCAGAACCGAAGTGACGTCACGGCTGCTTTTCTTCAGCTTGACCGCCCCGGTGATTACTGCCGGACAGAAATTTTTTTCTGCAAACACTCCTTCCCTATACGTGGAAAGAGTAAATTCATCCGGCCTGTAAGTCATGCGCACAAGTTGATCCAGATCATGTTTTTCGATTGCTTTCAATACTTTCTCCATAAACGCCGCCTGTTCCACAGTAACCGGCACCGCCACTTGTTCGGCGAGCACCAGCTCCTCCGCATCGCCCGGCAGAAATAGCCAGATTGCCGTGATAATCAGAAGCATCAGAATTGGAATGAGCAGTTTCATTGTTGCCATGTCTCCGCTTTTTTGATCATTCGGTCAAAGAAATGTTTCGTATCTTATATTTCCCCTGCCGGTCTCTGCGCAGGCTGAATTGATAAGTCTCGTTTCTCGGTTCGCTGAATACAAAAACGGAAATGTTGTCGGGACGGTGAGAATGAATCAGTCTGGCGCAACCGGTTGGCTCCGCCGGGTGAAATTCTTCGCGCAAGAAAAGTCCTTTCACGTACATTTCCTCAAAATCGCTACGATCCCACTCCAGCATGAGTGCATAGAGCTTTCCCCAGTCGCGTTTTCTTATCTCTTCCAGTGCTTTTTTTACCGTTTCCAGCGGCTCTTCCGTTCCCTGTTCCACCTTCTCCATCCGCCTCAGTTCATCAAGATAGGATGGCTTGTAAAACACCCATAACGCCAGTATGAAAAGCGCCAGAAAGCTTATTCCGTAAAACAAATAGCGGCGATTGAACTTTTCCATGATGCAACGACCTATTCATATTCCCCCGGAGTAAGATCCAGCGCTTCGAAATCCGACCGGGTCAAACAATACCAGGCATCTGTCGTCCCCAGCCAGCCGACGACATTGCTGCGTGCAAAGCCGCTGTCGTCGAATTCACCGATCCGTTCCGGAGAAACATGTCCGTCAGCCCAAGCGACGTTTGCTGTGCCGTTGTGGCGGAAGTGCTGGGTAGCCGCGTTGCTGGCAAGTCCGCCGACAGCGGGTACTTCGCTTCCGTTACGCGGTTGAAGATAATAGGGATAGACTTGAAAAACCTCTCCTTCCGACGCTTTCTGCTCAATGGTATCACTGAGCATAACCGCCTTGCTGGGATTGAGAATGGCGGTGGCTCTGACTTTCGCGTAACCGGAAATACAATTTTTTCCACTCGTTCCGTTTCTGAATCCGAACATGGTGTTCATGCCGTAACCGCCCCCCCGACAAACTCCCACAGACGAGTCTGTCGCGATTTCCGGAGTCGCCTCCTGCGGCCCCAGCTGGGCAATCGCCATGGAGGCAACTGACGGGCAACATTTGACATTGAGGCTGTTTGCATACTGTGTAATCAGTCCTGCAGTACGTAAATCAACCCGTTGACTGTTCACGTTTTTAGCTACCCAGGTTCCCCGGGTACAGCACCAGCCACCGGTACAACCGGCCATCCAGTCATCATAATCCGCACTGTAGAGTACAGCCGCGGAACCCAGTTGCTTCAAATTTCCGGTACAACTGGCTTTTTTTCCGGATTCCCGTGCTTTATTCAATGCGGGCATCAGCATGCCGGCAAGGAGTGCAATTATTGCAATAACTATTAAGAGTTCTATCAATGTAAATCTGGATCGCGATATTCCGTTCATCATTTTCCCTTTCTGACATTATTTCCCTTGAAAAACGCATGTCCGCGGAGGGGTCTGCCGCGGACATGCGGCAGGGAGAGTGCGTTTCCGCTTTTTCTCTTCCCAAGATATCCACCCAATCTGATTGATTGCGGCTATTTCTTCACTGCCTGCACCGATTTGGCAGCCTTCTTCGAGCACTCACCGCCTTTGCAGCTCTTCTCCTGCACAGCTTTCTTCGAGCACTCGCCGCCTTTGCAGCTCTTCTCCTGCACAGCCTTCTTCGAGCACTCGCCGCCCTTGCAGCTCTTCTTTGCGACCGAAACCGCCTGAGTTTTCTTTGCGACAGCCGCCGCCGTATCGTCATTGGCTCCCACAGAAGCACATCCAATGCCGAATGACATCATGCCTGCGGCAATCATCGCCGAAAAGAAAGTTTTGTTCATCATCCTTTTTTCTCCTTAGTTTTGTTTCTCAATTAACATTAATTCTAATTCCAACTGTAACTGTCTAATGCCACCTCCCTTCTAATTAATTAGACTAGACTAATTATCTTTCCGGCCATCATCTCCGGGAGAAAATACAGCCGGGATATTCAATTACAAACAGGTGCCGATACCCTACAGTACTCGGGCACTGTCATGCGGTTATCAATAATTAGTCTTGTCTAATTTTTTAATAATATACCTGTTTGCAAAGAAAATTCAAATTTAAAAACATTCAAATTTAAAAAAAAAAATAATGCCATTCAAGAAGCCGACAATGCAACCAGATTCCAGACACTTACCAACAAGCTCGACAGAATCGATGCGAATTCAGATTATGAACAGAATCTCGACGCGACAGCATGTAAAAAAGGAAATTTTGCAAAAATCATTAGATGAAACTAATTTTTTGCTTGAAAAACGGTTCCCAGCCTGATATATTATATGAAAAACAGCAGAACTCTTTTTTTTACCAGAGAAGTTAGTAATGACTAATTTTAGATTCAGACGGTGCGAATGCTCTTCAAAGAGATAACGACCGGAAAAGAGAGGGAAGAACCGCAGCAAACACACGTTGATCAAGAAAAACAAATTCTCCGGAATCGCAAAAACAAAAAAACGACAACAACCCTGAACGATGAAAATGAACAAGCAAAGACTCAGCAAGAACGTTTCGCCGGCACCTTGCCGGACGCAAGGGGTGCGGGGGGCGGCGGACACGCTCCCCGGCTCCCACCGGCCCGCCACCGCCACCTCCGCCCGGAGCTTCCACAGGCCGAAAAGAGAGGGGCGCGGGGGAGAGAAAGCGGCGCAAGGCGACGCGTCTCTCCCCGTACCGCCCGCACCACATCCTCCCCGGCAGTCAAACACCCCCGCGCAAGCTGGCACAAGCTCGGCACCCGGCGAAGGGGAGCGGAAATGCGAAGGGGTCTTTCCGCAAAAAAG
>URVC01000043.1 GCA_900551245.1 uncultured bacterium | reverse complement strand
ATTTTTATCATATGCCGGCTTTGGTGGCGGTGACACGGGTGATTGCACTGAATCTGATCATTTCGGCTTTGTCGGCTGTCCATAAGACGAAACTGACCATTGCCATTGATTTTAAGACACAGGCAAAAGCTTCTTTCACGGCAGCGGTGGTTTCGGGAGTGATGGGCATTTGGATGGCTTATACGGGCTGGGGGGTATGGTCCCTGGTGGTGCAGACATTAATGAATGCACTATTCCTGACTTTGCTGCTGTATTATTTTTTACGTTGGCGGCCTTTGTTGGTATTTTCTGTCAGTTCTTTTAGGCGTTTGTTTGCTTTTGGGTCCAAATTATTGGTTTCCGGATTGATTCATACGATTTATTATAATTTGTATGTTTTGGTTATCGGCAGAAAGTTTTCGGCCAGAGAACTGGGGTTTTATACACGGGCGGAGCAGTTTGCCATATTTCCGTCTTCCAATCTGAATGCCGTCATTTCGAGGGTGACTTTTCCTATATTGAGTAGCATACAGGATGATACGGACCGTTTAGCGGATGTTTACCGGAAATATATCCGTTTGGCTTCTTTTATTATTTTCCCTTTGATGATGGGATTGGCTGCCCTGGCAAAGCCTGTGATTGTATTGTTGCTGACCGAAAAGTGGGTGGGGGCTGTCGTTTTGCTTCAGATTTTATGTTTTGACTGGATGTTTGACCATCTGAGCGTTATAAATCTGAATCTGCTTTATGTAAAAGGGCGTTCTGATCTGGCTTTGCGGCTGGAAGTGGTGAAGAAAGTTATAGCTACGGTGATATTATTTTCTTCTGTTCCGTTCGGATTGGTGGGAATGTGTTGGGGGCGTGTGTTGTATTCGCTTATTGCGACGTATCTGAATACGTATTATACAAAGTCTTTGATTGGTTTGAGTCTGGGAAAACAGGTCAGAGATATTGCTCCGTATTGGTTGCTGGCTTTTGCCATGGGCGGGGTTGTGGTGGGGGCATCTTCCCTTTGTGATCTGTTATGGTTACAACTGGTTGCGGGGATTGCTGTGGGAATTGTTTTTTATTTAGGGAGTATTTATGTGCTGAAATTGTCTGTATACAGGGAATTACGGGCTTTGATCAAATGATGTTATGGAAAATCAGGAAAGTTTGAGGGAAGAGTATAATCCGGAAGGTTCGGAGTTAAGACGCTTGCAGTTGAGGATGCTGGATATGTTGGTGGTTGTGGATGAAATATGCAGACGGCATGATATTCCCTATTGGATTGAGGGAGGAACGTTGTTAGGGGCAGTCCGGCACGAAGGTTTTATTCCGTGGGATGACGATCTTGATATTGCGTTGATGAAGAAGGATTATGTCCGGTTACTGAAGTGCCTGAAAGAGGAATTACCTGCACAATACAGGCTGCAGACGCACGAAACGGACCGTAATTATTATCTGGCATTTGCTAAAATACGGGAAACGGATTCTGAAAAGAGTTGAAATGGGATGGAGAAATCATATCTGCCAATCCGGACAATATGCCGCCTTTCACCTGGGGCCCCGAGTGGCCGACTGGCAAACCGAAAATCATACCGGAGAGCTATCGGTACATTTCCGCCCTCACTCCGGAAAAATATCTCAAGATTCCTCAACAGAGGTATCCGGTTGTGTTGAAAGAACACATCTGGGACGCTTCCCAAGCGGTTCTACACCTGAAATATGAGATCGGAAAATATGATGTGGAAGAGATTCTGACATTCGGCACCGGAAGTGATCCCGATCTCTTTACACGCACTCTGGAACTGACACTTCGTCCTGGAGCGGCAAGCAACTTTTTCTTCTCATGGCCGCAATTGAACCTGCCGATACCGGTGAGCGGACGCTACTTCTTCCCTGGCATGCTCCGGTATCCCGCCAACGTAACGGTGAAGAAAATTGCAGGACTCAAGCCTGGCACATTTGAGAGCGGAGGCTATTCTATACTTCCCCTGCTGCTGGAACAGAATGGATTCTGTTCGATTCTGTTCGGGGATCCATTGAAAGACAAATCTTCTATGATGATCGTGCGGGAGGGCAAAAATGCGGCAGTACAATATCATTTCAAATCATACGGTCTTCTCTATCCGGGTGAAAAACAGATCATCGGCCCGGCATATCTGAAACCGGCCCGCAAGTCACTGCGCACTCAAATGAAACAGGGGATTCATGAGCTTTACAGAGAAACCGGCATCACCATTCCGAAAGACCGTCCGGAATGGCTCTATGATGCAATCATTTTCAATCTGTCTCCCGGCGGTTCGCCTTACAGTGGCGGACGTGATATCGGCGGTTTTGAAGCTGTGCGCAAAGAGATCCTGCCACGCATTCAATCTCTCGGTTTCAATACCGTCTGGTTCCGGCCGATTGTCGAGCTTTCGGATTACCATCCAAGAGATTATTATAAGCTCAACCCTGCCTATGGCACACTCCAGGAATATCAACACCTGGCACAGGCTGTCCATGATGCCGGGATGAAGATCATGCTGGGAATTGTACCGCATGGGACCAATGCGGTTTCCGGCATGGTACGCGGCAACTCACCGGAATCTCTGATTGTCAACAAAGATGGCGCCGTTCCCCGCTATATGGCATTTGACTATATGTCGCCTAAATGGCAGGAATATCTGAAAAAAGTTGCAGCATTTTTCGGTTCGGAATTCCAGGCGGATGCACTGCGTATTGATCTGGCCGATGGTTCGTACCCGAACTGGCGCACTCGCGATGATACTTTTGTGCCTGCCAATGTGCCGGAACAATGGTGGCGTGATGCCCAGAAAAAAGGGGGAGGGAAATTGCCGCCTTTGCCCTATATGCGGGCGAGTTTATCCCGTCGTCAGGGGGGATTGGAGATTTCGCGCGCCATCCGGGAAGGACTCCGTTCGGTCAAGCCGGATGGTGCTGTACTGGGGGAAGTACAGTATGCGCCATATATGACAACTAATGACATTGTCTATGACAAAGAGCTTGGTCATTTTTTTCTGCGAGGTGTTCCTTGGTGCAACTCTCTGGCAAAAGACAGCAAAGTCAACTGGGTTCAGTCGCTTTCACACCGGCTGGAGCAACAGGAATATGTGGAGCCGGAAAATACTCTACGCCTTCGATTCACCGAAACCCATGATTACATGCAGACACGGCAGATTGTCGGAATCAACGCGGCACGTGCAGCCACTGCTCTTAACTTTGTTCTCGACGGGATTCCCATGGTGCTCCAAGATTTCGATGAAGGAAACGGAGTGTTTCTGCGTCGTTTGATAGCCGCCCGAAAAGGTTTGATTGAACTGCGGCGCGGCAGAACGTTGTATCTGCATGACCAGGTGACACCCGGCGATGTTTTCGGCTGTGTTCGTACGCTAGGAGACCGTTCAACGCTCTGCCTTATCAATTTCAGCGCCGACCCGCGCCGGGTAAAAGTCACTCTGCCGCGGGAACTGAATGAGAAGAAGGGGGTCTTCCATGATGCATTTTCCGGCCAGAAGATTCCTGTGAAACGCACTATGAATTTGCAGATGGCGCCTTATGAAGCCAAAATTCTGGCTCTGCGTCCGGAAGCTGATTCCCTGGCATTCTGCGTGCCTGCTCCGGAGAGGAAGTCGAAGCTTCCTCCTGCGGGGACGGTGAAATTCTCCCGAAATCAGTGGGGATCCCCGATTGTCTCAACCGGGAGGTACACCTTGTCGCTCAGTTCGAAGACCGGAATGCTGACTGCGTTTTCCGACCATGCCGGAAATATGTTGCTGGAAGACTCGCGTTTCCTGGGACTTGAGTCATTTTTGTCCCGCAGCGACAATCCGCCGGTTGCCAGCTGGAGCAACTCCGGACGCAAAACAGAATTCGGCTGGGAGCTGCCTGGCACGGTATCTCTCGCCGACGGCAGCAGAGTTTCCCTTCTTTGGAAATTCTATCCGGACCACGTGGAGCTGGAAACTGCTCTGCTCGACGACAGCGGAAATGCTGAGAATCTGGCGCTGGCATTTTCCCGGCGTGGAGTCAAGCAATATCAGGTCAATACGGCAGAGGGACTTCTCGATGATGAGTTCCGAACCCGTTTCGACAGCGGGACTCCGGGCAATTCCAACCGTCACTCCTACCGCTTCTACGGTACGCCGATTGTCTGGCAGTCAGAACTTCAACCGCTTGATTTTCGCAGACCATATCTTGGTGCTTTTGCAGATTCCGGAGTGTTGGTCGGTCTGAAAACCCCGTGGAAGGGACAACCGGTCAATGCCATGATGCTGGACCGGATTGCCGGGAAACCGCGCTGGTGTGCCGCTTTTTTCTACCGGGATTCGCAAGCAGGGGAACCGGTCGGGAAATTCATGGCACAGCAGAAATTTACCATCACACTGACTCCAGCAGCTGATCGGCTTGTTTCAGCCGCCGACAATCCGCTGGTTCGGCTCGGAGAAATCGGCATTCGCAATCTCAGCTATGGCTGGCTGGTGAAATCGCCGGGATACGAGGTGGAAATATCCCGGGTAGGAGGAGCGATCCTTCGTTGGTCCAGCGGCGGGCAGAGAATACTCTCCGGCGGAACTCTGATTTCCCAGAACGGAGCATACGCACAGGAACATGACTACGAGTCGGCCGTGCGCATATGGCAGGACGGTTCTACGCTGAAAATGCTGTTCAATGGAGTTCTAAAGGACACCAGCATGACTCATACGGCAAAGAAAATGCAGGAACCGTACTTACGCTACTACACCCTTTACACCTTTGGCAAGTCGGCTGCAATCCAAGTGGATTGCGGATTTCAGTCGGCGGGAAAACGCGGAGAGAAATTGCTGACGGCCGGATGGAAAGCCGGAATTGAAAAGACGCCGTTCCGCCTGACTCCCCTCGCCGGAACAATCAAAGCCGGAACTGCCGTGCGAAAAAGCCGGATCTGGAACTTCCAGGATCTTTCCGCCGCGACTCTTTCCGACGGGAAATGGCATCATCTCAGCTTCAAGCTGGAACCAGTGAATAAATAAGTTATGGAAATGTATATCGTTGAGAATATTGCCGCGCAGCCGGATGTTGCCGTGAACGTTCCGCAGATTGTTTTCGAAGCGGAACCGGAACTGGAAAAACTTTCCGCCTTCGCCTGGAAATGCGCCGCGGAACACATCTCCTCCTGTCCCGGAGCGCCTCAGAGTCCCTACATGGACGAGGCGTTTGCCGAGGACCGGATCTGGATCTGGGATACCTGCTTCATGGTGCTTTACTGCAAGTATGCACCGGAGATTTTTCCCGGCGTTGAAAGTCTGCGGAACTTCTACCTGCCGATGCTCGACGGCGTGGAGACGCCGCTCAAAATCCACATTCCCGACAACCCGCCCCTGTTCGCCTGGGCGGAGTGGGAAAATTATCGCATCACCGGAGATCGCGAACACCTGAAGGAGCTTTTCTTTCAACACCGCTATCCGCAGAGGATGTTCCGCTTCTTTGAATCCCTTCACTATGGCGACCGCTTTCCGTACATGAGTTCCCTCTACCCCGTGCAATGGCAGAAAACGCCATTCGGGTACCACTGGTCGGGCGGCCGCTGCGGCATGGACAACACCCCGCGCGGAGATTTCCCCCGTACCGTGATCGACAACGATCCCGCATATCGAAAGATCCTTTTTCTGGACGCCGCCGCCCAGCAGGCGCTGAGCGCGCGAATCATCTGGGAAGTGACCGGCGACACGGCGTTCCGCCAGGAGTATGACACCCTTGCGGCATTGCTGAATCACTACTACTGGGATGAAGAGGACGGCTGCTATTATGACATCGAAGCGACCGCTCCCCATCGCCGCGTCAAGGTCATGACTCCGGCCTCATTCTGGCCGCTGCTCGCCGGCGTTGCGTCACCGGAACAGGCGGCACGCATGGCCGCTCATGCGGAAAATGCGATGGAGCTGGGCGGTCCGGTGCCGTTCCCCTCCGTCGCGCGCAATTCGCCGCATTTCGACCCGGCCGGCGGCTACTGGCGCGGCGGCGTCTGGCTGCCGACCGCCTACATGGCCGTCAAAGCGCTGGAACAGTATCAATTTACCGCTCTGGCGGACCGTCTGGCGGAACAGTTGGTGCGGCATCAGTTGCGTACGTGGCTCGAATTTTCACCGCATACGGTGTGGGAGGTTTATTCCCCGACCCGTGCGGAACCCGCCACCTGCAAATACAACTGTCTGCCCGATCACGGCAAACCGGATTTCTGCGGCTGGTCGGCTCTGGGGCCGATCAATCTGACCATTGAAAATGTTCTCGGAATTCAGGCGGACGGCGTTTCCCGGATGATTCACTGGCGGCTGCACCACACCTGCCGCCACGGCATACGCAACCTTCGTTTCGGCGGCGTAACCGCTTCGCTGGAGTTTGACCGGAGAACCATTGCCGTGGAAACTTCAGAGCCGTTCCGGTTGAAAATCGCAGACAGAATATATCACATTCCGGCAGGCGTCTGCCGGATAAAGGAAGGAAAAATTTCATGAAGAGGATCGGAAAAATTTCACCCCGCACTTCGAACCAGATCCAGTCCTCCCGCATCGGCATCGGCTTCGAATGTCTCGACCGGAAGATGTGGGACGATGTGGATGAAGTGTACGACTATGCCGTCGCCACCGGCGCCAAATACGCCCGCGTTCAAACCGGATGGAGCCGCACGGAACTGGTCCGCGGCCAATACGATTTTACCTGGCTGGATCGAACCGTCGACAAACTTCTTGCCGGCGGCATCCAGCCCTGGCTGAATCTCGGGTATGGCAACATGCTGTACACCGACGCCCCGGCACCGGACGCCTGCGGCTGGGTTCCGCTCTACACCGAAGAGGCCAGAACCGGATGGCGGAATTACATCGCGGCACTGGTCCGGCATTTTCGCGACCGGGTATCCCTTTACGAAGTCTGGAACGAGCCTTACAGTAAGGGCTTCTGGCTGCCCGGCCCCCCTTCGCAAAGCGAATATGTGGAGCTGGTCAAACTGACCGCCGAGGTAATCCGGGGGATTCTGCCCGAAGCGAAAATCATCGGCGGCAACACCGGGACCGAATTGTGGTTCGCCCCTTGTATCGAAGAGTATATGAAGCTCGGACTGGGCCGGTATCTGGATGTGTATTCGTATCATCGCTACCGGGTCATGCCGGAGATTGAAACGCCGGAATGGATCAACTTCTATCGGGCCATCTTCAAAAAATATGGCGCCGACCACCTGGAGCTTTGGCAGGGCGAAGCGGGATTTCCTTCGGTCACCAGTGAAACGGAAGCGCTGGCCGGAGTGCCGATGAATGAAGAGATCCAGGCCAGACTGCTGTTGCGCAGTCTGCTGACCGACCTCTATCTGGAGAATGACTACACCTCCTACTTCACCATTTCCGACTTCAAATATTACTACAAGAACGGGTTCCGGAACAAACCCAATTATTTCGGACTGCTCACGACGGATACTCCGCCGCGCCCGAAAAAGTCGTATGACGCGTTCCGCCACATCTGTACGCTTTTCGACAGTTCCACCCGGCGGGATAAAACCACACTGGCGACGATGGAGACCTGCAACGCACTGGCGGAGAAGGACCGTTACTCGTTTCACGAAAAAATCACCTCCTCCAATGTGGTCGCATTCGAGCGGAACGGCCGGCCGCTGATCGCCTGGTGGCAGAAGGTTTCCGCGTTGAAAGATTCTTCGCCATACCCGATGAATCTGCTGGTATGGTCTCCGGACAAAGCGTTTCAAAACCCGGTCGTGATCGACCCGTTGACCGGAGAGGTGTTTGAATATGATTTCATCTACGAGAAACCGGATTACCGGGTGAAGATCCTCGACGCTCCGTTGAAAAACTATCCGATGCTGCTGGCGGACCGGGAGGCCGTTTTGAACTGCATTTCCGTGGAAGAATAAATCCGGGCGAGGGGGCGCCCGTGGCGCCTCCCCTCTGGAACGGACCATTTCTCATGGAGGGCATGGGGGCCTCTCTCCGGAGTTGCGAAATTGCCCGGATGCCTCCCCCCCGGAAGAACGGCGAAGAATTGACGCTTCACCCCGGAACCGGCGGTCGCCGGCCCGAATGCATGCAAAATATCCGATGCGATTGCCCAAGAGCATTTGACTTGATGTTTTTGTATGCTATTGTATGGACCGCCGGAACTGTGTCGAGACGAGAATCGTTCCGCGGCTCCGGCCTGAGTTCTCCGCAGGAGAAAAACATCGGGAGGTTCCACGCGGCAGCGCTCCGTTCCTCCATTTGCCAATTTTGACCGGAAGGAGTCCGTCTCATGCTGAAAACTGTCAACACCCCCGTCGGCCCCGTCTCTGTTCACATTCAATCCGACGACTGGAACTGCGAACTGCGCAACAACAATCCGCTGCCCGGCATCACCCTCGTCACCCTGGAGCTCCAGCGCGACACCCCCGCTGTCCTGCCGCAGACGACCATCAGCTGGGTGGTCCCCTCGATCGACATCCAGTACCGCTGGCATCCCTTCGCCGGCACGACCGGCTGCTGGCTTCCGCCGGACTGGAACCAGTCCCTCCTTCACAGCGAACTTGCCATCGGCTCCCCCGTCGTCAGCCTCTGCAGCCACCGCGGCACGAACCGCATGACCTTCGCCTTCTCCGACGCACTCAATCCGGTCGACATCCGTTGCGGCATCCGCGAAACCGACGCTTGGCTCGTGAATGAGATCCACTGTTTCACCACCCCTTCCGCGCCGGCGGACAGTTACTGCGCCACCTTGCGGATCGACACCCGCAGTTCCGTTTCCGGCGAAACCGCTCTGGCCGACGTCGCCGCCTGGTGGGCCGCCATGCCGGAGTACCGCCCCTGCCCGGTTCCGGACGCCGCCCGGCATCCCTTCTATTCGACCTGGTACAGCTTCCATCAGGATCTTTTCGACCACGAACTCGAGGAGGAGTGCAAACTCGCCCGCGAATACGGCATGGAGGGAATCATCGTCGACGACGGCTGGCAGACCGAAGACAACAGCCGCGGTTACGCCTACTGCGGCGACTGGGAGATCTGTCTCAAACGCTTCCCCCGGATGCGCGAACACGTCGACCGCGTCCACGCCCTCGGCATGAAGTATCTGCTCTGGTATTCGCTGGTCTGGGCGGGCTACGAAAGCGAAGCGTACCGCCGCTTCTCCGGCAAGTTTCTGTATCACAACGACCGGCTCCGCGCCGCCGCGCTCGATCCCCGCTTCCCGGAAGTGCGCGAATATCTGCTCAACATCTACGAACGCGCCCTGATCGAATGGGACCTTGACGGCTTCAAATTCGACTTCCTCGACTCCTTCCGCTTCGACGGGGAGGATCCCGCCATCGCAGAAGGGTATGCCGGGCGGGACTACAAGCTGCTCTCGCGTGCGGTGGACCGGCTGCTCACCGACGCCATGACCCGGCTGCGGGCCATCCGCCCGGACATTCTGATCGAATTCCGTCAGCGGTACATCGGCCCGGCAATGCGCAAGTACGGCAACATCTTCCGGGTCGGGGACTGTCCCTGCGACGTCATCGCCAACCGGACCGGCATCGTCAACATCCGGCGATTGTCGGGCGATACGGCGGTCCACTCCGACATGCTCATGTGGAACTACAAGGAGCCGGTGGAGGTCGCCGCGCTTCAGCTTCTGAACGTGCTCTTCGCCGTACCGCAGATCTCGGTCCGGCTCCGTGACATTCCGGAGTCCCACCGCCGGATGCTGAAGTTCTACCTCGACTTCTGGCGGGAGTTCCGCGACGTACTGCTCGACGGCAAACTCCACGCCCGGCAGCCGGAATGCAACGACACGGTCGTTTCCGCGGAGAAGGAGAACCGCCGGGTCAGCGTTCTTTACGCCGCGCACAGCGCCTTGCATCTCGCGCCGCAGAATGGCGGAACGGAGTGCATCGTCAACGCCTCCGGCAGTGTCGGATTCGTGCTCGATCTCGACCGGGAACCGGTCGAAAGCACTTGTTTCGATGCCCAGGGCAACGTCATCCGGCTGGATGCGATTCACGCCGGCCTCAACCAGGTGAGTCTGCCGCCGGCCGGAATGATCCAGCTCTCCTTCTGAGCGAAAAATTCAGAACAGTTCCCGGGCGGAAAACAACGCCCGGGAACCGCTCCGGAACGGATAGAGCCGCTCTGAAAATGCGCGGTTTGCATCAACGACGTCCCGATACGGGGTATCCGTGATGTCGACTGCGCCGAAATTGCAGTTTTCTCCATCCCACCGCCCCAGAACCGGCTGATCGAACAGGGTGAAGAAATGGATTCCGACCAGATTCGGATGGCGAGCCGCCGACTCATACTGGTTGGAAACAACCTCCCGTCGTGCGCCCGGCATCGTTCCCGGATTGGCATAGGGCCCCCAGGTGCCGCGCTCCAGTTCGCCGCCCACGGTCGACTCCGTGATGAGGATGGGCACATCGGCCATGCCGTGCGGTGCGAAGTGATCAAAGACCGGCTGATAGAGATTGTAGGAGACCACATCGCAACATTCGGCGGCGGCGCGATTGAGTCTGCGATTGGTGTAGTCATATCCGACGTAAAGCCGGGAGCCGAGATAGAGAGTATTGGGGGAACCGGCTTTCACGACCGCTTTTGAAACGGTGAAGAACCGGCGGACCGATTTCTCAAAGAACTCGTCAATATCTTCCCGCCAGCCGTTTCCCTCCGGCAGAATCCGCAGCCGGGCCAACGCATCCCAATCCGCGAAATCGCATTTCCAGGCGGAATTCAGCGCTTCGATCGAGCCGTATTTTTTCCGGAGATCCCTCATCAGCTCCTGTTTTGCGGCGGTCGCGGGATCCGCGATCAGAGTGTCGGTTCCCAGCGATCGCTTCCGGTTGGCGAAGCGCAGTTCATTGCCGACAAAGATGCCGATGCACCACGGATCGTTTCTGCACCAGTCGAAATCCCGGCTGAAGATCTTCTGCATTCCGGGTTCGAATGCGGGATCGAAGACATCGTAGAATCCACCTTTGGCCAGACGGGGCAGCCCTGCGGGAAGAGGCAGATTCACCACATAGGGAATCCGGCGCATGCGGCAGATTTCCTGATCGCTCCAGTTGCCGATCGTGTTGAATCCCCAGTCGGCCAGCCGGAGGAGCATGAAACGGTTGAACGCATCCCGGTAATCGGGGCCGTACTTCCTCCGCAGATTGGCCGATGTGAAGCCGAATCGACCATCCTTTCGAGTGCTCTTTCCCTCAAAAAATTTCTCCAGTCCCGGACCGCCGGTCAGCAGATCGGTACTGCGAATCGAATTGAGACCGCGGGAGAAGAACAGCCGCCCTTCCGGATCGATCAGCCACCATTTCCCCTGATATTTTTCCGTCCGGAAAAATCCGGTCGCCTTCAACTGTGGTCCCTCCGCCCAGCCGCCGTAGCGGTTCCACCCGGCTACCGGGGCGCGCAGCTGTCCGGCCTCCTCCCGGAGGCGGCTCCGGAGCGCTTCGTCGGAGTGGATCTTCTGCGGCCACTCCTTGTGGATATACTGCCCATACCGGTCAATACAGGGGAAGAAACGTTCCGGCGAGGTCACTTCAGGCGCCACTTCCGACCGCCCGGAAACCCGGCAGTTGCGGATGGAAAATCGAACTTTTCCCGGAGCAAAAACCTCCACTCGAAGCCGGGTCACGCGGGCGGAATCGAAATTTCTGCCGCCGCGAAACCCGATCGGCACCCCCCGAAGCCGGGGCGGGAATCCGGGATCGAACCGCGACGGTCCGGCGTGGTTGAGCCGAAAGCGCAACGGTTTTGTCTCGCCGGGGCGAATCGATGAACGCCCCACCAGCTGATCGTTCATATAGAATGCGACACCGCAGAAACCATCCGGATTCCGATTTTCCACTTCACACTCAAAACGGCTGAATTTGGAAAAGTCCCAGTGCTCCCCCTGGTCCGGACGCAGATGAAGCCCCATCCACGGCTGATTGCCGGTCGCCAGGATCTCCAGATTCCCGGGATTCTCCACTCGTGCGGAAATGCCGGCGGCGCAAGCCGCTTTGGCAAACGTCAGTTGTTGTTCCTCCGCTGCAGCAGACAGAATACCGCACCCCAGAACAGCAAGCCACATCAGGATTTTCATGCTTCCATCTCCCTTTCATCATTATGGATATGACACGAGATCCGACATATAAAAATATTGCGGAGTCACACAGCTCAACTTCGGAGTCCTCCACTCCCCCAGCGAGAGCCAGCGGACATGGCCGTCCGCGGCGGCCGCACTTGACTGGGCGAGGTGGCGCAGATGAATGCGTCCGCCGCTGGAAGTGTTAGATCCCCACATATACCGTCCGTATCCACGCCACGCTCCGGCATCCGCAGTGACGGTGTCTGTGCCGAGAAAGGTGACGGAGGGTCGTTTCATGCGGTTGGCCAGAAAGAAAATGGAAGATCCATCGACATGCAGAAACTTGCCGGCAAGGGCGGTGAAAGCCGCACCGGAAAGATTCCACTGATTGTGAAATCCATAGCTGTAGTAGAACTGGGCGGAGGAGTTGAGAGAGGAGTTGCGTATCTCCTCCGTGATCGGATTCCCGATCTTCGGACAATTCAACACTTTAACATTCAGATACTTCAGGCGGAGAAACATCGTGGTCCATGGAGTCGAGTATGTCTTCTCCGCCGTCTGAACAATCAGCATGTCGTTGAATGCCATACTGTACTGTGCCTGTGCCATCATGACCTGCCGGAGATTGCCCTGACAATTCGAGGCAGCGGCCTGCTCCCGCGCACGCGTCAGGGCAGGAAGCAGCAGAGCCATCAGGATGGCAATGATACTGATAACAACTAGAAGTTCTATTAACGTAAAATATCTTCTCATGAACGCCTCCTTGCTATATGTTGTGTTGCCATGGACCCCCTGCGGGAGAAATTTTTCTTGCTCCGACGCTCTTCCGGACACACAGAACCGGAGCGAGCCTGGTGATGTGCGCAATGCTGTCCACCCCCTGCATGATGTAGTGGTCGAGCAGGTACATCGCCTGATATCCCAGTTCATACACCGGATTGCGGAGGGTTGTCAGCGGCGGATCAAAGCTCTCCGCGGCAGACAGGTCGTCAAAGCCGATCACCGAAAAGTCCTCCGGAACCGCACAGTGAAACGACCGCAGGACCCGGATCAGTTCCATCGCGGAAATGTCATCCCGGCACCAGAAGGCGGTCGGAGGCTCCGGATCCTCCATCGCCTCTCGAATCTGTTCCCGGAACGGTTCCCCGAACTGATGCCGCTCGGAAACGATCTCAAATATCCGATCAAATCGCATCGGCTCGCGCAGAAACGGTTCCAACACCGTGGCCCGGTCGTTCATCATATAATGAAACTCCGGCACCCTCTCTGGTTCGGTTCGAAGCGGATAGACGATTCCGATGCGCCGGTGGCCGTTTTCCCTCAGAAAACTGGCGACGGTATGGGCAACCTGTTGAAAATCGAAGGAAACCACACCAATCCATGGCAACCCGAAATCGCAGTCGATCGACATCTGCGGCAGATCGTTCCGCGCCACCAGTTCGGCGAGCGGAGGATCGGTCTCGAACTGCCGGCCGCCGAGGTGGATGACTCCGGCATAGTTCCGTACGAGTTCCTCCACAGATGCAACAATCTCCTGCCGGGAGGCGTCTGGTGGCGGCAGTTGATACGGGATCAATGCGTAGCCCCGCTCCATCGCCCGGTCGGCGATGCCGGAATAGATCCCGAAATGACGCTGCCCATACTCCGTCGACGGCAGGTAGTAGTCGGAAAACATCATCGGCAGAATCAACGCAATGTTCTGCGGACCGGAACGTTTCAGCGGCGTAACAAACCAGTTGCGCTCATGCTGGCGACGGACGATCAGATGTTTCACCTCCAGCCGCAGATACACCTTCCGCACCGTCTGCCGTGCCACCCCCAGCGCCCGGGAAACACGGTTGACCGGCGGCAGCGCCTTGCCGGCGAATTCCCGACGGTGCAGACGCAACCACTCGGAAAAGGCATCATAAATCACGGAAATGGTACTGTTTCGCGAACAGTTGCACATTTTCTCCCGCAGATTTCCCAGAAATGCCGGTTCCATGCTTACAATCTCCGTTTTTCTAAACTATTATATTCTGATTTTTTCAGATTGTCAACTGAATTTTCAAAATCTGCAGTTGTTATTGCCAATAGGGTTTCTATTGTAAACAATTCATTTCGGGCAGAAAAGTCAGGCATGCCGTTTCTGAAGATGATACTGTATTTTTTCAACAGCCCCCATGACATACCTGGCGCGAATCTTACAGGAATAGGACGCACGGTACAGCAGAGGTGTGCCGCATCTGTCTCGACGCATAGCAGCAGAAGTGAACATTGCGAGCACGCTGAAACACAAATTTCAGCAACTGCCCGCCGCAGAGCGGCGACACACTCTCCAGAAAAAACATTCCGCGGCAGATTGCAGTTGCCTCAACTGCAGATCAATCGATGGCCGTGCACGAAGCGATTCGAGCCGACTTCTCAATGAATTCGCCGGAATCTGCGCGAAACTGCTTTAAAAACACGAAAGAACGATGTATATTATCGGATACGACGTCAAACCGATCCGGGAGGAGCTACATCGATGCGGATTCTCTTCGTTTGCACCGGCAACAGCTGCCGGAGTCCCATGGCGGAACTGTACTTCGACGACCTCTGCCGCCGGGCGGGCCGGAGCGATTTTCTCGTCCGCTCCGCCGGAACCTGCACCGGAGACGGCGGAACGGTCTCCCGCGGCGCCGCAAGCGTGATGCAGGCGCTCAACATCGACAGCAGCCGCTTCCGCTCCCGCAGTCTCACCCCGGCCCTGGCCGCGGAATCGGACCTCATCGTCGCCATGACCGCGTCCCACCGGCAGGCGGTCCTCGCTCTGGCGCCGGATGCGGCTTCCAAGGTCCATCTGCTGCTCGACTTCGACGGCGGCGGCGATGTGCCCGATCCCTTCGGCGGCAGCGACGCATGTTACCGGGCGGTGTTCGCCCGGATGAAACCGGCTCTGGAAAATCTGGCAAAACAGCTATTTCGATAAGCGAATCAACAACTCACATTATCTTTTTGCAAGGAGAACAACATTTATGGTTCAGATCATCGACTGGTACGGCAAATCCCTCCGGGTTGCCATCGGCACCGACCACGGCGGTTTTTCTCAGAAAGCGGAGCTGGCCGCCTGGCTGGAATCCCGCGGAGCAAAGGTGATCGACTGCGGTCCCTTCTCCTTTGACACCACGGATGACTACTCCGACTTCGGCGCTCCGGTGGCCCGGGCCATCGCCCGCGGCGAAGCCGAGTGCGGCATCCTGATCTGCCGCTCCGGCGTCGGCATGGGAATCCTCGCCAACCGCGTCCACGGCGTCCGCGCCGTCGTCGCAGACAACGTGGAACTCGCGAAGAAGAGCCGGACTCACAACTGCTCGAACGTGCTGGTTCTGCCCGGTGACTCGCTCGATTTCGCCGGCATGAAACCGGTCATCGAAAGCTGGTTCAACGCGCCGTTCAGCGGCGACGAACGGCATGTCCGCCGCCTGATCAAGCTCGAAACCAACACCTACGACGACATCGCCGCGGTGCGCGCCGCCGATCCCGAAGTTGCCGCGATCATCGACCACGAAGCGGAACGGCAGGCCGACGGCATTGAACTCATCGCCAGCGAAAACTTCGCCTCGTGTGCGGTACGCGCCGCGCAGGGATCGGTGCTGACCAACAAATACGCCGAAGGCTACCCGGGCAAGCGCTACTACAACGGCTGCGAATTCATCGACCAGATGGAGTCGCTCGCCATCGAACGGGTGAAGAAACTCTTCGGCGCGGAAGCCGCAAATGTCCAGCCCCACTCCGGCAGCGCCGCCAACCAGGCGGTCTACATGGCGCTCTGCCAGCCCGGCGACACGGTGCTGTCGATGAGCCTCGACCACGGCGGCCACCTGACCCACGGGCATCCGCTGAACTTCTCCGGCATGCTCTACAACATCGTTCCTTACGGCGTCAACCGCGAGACCGAAATGATCGACTACGACGAAGTGGAACGTCTCGCCGTCGAACACAAGCCGAAGATGATCCTCGCCGGCGCCTCCGCCTATCCGCGGGTGATCGACTTCGCCCGTCTGCGGGCGATCGCCAATCTGGTCGGGGCCAAGCTCTTCGTCGACATGGCGCACATCGCCGGACTGGTCGCCGCCGGAGAACATCCGAACCCGGTTCCCTACTGCGACGTGGTCACCACCACCACCCACAAGACGCTGCGCGGACCGCGCGGCGGCCTGATCCTCTGCCGCGAAGAGTACATCAAGGCGATCAACTCCAAGGTGTTCCCCGGCATGCAGGGCGGCCCGCTCGAGCATGTGATCGCGGCCAAGGCGGTCTGCTTCGGCGAAGCGCTCACGCCGGCCTTCAAGGCCTATCAGCTCCAGGTCAAGCTCAACGCGGCGAAACTTTCGGCCGAGCTGGTCCGCCGCGGGTTCCGGATCGTTTCCGGCGGCACCGACAACCATCTCATGCTGATCGACCTGCGGCCGAAACACGCCACCGGCAAAGTGGTCGCCAACGCGCTCGACCTGGCCCGGATCACCGTCAACAAGAACATGATCCCCTTCGATCCGGAGAAACCCTTCGTCACCAGCGGCATCCGGGTCGGAACCCCGGCGGTGACCACCCGCGGGCTCAAGGAGGCGGAGATGGTCAAGGTGGCCGACTTCATCGAACGCGGCGTCGAACTGCGCGAGGATGAGGCCGCGCTCCGCGCCCTCGGCAACGAGGTCAAGGAGTTCATGGCGGATTTCCCGATGCCCTGTTTTTAATTCCGGAGAGGACCCAAAATGATCGATATCAAATTTATTCGTGAGAACAGCGAACTCGTTCGCGCCAACTGTATCCGCCGCGGTTTCGAGGTGGATATTGACGGTCTGCTCAAGCTCGACGCCGAAGCGCGCCGTCTCTCGCAGGAGTCGGAGGCGCTCCGAGCCGAACGCAACCGGCTCAGCAAGGAGTGCGCCAAGGATCCCGCCGCCCGCGAGCAGGTCAAACAGCTCAAGACGGTGCTCTCTTCCAAGGAGGAGACGCTGGCCGGGCTTCAGGAGCAGATGCATCAGATCCTGATCCGCATGCCGAACATGCTCGCGCCGGATGTGCCGGACGGGCAGGACGACACCGGCAATGTCGAAATCAAGAAAGTCGGCAAAATTCCGACCTTTGACTTCAAGATCCGCGACCATCAGGAGCTGGGCGAACTGCTCGACATCCTCGACATTCCGCGCGGCGCCAAGGTGGCGCAGGCCGGATTCTACTACTGGAAGGGCAAAGGGGCGATTCTGGCCCAGTCGCTCTACTTCTGGGTACAGCGGGTGCTGGTCGAACGCGGCTTCACGATGTTCATGACCCCCTGCCTCGCGAAGGAGCGCACCCTCTTCGGCACCGGTTATCTGCCGTTCTTCGCCGATCAGACCTACAACATCGAAGGGGAGGATCTCGCTCTCATCGGGACTTCGGAGCAGACGCTGGTCGGCTACCACGCCGACGACGTGCTCGACGGGGCGAAACTTCCGCTCTGCTACACCGCCTTCACCCCCTGCTTCCGCACCGAGGCGGGCAGCTACGGCAAGGCGGCGCGGGGGATCTTCCGCGTGCACCAGTTCCACAAGGTCGAGCAGATCATCTTCTGCAAGCCGGAGGATTCGCCGAAATACCACGAATTCTGCCTGGCGAACGAGGAATACATCCTCCAGCAGCTGGGGATCCCCTACCACGTGGTCAACGTCTGCGTCGGCGACCTCGGCGCGCCGGGGTACAAGAAGTATGACATCGAGGCATGGTTCGCCGGATTCGGCGCCTACCGCGAGGTCACCAGCAACACCAACCTGACCAGTTTCCAGAGCCGCCGGCTGAACATCCGCTACAAGGATGGTGACACCCGCGACTACGTCCACACCATCAGTGCGACGGCGGTGACCGACCGGGTGCTGATTGCGATCATGGAGAACTTCCAGCAGGAGGACGGCACAGTCATCGTGCCGGAGGTGCTCCGTCCGTTCTGCGGCTTCGACCGGATCGAACCGGCGAAGAAGTAAAGGAAAGCAGAATTGCAATTCCGGGCGGGAGTGCAGACGCATTCCCGCCCGTTTTTTTCTGTTCAGAGGAACATATCCAGTTCCTGAGAGCGGTTGCGCCGGTCCGCCGCGGGGCCGCTGGTATCCCGCACGCAGAGTTTCACCGGCGTGCCGAGACGCCGGGGGACCACCAGAGTCGGCACCTGAATCTTGCGGATCAGCGTTTCAGCGGCCAGACGGCCGATCTCCTCACGCGAGCAAAGCAGAGACGTAAGCTCGGCGGCCCCCGGATCGGGGGTAGCCTGCCCTCGAGAGCCAATCACAGTAAAATCTTCCGGAACCCGGTATCCGATCCGGCGGATCGCGGCGGTCAGTTCCCGGGCACAAATATCGTTCCGGCACCAGAATGCAGTGGGACAATCCTCCTGTTCCAACAGTTTCAACAGCTGTCTCTCCAAGTCTGCCGGCTGTGAAAAATAAAGACAGGCTTCTTCCGGAATCTTCACTCCATACCGGGCAAACAACTCCATTGCCTGCGGAGAACCGGTAAGATCATAACAGCAGAGATGATGTTCCCGGCAGGCAGCCGCCAGACAGAGGCCGATCCTTCGATGACCGAGCGACCGCAGAAAATCGAGCAGAGTTTCCGCCAACAGATCGTGATCGAATGAAACGCTCGTGACATACGGGTAGTTCACCTCACCGCAGAGCAGAATCTGCGGAATCTTCTCCTGACGGAAAATCAGTTCCAGCACCGGATCGGCCTCATATCCGCGATCGCCGAGGTGGAGAATTCCGGCCAGTCGCGGCAGAACGGTGTCGATCCATCGCCGGAGCTCTTCACGGGAAGCCTCCGGAGCCGGTGGGAAAAGCGGCACCGTGGCGAATCCGCGCCGCCCCGCCTCCCCGGCGAATCCGTTGTAATAGCCCTGCGACATCGGCCCGGACAGGCTCTCCGGCGCGTAGTACTCCTCGAACCGGCGCGGCAGGATGATGCCGATACAGGGGAATCCCTCCTCCCCGGCGGGACAGACGAGATAACAGCGGCCGTTCTCCCGCCGCCGCAGCAGCCCTTCGGAAGCGAGCTGTTCATACGCCTTGTGGACGGTTCCCCGACCGATTCCGTAGCGCGCCGCCACCTGCCGCTCCGGCGCCAGCGCGCCTCCCTCCGGAAAGGAGCGGCTCTCCCGCCGCAGAAACCGCCGCAGCCGGTCGCAGAACTCCCCGGCGGAACAGCGCTGCCGCCCCTCCTCCAGCTCCAGATCGAACTCCGGAATAATCCGTTCCATGGTCTGTCTCGTAAAAAATCCTGTCGGTTTTCTCTCTGTTTAATACTATAATTCAATTATGGTACTAATCAAGCATTTTTCTTTAAAAAAATTATGATTATGGTATCAAAAACAGTTGACTTTACCATTTTTTCCGGTATAATTACAACAAAGAAAATCGGGAGCCGGAAGACGATTTCCAAAGATAAGGAGTCCAGACCGTGAAACGAGGCAGAAATTTTACTCTGATTGAACTTCTCATCGTAATTGCGATCATCGCCATTCTGGCGGGGATGCTGCTGCCCGCGCTCAACCGGGCGCGGGAGGCGGGGCGGAAGAGCGAGTGCATCAACCGGCTTTCGCAGACGATGAAGGCGCACATCTTCTACGCCGACAGTTACGGCGGGGCAATCGTCAACCGGACCTGGTACAACTCCTATCTGCTGCCGCACTACGGAGCGGTCGGCTGGATCATGCGGATCCTGCCGCTGGAAATGCGGCGCTGCCCCTCCAATCCCAACATGTCCGATTATACCGCCGGAAACGGGGTTTCGGTCTTCTCATGGGACTCCTACGGTCAGGTAGACCACTTCACCTCCACGCTCTATTACAAGGATCATGCCGACCGGCTCGGGCGCTTCACCGCCGAATACAAGGAGGGCGGTTCCGTAAAAGGGCGCTATTACATTCTGCACCGGATGCGCCGTCCGTCGGAGGTGCTTCTCTTTGCCGACACAGCGCTGGTTGCCGGTACCAACAAAGGCCGCACCTCCTGGTGCTTCAGTCCACAGAGTCTGCTTTCGCAGGACACCGCAATCTGGCTGGGACATCTCAACACCGCCAACATCGCCTTCGCCGACGGCCATACGGAAAGCAAAACACTGAACGACCTCCGCGATATGGACTTCAACAAATACGCCGACCGGAATGCCAATCTGATTCCATAGGAATTCAATCCATTGTACACCATAGGAGGAACCATGCTGAAGACAACACTCACCGCAGCAGCACTCGTCGCTGCGCTGACTCTCGCCGTCGGTGCGGAAAAACCGCTGGTCGATCTGGAAACTTACGACATTTCGAAGATTCAGGTGATCGATTTCGGTCCGCCGCTCTGGGTGACACCGAAAGTGGTCCACTCCGACAAGGTGAAGATCCGCAAGGAAAAAAATTCCGCAGGATGGGTGCTCGACGTCACCATCTCCGACGTGACACTCGACAATCCCGGCATTCTGCTGCCGCCACCGGAGGGAGAGCGTTACTGGAATCTCTCCGGCTACGAGCATCTCTACGCCGACATCGAGAACATGGATCACGATCAGCAGATGATCCTCTCAGTCCGGATTACCAATCCGCTGGTCGGACGCTACGAAATTGCCAACAACAGCGGATTCGCGCTCAATCCCGGCGAGAAACGGACACTCCGCTTCTACTACCCGCAGGCGGATGAATTCACCCGGTGCCGCATCGATGGACTCCGCGCCACACCGCCGGGAATCTTCGGCCATAAGAATGTCGATCCCCGCCGGGTTGACGCACTGATCTTCTGGGGGCACAATCTGCGCGGCTTCTCCCGAAATCAGTCGGTCCACTATCGCGTCGGCAACATCCGGCTCGCCAGACCGTACCGGGGACCGGGAGCGCCGGTAAACGATCCGGAAAAATTCTTCCCCTTCATCGATCGCTACGGGCAGTATGTACATGCCGACTGGCCGGATAAGATTCACACCGACAGCGACTTCTCCCGCGCCATTGAACGGGAGAGAAAATTCAACCAACCCCGCCCCGCCGGCTGGAACAAGTACGGCGGATGGGCAGCCGGACCGCAGTTGAAGGCGACCGGGGCGTTCTACGTGACGAAATACGAGGGGAAATGGTTCCTCGTCGACCCGGAAGGACGGCTTTTCTTCTCGCACGGCGTCAACGCCGTCACCACGCAGGCGAAGGCGAAGGAGCGTCATTCCTTCTGGTATGAAAAGGCGGCGGTACGGCGCCCCGGCGGCATGCTCGATTTCGCCGAAGACAATTTGAAGCGAAAATACGGTCCGGAATTCCGCAAACAGTATCCGTCTGTGGTCGCCGACCGCTTCGCCGCATGGGGCCTGAACACCATCGGCTGCTGGAGCGATCCGGAAATCCTCGCGGAACGGCGCACGCCCTACACACTGGATTTCGGCCTGGTCAACTACCGGCGTACAATCAAACCGGTGCCGGGGCTGCCGATGGGGATCTGGGATCCCTGGGATCCCAAGTTCGCCGAGGCGCTGGCAAAACGGGGCGACTCGAAGGTTATCGCTGCGGCGAAGGATGATCCCTGGTGCATCGGCTTCTTCCTGATCAATGAGATCAAATGGGGGGACCGTACCGCTGCGGCACGCGCTGTGCTGGTCTCACCCGCCGAGCTGCCCGCCAAGGCAGCCTTTGTGAACATGCTCAAAACAAAGTATCAGGCGATCGACCTGCTCAACGAGCGCTGGGCAAGCAGCTACCCCGACTGGAACGCAATTCTCAGGTCTCGGGAGCTACCCGATGCGGAACGTTCTTACGAAGATCTGCTGCAATTCAACACCGCTTTCATCGACCGCTTCTACCGGATCTGCCGCGATGCAGTGAAACGCTGTGCTCCAAACCGGCTCTACTTCGGTTCGCGATTCCACATCGACCAGCTGCCTGAACTCTATCAGGCAGCGGCGAAATACTGCGACGTGGTAGCCTGCAACACCTACACGTGGAGTGTCGACGGCTTCCGGCGGCAGGGACTGCCGGATGACAAGCCGATCCTGATCAGCGAATTTCATGTCGCAGTCCTTGATCGCGGCACCTTCAACGCCGACAGCCGTCCGGCGGGAGTCGATCAGAACGACCGCGCCCATGCCTATACCCGGCTGCTGCAGGGGGCGCTGCTCCATCCGCAGATCGTCGGGATGCACCACTTCTGCTGGCGGGATCAGCCGCTGACCGGTCGCGGCGACGGAGAAAACTTCGCCATCGGCGTCGTGGACAACACAGACACTCCTTACTGGGAGTTTGTCGACGCCATGCGCAAAGTGGGGGAACATATGATTTCCTACCGCCTCGCCGGAACATTCACCGATGAATGGAGAACGTCAAAATGAACCGCTCGCCACTCCTTTTCATCATCGCGCTCCTTGCCGGTCTCCACCTTGCGGCGGAACCGATTCTCTGGAATCCGGCGGCTCCCCAGTCAATCCCGGAAAAATTCATCAACGTCACCCCGGAAGGGGAAAATGCCGCGATCATCGAATTCCGGACCGGTGAGCGCCCGTGGCCAATGGTCTATTTCGCGCCGCGAAAAGGTGAAAGCTGGGATTTTTCCTCCTTCGCCTGCCTCTCCTTCGACATCGAAAATCTGGACGCAGAAAGTTCTGTCAGCGGCGATTTCGGCTTCGGCCCCGGCGCTCTGCTCGGTGTTTTCGTCGTACCGCCGGGCGAAAAACGCACCTTCACCTTCGCGTTGAATCACAGCGGAGATCCCGGCTTCGACCCGTTATTCCGTGCGAAGGGAATGCCCTCCGGCTTCCCTGGAGGAACCAATGTCGACACCCGTCGGATTGAACGGTTTCGCATCGTCTGCGGCTTCGCACGCTACAACCGCTTCCGCCTCTCGAACCTCCGGGTGCATGGAAGATACATCCCCTCTCCCGCCCTGCGCAGTCGGGAGAACTTCTTCCCGCTGTTCGATAAATTCGGGCAGAACCGGCATTCCGACTGGCCGGAGAAAATCCGCTCAGCTGCCGAATTGAAGCCGGAAACACCCCTGCCCCGCCTCGCCGACTGGAATCGGTACGGAGGCTGGGCAAAGGGGCCGCAGTTGAAGGCAACCGGATTCTTCCGGGTGGAGAAGTACGAGGGGAAATGGTACTTCGTTGATCCGGAAGGACGGCTCTTCTTCTCACGCGGCGTCAACAGCGTCGCCCTTTCCGCAAGTTGGTCGCTGCCGAAAACAACGGGAAAAGAGGCTCTCTACTTCGAGAAACCGGCAAAAACAGACGCACCGATCGATTTCTTCCGCCGGAACATCGAACAGAAATACGGCAGTGTTGACGCATGGAAGGCCGCCCAGCCGGAACGCCTCGCCGGATGGGGATTCAACACACTCGGCAACTGGAGTGACCCTTTTCTCTGCCGGCACGGCCGAATGCCCTATCTCATCGACATCCCGCTGCCCGCCTCAACCCGCCTGCCCGGAACGCCGTCGCTCTGGGATGTGTACAATCCGGAGTTTACCCGTCGCCTGGAACACTATCTGGTCAATACGATCGGATGGACCCGTGACGATCCCTTCTGCATCGGCTATTTCATCGGCAACGAGGTGAAATTCGGGCCGGAAGACGAGGCGGCCCGACGCATCTTCGCCGCACCGGCAGACCGGCCGGCCAAACAGAAACTGGTTCAGTTTCTGATGGAGAAATTCAGCTCAATTGACAAGCTGAACCGTGCATGGAAAAGTCAATACGCCTCGTGGGAAGAGCTTGCCGCCTCCACCCGGCCGCCGGAACGGAAATTTGCAAAAAAAGAGTTTTCCATATTCAGTCGGAAATACATCGAACGCTTCTATCAGATTTCACGCGACATCGTGCGGAAATGTGCACCGAATCACCTCTATCTCGGGTCGCGCACCCCGGTCGCCGACATCTACCGCGCCCATGTCAACGAACCGCATGCAGCCTATACCGACGTGGTATCGGTCAACAACTACGCGTTGCAGCTGGACAATCTCAAGATGCGCGGCATACCGGACGACAAGCCGTTGCTGATTTCAGAGTCCAGCGTCGGCCACGAATCGCGGGGAATGTTTTCGTCTCTCAGTTACCCGGGGCTTGAACCGGGAGCCCGTGAGGACGCGCTCAACTGTCTGTTGAAAAGTGCCGCCCGCCATCCGCAGATCGTGGGCATCCACCACTTCCAGTTTGCAGACCAGCCGCTGATCGGACGCTACGACGGTGAAAACTACGGCATCGGGCTAGTCGATGTGACCGATACTCCCTACCGGGAGTTCGTCGAAGCAAATCGAAAATTTTCGGAACAACTCTACCGTTTCCGGCGGGAGACGCCGCCGGTACGATTCAAAAAAGGATATTGACTGCGATGCTGCTCCCCCCCTGCTGTGTCATCGCCGGGAAACTCTGCGGAGCGGACCGGCGTCCCTGCCGCCCCCGCTGTGCCGACGACGCCCCGGGCAGACCGGTGCCGCCGGGGACGGAACTGCTGCGGATCACCCTCGAACCCGGCCAGCTCTGCGCGTCCGACGGTTCGGTCTCCGATTCACCGGCGCTGGAGGAGTTCGACCGCTCGATCGAAAAAGCGGCGGCCGCCGGATGCGCCGTGCTGCTCACGCTGATGCGGACCGACGGCGCGGAAACCGGACCGGCGGCGGAACGGTTCGACGCCTTCCGCCGGAGCGGAATGCTGATCTGGCACACCCGTTCGACCGAATTTCAGGAGCGCTATCTCGGCCAGCTCCTCGGGCGGCACAACCGGTTTTCCGGCAGATATCTCTTCGAATATCCCAACATCGCGTTCCTCCGGCTTTACGACTCCGCCGCCCGGGTGCTGGAGCACGTGGAGGGTTACTTCAACGGCACCCGAACCCGCTATGCGGAAGCGTTCGCCGCCCATCGACGAGAACATGACCGTACCCGGGGAGACCTGCCCGGCGCGGAACTGGAGCGGGCGTTCCGGCTCCACATCCTGCGCCGCCATATCGCCTTTCTGGTGCCGATGATCCTGCACACCTTCGGCAACCGGGCGCTGCCGCTCTTCGGCGCGGGCTCGCCGCCGGAAACGTGGAGAGAGGAGTTTTACCAGGTACTCCGGGAGTACGCGGTCTATCCATCGTTCCCGGAAATCGACACGCCGGAAAACAGGGAGGACGAAGAAGATGCTGCAGTTTGAACCGGCAGTTGCCGGAATTCCGGAGGGGCGTTTCGCCGCGATGATCCGCCCGGCCGCCGGAGGCGGGTGGCGGAAGCTGTTCGTCGGCGAAGCCGCTTCGCAGGAGGAGGGACCGCACCGGAACGGCGGCGCCGAAGGATTCGTCTGGTTCGCGGGAGACGAGGCGGCAGAACTGGAGTTCCACTTCCCGGCGGCGGTGAAAACCGCCCGCTTCCGGCCGTCGCTGCGCCAGACTGTTCCGGTCACCCTCTCCGGGGACACGGTGCGTCTCACGCTGCAGCCCTCCCGCTACGGCGTGCTGGAGATCAACCACGATCTGCCCGAAGCGGCGGAGGATCCGGCTTACACCGTCTACCTCTTCGCCGACCTTCCGCAGCCGGAGCCGGAACCGCTGCCGCCGGAAGCGGAGCTGCTCCTCCAGCCCGGATTTCATTCGCAGCGGGAGCTCGCCGCGCCGGGGGTGCGGCGGCTCCGGTTCCTGCCGGGCGTGCACAGGGTCGAAGAGCAGGAGCTGCGCCTCCGCGCCGGAGTGGACCTCCATCTCGACCGCGGCGCGGTGATCCGGGCGGCGCTCCGGAGCGAGAACGTCTCCGGAGTCTCCGTCACCGGACAGGGAATTTTCGACGGCACGACGGTGATCCGGCCGGCCGGAGTGGACCACCTCTCCGACGACGGGCGGCCCGGGTTCTTCAGCTTTCTCCTCGGCAGCGACATCACCATCGACGGCGTGATGATCTACAATCCGCACTTCTGGAACATCGTCCCGGTCGGAATTGACCGCTTCACGCTGCGGAATCACAAGGCGCTGTCGTGGATCGTCAACAACGACGGACTCCAGCCGCGGTCATGCAGCGATCTGCTGGCGGAACACTGCTTCTTCAAATGCAACGACGACGGCATCGCGATCAAGACCCGCCGCAGGATCGGCCGCCATTCCCGGAATCTGATTTTCCGCGACCTGGTCATCTGGAACGACCGGGCGGGCAACGGCGTCGAGATCGGCCACAGTTCCCAGGGGGATCTGCTGGAAGCGGTCCGGTTCGAACAGATCGATCTTCTGCACGGCAATCTTCACGCGGCGCTCGACATCTGCATTGTGGACCACTCGCTGGTGCGCGATGTGCTCTATGAGGATATCTGTGTGGAGGGGCGAAGGTTCGCATTCGACTTCTCCTTCACCGTGCCGAGTTATCTGGTGTTCGCCTCCGATCCGGAGCGGGGGAAACTTCAGGGGATCACGGTGCGCAACTTCCGCGCCGAGGGCGAACCGGGCCGGTGCAGAATCACCGGGAACGACGCGGCCCATCCGGCGACCGATGTGCGCTTCGAAGAAATCGTCTACCGCTGCGGTTCTCCGGCGGAAGAGCGGAGGATCACATCGCCGGACGAGCTGAAGATGGAACTTCGCTTCGCCCGCGATATCACACTGCGGTAGCAATCAGACCGCGGCGCGGTCGTGCTTTTCCGCCGGGAGGAGCGCCGGAGCGGCGCGGGTGGCGAGCAGGTCGATGAGTTCCGCCGGAGAGGCGGAGGCGTTGACCAGACGGCGGTGCTCCGGTTTGAGCAGCCCGCAGAATTCGGCGTGGTTCAGGAAGGCGAGCAGGTGGTCGTAGTAGCCGTGGATGTTCAGAAGCCCGCACGGCTTGCGGTGGATGCCGAGCTGAAGCAGGCAGATCGCGTCGAAGAACTCATCCAGGGTGCCGAAGCCGCCGGGCAGCGCCAGCCAGGCGTCGGCGAGTTCGAGCATCTTCGCCTTGCGTTCCGCCATCGATTTGACCACGTAAAGCTGCGTCAGGTTCCGCTGGGGATCCTCGATCGGATGCCCCTCCGGATGGACTCCGGTCACCCGGCCGCCGTTGGCCAGGACCGAGGAGGCGACGATTCTCATGAGTCCGGCGTCGGAACCGCCGTAGACCAGTTCGATGCCACGGCGGGCCAGTTCGGCGCCGAGCTCCGCGGCAATCCGCGAGAACGCCGGATCACGCCCCGGATTGGAGGCGCAATAGACGGCGACCCGCCCCAGTTGTCTGCGAAACATCATAGAATTTCTCCTTTCTGTTTTCCCCGCCTTTCGGGGGTTTGTTCAATGTATTGCCCGCCGCCGTCAATTGCAATCCCGCCGGAAAGGATCTCGCACAATCCGAACCGCTCTCAAACCGGATTCTCATAAAAAAGCGTTTTTTTTACAAATTTCGATTTGAAATTGCCCGGAATCGGGTATAGTATGCTTTGGACACCGGGGCGAAGGGACGCACCCGGCAATTCGGGAAACGACGACGATATTGCCGGAACAATACGGGACGGATTTTCTTCCGCCCCGTCATTGTCTGTCTGCACTCCCCCCGGTTGGCATTCACTGCGGAAAACAACTTGGACGGGGGATCTTTTGATGATGAAATTGCAACTGACGTCGGGAATGCGTCGCAATGCGGTATGTTCCTGCCTTCTTTCCGGAATGATGGCGCTTTCCGCCACCGCGGCGGAATCGGGGACGCCGGCGGAAAAACCGGTGATCCGCACGGAGGCGGACCTGGAACAGGGCAAGCGGAACGTCCGCTCGGTTCTGAACGAGCTGGAAGAGCTCTTTGCCGCCGACAACTCTCTGCCGCAGGTGGTCGCCGCCCACAAGCCGATTGAACCGCCTTACGTCAAAGTGATTCCGGGGCAGAACGGCCGTTCCACGCTGGTCTTCCGCCCCCGCTTCTCATCGGCAAAGGAGATGGCCAAAACCGTCGACGGCGTCGCCACCGGCTCGGTGCTGATCGAACCCTTGAAAGAGCAGAATGAACTGCTCATCAACGGCACCGATGCGGAAATTCAGAGCTATCGAGACATCCTTCTGGCGATGGATGTGCCCTCCCCACAGATCCTGATCGAAGCGAAAGTGGTCGAGGTGATGTTCACCGACGGAATGCAGCGCAATCTCTCGTTCAACTTCACCGGCAAACGCTACAATGTCGGCGGTTCCGCGGAGGTTCCCGGGCAGAGCACCCAGCCCACCACCGGTCTGGGAGGGAATTTCACCCCCTATTCCGGCAAGGATTCGATGAACATCGCCTTCCAGTGGCTGCTTTCGGCGCAGGACGCGAAGGTGCTCTCCTCGCCCAACATCCTGCTGTCGCGCAACGAAGTGAGCCGGATCGTCACCGGCGAAGAGATCCCGATTCAGGAGGCGAACAGCACCGGGAACACCCTCTCGCTCAGCACCAAGTTCAAGAGCGTCGGCGTGACGCTCGAAGTCGAACCGAGCATGATCAACCGCGACAACGTGACGCTGCGGATCTTCCCGAAAGTTTCGAACGTGGTCCGTTATGAGAACGTCTCCGCCGGCGGCGACACCACCTATCCGGTGCCGGTGATTTCGGCCCGCAGCGTCGAAACCCATCTGCGGATGCAGGACAAGCAGGTGGTCATGATGGGCGGGCTGTACAACAGCCGCGACACGCTCCAGCAGCAGCGGATTCCGGTGCTCTCCGACCTCCCGCTGATCGGCGAGCTCTTCACCGGCAAGAACGAGTCCAAAGAGGTCACTCAGCTGATCTTCTTCCTGAAGATTCACATCATCTCCCCGGACCAGGCCGCCAGCGGCGTTTTCTACAACTTCGACCGCACCGGCAAGATCAGTGAAAAGCTCGGCGAAATCGTTGAGAATGCCGACAGCATTCCGTTGCATCGCACCTCGGTGGAAAACTTCGGCGAAGAGCTCAACCACGCCAAGCCGGGAGAACTCGAACGGCGCCGCCGGGAGTTCCACCAGACGCCGATCACCATCGATGAACCGGCAGAAACCACCACCAGCGGAGCGGAAACGAAATGAAAATCTCCCGCCGGAAACTGATATGGCTCATTCTGCTGCTGGCGGCAGCCGGCGGCTCTGCCGGCTACTACTGGGGCGTCTACCTGCCCCGGGAACGGGCGCGCCTGGCGGAGGAGGCGAAGAAACTCGCCACTGACGGCGGCGACATGGACCGCACCTACAAGGTCCGGCGCGACGACCTCGTGATCGGACTCCTGCAGGGCGGATATGTCAACGCGAGCAAGAAGCACAAACTCTCGCTGCAGGCGAACTACCGCACCAAACTCCTCTGGGTGATCGACGAGAACAGCAAGGTCAAGGCGGGTGACCTGCTCGCGAAATTCGAAACCGACGAGCTCAAGGAGCAGATCGAGAATCAGGAGATCGAGCTGGACAACCTCTCGAAGGAGCTGGAGATCGCCATCGAGGCGGAAAAGATCCAGGTCAGTTCCAACGCGGCGGACCTGCAGTCCGCCGAAGAGACGCTTCTCCAGGCCGACGACGCGCTGCGCAAATATCGCCGGTTCGAACGTGCCAGCCAGCGCGACGCGCTCGATCTTGCCATCTCCAAGGCGGAAGCGTCGCTCGCAGAAGCCAACAGCGCCTACACCGAAATCCGCGACAGCGACACCGCCACCAAAAGTGACGAAAACGCCGACGACAAGAAGCGCGAGGAGCTGAACTCCCAGCAGAGCAAAATCGACGAGGCGGAGAATGCGCTCCAGACGGCCGAGGACAATCTGCGAGTCTTCCGCCGCTACGACAATCCGAGCAAGATCACCCGGCTGGTCAACGCGCTCGAACAGGCGAAACTCAACTTGCGCAAGGTGAAGATTTCGACCGAATCGAAGCTGGTCCAGCAGAAGAAGTCGATCGCGAACCTCCGCCGCCGCATCCGCCGGCTGACCGACCAGCTCAACCGCTACAAGAGCTACATGGAGATGATGAAGCTGGTCGCTCCGGTCGACGGCATCGTGATCTACGCCGACCCGGACCGCCGCTGGGGCAATCTCGACGTCAAGCCCGGCATCGACATCGGCAAGGGACAGGTGCTCATCACCATTCCGGAGATGTCCAACCTGGTGGTGGACTTCGACCTGCCCGAGCAGTACCGCTCCAAGATCAAGATCGGCGACCGGGCGGTGATCTCGCCCGACTCCCTCCCCGGGGAGAAGTTCGGCGGCACGATTTCGCACATCGACACGCTTCCGGTCAACCTGGTCGTCTGGGACAGCTCCTCGCCGAAGATCTACAAGTCGAAGATCAAACTCGACAAGCAGTCTCCCAAGCTGGTCAACGGCATGAGCGTGCAGATCAACGTGGTGACCCGGGTCATTCCGAACACGATCTTCGTACCGGTCGAAGCGATTTTCGAGGAGAACGACCGCTTCTTCGTCTACCGCAGCGGACTCGGCGGCCCGACGGAGGTGGATGTCACCATCGGCGACTCCAACGACAACTTCGTTCAGATCACCAAGGGGCTCGAAGAGGGAGACGTGGTCTATCTCTACCGGCCCTATCAGAAGACGCAGGAGGCGCAATGACGGCCATGGCGGGCGGCGGAGACGAAATCGTCCGGCTGATCGACATCCGCAAAACCTACGTCACCGGCGAACTGCAGGTTCCCGTGCTCAAGGGAATCAACGCGACGGTGACGCGGGGGGAGTTTGTCGGATTCATCGGCACCTCCGGCTCCGGCAAGTCGACGCTGCTGAACATTCTGGGGATGCTCGATGTGCCGACTTCCGGGCAGTACTATCTGGAAGAGACTGAAGTCAGCCGCCTCTCCGATGTGGAACAGGCGGCAATCCGCAACCGGAAAATCGGCTTCATCTTCCAGAGCTTCAACCTCTTTTCGCATCTCACGATCGAACAGAACATCGAAGTACCGATGGTTTACGCACGGATTCCGGGGCGAATCCGCCGGGCCCGGGCGCTGGAGCTGGCCAAACGGGTCGGCCTCGGCCACCGGCTCGGACACCGCCCGACTCAGCTCTCCGGCGGAGAGTGCCAGCGGATCGCCATCGCCCGGGCGCTGAGCAACCAGCCCGCCTTCATCCTCGCCGACGAGCCGACCGGCAACCTCGACGAGAAGACCAGCGATGAAATCATGAAGCTCTTTCACGAACTCAACCGCGGCCAGGGGGTGACCATCGTGATGGTAACCCACAACCCCCTGCTCGCGCCGCACTACGACAAGATCATCCGCCTGCGGGACGGGCGGATTGAAAACACCCCGCTGGAAGGAGAGAAAATCCGATGATGCTGGTTCGGGATCTCTTCCGGTTGTCACTGCACAACCTGCTGCTGCACAAGGTGCGGTCAATCCTCACCTCGCTCGGCGTCATCTTCGGCGTCGGCAGTGTAATCGCCATGCTGGCGGTGTCGGAGGGGGCGAAGCGTTCCGCACTCGCCCAGATCGAAGCGATGGGAATCGACAAAATCATCCTCTTTTCCAAGCGGCCGCCGCTGGAGGGGCGGAGCGAGGGGTCGGAAAACGCCAGCGTCATGGAGCGCTACGGCCTCACCGAACGCGACGTTTCCCACATCAGCCGGATGGACAACGTCGAACGGATTACCGGCGTTTTCGACGCGAGAAAAAAAGTACTCAAGGGGTTGCAGCGAACCGACTTGAAACTTGTCGGATGCGACTACCGCTTCCTCGAGGACTCCTCGGCGCGAATCGAAAAAGGGCGCTGGTTTTCGCCGGTGGATTTCAAAAATGAATCCAACGTCTGCGTCATCGGCAAAAACGTCAAGCGGAAACTCTTCTCCATCGGCCGGACCGATATTGTCGGCGACACCCTCCGCATCGAAGACGGGGTTTACCGGATCATCGGAATCCTTTCCAACGAGTACGGCACGCAGTATCCGGAGGTCGGCGGGCAGAACGACATGATCCTGATTCCGATGTCGACGGCGCGGGCCAAGTTCAAGGACTACACCTACCAGCGGGAGGGGCGGCAGTTCAAAATCACCCGGATCGCCTACGACCTCTTCCTGGTCAAGGTGAACGACACCAGCTACATCGACAACACCTCCAAGCGCATCGCCGCCTATCTGGAAAAGGTGCACGACGAAACCCGTGACTGGGGCATGGTCGTGCCGCTCGAACTGCTCAAACAGCGCGAGCAGACCCAGAACATCTTCACCATCGTGATGGGCTCCATCGCCGGCATCTCGCTGGTGGTCGGCGGCATCGGCATCATGAACATCATGCTTGCGAGCGTCTACGAACGGCGCAAGGAGATCGGCACCCGCCGCGCACTCGGCGCCCAGAAGTCGGATATTCTGCTGCAGTTCCTGATCGAGACGGTCTTTCTCACCTCGACCGGCGGCGTGGCGGGCATCCTGCTCGGGGTCGGCATCGCGCGGACCATCACCTATTACAGCGGCATGCCGACGGTCTATTCGCTGTGGAGCATTCTGCTCTCGCTGGCGATCTCCAGTCTGGTCGGCGTGATCTTCGGAACCTATCCGGCCTACAAGGCGGCACAGCAGAATCCGATCACGGTTCTGCGTTCGGAATAACGGAGGATCTGCCCATGATGACGCGAACGAAACTTCTCCTTGCCGCGCTTCTGCTGGCGGCGGGGAGCTTTTTCGCCGCGCCCCGCGCCCGGGCGATGGACCCGGTGACGCTGGCGCTGCTCGCCCCGGCGGCGATGCGGATGGCGGAGGCGACCCACCCCTATCTCATGAACGGGCTCGCCTGCGGCGCCCGCGGTCTGGCCAAGACCGGAATTTCCGCCTTCAAGACCCTCTACCTGCCGCTCGGGGCGGTGCAGTGCACGCTCGGACTTCCGTTCGGTCTTCTCGGCTCCGGCGTCAACAACCTGATCGAAGGGGGGGCCGCCCCCTTCGAAATGGCCTTCCACGCCTGCATGCTGCCGGTCAACCTGTTCGGAGTGGATATCTGACCGCGTGCCTCACGGCCTCGCCGCCTGTACTTTTTTTCTCGGTTCCGGTTGAAAAAGAAGCGCCAGACATGTAAATTGATCCCGGTCCATCAGAGGAGAGGCAATATGGCACCGGGAATGTGGAAAAATCCAGCCGTAACGGCGACAGCGGGAGCGCTCGCCGGAATTCTGCTCGGCTTCGCTGTCGGGCGGTTCTGTGCCGCGGAGTGTCCCGCGCCCTCCCCCGCCACGCCCCTTCCCTCTTCCACCGCAGTTCAGGACACAGCCGCCCCCACCGGCGCGGAGCTGAAACGGGCGGCGGACCGGGCGCTGCGCGACGCGGGCCTCCACCGTGGAGAATCGGCCGGAGTAATTTTGCAGGAGACGCTCGAGGACGGCAGCCGGATGGTTTCGGTCCGGCTGGAAAACGGCAGAACGGTGCGCGGGCGGCTCTTCCGCGACCGGATGCGCTGGAAGATCAGCCTCGACCCTCTGACACTCTACGACGGCCAGACCATAGTGATCGAAAAGGAACTCATACACCGGAAGGGAAGATGAAATGAAACTGTTTTCATGGGTTGCCGCCCTGCTGGCGGCCGCGACGCTTCTGCCGGCGGCGGAAGCTCCGGCGAAGACGGGGCAGCAGGAAAAAATCAAGGTGGCGGTATTCGATTTCTCCACCATCGACACCGTCGGGCAGAAGTTCTACCGCTACACCGAGGAGAGGATTCCCTCCATTTCGTACAGTTCTTTGAACGCAAACGACTACGGTACCATCGACGACCGGATGCTCGGATTGATCCGGCTGTTCGAAAACCGGGCAACACTGCAGGAACGGCAGGAGGAGCGCGCCCGGATGGATCAGCTCAACGACCGCACCCTCGCCCTGCGGGACGCCCTCGCGGCGAAGCTTCTCAACTCGCCGCAGCGCACCGCGGTGATCGGTTCGGAATACATGCTCGCCGCGCTGGGAGAGTATCCGCAGACCTTCACTCCGGTCGACCGGCGGACGCTCGACGACTCGCTGCTGGCCATCGAACTGGGCACTCAGGCGACGGCGATGGCGGAAGCCGGACAGAAGTTCCGCCGCCTCTCCGGAGCGACCCATGTGCTCTACGCGGTCGTCTCCGACTGTCAGAAGGAGGAGACCGCCTTCAAAGGGTACGGCATCGAGACGAAGAACAAAATCTACACGCTGGACCTGCTCGTCAAACTCGTGGACCTGCGGGACAATTCCATCGCCTTCAGCGGTCTCTTCACCGGCAAGGTCCGCCAACTCGACCACAGCGCGGTAACCCACACCGACACCGGACTCTATGAAAAACTGATGAAAGACGCGGTCCGGCAGGCCGCCGCCGCCATGAACCGGCGGTTCGAAGCGAAGGAGGAGAAGCGATGAAAAAACTGCATCTCTTTATTCTGGCGCTCTTCTGCGTGACGGCGCTCCACGCCGCCGACCGGATCGCCGTGGCGGAGATCATGACCCGCGGGAACATCGACGCCGCCGGCCTCGCCGGACTGGCCGACCAGATCGAAGCGAAACTCGGCGGAAACTATGAGGTGATCTCCCGCACCGCACTGCAGGCGATGCTCAAGGAGGTGGCGTTTCAGACCGAATCCGGACTGGCCGACAGCGCCGGGCAGCTGGCCGAACTCGGCCGGGTCCACGGAGTCAAGTATCTTCTGGTCACCTCGGTGGCCCAAATCGGTTCCCGGATGGGTATGACGCTGATGGTCGTCGACTGCAGCACCGGGAAAGTCGACCCGAAACGGCACATCTCCCTCGACGCACCCGATCTCAACGGCCTCGTACGACGGCTGGACTGGGCGCTCGACAAGATCGGCCTTCTCGCCCGCCCCGGCGAAACCGCCGCGAGAAAACAGCTCGCCGTGTTCCCGGTGCAGGTTGCGCCCGGCATCGCCCCCGCCTCCGGCACCTCGTTCGAGACGAAACTCAGTGAATTTCTGCTGAAATCCGGCAGTTTCGAACTCCTCGGCCGCGATACGCTCCAGGCAGTTGCCGCCGAATCGGCGCTGGCCGACGCCGCGCTCGCCGCCCCCGGTCAGCAGATCAAGACCGGCGCGCTGGCGGTCGGCGACTGGCTGATCCTGCCGAAGCTCACCCGGTTGGAGGTGCAGAATCTCTCCTCCGGCACCGCCATCGCCGGAACCTCCACCCGCACCGTCGCCACGCTGGAGGCGGAACTGCGGATCATCGAGGTCAAAAGCGGCACCCTCGTCGCGGTGGAGTCGATCACCTGTCGCCGCCGGAGCAATGAGATTCCCGCCGAGACCCGCCGCGACTGGACCGCCGCCGACTACCAGAACGACCTGCTCAGCCTGGCCGCGGAAACCGCCGGGCGCAAACTGCTCGAACGGCTCGATCCGGTGCTGGTCGCCGCAGTCGATGGCAACACCCTCTATCTCACCCGCGGCGAAGGGGCCGGCGTGCGCGCCGGGCAGATCTACGAAATCTATCAGCCGGGCAAACCGGTGGTGCATCCCAGGACCGGCCGGGTGCTGGGGTCGGCGGAAAAACGGCTCGGCGACGCCCGGATTGAATCGGTCACGGCCGACATGAGCACCGCCTCCTGGCAGGGCAAAGGGGAACTCCCCGCCGTCGGCGCCCGCTGTCGCCTGAAGGCGGATTCCCGGACTGCGACGCCGCAGGCCGCAAAGCCCGCCTACCCGAAAGCCACACCGTAAGAGCCATCGGGAGAAGACGGGCCGTGAGAAGACGGAGGAGATCACGCGGAGCAATTCTGCTGACGGTGCTGCTGGCGCTGGCCGGCGGCTGCCGCTCCGACTTCACCCGGCAGGATCAGCAGAAACTTCAGCAGCTCTACTACTCCGGCGACCTCGACCGCGCCGCCGAACTCAGCATGAAAATGAGCGACGCGGAGAACGGCGAGACCGGCCGCGAAGCACTGCTCTGGCATCTGGAGGCGGGCAGCATCAACCTCGACGCCGGGCGGTTCGACGAGGCGCTCACCGCGCTGGAGCGGGCGGAAAAGCTCTTCTGGCTCTTCGACCGGCAGGGCAGAATCCGCCTCCACCGGCCGGGGACGGCCACCTATCACGGCTACCGGAACGACCGGCTGGTGCTCGGAATGCTCAAGTTCTTCACCTATTTCAGCCGGGGCGAACTGGAAGACGCCCTGGTCGAAATCCGGCGGCTCCGCGCCGGGCAGTACCTCTATCTGCTCAAGGAGTCCGACCCGAATCTGCGCGAATACGATCAGGAGAACTTCGGCCGCAAAGTCGCCCCCTACCGGCTGCGGAAGCTGGAGAAGGAAAACCAGACGGCGGCCGGCACCTTCCGCGCCGCCGGGGTGCAGGCGGAGTACGGCGAATACAAGGACCGGCTGCGGCCGCGGCTGGCGCTCCTCTTCAACCCGCTTCCTTTCTACCTCTCCGCCCTCGGCTATTACTGGGACAATCAGTTCGACGAAGCGGCGGTCGACCTCAAGTACCTCTTCTGGCTCCAGCCGGACAACGAACTCTTCCGCCGCGACTATGCGACCGTGCTCCATCTGCTCGGCGAAAAAATTCCTCCGGAACTCGCCTCGGTCAAGCCGTGGGACTACCCGCTCACCGACAATCTGGCGGTGGTCATTCTGGCGCAGGGAATTCCGCCGGGCTGGAAGGAGCGCAGCACCACCGTCCGCCTGCCGGGAATGGTTCCCGGGCACTGGAAGTTCAACCTGCCGGAGAACAGCCGCGCCCAGGCGCTGACGCTCCGCGCCAGCGGCGGAGGCCGCCACTGCGTCGGCAGTGAACTTGCCGACCTCACCAGCATCACGCAGGATGAATTCTGGCAGCTGACCATGCCGGAACTGGCGGGCGGCGCCGCCGCCGCCATCCGGAGCAAGACCATCGAACACGAGGCGGCCAAGGCGTCGCTCGCCGCCCTGCTCGCCTCGCCGAACTTCGACGGCAAAGCGCTGGCGGTCGCGGCGGCGACGGCGCAGGTCGCCGCCACTTCGAGCGTTTCGATCAACGACACCGACTGGCGGCGCTGGGTGACGATCGCGCAGCGCTACCGGATTCTTCACCTGCCGATTCCGGCGAACCGGGAGATCACCGTCGAAGTCGAGGGCGCCGACCGGAAGAGCCTCTTCCGGAAGACCCTGAAATTCGAACCGGAAACCACCCGGGCGCTGATCTACCTCCGGGAGGCGGGCGGAAAATTTTATCTGAAACAGTGGAGTACGATGGAGTGAAACTATGAACTGGCGGCTCATGACTTTTCTCTTCGCCGCAATGGCGATGCTGCTGGCAGCGGGATGCGCCTCCCCCGCCCGGATCATCGGGGTGGACAGCGACGAGGCGCTGGTGACGATCAGCGAACTCGACCCGGCCGACTGGAACCGGGCGGCGGCGGAGAACATCGACTCCCTGCTCGCCTCCGGCGCGCTCCGCCGTCCCGACGGCAAGCCGGCGGTGGTGATGGTCAGCCGCATCCGCAACTACACGACGCTCCACCTGGAGTCGCAGATCCTGACCGACAAGATCCGCCGGGCGATCCTCCAGTCGGGACAGGCGAAGGTGACCTCGGCGCTCGGCGCGGGCGGCAACCTCGACCTCGCCGTCCGGAGAATCCGCGACAAGGATTCCGACGACCTCTTCAACCAGGCCACCGTGCCGAAGCGCGGCACCGTGATCGCGCCGAACTTCAGCCTCTCCGGCGCGATCACCCAGCAGACCATCTATCAGGGACGCACCGAAGAGAGCTATTTTCTCTTCCACATGGCGCTCACCGATCTGGTAACCGGAATCGCCGTCTGGGAGCACACCGTGGAAATTTTAAAACAGGGAACCTATCCGCTCTTCTGAGCGGGCAAGCAGGAAAGATACCATGTATAGGTGACAAGCGATTGTCGGAGTAGAAAAGAACTCCT